>LURZ01000001.1:0-72371 GCA_001629255.1 Marine group II euryarchaeote REDSEA-S42_B7
ACTTCGAGCCCTTGGGGGGGTTCCTCGTGAACATTATCCGGGGCTTTTCATGTCCGGTAAGTGCGATGAATGGGAAAGACTTGCCGTCCTTCAGCAACGAGTTGTACCTGGGCTGGTTCGACCTGATCAGCTCCCTCTCGAGGACTAGGGCCTCCGTCGGCTTCTGGGTCACAATGAAGTCGATCTTCTCGGACTCCTGCAGGAGACGGGGGATCATCTCCCGATCGGGGTTCTTCGCGAAGTAGGACCTGACCCTGGATCTCAGGTCCGTAGCCTTCCCTACGTACAGGACCCGGTCATCAGCCCTCTTGAACAGGTACACGCCAGGCTCCTTCGGGAGGTCCAACTTTCTTTGGTCTACGGCCATTTTCAGATGAAGCGACGGCCGCTGGGTTTGATTTACACTTTGCAGGACGGGACAGCGTGCCCAACCAGCGCCAACTCGAGATTTTGACCTACCTTTCGGGCTTCGGCAGGGACCTCGAGGAGTCATGGGACGTACCCAGGGAGATATCCCTGGCCGGTCTCGCCGAGCACCTGGGCGTCGTGCGATCGGCGCTGCACCCCCCCATGAATTCGCTCGAGGAGCAGGGATTGGTGATTTCCAGGACCGCCCACGTAATCGGCGCCCCTCGTAGAAGGAAGGTATACCATGCGACGGACACAGGAAGGGAGGAAGCAGCCAAGAGCGCCCCTCAGGAAAAGAAGCGCAGAGGAAGGTCAGTGGGACCCATCCCCGACCAGATACTCCTGCATGGAAGGGAGCATTTCGTCGGAGCGGTGTCATCGAGCATCTCCGATGGTTCCAGCATTCTGCTGGAGGGGCTCCCCGGGATCGGCAAGACGACCGTCGCCGTATCAATAGCAGATTCCCTTCTCGAGGAGGGGTGGCTAGTGAGGTGGGCAACCTGCCAGGCTGACTCCGACCCCTCCTCGATATCAGGAATGTGGTTCGGCGGAAGGACACCATCGTCAAAGGAAGCAATATCCGCTAGAGCAGACTCAAAGAAGACGCTCTTGGTTCTGGATGAGGCCCAGCAGTCAAGCGATAGGCACTCGAACTCAATCCAGGAGATGCTCGAAGCATGCTCTGAGACCTCAGCTGCCGTGCTAGTGGTAACCAGGGCACCGAATCCATTCACAGGGATGTCCGGCTTCGATTCGATCAGGTTGGAGGGCCTGGAACCATCGATGGCCAGAGCCCTCCTCCCGGAAGAGATGGCCGAAGAGGAGGCGATGGAGGTCTGCATTGCAATGGACGGGCATCCGCTTGGAATCAAGCTCTGGTCACCCGATGACAATCTACCAGGGGCAGGAGCCGTTCAGGAGTACGTCGAGTCCCAGGTTCTACGGAGGCTTACGCAGGAGGGAACCTCATCATTGGACGAGCTCTCACTTTCTCCACTGCCCCTAGAAGTGGAAGAGATGCTAGAGCCCGAGGGGGCCGAGGAGTTGGATGACTCCGCCATACTGAGATGGGCAGGTCATCTCGTCGAGCCCCATCACCTGGTGAGGAATGTCAGGAGAGCCACGCTTGACGGACAGGGAGCAGCCATCATTCACGCAAAGCTAGCTGAAATGTGGGCAGGCCGAAAGGGCCCGAGGGCGAGGAGGATGGAGGCCCATCACAGGCTCGAATCTGGTTCTGAGGTTGAGCCAGACTGGATTAAGGATGCAGTTGCTGAGATTATGCAGGGGGATTCGTCTGCGGCAGCCGTAGTTCTGGATCACGCAATCGAATCCAATCCGGAGGAGGGGCTCTTCGAACTCGCAGCGGACATCGCACTTGAGAGGGGCGAGACTAAGGTTGCGTCTGGATACATCGAATCTCTGAGCGATGGCCCTAGGAAGGACATGGTATCATCCAGGCTCGCGAGGGCTGAGGGAGAGTGGAAGAAGGCCGACGAGTTAGAGGCCTCTGCAATCTCAAGATTAGACCCGGGGGATAGGGTGAGGGCCGAGATATCATCACTGGTCAGGAAGTACGATGACAGAGTTCCGGGAACCGAGAGCAAGATCCCGTTCGAGACTCTGTTGTCCGAAGCCGACTCCATCAGTATCTCGGATCTTGTAGCTGAAGACAGGGAGCTTGCTTCCCTGGCTCTGGATATGCTAAGGTACTCGCTATCCCTGGATACTGGTAACATGGAGGAGGCCTCCAGGACTAGAGACTCGATCGAGGCTAAGATCGGATCGGACGACCCAAGGGTGCCCTCTCTGAACCTTATGTCCAGGCTGTCGGTGGGAACAGAGGGCGAGGCTTTCCTGTATGAGGCACTGGAGGATGCCAGATCCCACATAGAATCCACGAATGACCAATTCGACAGACTTCGGACTATCCACATGTGTCTTGAGGCAAGCATAGAGTCGCCTGATTGGCTGGTGGAAGCCCACTCAGAATTCGACCATGGGGCTCTGAATGAGTCCATGGCCCACCACCGCCGTGCTTTGGCCCACTGGTGGTATTGGAGGGGGGTAGTCAACAAGGACGAGAGACTCTCAAGCTGGAAGGAGGCCATAGTCAGAATGCGTTCTTCCGGTAGTACGAACGCGGCTAGGGAGCTTACAGCCAGACTCAGCCGGGAGCTCTAGATTTCGGCTCCGATCAGGGTCCTAGTTTCGACGATGCCTGGAACTGACCTGATTCCTTGGACGATGGCCTCCGTAAGCTCGGACTCTTCGTCAGCCTCTACCTTTACGAAGCAGTCGAAGTTACCGAACACCACCCAGATGCCCTTGACGCAGTCGACTTGTGCAACCATCTCCCTCACCCTGACCTCCTGTCCGGGCTCGGTCGTGATCAGAACGAATCCTACAGCCATCTCTACACCTCCACAGCGATCAATGTCTCTGTCTTCCTGACACCTTCCACGTGCCTCATCTCCTCGATTAGGGTCCTCGACATCTCCTTCTCGCTATCGAAGTCAATCCTCGCAACCAGATCCAGCTCGCCATAAACCACCGAAACCTCTGACACTGCCTCCATCTCCAGAAGTTGAAGATAGACGTCCCTCTCGCGTCCGGGAGAGCAGGATATCAATATCCAAGCCAGTGCCATTCGAACATTCCGCCCAACTGGACGCTTATGACTCCTACTGCGGCATACTAAGTATGGGTCAAATGACGCAAGTCATTAACCCTGATTGCGAATGGCATTGCCCATGCGCTTGGCAGTCTCGCTGGTCCTGATGCTCCTGCTCGCGCCAATTTTGTCAGGGACATCCGCGGGTCTCACTCGTTCTACGACTGTGTGGAGCGGGACGATCTCACTGCCTGATGGGTATCTGGTACAATCCAACCAAATCCTAGTAATCCAAGCAGGGACATCAATCCTTCTCGGGGATGGGGAGCGCCTCGGCGTTGACGGCAGGGTTTCTATCGAGGGCACAGCATCCTCGCCAGTGACCATTGAGTCCATTTCAGGAGACCACAGAGGAGTTATTTTCAATTCGAGCTCGAACAATCTCGGCTCCACAATAGACAACCTCACAATCACGGGCGGGGAGTACGGGATTACAGTCTATGGCAGCAACCCACTGATTAGCAATCTGCACGTATTCAATGCAGACAGAGTAGCAATCGATCTTTTCGACGGAGCATCTCCTACCATCACGGACCTCGTGATAGATGGAGGGGGACAGGACATTCACGGATCCTCAACCACGTGGAGGTACGGGATAGGAATCTCATCCGGGGCATCCTCAGCGCCCATAGTTCAGGGAGCTAGCATCGGGAATCTGGTCACCAGAGGAGTCAACCTCTGGTACAACTCCGGAGGCCTCTGGAGCGGAGTCTCTGTCTACAACGTCTCCGGGGCGACAATGGCTGCTGCAGCCGGTATCTGGGTTGAGGACTCAATCCCCCTCTTCACCGATTCCAACATCACCAGATCAGACAACGGAATCATCGTTAGGCATATCTCCGATACGACGACTCGACCGACCTTCCTGAATACTAAAATTGAGGATTCTCAGTACAGGGGCGTCCTTGTAGAGCGCTACGACCACACTAACTACTCGAACCTACAAACAAATGCCATCTTCTCCGGGCTGGAGATCAGAGGTACCGGTGGTCCGAACGCGAAGACACCAGGCCTCGGAATCGGCGCTGCGTTTGACATTAACACATCTGGAGCGAGAATCGAGGATGCAGTGATCGAGGAAAACGCGATTGTGGGGGTCCGGGCTTACACCACCGATTCCTCTACATCATTGTCAAATGTAACAATACTAAACAATGGCCCAGATTCCCCTTCCAAGCCCCACGAGGGAGCAGGATTGCTATTCAGAAGCACTAGCTGGACCAGCAAGGGTCCGGCAGAGGTATCGAATCTAGTAGTTCAGAACTCCACAGGAGCAGGCGTCGTGATGGCCAAAGGAGGAGCCATCGGTAGCAACTGGACAATCAGTGGAAATGGCGCCAACGGGGTATCTTTCGTGGAATTCCACCCTCGTGTAGAGTATCTGCTCAGCGAGGAAAATGCCGGTACCGGAGTGTCCGTCTCAGATTCAAGTAACGTCGAGTTGTCCTTCGTACACACATCCGGGAACGGAATAGGAACGTCAGAATCAGCCGGATTCTACTTCAGGGAGTCGAACTATGTGATGAGCGGCGGAAAGAATGTGACCTGCTACTCCTGTTCTTCAAACGGGGATCAGAGGGGCATAGTAATCAGGGACAGCATTGATTTACAGCTGATATCCACTACCATTGAGGGTGCACTCTCGGAACCATCCTTGGATATCGACAACACTGGCAACCTGTTCCCGGGTATTATCATCCTGGACGACATAGCGATTAATTCCCCCTCCTCCAACTACTCCGTCTGGCTAGAGGGAGTGGATGCCCAGATTAGAGGACTCGACCTAAGTGGCGACGGAGGGGGGATGTATTGGAAGGCTCGTGGCTCCACTCCGTCATCCATCTCTGACAGCGTAATCTGGGACAGCTCCTCCCACTGCCTGGACCTAGACTCACACTCCGAGTTGAGCGCAACAGGCATCTCCATGTTCTGCGATAACCTTCCCTGGATTGATGTCAGCACTGTGAACTTCACCGACTCATCGCTAGAAACTCGCTCTGGCGCTGAAAGCTCATTCTACCTGAACAAAAGCTCCCATCTCCGTTGGATTTCTTCAGACCCGATTCTCACCCCGGAGAGCACAGAGGACGATGTAATGGTGGATATCATGTGGATGCTCGATGTTCATACAATCAATCAGAATCTCCTCAATATCCCCCTAGCCTCGGTAAACATCTCCTTTGATCAATTCGAGAGCGATGTCAATGCGACTCAGCCGTACGAGGGCAGATTCACGTATGGTCCGTTTATTGGTGAGCGCTGGACGGCCATCCACGGCTGGTCCACCATTAACTCGGCATATGTCGGTTGCACATATGATGAGGTGCACAACACCTCACAACCAACGCAATTGGATGGCGACTCGACGGTTTTCTGCCGAGTCGAACTCAGCAACCAGCCTCCGTTCATCCTTTGGGATTCTCCATCTGACGAGTCCGAGTACTCCAGCGGAAGCGAGATAGTTTTCGATGCCAGACAGAGTTGGGATCTGGACTTCGATGAGCTGACCTACAGTTGGGCTAGTAGCATAGACGGGGATTTCCCAGACTCGTGCTCTATCGTATCCAGCAACGCCTCTCTATTCATTGCAAACCAGAACCAGACGGAGCCGTGTCTGACGGATGGGAGCCAATCAATAACACTGGAAGTATGCGACTCTGAGGGGCATTGTGTCAATGAAACTCGCAGAGTTGAGCTGATCAACCTGCCTCCTGTTCTGAAGGTCGGGACCTCGCCCCCAATTTCCTCCTGGGGGACCATGTACCTAGGAGAAACCGCGAATGTCACGATAGATCTCACGGGGACTTTCGACCCCGAGGCCGATCAGCTTTGGTGCTGGGCCTCAGCCTCTTACGAGTCCGACCCGAATCCGGACCCGGATAACGCGCAATGCCCATTGCAGATAGTCAGGTCGTTCACGAATTCCGATGACGGCTCTTTCAGCGTTTCAGTTAATGCGTGGGATGGGGTTAATCCCATAGAATCATGGACATTCAATGTCGAGTTATACAACGAAATCCCTACCCCAGTCATGGAAGTCTCTCGAACGGGGGAGACCTCTTCAGATTGGGTGGCTCTTACAGGCTTCGATACCACTGACCCCGAGGGGGACGCAGTCAGATTCGAGTTTCACAGCGACATAGACGGTATACTTGCGTCGGGATCCTCGCCGGAGCCCCCAGAATGGACTGGAACACTGAGCAAGGGCACTCACATCGTCACCATGAGGGCAAGTGACACTAGGGCTGAGCACGTAGGGCAGTGGAATGCCTACTCGGAGGTCCTCCAAGTGTCCAACTCCCTGCCTAACGTACTGATTTCCAACCCGATCTCGGGCATTTACACCGACTCTTCGGAGCTGATATATCTAGACTCCACCGGGTCAGGAGATTACGATCTGGCATGCTCCGAACTACCTGACAACGGCAGTGATCTGGTTTGCAACCCTACTGCGATTACCAGCAGGGACCTCGTCTCAGTACTCTGGGAGTCGGACAAGATGGAGGATCCCCTCGGAACCGACTGGGAGCTAAACACCAGATTAGAGGCAGGTGCACATCTCATCACACTCACTTTGGACGATGGTAGTGGCCCAGTATCAGATCAGATCGAGATTTACGTCTCCGACTCTGCACCATTGCTCGTCCTCGACTCTCCCATACCAGACGTCCAGGTCCTGTCTAATGCACCAGTTCTGTTTGACTTCCGGAGGAGTATCGACATGGATGGTGACGAGTTCTCGGTCTCAGTTTATTCAGACCTTCAAGGTGTCATTCTCAACTCCGAGTCCCCGGAATACTGGTACAATGACTTCCTCAGTGCTGGATTACACAACCTGACCTTCATGTTAATAGATCAGAATGGTAAGGAGAGGATACACCACCAGATGATAACAGTCCTGGAGACGGGACCCGTGGCCGTGATTTCCGGAATGTCAGACGGGCAGTACCTTCCTCCGGGACAAGCCGCTACTCTAAGCGCGACAGAATCGTTCGATTACGACAACGACATCGTACTCTACGAGTGGAGAGTAGACGGGTCTTTGGTAAGTGACAGCACTACTCTCGAAATGACTTTCCAACCTGGGTCAGTAAGGATCGACTTGCTGGTTCAGGACTCAAGGGGGGACGTATCCGTCCAGTCAGTCAACCTCACAATCGGCTCTTCGGCTCCGGAATTATTCGATCTGACGGTCTCGGTACTCAGAGTTGAGGACGAGGTCCCCACAGAGGTTACCACAACCGTGAGGGTCCAAGATGCAGATGGCACTACGGACATGGTTCGAGGAGAGTTAATCTCCGGAGGGAAGTCTGTTAGCATGTACTTCTATGACGATGGGACGAACGGTGACTCTGTAGAAGGAGACGGCATCTGGACCTCACGTTTCTCTTGGGTCGTCACAGGGGGGTCTTGGGCGCGGGTCGAGGTATACGCTATCGATGGCGGATTGGTCAGCCCCGCGCAGGTTCACACCGTCCCCATAGTGGAATCTGAAAGTGGAGGCCTGGAGGAATGGGTCTCTTCCTTTGGAATTCCAGTGTTGCTTGTTGCAATAGTTTCACTCTCCATGGCGGGCTTGGCTTACAATAGAGCGAGAATGGCCGAGATCGCCAAGGACATGGAGGTAATCGAGTCCTGGTCCTCATTCGATCCAAGGGAATTAGACGAGGAGTTCGACTCCGAGGACTAACTCTCAGGGCCCCAGGCTGTCCTCTCCCGATTTATCCCCAGTCTCTTTGCGAAAAGGAATTTGAAGTTCTTCCAACCGTCTTCCCATGTGTTGATTTCGGCCTGCCCGACTCTGGTGCGGTAGGGCACCGATATCTCCACCGCCTTGGAACGCCCGAAGCACCTCCTAGCATTGATCTTCATCTCTTCAGAGAGGGGCATACCATCGTTGGTCGGTCGCATTCTCGGATTCTCCATAATCTCCTTCTTGAAAACCCACATCCCAGACTGAGAGTCGTGAATGCCATAGAAGAAAAGCATCCTAGCCGTGAAGGAAAGTGCCCAGTTCCCAAAGCCATGTAGCCCCGACATAGCACCATCCTCCGCCCTCTTTAGGCGGTCGCAGGTGATGAATTGCAAGTCGTCCTCGACCAGTTTACGAACCAATTTCGGAACCTCCTCCCCAGGATACGTACAATCTGCATCCATCGTTACTATCACTTGGCCAGGGGCCATCTGGAAACCCGTCCTGTAGGCTCTCCCATACCCTTTCCTCCCCTCAAGGTAAACCGTAGCCCCTTCCTTCTCTGCAAGCTCTCTAGTCCTATCCTCGGAATTACCATCTATGACCAAGAAGTCGAGTTTTTCGCACCAACCGTCGTTCGGTACCGATCTGATGGTATCCACTATGGCCTCCTCTTCATTCCTAGTGGGTATTACTACGGTCACGTGAACAGGTATTGGAGCTCCCATGGGGTTTTGCCCAAATTGGGCCTATTTTTGAACCATTGTAGTGGTTCTGATTCCCCGCTCTCTTCAAAAATAACGTCTCTGACGGTTTGACGGCGGACAACATGCATGTCGCGATGATTTCTGGAGAGTATCCTCCTCGATGGGGAGGGATGGGCTCAACTGTTTACCATCTATCCTCAAGATTGGCAGATATGGGGCATAAAATCTCAGTAATTACAAGGAAGTCCAGAGGTGAGCCACCGCAGATAGACAACGTGGAAATAATCGAGGTTCCATGGTTGAAAGTCCCATTGGAATTCACAAGGTCTTATGGGAGATCCGCTCTCAAAGCTTTGATCCGCCTCCATTCGGAGCATCCAGTCGATGTGGTCCATCTCCACTGCCCCATGGTATCCTGGAATGACTCACAGTTCGACAGGTGCACTAGTGAAGTGGCACCAGTCGTATCTTCGATGCATGGAACATGGCTTGGAGAGAGGGACGGACTTACACTCGCAGCCAGATTCGGGGAGCCAGCAGTTTGGTCCAACCCCAATGACATCGCAATTCGATTCATGGCGAGCAGGTACTCCAACTTCGAGAGATCCGCAATCAGGAAATCCTCGGTCGTAATTCCAAACTCAGAAGCAACCAGACTCGATTTGGAGTCAAGGTACTCCGCCCCTAGTGATTGGGACTGTGAAGTCATTCATTGGGGAATAGATACCAGTTTGTTCGTACCCATGCATCCCGATAGCGAATCAGAAATCCACAGCATGAATGAGACTAGGAAGAAGTATGGCATAAGTGATGGAGGAAATATGCTTCTAGCGGTCGGAAGACTGGCAGCACGCAAGGGGCATGGCCTGCTTCTACGGGCTTTCTCCAAGGTTGCTGAGTCTACGAACTCCCACTTGGTCATCATCGGGCGAGGGTCCCTAAAACGAAGGCTGAATAGAATGTCTGAGAGACTTGGTATCAGCGACAGGGTGACAATCGAGTCAGGGATGGGTTTCGAGCAGATCTCTGAGATGTACAGATTTTCTCAGTTATGCGTTTATCCGTCCTACTACGAAGGTCAAGGACTAATTCCTTTGGAGGCGATGAGTTCTGGAATCCCAGTTTTGACCGTGAACAATGGCCCACTACCAGAGATGGTCGATGAAACTGTAGGCGCACTCTTCGAGCTTGGTTCGGTCGACTCTCTCTCAGAAGCGATCGCCTCTGAGCTGTCATCTAACGAGAGCCTAAATCAGAAGGGTGCAGAAGGTAGGCAGAGAGTTCTGGATAGGTTCACCCTGGATGGTAACGCGGAGAGATTCCTCGAGGTTTATCGTCGAGCATCTAGTTGAGTCGATTCCGGGGAAACTCTTGATTGCTAATCCGCCTTCCGACCGCCTATGGGGAACACAATCAACTATCCGAGGAGATCGAATAGTGCAACCACTGCTAACTTTGCGATCATCGTCCTAGTGGGATATCTGGTACTCACATACCTCAAGCCGATTTTAATGCCGTTTTGCATAGCAATTTTGATCTATTTCCTTATTAGGGCTCCAGAGCAGTACCTAGTCGCTCGCTTCGAGATAGTTGAGAGGATGCCAATACTGGCATACGGCGTCATGATAGGAATCGGCGCTGCGATTTCGTATGGGATTTCGATTCTTCTGTACAGTAATATCGATCAATTTCAAGAAGAGATGACCAAAGATGGGGGACTAAATGACAAATTCAGAGAGAAGTGGGATGCTTTGGGAGAGACCAACCTCTATGGGTTCGAAGAAGTGATTACCAACCAGGACACAATTGAGAACCTGGTGAATCCTCAGGTCATTCAGGACTTTGCGACCAACATTCTCGCTGACTTTGCGACTTTCATCACTACCATGATAACAGTAGCAGTATTCCTCATCTTTTTGATTCTCGAGGAGAAGAGCCTTCCAAACAGGTTCAGGGCAGCGTTCCCAGAATCCCACGGTAGAGTTAGTGCGATTGTATCCAATTCGTCTGAGGCGATTTCTACCTATGTTATCTCCAAGGCCACGTGTAGCGCAGGTCAGGCTATCATACTCGGATTTTTACTCTGGTCGTTCGATATACCCGGATGGTTGATTTTCGCGATTCTTACATTCATGATGGACTGGATCCCCCTGTTGGGGGCCCTGCTCGCCACCATCCCTCCGATGATGATAGCCTTGATTGCTCTCGATCCAGCTCAGGCCGTCTTGCTTGGAGTATTGATGGTGATGAATCAGAATTTGTGGGCGCAACTAATCGAGCCTAACTTCTTCGGGCAGAAACTCGGTATTTCTCCCTTAGTACTTATCCTGACGGTCATGGTCTCTGCATCGGTCTGGGGGATAAGTGGGGCGATTGTTGGCGTACCCATCATGATAATCGCAAGAATCGCACTCGAAGAGGACGAGAGAACCCGGCCAATCGCTCTCATGCTAGCAATGAATGTTCACGAGGAAGAGTAGCGCTCATCGCTTGGATATCAATATCAAGACTCCTTCCCCCCTGATATTCACGAAATCCCCAGTGCCTTCATTGTGTAGTCCTCTCGATGATAAGCCCAGATCATCTCCGTGTAATTCCCATTTGGCCCCTGATATCCATACCTTCCCTGCCTCAATAGCGAAAACAGAGAACAGCTCCCCTTCCTCGAACTTAGCGGAGAAACACTCATGATCGGGGTGGAGCCGGATAGAGACTTGCTCTTCGTGATGTATCCTGATCCTCGCTCCAGAAGAAGCGTCGTTCATAGCCGCCCAGTTACCGAGAATGTGACTAGGGTCCCCACCATCGGCCCCTACTATCTCAATTTCATCGAACCCTCTGTGCATCAGTTCTTCGATGGACTTTACCAGGTCACTGAAGGACTGATCATCGAGTGGCAGAGTCCTGCCCTTCCAAGCAGATTCGTCTATGGAATCCATATCTCCCAGAACCTCGGAGACCTCGACCCCCAAACCATGTGCTTTGTCGGCACCACCATCGACTCCGAATACAGGCGCTCCAGACTTGAGGACCCATTCAACTACTGACTCAGTCGGTATCGAACCATTGCACCAGAGCACTGCACGCATTTGCTAACCTACCCTACAGAGACCTTACCCTCGGAAATTATCGTTGTCTCCTCGAGCAATACCTCCGGGGACGTCATTGTTCCTCTGTGATGTATCCCCACCCGTATAGAACCCCCCAGGTGAGTGTTGTCTCCAAAGCCGAAGTAAGCACCTCCACGCAGGACTAGATCCTCAACCCGATTACCGACGAGCTCACTGGCCTTGGGGTTCATTCCAAAACCGAACTCTGCAACCGTCCAAATAAGGTCCTTCTTGGAACTCCTTATGCCTGCTTTCGCCATTTCGAAAGACTCCTCTATCTCACTGGCGATTTGCCCTCCGGAGATGTTTACGACCATTCCTTTCACAATGTTTAGCGACAGGGGCTCTTCTAGAAGAATGCCCTCCCAGGACCCGTCGATCACGATAGTCCCGTTCATGCTCCCCTCTTTGGGAGAGACGAAAACCTTGCCAGCGGGCAAATTTGCTATTTGGCCAGGCCTGTTGCATATTCCATTGTCCTCAAGCACCCATCTCCCACCTGTCAGGAACTCTATTTCAGTGCCAGATGGGGAACTGACGCGGACCCTCCTCTTCCTCCTGAATACAGAACCCATCCCGCTGATCTCTCTCTGGAGGGCGTTATAGTCCGCGGTCATGCCTCCAGTCTCGAATGAGATTCTCCCTATGCCTGGCATGGACACTATCCTCGCCCCTTCCTTAGTAGCCTGTTGTCTGGCTCTTGTGTGCGTCATAGAGTCCTTGGTTGCTATTATTATCACCCTGTTCTTCCTCATTATGTCCGCCACAGGTAAGGGGGGTTCCTTGCCTGGCTTCTGTGTTGGAGGCATCATAACAAGCAGTATCCTGTCCGTTACGCGTGCAGCCTCTTCGTAGATTGATTGTCCTACTTCTGCCGTCTCAGGATCCGTGATGACTAAAACATCCTCCTCTCTCCTCACTTGAAGGCATGTCCGAATAACTGACCTAGCGGTAGACAGCATCGCCTCCGATGTATTATCCCTAGTTCCCCCTCCCTCAGTCGACATTGCTGTTGGGCCTAGGCGGGCTTGGGTCTTGATACTTCACTCCACTAGGGATAGGTCCTTGGTTCGGTTAGAAATCTCTGCGAAGATATCCGAAACGAACTGCTCAAGGGGAACGCCATTCTTCTGCTTGCCGTTTCTGCTTCTGATTGAGACAGACCCTCCCTTCATCTCGTCATCACCGAGAATAAGCATGTAAGCCGGGCGACTCTTCCTGTGCATCCTTATCTTCTTCCCAATTGTGTTGTCCGAATCATCCACTTTCACTCTGACTCCTGCAATCTTCAGAGTCTCCCTTACATTCTCTGCATAATCCTTGTGCCTCTCCGAGATGGTGATTACCTGGGCTTGCACGGGGGAAAGCCAGGTAGGTAGATTTCCAGCCCACTGCTCCAGAAGGAAAGCCACGAACCTCTCATGAGTTGATAGCGGGGCCCTATGGATTACGAAGACCTCCCCGTTCTCATTTCCAGTCTCGTCCATGTATGATAGCCCAAACCTCTCCTTGGCAGCGAAGTCTAGTTGTATGGTGGACATCGACTCCTCCCTCCCCAAAACCGTCCTAAATTGTATGTCTATCTTGGGTCCATAGAATGCAGCCTCGCCGACTGCCTCTGTGTATTCGACCCCTAAGCCATCCATGATCTCCCTCAGATGGTTCTGGGTAGCCTCCCAGTTTTCCGGCTGATCGATATACTTGTCCTTGTTGTCAGGGTCCCACAGTGACAAGCGGAAGTCATAGTCATCGAAGCCGAACGTTTCGTAGTATTCCTGTGCCATCCTGACGTTGCTTCGGACCTCAGTTGCCACTTGATCCAAGGTACAATAGACATGGGCATCGTTCATGGACAGCATCCTGACCCTCAGAAGTCCTGCTAGCGTTCCGGACAACTCGTTCCTGTACACAGTACCGTACTCTGCGATTCTAATTGGAAGGTCCCTGTAGGACCTTTTGCTATTCGTAAAAACTAGGTGGTGCATTGGACAATTCATCGCCTTGAGGTAGTATTCGCCATCGTCCATCTTCATTGGCGGGTACATCCCCTCCGCATAGTGTGGCAGATGGCCGGATGTCTCGAAAAGCTCCTTCTTCCCAAGAACCGGGGTAGTCACTCTGTCGTAGCCATATGCCTCCTCTGTCTCTATCGCGAAGTTCTCTATCTCCGACTTCAGTATCTCTCCGTAAGGCAGCCAAACAGGGAGGCCCTTCCCTATCAAATCGTTAATCATGTAGAGCCCCATCTCCTTCCCTATCTTCTTGTGGTCTCTCCTTGCAGCCTCTTGTATCTGCCTCTCGCGTTCCTTCAGACCATCCTTGGAAGGATAGCACATTCCGTAAATCCTGACCAGCGACTCCCTGTCCTTGTCTGCCCTCCAGTATGCCTGGCTGGTGCTGGTTAGCTTGAACCACCTCAATTGGGAGGTCAGCGAGACGTGAGGCCCTTTGCAGAGGTCGATGAAGTCTCCCTGACGGTAGGCCGACGAACCCACATCATGGCCGATTTTATCATCCATTATCTCCAATTTGAATGGATTTGAGGAGAATATCTCCCTAAGTGACTCATTGTCTAGCTCTTCCCTCTCAATCGAGATGTTCTGCTTCACCAGTTCTTTCATCCTCTTCTCTATCTGACGAAGCTCTTCGTCTCCGATTGGATCCATTGCGAAGTCATAGTAGAACCCGTGCTCTATAGGCGGTCCGATTGTGGGCTTGGCATCCGGATAAAGCTGAGTCACCGCTTGGGCCAGAAGATGTGCACAACTGTGTCTTAAGATGTACAGCCCCTCCTCGGAATCGCCCAATATCGGCTCTACCTTGCAATTCTCATCGAGCCTGAAGGACATGTCCCTCTCCTCTCCGTTTACGAATGCGGCCACTGCTCCTGACTTCCTCCCATGGACATTTTTGATTACCTCTCCAGCGCTGATGCCACTTGCATACTCGTGAGACTCGCCCTCCCCGATGTCAACGGAAATCATTCCCACTGGTATCCCTCGTCGGCTACGCCGACGGCCCGCCGATATGAATGGCTTGGCCGTTAATTGATGGTACGGCGCTCATTCAATGGTGAATTGGGTACCCGCCTCACCCTCTACCATCTCGGCGATATCCGTCAACGCGCCAATTACCGCGCGCTCGCCAGTCCTCATCACAAAGTCACAGGCCGCCTCAACTTTCGGACCCATGGATCCAGGCTCAAAATCCATCTTCGCTATCTCTTCGGGTGTGGTGGCCTGTATCAATTCCTGGCTTTCAGTACCCCAGTCGCGGTATACTCCATCTGCGTCTGTAGCCAGGATTAGCAGCCTTGCTCCCAACTGCCTTGCGAGTAAGGCGCTGGCCTTGTCCTTGTCAATTACCACTTCAACACCCTCCAGTGATCCTTCGGAATTGTAGGCTGTTGGTATCCCCCCTCCACCAGCGCAAATCACAATCACCCCCTTCTCCAAGAGCCAGTGAATCGGCCGCAACTCGAAGATCCTGTGTGGTTCAGGAGAGGGAACTACTCTCCTCCAGCTGCTTCCATCCTTGGCGATAGACCATCCCTTCTCTTCGGAGATTCTCCTGGCCTCATGCTTGCTGTAAATTGGGCCAATTGGCTTGGTTGGATTTTCGAAGGCGGGATCATCCGGATCGACCTCCACCATCGTTAGTATTGTAGCCAAAGAATTCTCAGTCGGAAGGAGGTTACCCAGCTCCTGTTGTATTGCATAACCCAGCATCCCCTCTGTCTGAGCTCCCAGAACATCCAGAGGGTATTCCTCCGCTTCCTTATACGATGCGGATTGCAAGGCGAGGAGTCCTACTTGCGGGCCATTCCCATGGGTGATAACCAGTTGGTGCCCCTTCGCTAGTGGGGCCAGCTCCTTGCATGCCTCCCTGACGTTCCTCCTCTGATTCTCGGATGTTTGTTCCTCGCCCCTCTTCAGGAGAGCGTTTCCGCCCAGAGCCACTACTAGTCTCACGATAATTCCCCAAGCGTGAACCGATAAGAACACCTCCCCTCTGCGATACACATGGAGCGCATTGGGCTGCTTGCAAACCCGGACGCCGGACTGGGGGGGAGGCTAGGTCTGAAGGGTTCAGACGGTCAGGCAGAATTGGCAAGGTCAAGAGGAGCGGTGGATAGGTCAGGGCCTAGATTGAAGTCGATGCTGGAGTATTTCTCGAAAATCCATCGGGGAGGACAGGTTGACTTGGAATGGGTAACTAGTAAGGGGAGGATGGGAACTGACTGGATCCCTGATGAGATGGAAGAATCCGTGATAGTTGAAGCCCACCGGTCCAAAGGATCTACTTCAGCATCGGACACGGAGGATGCAGTAGGGGCAATGGTTAGTTCGGGAATAGATTTGCTCGTCTACTCCGGTGGTGACGGGACCACCCGGGACATTGTGGCTTCGCTTTCTAGGCTAGAGTCCTCGGAAATACCCGTGATAGGCGTACCATCCGGTGTAAAGATGCACTCGGGATGCTTCGCGAGCTCTCCGAAGGGAGCTGCAGAGGTATTATCCTCATGGATTAACGGAGATTTATTGGTTTCTAGTACCGAAGTACTGGACTTGGACGAAGACTTGTACAGGGAGGGTAAATGGGTGGTTCGGCTCTATGCAGAGGCCTTCTCACCTAACTCCCCTAGGTGGATGCAAGGATCTAAGGAACTTGTGCAGACAGAATCGGAGGATGACGTTGTCGTAGGCCTTTCAGAGCACATACGGGAATCACTAGTTAGTGAGGATCACCTAATCATCTGGGGTTCGGGAGGAACCTTGAGGGCAATTGGCGAGAACAACGGATTCGAATTGACGACTCTGGGCATTGACGTTACCATGGGCAGTGAACAAGTGGGTACCGACTTAGATGAGGCAGGGATACTGGCCATTTTGAGTTCTCATGAGGGTCCAACAACTCTCCTATTGTCCCCTATGGGTGGTCAGGGTTTCCTAATCGGTAGAGGGAACCTGCAACTATCGCCGGCTGTCCTGGAATCAATTGGAATCGACAACATTCTTGGCGTACTTACTCCTGCTAAGTTACTCACGGTGAGGAAACTTAGGATTGAGACCGGAGACGAGGGACTGGATGAGAGATTCGCCTCGATGAGGTACATGAAGGTGCTTCAGGGATACAGGACAACTCGAATTCTACCTGTCTCTGTGGATTAGATTTTCATTCCCGATGCGGCCATCAGAAGACCCAGGAACGGTGGGCTGGGACGATCTGGCCTGGACTTGAATTCTGGGTGGTACTGAGTGCCAACGTAGTATGGGTGCCCATCAAGCTCCATTATCTCACAACGCTCCCCCGTCTCGTCCTTTCCTACGTAGACTAGGCCCGCCCCCTCGATATCTCCTATCAGTTCAGGATTTACCTCGTATCTATGCCGGTGCCTCTCGTCGACGTGCCCCTCCCCTCCATACAATCTCCTAATTTTGCAATCATCCACAAGGAACGGGGTAGGCTTCGTCCCCAATCTCATAGTCCCCCCCATGTGGGTTTTGGAAATCTCGGGCATGAATACAACAGCTGCATGGGCTGGTTCCTCGTCGAACTCAGTAGAATTGGCTCCTTCCATCCCGAGCACATTGCGGCAGAATTCGATTGTAGCGACCTGGAGTCCCAGACAGACACCGAGGTATGGGATTTTGTTCTCCCTCGCATATTCCGCCGCCTTGATTTTCCCCTCAATCCCCCTGATGCCGAATCCACCAGGGACCAGGATTCCATCAGCAGACCTGAGCAATTCCCATGCGGAATTGTAAGACTCGGAATCTGACTTCTCGGTATCCCCATCAAGTGCGGACGACTCGATCCAGTCGATCACAAGCTTCCTATTTACCTTGAAAGAGGCATGCTGGAGGGCCTTAATGACACTTAGATAAGAGTCAGCGAGATCCGTGTACTTACCTGCTACTGCGATGTGAATTTCCTCCGCATCATCCAAAGTGTCAACGTGATCAGCAAGCTCCTTCCAATCATCGAGCACTTTCCTCTTGGCAGGTATTTCGAAACCAAACCTGTCTGCCAGCATGCTCGTTACCCCCTGCGACTCGAGCATAATAGGAACCTGGTAGATGTTGGAAACATCATGTGCAGAGACGACCGCTTCTGGGGGGACGTGGCAGAAAGCAGAGATTTTGTTGCGGGTTTCGTCGATTAGCGGGCTCTTGGACCTGCAAACCAGCATGTGCGGATTTATACCAAGCCCTCTCAGTTCCTTAACCGTGTGCTGAGTAGGCTTGGTCTTCTGTTCCCCTACTGGACCCATAACTGGGATCAGGCTCACGTGAACGAAGCATACATTCTCCTGCCCTACTCTGAATTGGAACTGTCGCAGAGCTTCGACAAAGGGGGCGCTTTCAATGTCGCCGACTGTTCCACCTAGCTCGATTACGCAAGCATCGGGCTCGTTCCCGTTTCCATCGCTCGGCATATGGGCTACTCTCTCTATCCAATCCTGTATTTCATTGGTGATATGTGGGATCACCTGAACGGTCTTTCCAAGGTAGTCCCCTCTCCTTTCCCTCTGAATCACCTTGTTGTACACCTTCCCTGTGGTGATGTTGTTATCTCTGGTCAGGCACACATCTAGGAATCTCTCGTAGTTACCGAGGTCTAGATCTACTTCACCTCCATCGTCTAGTACGAATACCTCTCCATGCTCAAAGGGACTCATTGTCCCAGCATCCTCATTGAGGTAGGGATCAATTTTTACCGCGGTTACCCTAAGTCCAGCGCTTTTGAGCAGGACTCCTATGCTACTAGCAGTCACTCCTTTGCCCAATCCAGAGAGCACTCCACCCGTCACAACGACATACTTCATCTCATCAACGGGGTCTGAATCACTTGCCCATCCCCTATCAACATTGGCACATAAGTTCCTGTTCCGCCCTTCTTTAATTTCAAGTATCGTCAGAATTACGGCTATACATGTCGAGCGTGCACGGCGACAGAATCCTCGTTACCGGGGCCCTTGGACAGATAGGTACTGATCTTGTCCAAGCCCTTAGGAGGGAACATGGAAAAGACTCAGTAATCGCATCGGATATAAGGGATTCAGGTGGCCACTCATCGATTGAAGAAGGCCCCTATGTCCCTCTTGACGTTATGGACACGGATGCTATTTCGACAATTTGCAGGCAAGAGGGAATTGGAACAGTATACCATCTAGCTGCGCTTCTTTCTGCGACTGGTGAAAGGAATCCGGATAAATGCAGGAGGGTAAATGTCGGAGGAACTATTTCGGTTCTCGAGGCGGCTAGGGAATGCTCTCTGAGGGTTTATGCACCCTCGTCCATCGCTGTTTTTGGTCCTGACGCCCCGAAGAATCCTCCTCAGGATGCACCTCTCAATCCCACCACTGTCTATGGTGAGACTAAGGTTAGCGGAGAGGCTCTAGCCAGGGAATACAGACGAAGTCACGGAGTCGACACTAGGGGGATTAGGTATCCAGGACTCATTTCCTACAAAGCCCCTGCCGGAGGTGGCACTACCGACTATGCAGTAGAGATATTCCATGCAGCTCTCGATTCTGGGCATTACGAATGCTTCGTCAGAGCAGCTACCCGTCTCCCAATGCTATACATGGATGATGCAATCGAAGCCACGCTCACACTCATGGATGCAGAAGACGATCTTCTGGGCGATTCGAGGGCAGGCTACAACATCCCCTGCCTCTCATTCTCGGCGGAGGAACTAGCAAATGCGATTTCAGATCGGGTTGAAGGGTTCACCTGCGACTTCGTTCCCGATGTAAGACAGGAGTATGCTGACTCATGGCCCGACTCAATAGACGGGACGGTGGCAGAGAGAGAGTGGGGGTGGAGCCCTCGCTTCGACCTAGAGTCGATGGTCGATGAGATGCTCAGAGGAATTTCCGGGAGCTAGTCCTCTGAACTCTCCCAATCTGGTGTACTTGGGTCCGTCCTGGCCCAGAGGACATCGTCGATCCTTAGAACGCCGATTGCAGCCTCCGTGGCCGCCGACAAGGCGTTACTAACCACGAATTCTGTGTCCAGAATACCCAACTCTTCCATATCGCAGTTTTTTCCACTTTGCAAGTCAAAGCCAACCCACGCCCCGCTATCCTTCTGGTCAGCCGACAAGGAGAGGATGACTTCCACGGGATCCCTCCCCGCATTCTCAGCGAGAATCCTAGGAATAGACTCCAGAGCAGAGGCATATGCCTCTATGGCAAGCTGTTCCCTCCCGGACTGGGTCTGCGAGAACGCTCTGAGATGACCAGCTAGGTGTGCTTGAATGGCCCCTCCACCGGGAAGTACTCCTGGCTTGCTGTTGAGTCGGTGGGCAACTCCAATTGCATCATCGAAAATCCTAATCGCCTCATCCCTAATCTCCGGAGTCGACCCCCTAATGACCAGAGTCATGCCTCCTCCTAAGCCCTCAATGAGTGTGTGCTTGACTTCGGAGACGACCTCTTCTGACCTCTTCGAGTAGCTCCCGATATCGTCTGCGCTCAAAACCTCAGCCTTTCTGATTGGGGTTGCACCGGTAATCCGGGAAAGCAAGTCCATGTCCTCCCTCTCGAACCTCCTGTATGCAGTAATTCCAGAATCCGTGAGCATGGAAACCGCCTCGTCATCAATCCCCTCCCTTACTACCAGCAAATCAACTCCCATTGCCTCGAGGTGATCCACTTGCTTTCGCAAGTTCTGCCTTGATCTTCTGTGGAAATCCTGGAGAGTCCCCGGACTACTAATCTCGATAGACGCGCTAATCTCTAATTTCTGCTTATCCAGGCCGCCATCGATAATTGCTATACGGCCTCCGTCAGAATTTGCCTCAGTGGATATATCGACTCTGGACTTTAGCAACATCAAGCCTCTTTCTAATGAGCTATCCATAACTCCGCCTTCCTTAATCTGGAGACGTTTCACAAACATCCTCTCAATATCGTCTCCATCCCCTAAATCGATTAGCGAGTCTGCAGCCTCGATTGCTAAATCAGACAAGATGTCGCATAGCGACGAATCTCCTTTGCCTTGTAGTGAAGTTCGAATAACTTGGAATTTCTGACTCTGATTGGAGGTCTTAGAAACCCTTGAAATCTCAGAAATAGCCTCATCCAGCGCCAAGGAGTATCCATTGACAATTATTGATGGATGTACGCCCATCCTCACCAATTCCAGGGCATTCTGGAGCATCTCCGAAATCAATAGGACCGTGGTGGTGGTTCCGTCCCTCGCAGAACGATCCTGCGATGAAGAGGCATCGATCAACATCCTAGCCGTGGGATGCTCGACATTGGCGGTCTCCAGAACAGTTACCCCGTCGTTGGTCACCAATGCGGTTCCGTCAGCGTCTACAAGCATCTTATCGAGGCCCTTGGGTCCTAGCGTAGAGCGAATCGCCCCGGCTAGAGATGAAGCCGCCCTGACGTTGTTTACAAGCGCGGTTCTTCCATGTATTCTATCAGTATCCTCAATAGCCAAATCGTAATCTGAGTCTACCATGGTGCAATGGCCACTGAAGACCCCGTTTTCAATACAATCATCGGGTTCTAGGTCGATTTCGGTCAACCTCCTCCCGTTTGATTCAAATACCCCCTCCGTCTCCCACTATACAACTCAAGGTTAACTAGTGATACAATGACAGAAGAAAATTGGGACGATTTCGATGAAGAGGCAATGGATGAAATGGCCCGAATGTTCGAGCGAATGGGTATGCCAGTGGACGTTGATGTGCTAAGATCTCTGATTAAGCAAGTAAGGAACCAGTTTGAACAGCTGGGGATTGACCCAAAGAAAGTCTCGATGGACGAGGTCAAGTTAGGTGTAGATTCCGATCCCGAGGAGTTCATGAAGAACTTCGAATCTATGCTGAGCGGCCCCCAGGGTCTTGGCGAGTTTCTCAAGAAGATGGGATTGGATATTCACATCAAGCCATCAGTCTCGGAGGTCAGAGTAGACGTCGACGAAAGTAATAATTCAGACGAGGACAACTCAATTTCTTCCGATGATGTATACATCAAGGAAAACGAGATGTACGTCACTATCGATGTTTCCAGGTACGAGGATATAGATCGGGATAACCTCGAAATTAGCCTTACAGGTGGAGGCGAGGTGCTGCAATTGCTAAGGAAGAATCAGATTAGACCATTCAGGAACTTCGTACTTCCACAAGCCTCCTCTGGAGATTTCCAGTGGGAAATTAACAACGGCATACTGGACATGACATTCGAACTGAAGTAGTTTGAGAAAAAAATCAGGAGAAATAGAAATGGGATCAGCAGTAATTGGAATTGACCTAGGAACGACAAACAGTTGTGTTGCAACTATAGAAGGAGGAAAAGCGGTAGTGATACCGAACTCGGAGGGCTCCAGAACCACTCCCAGCGTAGTCGCCTTCTCGAAGGAAGGGGAGAGGCTGGTAGGTGTCACTGCCAAGAGGCAGGCCGTGACTAACTCTGAGAGGACAATAATTTCAGTAAAGAGAGAGATGGGAACAGATTGGGCGCAAGAAATAGACGGGGACAACTATTCGCCTCAGGAGATATCGGCATTCGTTCTTCAGAAGCTGAAGTCAGATGCAGAGGAATATTTGGGTACCGAGGTCAAGCAAGCTGTAGTCACTTGCCCAGCGTACTTCTCCGATGCACAAAGAAAGGCAACCAAGGATGCGGGTAGGATTGCAGGACTAGAGGTTCTCAGAATAATCAACGAGCCGACTGCCGCAGCACTGGCCTACGGAGTCGACAAGGAAGAAGACCAAACGGTCTTGGTTTACGACCTGGGGGGAGGTACCTTCGATGTGTCCATTCTAGAGATTTACCAGGTCGACGGTCAACCTCAGATAGAGGTTAAAGCAACTAGCGGCGATAACAGACTCGGTGGTGACGATTTCGATGAGGCGGTTATGGATTGGATAGTCTCCGAGTTCAAGAAATCCACTGGAATAGAACTAGAGAAGGATCTACAGGCAATGAGCAGGATCAGAGAAGCCGCCGAGAAGGCCAAAATAGAACTGTCCACAACACCATCCACCCAGATTAATCTACCATTTATCACAATGATCGATGGTCAGCCAGAGCATCTAGACATGGCCCTGTCTCGTTCGAAGTTTGAGAAGCTTACAGCGTCTCTTGTTGAGAGGACTATGTCTCCGACCCGTCAGGCAATGAAGGATGCTTCAATCAAGAAGGGAAATGTCGACAAGGTCCTGCTAGTAGGCGGCTCAACTAGGATTCCCGCTGTTCAGCAAGCGATTGAGAAGGAGGTCGGTAAGGCCCCATTCAAAGGAATAAACCCCGATGAGGCGGTGGCCATGGGTGCCGCCCTCCAAGCTGGAATCATCGTTGGAGACGAGGGAGTCACGGACGTGCTGTTACTGGACGTCACGCCCCTCACTCTGGGAATCGAGACTTTGGGAGAGGTTACTACTACGATGATAGAGAGAAACACCACCATTCCCTCTCGTAGGTCTGAGACTTTCTCTACGGCAGCAGATAACCAACCTGCCGTAGAGGTACATGTATTGCAAGGTGAGAGAGAGTTTGCCAAGGACAACATAACCTTGGGACGTTTCCACCTGATGGGGATCCCAGCTGCACCAAGGGGTATCCCGCAGATTGAGGTAACATTCGATATAGATGCAAATGGGATAGTCAACGTTTCCGCTAAGGACTTGGGAACAGGAACCGAACAATCGATCAAGATAGAGAGCCAAACCTCTCTTTCCGAGGATGAGATTAGGCAGAAAATAGAGGATGCCGAAAAGTTTGCAGAAGAGGACAAGAGGAAGAAGGCTAAGGTAGAGATGCGCAACTCTGCAGACAGCGTAGTCTATCAGACTAGGAAGATGATAGAAGAGAACGAGGAGAAACTCGCCGATGAAGACACCAAGCCAGTCCTAGAGAAGCTGGACGAACTCGAGGCTCTGATAGTCAAGGACGAGACTCCTGTTCCACTGGAGGAAATAGATGAGGCTGCAATCCAGGCAAAGATGTCAGAACTGGAGGAATCAATGCACTCTATCTCAACTAAACTGTACGAAGCCGCGGCTGCAGAGATGGCCGAGGAAAAGGACGATAGCGGTGACGATGGAGTCGTTGATGCAGACTTCGAGGTCGTTGACTCCGAGGAAGAAGAGGACTGATCAATCCTCGGTAATCAGTCTGTGTAGGGTCCTGACGTGGACACCAGATGTGCCATATTGGAAGAGAGGGTTCGCCCCTTCCGAACGAGCCTTAGATCCAGGTCCCCATGCAGTTCCAGCGATATCTAGATGCACCCACGGAATCTTCTCTGCATCCTCCTCGAATCCCCTAGTCGGAACAAAGAACTCTAGGAATGATGCAGCAGTGTTAGAGGAGCCTGCCCTGCCTCCAATCGAGCCGTTCCTGATGTCAGCGAATGCAGAGTCGGTCATGTACTTGCGGAACTGAGCGTTAAGAGGCATCCTCCAGACAGGCTCCCCGCTCCTCTTTGCAGCCGCTTTGAGCCTCTTTGCAATCCCCTCATCGTTCGCCCACATTCCCGATATCTGGTTCCCTAGGGCAACAACCACTGCTCCGGTAAGCGTCGCAAGATCCACGATGTATTCTGGGTCTAACTCGCCCGCCTTCCATAGTCCATCAGCCAGAACATTCCTGCCCTCGGCATCAGTGCTGAACACCTCGATCGTCTTCCCAGAGTACGTTTTGAAAACGTCGCCGGGCCTGTAAGCCCCAGACCCGGGCATATTCTCCGCTAGGCAAGCGATTCCGTTCACCCTCCTCTGATATCCGGTGGCGTGTAGCGAGTGCATTAGGCCGAATACTGTCGCAGCTCCGCACATGTCGTACTTCATGTCCCACATCCCTCCAGTGGGCTTGATCGAAATTCCACCGGTGTCGAATGTAATTCCCTTCCCTACAATACAGGGCCGCTGCACTCCTTCATCAGCATGCGGATTCAATGTGAATAGGACCATGCAGGGTTTTCGATCGCTCCCCTTGCCAACGTTGATCAGTCCTCCCATGCCGAGCTCTTGCAGTTTCTCCCAATCGTATACCTCTACCTCTACGTTGACCTTGTCCTTGGCCCAATCCTCCGCTCTCTTTGCGTATTCCATTGGGTAAAGCACGTTTGCAGGCTCATTGCCCAAGTCCCTTGCTAGATGGACTCCTTCCGCCACTGAACCTACCTTGTTTAGCCCTCGGGACAATGACTCCTGATACCTCGAGCTTGCTTGGAAAGACACGTTCCAAGGGTCAGATATGTGATCCTTGGGTGACTCTTGATGCTCCAGGAACTCGTAGTCTCGAAGCAGCATACCCTCGGCGAAGTCGATCATCCTCTCCACCGACCAACCTGAGGTGAATCTCACCGTCACGTCGATGCCCTTCTTCTTGGACATGGAAGCTATCAGCCTGGCACCAGTATTCCTAGCCCTCTTGTGTCCGAGAGAATCCTTCTCCCCCATGCCGACCAGGACGATATTGCACCCTGGAGTCCAAAGCGTCATCCTCTTGCCTTTCTTCCCGTCGAAGCTTCCAGATGAGAGGGCGTCTTTCACCAGACTACGTTGACTCCTACTCAGCCCGCTTAGGGAGTTGTTTGGCGCCTTATCGACCCCTTCGAAGAGAGGGAGAACCATTTGCGATCCTAATTCTGTAAATTCACTGCTTGCTATATTCATATTTAGCCCCAAATAGCCGGTTAGTAACCGGTTTACAAACAATTCCTACTAAAAAATACACTTTCAGAGTCAAAATAATACTAGTGCTTTTCAACTCTGACCTCTCTCTTGCCTAATGCAGCCAGGAAAATGCAGGCTATGCTAAGAAATACCGATGGCGATGGAAGGGCCGCGTTTCTACTGGGCCTATCCTCGATGATTGAATCGTTGACAGGTTCCGAGATCCACCCCGAAGCATCTATCACTCTCTTCTGGTAGAATAGGTGGAAAGCTCCTTGGCCATCAGAAATAGGCGCATCTCCGAAGTTAAGAATCGACTCCGTGCTGTTGGTGGCGTTCACTCCGAATCCACACCCAGGAGAAGAGTAGTTGAATCCAAGACCCTCAATCTCACAGGGCGATTTTCCTGGATCATCTCCGACTGGGAACCATGTTCTCTCCTCTGTAACATACGTCAAGGTGGCGTTACCGGTACTCGCTCTCCCGAGGTTGGACACCTCCAGGCGGACCTCGCCCCCCCTTTCTATCACCATTGCATCAATGAAGAGACGAGCTCTCCAGTACCAGACATTCTCAATCAGATACAACATCACATCCAGCTCCTCAGCCAGCCTATCAGATACCGACTCAACCGTCCCAAGCAGGAACTGCTCGTCATCAGTCTCAAACGTGAAAGTCGGGTAGCCCATGACACCATAGCCGTAGTCTCGGCTAGTGCCGCAATTCGGGTATAGGCCTTGGTTCGCGTTTCGAATAGGAATGTCCGAAATGTTCGAGTTCACTTCGTCTCTAATGTGGTGATACATCTCCCAGTCAGGAGGTTGCTCTGGCCATTTCCCCCATGGATACAGCATAATCCAAACTCCGGTATGCATCGTGACGTACAAATCTGCATCAGGAACTACATCATTCATGTAAATTGAATTTGCAAGAGTCTCTGACTCACTGAATGCAGAGCTCCCTGGCTGAGTGGTAGGGCATGTGTTCCAGTAATGATCGTAGTTTCTATTCAGGTCTACTTGGTTCACGTTCCATCTGGTATCAAAGTCATTTCCATCTGCATTCAGCATGATTAGGATGTGCAACTCGGTAGTTGAAAGAACATCTATCACATCCTGCTCACCATCAGACCACCCCTCGATGTAATACTCTGCAGTGATGAATGCCAACTCCGTCCCCAAATGCTCGTTACCATGATGGCCGCCGTCGATGTACACCACTTCTTTGGCAGTTCCATCTGGCTTGGCCTCCAGACTCCAATCTGAAATTTGTAACATCCAGAGATTTCTTCCAAGTTCTGTTTCGCCTACAACTAGCAGGTTCACGATATCTGGATGTTCATCCGCCCATGCATTTAGGTCGAGGGTAAGTGTAGCATATGAGTGGTACCAGTGTTCCTGGATAATATCCGGTTGGCTAATCTGGGCCGATACTGCAGGTGAAACAGATGCAAGTGCAAATGAAGCAACCAGAATTGTCGCTATCCAGCGGCGCATGCGCCGCTGTAGGGGCAATAACGTACAATTATTCTCCTATTTTGGTCTCAGAATTGGCTATGTGGCACGCCACTATCTTCGTCGCGATAAGTGCCGCACTGAACTCAGTCAATGAACCCTCAGTCCCTGGAACGATTTCGTTTACGTCCGCACCAACAACTTCGCAATTCCCAGATGCGAATAGATTTTCAATCAATTCTACTGAACCCCAGTGACTCAATCCCCCTGGAACTGGTGTCCCTGTTGCTGGAACTAGTGAACCATCAAGACCATCAACGTCGAAGGTTAGCCAAACTGGGCCAGAGATGCTTGAAACCCTCTCCACTAAACTCTCCCATACTAGCCTCCCATCAACGATGGATAGTAGATCTCTTGCGAACCAAGCCTCAACTCTATCTTCGTTCTGTATCGCCTCTTCTTCTTCATGACTGTATGCTCTAACCCCAATCTGTATGACTCTGCCCACCCCCAAATCCAGAGCTCGACGAATAACTGTCCCATGGGAAAACCTCTCTCCATTCAACTCCTCCCTCAGATCAGCATGTGCGTCAATCTGAACTATTGTCAGTTCTGAAATGTCCCTAACTGAAGGGTGCTGGTGTAAATTCTCCAGAATCGGAAGTAGTATCCCATGTTCGCCCCCAAGAACCAGAGGGAACTCCTGCCCAGTAAACCATGGTCTAACATGTTCTCCGATGGAGTCCAATTGTTCCCTGAGGCTTGGCGCCTCAGAGGACCATGGTGCCGCAGTGTGAATTCGTGCCCCACTCGGCAGATCTTCTGAGAGAATTGAGTCATGCAACTCTACCTGAGCACTTGCTTCGATGCATGCCCTAGGGCCGCGACGAGTTCCTTCTCCGTAACTGCAAGTCATCTCAAGAGGAATCTGCAGTATTACGATATCCCAAGGGGCACTTTCCGACTCCTCAAGTGCGAGGAAAGTATGGCTGCCGGGCTCATCCATGGTTGCTCGAGAAGAGAGCACAGATTAACCACTTCGGGCGGGTTGAGCCATAGAAATAGAGCAATTAGCAAGATGTTTGAAATAACCTCGGCCTCCATAGCGAGCCGGTGAGAAGATGGGACTAACGCTAGCACAGCTTACTCATGCCATCAAGAGCAAGGTGGATGTCACTATGGAGACTCATGTGGCTGAGTCAATAGCAGAACATGCATTGGGCTTCTTCGGCTTCTCAAACAGAATTATCGATAATGCACTCGAGCCAACAGACAGGAACATGTTCTACCAGTTGCAGGACTATGATCTGTTGACCACGGAGTCCGAGGAGACCACCCTCTGGGATGGAAGGGAGTGGAGAATTCACTACTGGAAGTTCAAAGCAAACGCTGAGAACTTCGCCAACTTGGCTGTTCAGAATGAAGACAAGGGAGAGGAGGATCCATATGCTGATATCTATGACGGTATGCCTGCAGGTCTTTGGAGAGAGAGGTCAGGGGTGGACGACGACTATGAGGAGCCATTGTTCTAGTGGTGCTAGCAGTCATGCCAGGAATTGTTTGAAATGCCGCAGTGTGCGGAGGACAACATGACCAGAGCCTACTCGATAGCCATAGTGCTCTCGATGCTAGCGGTTTGTGTACCCTCGTCACTAGTTTGGGCAGAGGAAGGGCAAATCAACAGTTGTGAAATCCTTGCAGATTGGGATCAGCAATGGGACTTCTCAGGGGATGGAGGTTCCGAGCTTTCTCTTGTCCACAGGTATCGGGTAGTTTTCGACCCACCACTCTCTGACTCCATATCACATGAGGAAGTGAACACTAGTGTCGAGCATACCAGAGGCTCCTTACAATCGTCTGGACAGAACTCCTCGATATTCATGGCTGGAGGTGAGATAGAAATAATTCTGGAAGAACAGCCTCAGTTCGGGGATTATGTCGGGATATCTGTTCAATCTCCGGTTGCCTCGTGTAGCCGCTCGCTGAATATTACAAACTGGAACCAACCAATCTCAGATCATGAGGTCACAAGAGAAACAAATTGGTCACTTTCAGGAATGGAGGGGGATAGTCAGGGAGTCACTTTCGAGGGTAGAGGCTGGCAAAAGAGAACTGGGGACGTCTTGGAGTCCAATGAACTAGGTAATGGTACTCTAAACCTAGATATGGCGGATGGCTCTCAGGGAGCAGCAATAGATCTTGGTTTAGACAGAATCTGGCTAAATGAGACCTATCATGGAACCGAACTAATCAGCCAAGACTTCGAGATGGCTGGTTCTGGACACATCGCGATTTCGATCGATGAAGGCGATGAGGGAGCGATAGTTAACGCGGAGATCAAGGATGCTTATGTTCTAAGGTCATTCAAAGATGCCAAGATCACTGAGAGGATGAGGTTCGAGGGAGATGGATGGATTTCCATCGATGGCGGAGATAACGAGAGCTCCGGAGGAGTCTTTGGAGAGGTATTCTTGCTTTACTTCGAGACTTGGGACGAGGATGGCTTTCGGAGACTCCAGGATATCCAGATTGAAGCCAATGCATCTGCCAGAATATCTGCAGCAGGCGAGTTCTTCTCCTTTGATTTGGAAGAGCTAATACTCAGGGATAAATGGGAAGAGGGCATCAGGACTGACCAGTACTCTAGGATTTTCGGAAGCGGGCAGTTCGACTTCACAGCCTCAGATGAGGCCCCATACATCGAGGTCAATGGCACCATCCCTATCATTCACATGCAGTCCGAAGGCGGAGAGACCGTTGCTGACACAATAATTGTCGATGGTACCTACGATGGTGATGCTGAGGGCTCCTTTGGTCTAGTGCGCAGGATTGTAGAATCTGATGTCTACGGTAATGCGACTGGGACCCTTTTCGAGGCTGACAAAATCCAGAATGAATTTTGGTTCAACGTCTCTGCCACGCCTTTCGGCCCAATAGACCAGGAGTGGGGAGCTGAGCACAACCTGACCTATGAGTATGTAGTCCCTCAAGAGGACTGGATGAATCGAACGATTCGTTATACATATGTCGAGGACAATGGATCTACAGAGGACGAGTTCCCCGAGAACTCCCCTATAATCCAGAATCCAGATTCTCCCGAAGCGAACGCCATCTTCTCTAACCATATCTCTAGAGAGACCGGGGTATGCCCTCAGATATTGGCAATAGGAGATAGTTTCCAACTCATAGGCAATAGGGAAATGACTCTGGAAGTATCCGTAACCAACAGCAAAATCGCATACATAGATGGTCATGAGATTTCAGTAGCTGAGTGGCATGGTATATTCGGAGGCATCAACTCGGCGAATGGGAGCATCATCAACGAGGGGCCACTTTCTGGATTGCTGAACGAAGTCAGTCGAGTAGTAACATTGGACATAGGTGACAACTCCGAGATTTCCCTTACAGAAGAGCAGAGAGTGGATAGGATTCTTTCCCCTTCGATAGTCACTTTCGATGAGAACACCCCTCCCATGCTCTCCAGCAACTCGGAGTCCTCGGTAAGATTCCGCGAGTCTGTCCTATCTTCGGAGGGGGGCATTGCTCACCTGGAGATTTCTATCGATGACACAGATACAGATACGAAATCAGTGATAGTGGACCTTTCTTCTATCGGTATGGGGCTTATCGAACTCTCAGACTCGGGGCTTTCCGGCGATCTTGTTATTCACGATGATGTCTGGACGGCGAGAATCGTCCATAACGGCCTCCAAAGCGGCAATCTCCCAATCTCTGTAATAATGGAGGATTATTGGGTTACAAATCAACAGGACGTCAGCATTCAGATTTCCAATGCACCACCTCGCCTCATTCATCTTGACTTCACTCCTGACAGCGCCTTCAGAGGTGATGAGGTACAAGTTCACCTAGGTGCCTATGATGGCCACGGAATCAAGTCTGTTTCAGTTAACCTACAGTCCATGGGCGGTTCAATGGTCGAATTATCGCCCGAGCCCGTCGAATCTGTCTGGGAATGGCAGCATAATGGAGATGCGAGATCGACGGAAATTACGACATGGTCGGGTTCCTTCCAAATTCCCCCAAGTATGTCTCCTGGGAGGTCCTCATCGGGAATCAACCCCCCTCCATCACTAATCTTACAATCCTGAGGGATGGGAATCCAGTCGATAAAGTCACGTCACTTAACTCAGGAGGCGAGTTGAATTATACCCTTGAGGCCACCATTCAGGACTTCGATGGAGTCTCCTCCGCCCAGGCAAAGATAGGAAGACTTGCCCCCATTGGTCAGTCAGAGGTATGGCAGTTGATGTCGGACAACGGTATTGGTCCCGATAGGATGGCTAATGACGGGGTATTCTCATTGGCATTCTCGGCTAGGTCTTCTCTCAGCGAAGGGGAGATGACATTGCTCATCCGAGCGACTGACATCTTCCTTTCCACGACCGCGGATCAAGACCAACAACACAATGTCACCATTACTAAGTCAGACTCCGTAAAATCGGGGACTTCTTGGATTTCTTCTAACTCTACTGGAATAATTCTGATCTCACTCGTGACATTGCTTGCTGTAGGGGTCGGGGCTTTCATCAATATCCTAAGGAATTCAGAACTGGAATAGAATGGTGCGAGTGCCGGGATTTGAACCCGGGTTCCCACGTTGGCAACGTGGGGTGATAACCGCTACACTACACTCGCGCAGGCTTTTGCAGGACCGACCGGCTTTTCTAAGCGTCGGTACCCCTGTCAATAATTGCGTTCACTCTCGCTCTAATTTCATCTCTCGTAATTCTATAGGCTTCAATCTCTCTACCAAATGGGTCTTCCAGCCCCCAGTCCTCGTCAATTGGTAGGGCCGGACAACTAACGCCACACCCCATGCTGATTATTTTGTCAAAGTCTTCTGGATCGACAAAATCTACAGATTTAGGATGAAGGCCCCTGGTGTCGATGTCAATTTCTTCAAGCACTATCAAGGCATTTGGCGCCACCCCTCTGTCTTCTGGAGGATGAGTTCCAGCAGAAGATGCGCTATGCCCCAAATCTCTAGCAATAGCCTCAGCCATCTGACTTCTGCATGTATTTCCAACGCAAACGAACAGGAGTCGCACGTATCCAGGATGCGGTAGGGACTAATTAACGGATTCACAATACAGGGTATAGTCTAAATCTCTTCAGAATAGGTTTCAATAATATCCCTTCGAACGGATGTCTATGGCTGACTCTCCCGTGTCTCATCATCCTGCCGGATCTTCTTCGGAACCAGGCAATTCAGAGGCATCAAACGAGCAGAGAGCCCAGATGGAACAGGCATACCAGCAGATGCAGAGGAAGATGAGAATCGGTAAGATGGACGAGCAGATAAAACACAAAATCATGGTACTCTCGGGCAAAGGAGGGGTCGGAAAATCAACGGTTGCCACCGGACTAGCCCTTTCTCTAGCGCGCGAGGGGAAGAAGGTCGGGCTGATGGATATTGATATTACAGGCCCAAACGTGCCTAAGATGTTAGGTCTCGAAGATGCAGACCTGAATGTCGAAGACGGCCAGATTCATCCGGCCGAAGGGCCAGCCGGAGTCAAAGTGATTTCAATGGCCTTCCTACTTGAGGATCCAGACAAGCCGGTAATCTGGCGCGGGCCGATAAAGTTGGGAGCGATTCAGCAGTTCATCGGTGACGTGGCATGGGGGGAACTAGACGCTCTAATTATCGACTTCCCACCTGGAACTGGTGATGAACCATTGACAGTTAGCCAGAGCCTCCCGGGGATAGATGGTGTAGTTATCGTGACTACTCCTCAAGAAGTCGCCCTCTTAGATAGTAGGAAATCGATCAACTTCGCCAAAACAATCTCAGTTCCGGTCTTGGGAGTTGTAGAGAATATGAGCGGCTATACTATCAGAGGCAAGTCTGAACCTAACTCTAAGGTTTCAATAATGGGTCCGGGAGGGGTGCCTATTAACTGCCAATCGGACAAAGACGGAAGATGGGAAGTCACTCTGGATGTCTTCAAGTCGGGCGGGGGGGAAGAATCATCCAGAGAATTGGAGGTCCCCTTCCTAGGTTCCCTCCCTTTCGATCCCGGAATAGTCAGAGGAGGAGATGATGGAGTGCATCGAATCATTGCAGAGCCGGAGGGAGAAACAGCCAAGGCATTCAAATCGATAGTAGAAGGAATCGTTGAGCAGCTCGAGAAGGGGTCACAACGTTCTCTAAGGATTATCTAACGTCCAATCCTTGCGTCGAATTGATGACATAGTCACAGTCCCAAGAGTCCGTAATGGTTGCTGAAACAGGCATCTACATCACCTGGGTGACAGGTGCTATTCTGATCAGCATAGCAATGATGCCTCTGTTCAAGCCCAAATACGCAAGGATCAGCCTGGATGGATTCATCGATATGTTCAGACGATATTGGGCGCACATGATAGTAGTCTTCTCAGTCTATCTTTGGAAGGACCTACTCGATGGTCTGGACAGGATTTTGATGGCAAACACTCAGCTGGATATGACTTTCTTAGTTTATGCGATAGAAGGTGATGCTTCCCTATGGGTTCAAGAGGGACTCAGGAGCGATTTCTTGGACGTAATCATGACTCATTTTTACGTAATGGGATTCATGACGGCAATCTTCTCATCCTTCATTTATCCAATATACTTTGACGATAGGCACATGGCTGACAGAGTTTCTCTTTCCATGTTTTGGGTGTACATCCTTGCAATACCATTCTACCTGTTCCTGAATGTCAAAGTTACAGGAAATTACATCCAAGGCATGGAGACTGTAGCATATGACCTGACGCCTGAAATTCATAATTGGTTCAATAGAATCGATCCATTCACAAATGGGATGCCCAGCCTCCACATCGGACTACCCTTTGCGATTTGGCTAACGATGCACAGATGGGATGAGGATGGAAGGTGGAACAGGTTCCGATACTTCCTCATCATTTTCATTGCCCTGACCTCTGTGGCGATAATATATCTCGGAATCCACTGGTTCTTAGACATAATCGGAGGAATGGTGGTTGGCATTCTGGCTGTATACATCACTTCAAGAACACATGAGCCAATATGGAAAATGGCCGATGAGAGACTTTTCACCAGGAGACTAGCACGTGTACTGGATAACCCGAGAGGATCGGTAAGAAGCAGCCTAAACTCACTCACAAAGTCTCTTGACCCAATTAAAGAACCAGGCAAGAACCAGACAGGCGCGATTATTCTGGCACTAATCCTCTTAACAGGATCAGTTCTATTGTGGGACGTCACTCATCAGAAGATATCCATCGACGAAGCTGAATCTCCTACATCAGCCTCTGGTTCAGGAGAGTGGTTGATTTGGATTGAGGACTCTGGCCAGGAAATTTCGATTACGGCTACCAACGTCATATCAAAAACAAATAGAACACTGGGAGGAATGACATGGGAAAGTCCGCCTCAAGTCGTCTCTTCAGGGAACAGTTTCGCAGTTTATGATGAATTCAGAGTCGACTACTTCCGTCATGACTCAGGGGCTGGAATACTCGAACCAATTTTCAGTGAGTCGTCAGCAGAGTATCTGATCGACATTTCTATTTCCTCATCTTCCAGCGGTACTGGATACATAGCAATGCTATCCAACGAGAGTCTAAGAATAATGGACACCAGTGATCAATCTATTAGAATTCTAGAGTCTGTATCGAACTCCTCGGTAATCGCCTCTTCGGGTCCACTAGTGGCATTTTCCGAGAACTCCCCCTCCGGCCCTACTGTGAACATAACTTCGGCAGACTCTGATCTGACTCTAACCATCCTATTGGATCCCCGCTCCTCAGAAAGAATAGAAGAGTCAATCAGGAACTCTGGTGCTTTGCTAGATTTCGGGAACTCCACCATAGTTGAACTGGTAATGGACTCGAATTGGCTAGTCGCGACTGTAAATGTCGGTCCCTTCAATAGGACAATCATAGTTGACACATCATCGATCAATCAGACTTTGATTTCTAACCCTAGGTGGGACTCATCCTCTCCTAGTATAGGGGAGGGGAAGGTCGCATTCCTCCAAGTAACGAGAGATAGCATCATCTCCACATCTCAAGACTCACTTAGGAACAATGACGTTTACGTCTACTACATCGAATCTGCGGAGACTAGACAGCACACCTTCGACGATGATGTTGATCAGTTTCAACCTCAGATATTGCTGGACCGACTAGCCTGGATAGAAGTAAATGACCAAGGAGAGAAGCAGTTACTGGTATACTCATTCATCGATACAATAGAGCCCCGCAACTCTCTTCTCCTACAAGCCTCGATACTCGCTATGATTCCGCTCATTTTCCTATGGACGCTCCAGTCATATGGGGCCAAGATAGTCACTCAGCGAGTCTGAACATCTCATCCAGGCTCCTAGAGGCCCTTCTTATCGTATCCTCTGGGATATCCACAATCTGATCTTTAGTGGGATCCATCAGTGCCTGTAGTATGTCCTCCAACTGAGTCTTCTTCATGTGCCTGCACATTACGCAGGCACCCATCAGATTCAGGTTGTCTTCCGTCTCAGCGAGAACCCTGTCTGCGGTGCCGCATTCAGTGATTAGCATCATGTCCTTCTTTCCTACGCTCGCGAGTCGAATAGCCTCGTTCATCAATAACTCGCTACTACCTACAAAGTCACTTTCGTCTAGCACTTCTGAGTCACACTCGGGATGACTCAGAACCACAAGATCGATCCCGTTCTCGGCCATGCTACTCTTCCAGTTTCTTATCTTGGGGCCAGTAAACTCTGCATGGACCTCGCATTCTCCATCGTACAGAATAACTTCCTTGCGACCTTGGAGCGACTGCTGAAGGTGTCTTCCCATGTACTTGTCCGGTACGAAAATCAACTTGTCTCCTGGTAATCTTTCGCAGATTCTAAGATAATTGCTACTGGTAACACAAACGTCGCACTCGGCCTTAACAGCAGCACTGGTATTAATGTAGCAAACTACTGGTACTCCAGGATTCTCTTCTTTCAATCTGACTACGTCTCCAGCCTCAATGCTGTCACTCAGTGAGCAGCCTGCATCTGGGGATGGATGCAACACAGTCTTCTCGGGACTGACTATCTTCGCAGTCTCTGCCATAAATCTGACGCTTGAGAAAAGTATGGTCTGCTGATGGGCATCTCTTGCTTCCTTTGAAAGGGCGTAACTATCGGCTACTGAGTCTGCAACACCATATGTGATGTCAGGGGTCTGGTAGGAGTGGGCAATTAGGAAAACATCCTTCTCTTTCTTTATTCGATTTATTTCTAGAGTCAGAGGAGCCAATGACTTACAGATCTCGATACTCCATCTCATCGGCTGCTTGATTGCATATTGAAGCCTTATTGCCTCTTTCTCTATCTCTGAGTCGGAGTAACCAAAAGTTCCCAAGAAAACTCTCGGGACCGGGGCAGCTGGCATGTCCAGAACCATATCGACTGACCGATCGTCGGAGTGCAACCGCTTTCAACTCATCTGGTGTCGGGTTTGCATGGAGTGTCCAGCGATTCACATTTGGAAGCCGGAAATTGTACTTCATGAAGGAGCCGAGGCAATCGTAACGGCTGGCTCTTGGCTTGGTAGGAGGGCCGTACTAAAGTACCGCAGACCTCGCAGATATCGACATCCAGACCTAGATAGAAGGCTGACACGTCAGAGGATGGCGGTAGAGGCCAGAGTACTATCCAGGCTATCTGCTGCTGGGTTCCCCTCGCCGAATCTAATGTTAATGGAACCGGACCAATCTACAATGTTGCTGTCCAGGATCGAAGGAAAGACCCTATACGACGTTCTGAAGTCAGAAGACTCTTCTGAAGATATTCTACATTCCCTGGGAGGTTTGATTCGGAGATTACATGAGACGGGAATTTCACACGGAGATCTAACCACTCACAATGTAATGGTCTCGGAAGATAATCTATATCTAATCGACTTCGGACTTTCTCGACAATCTCCCGAATTGGAGCATTTCGGACTCGATTTACAGGTCCTTAGGGAGTGCTTGGGCTCAAGCCACACAAACATGCCCGATGCAATCGAGAGAGTGTGCGAAGGTTACATGGATTACGAGTGCCAAAATAGCGATTCAGAGAGTGCCAACAATGTCATTGAGAGATTTCACAAGATCGTGGGAAGGGTCAGGTATCATGGATAGGTTGGGATAATGAGAATTCTCTTTGTCACAGGTAACCAAAATAAGGTAACCGAAGCACACGGCATACTCTCTCCCCTAGGTTTCGTTATTGAGCAGTTATTAATTGGGGGTCAGGTCCCAGACCTAATCGAGCCACAAGCAGAAGGAATTGAGGAGGTTGCTAAATCTAAGCTGGACCAAGCCGTTTCGCTAACAATGGGTACAGAATTTGAGAATGAGGCATTACTTGTCGAGGACTCCGGCCTATTCATTGATTCTCTTTCGGGCTTTCCGGGACCTTATTCCTCGTTCGTCCAGGAGACAATCGGATTGTACTGACCTCCACAGGAATATGCAGAGGTTTTATTTCAGAAAATATATCTGGTGATTTTGGCTTTGGCTTTGACCCCATTTTCATCCCCGAAGAAGCCAATGGTAGGACATGCGCCCAACTGTCTTCTCATGAGAAATCAACCATCTCGCATCGTGGATTCGCTCTAAAGGGAGTTTCTGAACTCCTGAATCCCCCGTCAAAGTGAATAGAAGCACTCCTACTTGGGCGGAGTAATGGTCACCGCCACCAGACTCCTGCTGTTCGTAATGACCGCGGTCTCAATCCCAATTTACCTCGTTTTCATCGTCCCAGAGGGACTTCTAATGCAGGCCGCAGGTGCGGTCCTGATACTCCTCCTAGTCTCAATGATTCTTTTCACAGGCAGGAGTCCGGCACCTTCCGTTGTCAAAGAGAGTCAAGTCGTCATCGAGGCCGACTCCACTTTCGGGGACATCGAACTCCCTGCACCGGTCCTTTCTGAAGAGAAAACTGGCGAAATCAGGGAATCAAAGATTCGAAGGAGCAGAGGCAGGCAGAAGGCGCCAGAAATTACAGAACTGCCAATGCCTCAATCCATGCCTGAACAGTCCCCCTCCATTTCCATGGACGCCCCTGATTCACCCGATTTCCAGGTGGAAGAGGCAGAGGGCACTGCCAGGGTCCACATCGCAAAAGCAGATCCCGAACTTCAGGCAGAAGCTGAGGTCGATCGATACCTAGAACAGCAGAAGCAGAGGAGGGAGATTTTCAGAGAGAGGCTACACAAGGAAAGGCGGATGGAGATGTCCAAGAGAATGGCCGAAGAAGCTGGCAAGTGGACTGAAATAGAGGATGGTGAAGACCTCTCGACTCTGACTAGTATCCCGGGACACGGTTTGGCTGTGTTGTATGAGCCAGAAGAGCCCGATGCCTCGATTCCTCAGGGAATCTCATACTTCAGAATTGATGACGAGCGGATTCTAAAGATTCGTGTATCATTGGATGCCCCCAGAGGAATGCAAGCCGATACTAATGAAATCCAAGACAATGAATTAGATGACGATTTCCATGACCCTCCTCCTCAGGGGATGCCGATGCCACCACTCCCTCTCCCGGATATACCGCCTCCGGTTGGGGCAGATGACTAGTCAAGTGATACGTTGAAGCGATACGACCCGTTCGGCGTTGCATGACTCAAGATGTATTGACCGTAGAGGACGTTGAGGTAGATGATTCCAACCCCAAAGGAGGAATCATTTCAGTCTGGACACTAAACAGACCAGACAAACTAAATGCCCTAAATACAGAATCACACAAGGCGATCAAAAAGGAGTGTGCTAGGGCAAACTCAGATGATAATGTCCGATGCGTAGTGATCAAAGGGGCTTCTCCTACGGAACCAAGGGAGGGAAAGAGGCCCAAGCCACACGCATTCGCAGCCGGCGCCGATATCTCCGAGTTCGCTGGAAAGGACTCTGATGACGTGCGTCCATTCTTCGAGGATAATGCATGGGAGGCAGTTTGGAACGTCTCTAAGCCAACAATAGCTATGGTCGATGGATTCGCACTCGGAGGGGGAACGGAACTGGCGTTATCGTGCGATATCAGACTCGCTTCAGAGAGATCAACATTCGGCCAGCCCGAGATCAACCTTGGCCTCATTCCTGGAGGAGGGGGGACTCAGAGGCTATGCAGACTGGTAGGGTACGGGAGAGCCATGGAGATCGTTCTCTCAGGCGGCATGGTGGATGCAGAGGACGCGCTTAGTATGGGAATAGTCAACAGGATCTTGGCTAGCGAAAATCTAGAAGAAGAGACCATGAAGCTAGCTTTGGAGATTTCCAAGAAGTCCCCACATGTCACGAAGGTAGCAAAACGAGTAGTAAGGGGTGCATTGGAACTACCATTCTCCGAAGGGGTCTTGATGGAGCGCTCTGAGTTTGTCGCCCTTTTCGACACTGAGGATAAGGAGATTGGTGTCACGGCATTCCTGGATAGATCAGATGCAGAGTGGGTAGGAAAATAACAACTCAACACAAGCTGCTCGAGATCAACCTGGTTGAATCGGACTCCTTGGTAGGGTCAATAACCAGCCAACCAAACTCTGATCCCGATAGAACTAGCTCCTCCTGAATCTCCCTAATCCGATCAAGATTACCGAGATAGTGGTCCACTTTCTTACCGTTGTGCTTTTCTCTATTTGCTATCATTCCTCGATGCCTCTCCTCGCTGGAGACATAGAGAACAACTCCGATGGCCACACCGCCAGCCTCCCTCCAGAGATCAATAACCTCCTTGTTTGGGAGATAATGAACCCCTTCCAGAAGCAAGTCAGTTCCCTTTGAGATGGCTCTCTCTATTACCGCCAAAACCCCTCCTGAGAGGGCCTGAACCGTTTCTTTCCAATCTTCCGCAGCCGAACCCCCAGCCGGCTCGAAAGAGGAACGATGTAGGGCAGGTCTTGCAGTGGATGATATCTGCGTCCTCAGAACCTCTCGAATCGTGTCCGTGGACGCTATTTTTGCAAGGCCAAGAGAAGATGCCAGACTTGTAGACATAGTGGATTTTCCGACCCCGCTGGTCCCACAGATAATTAACAGTCTTGGGACCAATTAATCACCTAGCGCTGAATTGATTTGATTTCGAGGAACTCTTCCATTCCGTGGACCCCTAACTCTCTCCCCAGTCCCGATTGCTTGTACCCCCCGAAAGGAGCAGTAACGTTGAAGGCGCCACCATTAATGCTGACTTGACCAGTCCTCAACATCTTGGCTACTCTCATTGCTCTCTCCTCATCACCAGACCAGACCCCTCCAGATAGCCCATATTCAGAATCGTTCGCTAGCTCTACTGCCTCCTCCTCTGAGGAGTATGAGGTGATGCATAGAACAGGACCGAAAATCTCCTCTCTGAATATGGTCATATCCGGGGTAACGTCCGCGAAGACGGTCGGCTTTACGAAAAATCCAGACTCAAGCCCATCTGGCACCCCCTCTCCTCCTGCAACTAGGGTAGCCCCCTGTTCGATTCCACTAGAGATGTATGAAGAAACACTTTCCTGCTGCCTCTTGGAGACCAGTGGGCCACATCTGCTGGACTCATCCATGGGGTCTCCAACAGTGTACCTCCCGATCTTGTTTGAGATAACCTCCACTACCTCGTCTCTATAATCCTCTGGCACTAGAAGCCGAGTAAGGGCCGAGCACTCCTGACCAGAGTTTCCGAAGCACGAGTAAATCGCCGAAGTTGCCGCTCGTTGGATGTCTGCGTCGTCCAGTATTATGTTCGCACTCTTTCCACCGAGTTCCAGTGTCACTCTCTTTACGCTTGGTGCTGCCAGTTCCGAGACCCTAATCCCAGCGCTTGTAGATCCTGTAAAGCTGACCATATCCACCATTGGATGGCTAGACAAGGTCTCTCCGATTTCTCTCCCGTGACCTGAAATCAAATTGAAAACCCCATCAGGAAGGCCTACATCATCCAGGATATCTGCTAGAAGGAATGCATTCAGGGGCGCCTCTTTGGATGGCTTCAGCACCATCGTGCAACCCGCTGCGATAGCTGGCGCCACCTTTCCGATTATCTGGTGCAGGGGGAAGTTCCACGGGGTAATCATAGCTACCACCCCTATCGGCTCCTTGATTACGAGAGAGTTCCTTACCTCTTCCTCCCATACGTATCCGTCTAGGATCTTCGCGTAAGACCTTGAAACAACCCTTGGAGTACCTACCATCGCCATCCTGGAGTACTCTATAGGTGTCCCTACCTCCGAAGTAATTGTCTCGGCTAGATTCTCGCTTCTATCCTTGATTAAGCCCGAAATCCTGTTTAGGAATTCTACTCTCTCGCTAACCTCGGTTGTTGACCAATCCGTGAATGCTGACCTAGCAGCCTCTACAGCAGAATTAGCATCTGAATCGCTGGAGACTGGTACGGAACCAATCACCTCCTCATTGGTGGGATTGATTACCTCGATAGAGCCCTCTCCACTGGGCTCTACCCAGTTTCCATTGATGTACAGGTGCCGGCGTTCGTGCATGGCCGACCCAACCTGCGACATCTTATGATATTCATGCAATTCAATAGAGTGGCCCTTGCTCGAGAGCCATGCCAGTTTCCACCGACATGCTTGACGGAGGGGTAGCTGTGGTCACTTTGTCTCCAGCTGCCTCCTCGAACACCTTCTCCCCCGATCACTTCGACCCATTTCTCTCATGTTTACAAGAGGTGATGGCAAACCCCTCTTGTAGGTCAGTAGTAATCACTGGTTCTGGACGCTTCTTCTCCTCTGGGGGTAACATGGACGACTTTTCTGATGCAATAGAGAATGAAAATATTGGTAGTATAGTTCAGGAGATGACCGATAAGCTACATTCCCTTCTCTTGAGGATGAGGACTTCTGAGAAGGTTTTCGTATGCGCCATCAATGGGTCAGCAGCCGGAGGAGGACTAGGTTTGGCACTAGCATCAGACTACAGAGTCTGCTCTCCAGAGGCGAAGCTCGCCTCCGCGTTTTTCCGACTAGGGCTCTCACCTGACGGGGGGATGACATGGTTGCTCCCAAGACTGGTCGGGAACCAGGTGGCTCGCAAGTTCTTCTTCAACTCCGAAGTTTGGTCTGCCGAACAGGCCCTCGATTATGGAGCAGTCGATGAGTTGGCCGACTCCAGTGTCCTTCTAGAAAGGGCCATTGAGGTTGCCAGAGATTGGGGCAAGTGGTCGGTCAGCAGCAGAAAGGGGACGAAGCAACTGCTAGATGCGTCCACTTCTACATTCTTCGAGACTCAGCTGCATTTCGAGCAGTCGCTAATGATTGCATCCTCGCAAACGGAGGATTTCGTCGAGGGAGTCACTTCATTCAAGCGTAAGAGGGAACCATCGTTTGGAAGTTCAGAGGAGGAGTAGGGTGGTCAGAAGACTCGTTATCATGCGTCATGCGAAAAGCAGCTGGAAAGATCAGAACTTCGATGATCACGAACGACCACTGAACAATAGGGGCAGGAGGGATGCTCCCATAGTGGCAGATGCAATTTTCGATAGGGGTTGGATTCCAGAACTTATACTGGTTAGCAGTTCGAAGAGGACTCTCCAGACTCTGGAGGGGATGTCTCACAGGATGGGAAAGATTCCATTCCAGGTTAGACCGGGAATCTACCATGCGACAGTGTTAGACCTAATGGAAGAATTGGAAGATGTGTGGGATAACGGGACCACCATGATAATTGGCCACAATCCTGGCTCGGAGATTCTTGTGAACCATCTCTCCGGAGAATGGCATACAATGCCCACTGCAACCGCGGTTTTATTGGGCCACTCGGGATCATCATGGACGGTCAAGGACGTTATTCGTCCAAAGGAGATTGAATAGTCAAGGATGCCCGGGGACATCATCAGACCAGTGTGACATCTTGTTCAGAGTGATGGTCACATTAGTCACCTCTCCTTGTTCCCAGTAATCAACACCAACGAATGTCGGTCTATTTCCTACAGTTTCCCAGCATAACAGAGCTCTCTGCAATAGAGTATCGTAAGCATTGACCTGAGACGCTTTAATTGGATCCGCAAATCCAAAATCGCTGTTTAACCAGTTATTCATATGCCAAACAGGTTGATTTGAATCGCCTCTTCCAAGATCGCAGGTCATTTCTTCTTGGCTAGATTCTCCATACGGGGTATCCCAAGTATGCCTCCAAGCCGGCAATAATTTAGTGAAATTATCTTCATATTCCATCTGTATGAAAATCAAGACATCAGTCCCAGATAGTGACATATCCCCTAAAGACGGCCATGGGCTTCCTAATTCGTGGATGTAAGCCCTCTCCAAGATTCCTGTTTCATTCAGCAGGTACTCCAGATGCTCTCCCGGTACCGCATAGTTCTGTATCAAAAGACTGACAACGTCTCCGCTGCTATTATTATGGAGGGAATTGAGACTTCTGAGCCAAGCAAAGGCATCAACACTACCAAACAAGCATGGGGGCGTATTCGGCAAGGACGGTGCATGGCAAAAAACCACGTCCTCTTTTTCACTATTAAATTCAGACTGGTGATAGGGGTCTAGCATGAAAGCTCTGATGCCACCCTCCCATTGACTCCGCAAACCAGTTAGATGGTTTATTCCGCCCATTATGCCATCTTCTGGGGTGGAGAATGAGTTATGACTCTCTGCGAAGGTGAAATCGTCATATGTTCTAAGGCAATAACTAGCCTCTCCGTGACAGGCGATAAAGTCATTCGGATCCATCGGATTGAAACCCCTCTCTAACTCCCAATCGTTTGGGAGATCATCGCCATCCGCATCGTCATCCCACTCATCACACTCCATGTCTCCGTCTAGATCGTCTGGTACAGATTCACTATCAACCGGGTCAGTTCCGCACATCGCTTCCTTGGCATCGCTCCAAGAATCCCCATCATCATCCAAGTCATTGAGGTCGCATTGTGAATCGCCATCAGTGTCAGTCGGTATCACGTGCAGTTCATTTCCTCGGAGTTGCTCCAACCATCGCCATCGATATCCAGATCCTCAGCGTCCTGAATACCATCTCCATCCATATCAGGGGGAGGAGCTTCCAAGCATCCTGGTGTAATTAGCGAGACGCACAACAAAAAGGAGAACAATTTTTTTTGCATTTGCCGGTCATCCTACCTATCAAATCCAGTGGCATCCTAGTCCATAACGGTCTCGTGGTGATCAGGGACGAAAGTCTGCTCAGTCATTGGTGGTCTCACGTATCCTCTCGCGGTCTTCCTCTCTGGAAGCTCTATCGGCTCTGGAGTAAGGTCCTCGTACTCAATCATAGAAAGTAGATGGCTAATGCAATTTAAGTGAGCATGCCTCTTGATATCGGAATTAACCACGAACCATGGGGACTGCTTAGTGTCAGTGTGAGCGAACATCACGTCCTTTGCCTCCGAGTAGTCTTCCCAGCGTGTGAGTGACTCTAGATCCATCGGACTAAGCTTCCACCTCTTGTGCGGTTCGTCCAATCTTGCCTTGAAACGTTTCAACTGCTCGTCATCGGAAACTGAGAACCAATACTTGATCAGAATCGTACCGGACCTCATTAGCATTCTCTCGAACATTGGGCAGGATCTCATGAATTCGTCATACTCTCCCTCATCGCAGAATCCCATAACCCTCTCGACCCCTGCTCTGTTGTACCAACTTCTGTCGAACATCACTATCTCTCCAGCAGCAGGGAGATGGTTGACGTACCTTTGGAAGTACCACTCGGTCTTTTGCCTCTCAGTGGGAGCCGGAAGAGCTGCCACCCTCACAACTCTGGGGTTGAGGTACTGCGCGATCCTCTTTATAACGCCACCCTTCCCTGCAGCATCTCTGCCTTCGAAGACGATAACAACCTTGAGTCCCTTAGCCTTCACCCATTCCTGGAGTTTGATGAGCTCTAGTTGTAGCCTGAATAGTTCTTTGTTGTACCGCTTCTTTCCTATTCTCTCTATTTTCTCGCTCCCATTGCCGCCCATTATAATCAACCCCCCATAGCCGTCTTCGACAAAAGCCCTCTGGTCGAGGATTCGACGAATCTCGACGAATTAAAGGAGGCTGACAAGGTCAATCAGTGATGACCTAGGGTCTTCGGACTTGGTAACTCCACTAGCCAAAAGAACCCCTGAAGTGCCAAGTTGGATAGCCTTGGCCACGTCCCCGCCGGTCTTTACACCCGCACCGCATAGGATGCCAACACTCGAGGCCACTTCTCTGACTGCTTGGGCTGTACCACTGACTATACCGGGATCAGCGCTAGTTACCGAAGTCTCGCCGCCAATCAACTCGGGCGGCTCCACAGCAACAAAACCCGGCTCCAATGCCGCCAGTGCCTTTGCCTCGTGAATGTCTGCGGCACAGGCGCAAACATGGAATCCATCTGGAATCTGCTCCATGAGCATAGCGACGTGTTCCAAGCTGACCTTGTGTTCCGCATGATTGATCAGAGTTCCTGAAGCCCCCCTCTCCATTGCAGTTTCAGGGTGTAGCCACCCCGTATTCGAACCGAAACCTACGGGATCAAGATGCTGGCACCATACCTCCAGTCCAGGAGCAGCAGCGACTACGGCAGACAGATCGAATGCAGAGACCGCAGCCACAATCCTAGCACCTGTATCTATGCTCTCCATAGCTCTAGCTAGATCTTCGGCACACGCCCCGTGAGCAGTCTCATAGGTCTTGAAATTAACAACAACTAGGGAGTCGACCATAGACCTCCGAGGGACCGGGCCTCTTTGACAATGACGGGATTTACAACCAATATCGTATCTTATTCCTGGCTTAACCATGATCGACGATTTCCGAACTCAAGTCAGAACCCTCTGGGACCATAGCCCCAATCCCTATCAGGCACCCTTCGATGTTACAATTAGGGCCTATTTCCGCTCCCTCCAGAACAACTGAGTCGCGAACAACCGATCCTTCCTCGATGCAGGCTCCGGAACCTATCGTGCTTGAGACAACCTTACCTTTGTTCGTAGAACCTTCTCCGAACCACGAGCCTCTGTCAACCGAACCGCTGTTGAAACTCCCGGCCGAGATACATGCTTGGCTCGCTTCTATGAACGACTTAGGAGTCCCCGCATCAACGAACCATCCTTCGAACGGGAAGCCGTTCAAGCCGCCGGCTGCAGCTAGGTTCTCGTAGACATCCCTCTCAATGCTATGCGCTCCGGCGGGCATCAAATTGAAAATCTCAGGCTCAAGGATGTATGCCCCCGCATTAATCAGATTAGAGAAAGCCTCCTCTATCGGGGGTTTCTCTTGGAACCTCATTATCTTCCCATTCTTTTCCCTGTAGTCAGCGACACCGAATCGGGACGGATCCTCAACTTCCCACAGTGAGATGGTTCCAATGCCTCCGTTACTCCTGTGGAATTCGAGCATCTCTTCCACTCTGAGACTGGTAATTAGGTCTCCGTTGATTACGCAGAATGTTCCTCCAGAGAGATGCTCTCTGCAGTTTGCAATGGCCCCTCCAGTACCTAGCGGCTCGGTTTCTTCAATTATCTCTACCTCGTAGGAGAGACTAACTTTGGAGAAGTGATCCCGCATCTTCTCCATTCCATAACCTGCGGCAATGAGAATTCTGTTCACTTGAGATTCAGGGATTATCCCCACAACATGCTCAATCATCGTCTTGTCCAGAATTGGTAAGAGGGGCTTTGGGATGCTTTCTGTCCAAGGTCGGAGCCTTGTTCCGAAACCTCCAGCCAGAACTATGACATCCACGTCAGGTGGGTTGCGTTTCTACGTTTGAGAGCTTCGCGCCTGCGACTGTCATAATCTCGATGCGTATCGTTGAAAGACGGACTATGTCTCGGGAGGGTGTGAATATCCACGAGTACCAAGGTAAAGCACTCTTCAGAGAAGAGGGTGTCGCCGTGCAAGAAGGCGTTCACTGCACAACAGTCGACCAGGCTCTGGAAGCGTACGACTCTCTTGGAAGCAAGGTCGTCGCCGTAAAGAGCCAGATACATGCGGGAGGACGTGGAAAAGGAAGCCTATACTGCCCCGACACTGGCGATTTGCAGATGGAGGGCGGAGTCAAAATTGCCTTATCGCGTGACGAGGTCGAGACCTATTCGAAAAACATTCTAGGGAACATTCTGGTCACCAAACAGTCCGGTCCGGAAGGTAAGATGGTGAACAACCTGTACATAGAAGCAGGCTGTGAAATCGCCCATGAGTATTATCTCGCTCTCTTGGTCGACCGAGAAGAGGATGCAATCTTGGTGATGGCTTCAACTGAGGGGGGTGTTGACATAGAGGAGGTTGCTGAGACTACTCCCCAGGCTATTCACAAAGCTTGGACCGACTCATCCGGGAAACTGTCAGCTGGGGCCGACAGTGCGATGGCTGATTCACTAGGACTGACAGGCGTATCAAAGGACTCGTTCAAAAAAATGCTAGGGAGCCTGGTTTCTATGTTCGTATCACGGGACTGTTCTATGATTGAAATAAATCCTCTTGTGAAAGCAGGAGACGGTGCGATGATCGCACTAGACTCCAAGATAAGTTTCGATGACAACGCCTCATACAGGCATCCCTGGAGAGCGGATATGAGAGACATGTCCGAAGAGGAAGAGGTCGAGATTAGGGCCAATAAATCCGGCCTATCATACGTCAAATTGGATGGAAATATAGGTTGCCTGGTCAATGGAGCAGGATTAGCCATGGCCTCAATGGATGTTATCAAACTATACGGGGGCGAGCCTGCGAATTTCCTCGACATCGGGGGAGGGGCTAACAAGGAGTCAATCACTACTGCCTTCGGAATAATTCTCGAGGATCCAAATGTAGAGGGCATTCTAGTGAATATCTTTGGAGGAATCATTCGCTGTGATATGGTGGCTCGGAGCATAATCGATGCATCCAGGGAAGTCGGGCTTTCTGTTCCACTGGTCGTTAGATTCTCAGGAACAAACCACGAAGAAGGAAGGCACGTACTAGAGGAGAGCTCTCTGGAAGTCACAACCGTGGGTACGCTTGCCGATGGTGCCAAAGCAATCGTCGCTGCAACAGTTGGGGTGGACGCTTGAGTATCTGGATAAATGAATCCAGCAAGGTCCTAGTTCAGGGAATTACTGGAGGCCAGGGAACATTCCATGCCACTCGAATGACGGAGTACGGAACAGATGTCGTGGGAGGGGTCACGCCCGGCAAAGGCGGCCAAGTGGTCGATCTCCCTGGTCGGTCTGTCCCTGTCTACGATACCATGGGGCAAGCCGTTTCCGAGACCGATGCTGATGTGAGCGTAATCTACGTTCCAGCGAGATTCGCAGCAGCAGCAATTGTCGAGGCCGCCGATGCCTTCAACGAAACTAAGGGCGAGGGATTGATCGTATGCATTACAGAAGGGATTCCTACTCTCGACATGATTAGATGCGTAGGGCACATTTCAGAAATGCCTGGAATCAGGCTTATTGGACCCAATTGTCCAGGAATCATAACTCCCGGAGAAAATGGTGGTTGCAAGGTGGGAATCATGCCGGGATACATACACGCCAAGGGAAGAATAGGCATCATCTCGAAGTCTGGTACTCTAACCTACGAAGCAGTAGCTCAAACAATGAGTGTGGGTGAAGGTCAGACCACCTGCATAGGTATCGGAGGGGACCCTATCAGTGGAACCGGATTCATAGACTGTCTTGCTGCTTTTGAGGAGGACCCAGAAACCGAGGCCGTTGTGATGATCGGAGAGATTGGTGGGACTGCCGAAGAAGATGCTGCGGCTTGGGCTGCAGACAACTTCAGCAAGCCTATTGTCGGTTTCGTTGCAGGAGCAACAGCACCTCCGGGGAAGAGGATGGGGCACGCCGGTGCGATTATCTCCGGTGGAAAGGGCACGGCGGATGAGAAGTTCTCAGCATTCGAGAAGGCAGGGATTCACATTGCTAGAGATCCATCCAAGATTGGGGAAGTGCTAGTCTCGGTTTTGATTGAAGCCGGACTACGAGAGCCTTAGGAACGAAGGCACCCAGCATGAAATAGTTGGTAACCATGTCTGGCATATTCAACTCGGAATTGGACTCAATTCTCGAGGGGACGTCACGCTCCTTCTACCTCTCCCTGAAGGAATTGCCTAGGGCCATCAGGCCTCAAGTTAGCCTTCTGTATATGCTTGCAAGGACTTCTGACACTATCGCAGACTCGGAAGGAGGGGAACCGAAGGAACTCTTGGAGGCTCTAGAGTCATACGATGATTTTACACAAGGACGGTCCTCAGACGCTCCGGAATTGTCTTCCTTCTCACAGTTTCAAAGCAATAAATCAGAAGGACTCCTTCTGAAGAATGTAGAGACAGTGGTGTCCAGGATTGAAGGATTCTCTGACTCTGATCAGGAGGCAATTCGCTCATGCTTGGGAATCATCATCAGTGGACAGATTCTGGATTTGAATAGATTCTCACTCGCAGAGGAGGACATCGCTTCTATAGAGAAAGATGATGAATTAGATGACTATGCATATCGAGTTGCTGGGAGTGTGGGTGAATTCTGGACCCAGATGTCGTTAACTCATCTATTCAAATTAGAATCTGAGAAGGAGAATGAGCTATTCGAGAAAGGCGTTAGGTTCGGTAAGTCACTACAGATGATCAACATCCTCAGAGATATTCCATCAGACCTTGCTCTAGGACGATGCTACATTCCCCGAAAAAGTCTGGAAGAACACAAATTGAGTCCACAAGACCTATTGGACAATTCGAAAATGGAATCCTTCAGGCCACTTTATGACGAATATCTAGACTTGACCTCAAAGTATCTGGAGTCAGCAATCCAGTATATCGAAATGATACCTCACTCGCAGTTCCGCCTTAGAGGGTCTTGCATGCTTCCAGTAATAATTGGAAAGAGGACTGTTTCACTGCTTAGGGGTAGAAACGTTCTTGACCGAAAAGACAGGATAAAGATTGATAGATCTGAAATCAAGGAGCTAGTCAAGAAGGTTGTCATGGCCGTCCCATTCAAAGAATCTAGCAAGAGACTCCTAAGAGTTTGATCACATATTTTCGAGTGTTTTCAGCTCTAAAACTAATGATGCGCATTCCAATCGCACTCGGGAGACATTCAAGTGGACCCCGATACCGGCAACTTCTGAAGAGTTATGGAGCCGGGCAAGGATTCCGACATCGAGATCGTTCTCGAGGGCGAAATGCATGAACCTAGTTTTCCGGATCCATCAACTAGTCAAGAAGAACAGATCGATATCGTCAGAGCGACTGTCGGCCTAACAAAGGAAGCGGCCAGAGCAATCAGCATTACTGCTATCGAGGCAGTTAGGGAGGGGGCTCTATTTATGGGGGTAATAGGATCAAGAGGAGAGTTGTTTGACCCGTTCAAGCATATCGATGCGGCAATATGGTCAGAATCAGAAATCCCCGAGCATATGATACAAACATCATACGAATTCTGTGAAGAACTCACTCGTAGGGAGGCTGGAAATTTTTACCACTCCTTCAAGTATCTCCCGGATGAGAAGAGACAGTCAATAATGGCATACTACGCCTTCTGTAGAAGGGCCGATGACATCGCAGACGGGGACTTCGTGGATATTTTCCCCGGAGGATCTTCGGACGATCCGGAGTCTGTGGACTATAGATCAAGTATTGAGAGACTGAGCCCGGGGAATCCAGTATTGGATAGATCGACCTACAATGACAAGATGTCGCAGTTATTCTACTACAGAAAGAAACTATCCACAGCGTACGGCAATGTCACTTCAACCGATCCGATCTTCATTGCCCTAAAGGATACTGTCAGAAAATACGGTATTCAGAGGCAACTTCTCGACGATATGATCAGTGGTATGGAGAATGACTTCCACAAGAATAGGTATCAAACCTTCGAGGAACTGTATTCATACTGCTACAGAGTTGCGTCCACAGTCGGTCTAGTCTGCATAGAGATTTACGGGTACGACGATCCAAAGGCCAAGGAATATGCAGAGTCTTGGGGCGTATTCATGCAACTCATCAATATTATCAGGGACGTTGCGGAAGATGCTCAGCGCGATCGAATATACCTCCCAATGGAAGATTTAGCAAGATGGGGAATTTCAGAGGAAGACGTGAAGAGTGGCAAGGAACTACTCAACCACCCTGGATGGGCTCCTTTCGTAGAGGAGTATTTGGACAGAGCCGATGGATACAGACAGCGCGCCTTCAAGCTACTCTCCCATCTGGACAAGTCGGCTCGCTACTCTCCAGCAGCAATGGCATCTTTCTACCAATCGATTATGGCGAAGATAACCAAGAAGAACGGAGATGTTTTCACAGAGAGGATTCAGCTGACCAAAACGGAGAAGATCCTGCTTGCTGGATATGTGTACGCGAGGTACAGATTCTTTGGCTTCTAATGGTAATATCCACATCATCAATTTTCTTATGGAAGATGTATTATTCAATAGTAAGGAGGATTAGATATGAGGGTGGCTGTTCTTCTCGAGGAGAGGTGCAAACCGAACAGCAATGCCTTTGCGTATCTGAAGAAGTATTCAGAGATGTGCGAAAGAGAATGCATTCAGGTAGAGGGATCAAAATGCAAGATACTGGAGGCGGCATGTCCCGTTTGCTTCACACGAGCCAAGCACTGTCCCGATGGGGCCGTAAAGATCATCAATCTTCCAGAGGAATTGGACACCGACCTCACTCATTCCTACGGTGAGAACGCATTCAGGTTGTTCCGCCTACCTTCTCCTCGACAAGAACAGATAGTAGGAATATTAGGTCCCAATGGAATTGGAAAGTCCACAGCCATAAACCTCCTTTCCGGAACATTCAGGCCGAATCTCGGGGATTGGGAGAATTCATCACCAGATTGGGACGAGGTAATTTCCACGTTCCCAAGAGGTGAACTCAGAGACTACCTCGGAATGGTGTCTACGGGCGAAGTCAGTATTGCAGTAAAGCCCCAGTACATCGATAAGCTACCACGGATATTCGATGGAGAAGTGCGGGAACTTCTAGCGAGAGTAGACGATAGAGGAGAGATGGAAAACTACACTGAACTCATGGGAATCTCCCATATTCTAGACAGAAAACTTGGGGATCTCTCTGGTGGCGAATTACAGAGGGTGGCGATTTGTGCTACCCTACTCAAGGAAGCCGACGTCTACTTTTTCGACGAGCCATCTTCATACTTGGACATATATGAGAGAATGAGAATGGTGGGAGTGGTGAGGGGGCTAGCAGAAAAGGGAAAGAGGGTACTGGTAGTAGAGCACGATTTGGCAATTTTGGATGTTCTTTGTAATTCCATTCACGTCATCTATGGGGAGAGATCAGCCTACGGGATTTTCACTCCCCCCAGATCCACTAGGACTGCGATAAATGCATACCTTGACGGCTTCCTCCCGGAGGAGAATGTCAGGATTAGAGACAAGCCGATACAGTTCCTGAGGGGGCGAAATCGCGGTGAAGAGGTAGGCACTCCCATTCTAAAATGGGGAGACATAGAGAAGACTCTAGGAGACTTCAGCCTGACTACAGGAAAGGGCGAGGTGAAGTCCGCTGAGGTCGTTGGAGTAGTTGGTCCGAATGCTACAGGAAAGACGACTCTGGTGAAGATAATTGCTGGAGAGATAGATCCCGACGAAGGTTGGTGTACCATGGATGCCAAGGTATCATACAAACCTCAGCACGTTCGTGCAGACTTCGAGGGAACCGTACAAGAATGGTTAGATACGGAGATTGGAGGAAAATGGCGAAGTGGCGAATTCCATACCCAAGTAACTAGGGCCCTACAGGTTGACAAAATGGTTGACTTGCATGCGACTAAACTTTCAGGAGGAGAACTTCAGGCAGTCAGTATCGCTATCTGCTTGGGAAAGGAGGCGGATCTGTATCTGTTCGACGAGCCCAGTGCACATCTAGATGCCAATGCTAGAATGGAGGCTGCAAAAGCGATCAGGAGGACCATGGAAAGTAATGAGAAGGCTGCGATGGTCATAGATCATGACACCTACTTCCTTGACATAGTTAGCGACTCTGTTCTGGTATTCCAAGGCAAGGGAGGGGATCATGGAAAGGCTATCGGCCCACTATCACTCCGAAAGGGAATGAACCTCTTTCTATCCGATGCCGATGTTACTTTCAGGAGGGACATAGAATCACATCGTCCAAGGATAAACAAGCCTTCTAGCAGGAAGGACCGAGAGCAGAAATCATCCGGTGAATACTTCTACTCCGACTGAGATGAACCATTGGCTTCTTGAGGGACTATTACGGCCCGACAACGTGGCAGAAGAGTCAGAGGACGGCGGGTCAGAGGAATCATCCAATGAGGAAATAGACCTCGAGGCTAGAGTTTCCGAACTGGAGGAGGAGCTCCAGTATGCCAAGGCAGAAACGGTAAACATCGCTCAAAGAGCTGCCAGGGACCGCTCTGAGACTCTGAAGTACGGCGGCGCCTCTCTCGCTAGGAGGCTTATTCCTGCTTTAGACCACCTTTCCAAGGCTCTAGAAGCTACAGAAGTAGGTGAAGGGACAGAGTCAGTAATTGCAGGCGTGCGACTCACCCTAGATGGACTCAGGTCATCTCTAGAGTCAGAGGGAATCAATGAGATCAAAGCCCTAGGAAACGATTTCGATCCTACTTGCATGGAGGCGATTGCCACAGTACCCTGCCCAGAAGGAAAGAATCCTGGGAGTGTGATAGAAGTCATCGAAACTGGATACAGGATGCACGACCGCATCCTCAGAGCATCAAAAGTCGTTGTCGCTGAGGGTGACTCGTGAGTAGGAAAGGCAGAGCCTACTTGCTCGTGTTCGGAATAATTATCACATATGCTGGGGCAGTGTTCGCAATACAAATTGCAGCTCCAGATAACCCAATAGAACCCGACAATTTCCCGACCAATTGTCCCGAAGATTCGATTAACTGCTCATTAATTGCACCAAATCACCATAGAAGTGGAAACCTCACAGAGATCAGAATCAACGCTAGTTTATCCGAGGTAATGGCTGAAGTCAGAAAATGGATTGATTCCCAATCGGGAACTAGCACCATAGGAGATTGGCCCGAACAAACCCATGCAGTATTCAGAACTCTTATCCTGAGGTTTCCAGACGACTTCATAGTGCAAGGTTTCTGTGATAATGGCGATAGCGTCCTGTATGTTTACTCACAGTCACGCCTCGGTGTTTCTGATCTAGGAGTCAACAAAGCGCGAGTCGAGAGCTTCGCTGAGCATATGGCCAACGTCGAAATGGCTACATCAGAATGCGTCTAGGGGTGTCCGGCGCTAACCTTGTCTGCAATTATTGACCCCGATATCCGAAAAGCTCACACCCTTCCGTCCGCATTCTACACAGATCCTGAGAAATTCGAGCAAATCATGGAGGGATTTTCGCTAAATTGGCACATTGCAGCCCACGAGAGCCAGCTTTCAGGTAAGTCGGCAATTGAGCTGAGGCATCTGGAGAGTTTGCTGGGGGAGCCAATGATATTGGTATCCGGAGATGAAATCAGGTGCATATCGAACGTTTGCACCCACAGGGGGATGGATTTCCTGCTGCTGAAGATGATCTCAGAACATTCCCCTCTACATCCTGGAAGGGACTGATTTTCACTGGTCTACAGCCATCTGGTATGGAAGCCTGTTTGGGAGAGATGGAATCTAGGGTTGGATGGATGCCGATTGAGAAATTCGAATATGATAATTCTAGGAATAGGTGCTATGAAATCAGAGCAAATTGGGCCCTGTATGTTGATAACTACTTGGAGGGTTTCCACATCCCATTCGTCCACAATGACCTCAATAGGACTCTGGACTACGACGATTATAGAACTGAGATTTTCAATGGTGGAGTGCTGCAGATTGGTATCGCTAGAGATGGGGAGCCTAGCTTCGAGATCCCTGAGGAATCACCCGACTTCGGGCTAAAAGTTGCAGCTTATTATTACTGGATTTATCCAGGTCTAATGCTCAACTTCTATCCATGGGGCCTATCTGTCAACTTAGTCCTCCCATTGTCAGTTGATCGTACTAGGATAGAGTACTATGGATTTGTATGGGATAAGAAATTCCTAGGGAAGGGTGCCGGAGGAGACCTAGACAAGGTCGAGGAAGAAGATCAGTTTGTGGTAGAGTCTACACACAGGGGCGTATCATCAGTTTCCTACGAAAGAGGGCGATACTCTCCTTCCAAAGAGATAGGCGTCCATCACTTCCACCAAATGCTATCATCTTAGAGTCAATTGATAACTAATTGTCCATTCGGCAGTGCCTATGTCCCGCCAAAGAACTATTGCTACTTTGCTCGTCTTTCTATTGTTGTTGCCCGGATGTCTAAGTGATGAAACATTAGAGAATCCGGAAATTGAAGATTGTTCCACAATCATAGGAGACTCCTGCGAAAGCGAAGATACTACTGGAGGCGAGGAGGCCGTAGAGGAAGAGATATCAATATCAGGAACTAGTTTCTGCGACAATACAAATCCTGACCATTGCCTTTTGCCATTCCCCTCTTCTGCATTCCTTAATTCTGATTCCGGAACCATTACCGGATATAGATTGGACATCGATGGAGAGGCTATACCTGACTCAGCCTCCGCTGAGTCGGAAGATTTCCATATGCTAAATAGCAAGGACGGCCACTCCCCTTCCTCACAGATATTTACGACGTTTACTAGCATTCCCGATATATCCGGGCTCGCTTCTCAAGACTCTATACCCTCCTCACTTCTCCCTGGACACAACAGTCTCGTCTTAAATATGGATACGGGCCAGATAGTAGAACATTGGGTCGAAATCTCGGCCCGGACCCAGGAAGGCGAGCAAACCCTAGTCCATGTCCGAACCATACGAGGACTCGATCACAACACTCAGTACGCAGTTGCATTCAGGTCACTGACAGACGGAAGCGGAGATACAATCTCACCCTTCCCGGGGTTCAAAGCATTAAGGGATGGATTAGTAACTAACAACCAACAGATAGAGTCTCTCAGATCCAGCTACGAATCTATGTTCTCCTCTCTTTCTGAGATTGGCTATGAAAGGCAGAATCTTACAAGTGCATGGTGGTTTCACACTGCATCCAGCCAGTCAATCATGGGGGATATAATCTCGATGAGAAATAATGCAACCCAACTTCTAGGCGATGATGGGATAGGGTGCAATATTACGGCGGTGAATGAGAATTATGCCGAAGACAACACAACTCTCAGGAGAATAAGTGGCACCATTACAACTCCTCATTATCTTGAATCCACATATCCCCCAACACCCATGACCCGTTCAGAGGACGGAACTCCCAGATTCAACTTTCTGACAGAGGTTGTGTTCACAATTACGATCCCCAAGTCCGCTGCAGACGATTCACAACCTGCACCTCTCGTGGTCCTTGGGCATGGCTTCATGGGAGATGGAGAGGGCATGGTCACTGAAGCCAGAGGCTGGGCTAATGAATATGGATTTGCCACCATAGGAACTGATTTTAAGGGTTGGAGCTCTGATGGAGATTTTGGTGCTTATACCTTCGCATTCCTAAATCCGAACTATCTACAACACCAGTCCGAGAGACTCCAGCAATCTTTGATCAATCATCTTGCAATGATTATTACAATCAAAGGGGTTTGCTCTGACCTCCCTGAATTTTACCACAACGGGGTGAACTTGGTGGACACTACCGATATCGATTACATGGGAGTATCACTTGGGGGAATAAGGGGCCCATCAATGCTGTCTCTAATTCAAGAAATTGACCGAGGAGTTCTTTGGGTGGGAGGCTCATCTTTCAGCTTCATTGCTGAGAGATCCACACAATATACCCAATTTGAGGAGCTTTTCTCATCTTCTCTTGCTTACGAATCTACAATGGACAGATCGATAATTATTGCACTTATGCAATCTATGTGGGATACTACTGAGCCTGAAACATACCTTCCTTTTGTTGACGGGGGGATGGATGGGGAACTACATCCCTACGAGATACTCTATGTGGTTTCAATCAATGACGCGCAGGTCACGACACTCTCTGCGGATCGAGCCTCCAGGACTTCTGGAATCCCCGTTCTATCAAACTCCACATATCACCCGTACGGTGTCGAAGTTGCCGATGCTCCGATTTCAGGTTCTGGTATTGTTTACTTCGATGGAGGATTCCCTGCAGTGCCATCAGGAAACATACAGGGGCCTATGGTGGAAGTGGCCAATGACTTTCTATTGAGTGGGGAGATAACTGACACTTGTTCGGGTGAGTGTTACTTCGAAGGGACTTGGTAGCCTCTGGGGGGTCAAATTCTTTCTTCCCTGTTTCCAGATGTCCAGTCGTAAATCCCCTTTCCTGTCTTTTTACCCAAATTTCCGGATTCCACCAGTTTCTTTAGTAGTGGGTGCGGTTTGTAGGAATCGTCCTCAAAGGCCTCCGCCAAACTATTCAGAATATCCATCCTAACATCGAGACCCACTAGATCGGATAACTCCAAAGGTCCCATAGGATGAAGATAACCTAATTTCATCGCAGTGTCAATATCACTTGCTGATGCAACTCCTTCTGCCAGCATTCTGATTGCCTCATTACCCAATACTACTCCCAATCTACTGGTAGCAAATCCTGGAACGTCATTTACTAGTATCGTGGTCTTGCCCATAGACTCCCCTACTTTTTTAGAAATCGCAATCGTTTCCTCTGATGTTTCTCCGTGCTTCACTATCTCGAGTAATGGCATCAGCGGGACTGGATTGAAGAAGTGCAAACCGACAAACCTCCAGGAAGTTTGGATTTCAGTGGCAATCTCCGTAATGGAAAGCCCCGAGGTGTTTGTTGCTAGGACTGCTTCCTTGGGTGCCAAACCCTCGAGTTTCCGGAAGACCGACTTCTTCAAGTCAATCTTCTCGGGGACTGCTTCTATAATCAGGTCCATACCTCTGGAAGCCTCACTTATGTCGGAGGTAGTACACAGGTTAGCCTTCCATGATGAAACCTCAACCTCTCCCGTCTTACCTTTCTCTATACCCTTCTGCCAGAAATTCAGTATACTCTCCTCGCCCTTCTTCAGAGATTTAGGAAACGCGTCGTAGAGTACAGTTTCCCATCCGGTCTGAGCGCAAACCTGGGCTATCCCAGATCCCATAGCGCCAGCGCCGATGATGCCCACTTTCCGAATTACCACGAGATGCGGAGAGCACCTCTCCCCATAAGCCGTACTAACCCTCACGCCCGTATGCCGCGAGTGCTGACTGGAACAGTCTTTGTCGCGGTACGTCATGCTCTAGGAAGCATGTGAATGGCGCCACGTCTTTCAAAAGCTCAATCGATGAAATGTATGCGCCATAGATGAATGGGTCCGCACTCTCTGTGGAAGGAATCTGGATACCTAGCTTTGACAGGCCTTTCCTGGTATCTTCGTCCCATATCGAGTAGGTGTGGTGAGTGAAGTGAAGATAAGCGGAGAGCCTCCTAACATCGGATCTCGCCTTGTCGGTCAAACTCTCGATAAGAAGGGTGTCTGGATACTTGATTGCGTACAGGGATAGCAGCACTTCTCGCTGTGTTTCCTCTTTCCATTCTCTCTTTCCGAGGCCCATCCAATCGTCAATCATATCTAGCATCTCGGGAGTGTAAGGTCTGCGGACTTTGTATAGCAACTCCTCGTATGAAGAAGCATCCTGGTCATCGGAGTGATGATGGTCGTGGAAGAGATCAGTCAGTCTCTCAAAGAACGGTCGACATGCCTCTTTGTCAAATGAGGATAGCGCAACATGCTGCATTATGGTCACCTCGTCTATTTACCCTTCCATTCTCTGTACTGTATCCAGTCTTCCTTCATATACACGTTAACCAGGGTATCCTCGTCCTCATCGGTAGGAAGTACGGAATCCAAATAGGCCCGATATTCTTCTTCCGACCCTTCGAAGGATTCACCTTCTACAGTGTAATTCTTCCCTGCATACTTGCCTATGCCCCTCTTGAACTTATCAGAGGGGATGTACAACTCGGGCTCTCCTTCCTTGCGGGCCTTACTGATCCTGCCCATCTCTGCCCTGAGCTCCTGAAAGTAGAGGTCTCTGCTGGCCTCATTCAGGTGCTCTCTGTCTGCTTCCGTGTCAGCCTCTCTCTCGTCGTACCTACCTTTAATTCCGTAGACGTATGCCCACTCCGCGCTGCTGGAGTCATCTGTTCCGAAAAGGTCCAATCCGGTGCTAACCCACTTGTTGATGTATTTCTGAATGAGTGAGCAAGGGATCACTCCCTGCTTGACTACCCTACGAAGCCCGTTCGCTCCGGTTCCAAGGTGGAATGACTCTTCCTTCAGCATTGGTCCCATACTCGCAGCTAGTGGCTTGAAAGAAGAGGTGCTCAGCATCTTCAACTGGTACTTCCCGTCCCGGTCGATGAAGTGGGTGAACATGAAGAAGTCCAGCCAGTGGTCTATTGGCTCGTTGAAGGATCCAAGTATCCGAGTTCCCTCCTGAGCGTTCCTCTCGAGAAGCTTGGCGGCTTCCCTTACTCCTTGTTCGCCGAAGAACGTGCATAGCAGGTAGGCCATCTGCCAACCGTGCCTCTGTTCCTCGCACATTATTCTCAAGGCCGATTTTTTGTCATACTCGGTCGGCGCTGTTTCTAGGAGATGGTTCTGCTGTTCGACGCTGGCGAACTCGGTGTCTCCTTGGACGCTGACCATAGTCAGAATCGCGTCAGTGATGTTCTGTTGCGGAATTTGCATCCTCCTCTCCCACTTGGGCATGCCCTCGAAGTCACCAAACTCTATTTCTGCTCCTGCTGTATCCCAATCGAATTTGATATCGAAGCTGTAATCGCCCAACCATGAGGGATCGAACCCGATTCTAGTCTGCCAGTCATTGAACATTTCAATCCAAGACTCAAAGTTCGTCGGATAATTTTGAACTATGTCAGTATCTGTCATGCTTTGCCCCAACATTAAGGGGTATTTCAGAGGTTGCTTTTCTTATCTACAAATGGACAGCCTACTTTCCTTCAAACCTAGGTGTTTTCCTGTCAACGTATGCCTTGATACCTTCCTTTGCGTCTTCCGATTGGAATAGATCAGATTGCAATTCTCTTTCAAGAGCAAGATGGTACTCAAGCGGTATCTCCATGCCACTTTGCACGCTTCTCTTGATGTTCCCTATTGCCTTTGAAGCTGCGAATGGTAGCGAGAACCTTCCAGCGTAGTCAAGAACGTCCTGCCTAAACTCATCTAGGCTCAGTGAGTCATAGATGTCATGCACTAGATCCATTTCCCTGGATTCCTCGAAAGAGAACTTCCTTCCTGTAACCATTATCTCCATTGCTTTGGCTTTTCCGACCAGTCTAGACAGTCTAGCCGTTCCACCGGTACCTGCCAATACTCCGAGAGCGACCTCAGGCAGTCCTACCTGGTAATTGCCCTTTCTGGCTATCCGAATGTCAGCGGCCATTGCAATTTCCAGTCCGCCCCCAACCGTATGTCCGTTAAGTGCGGCTATGACCAACTTGGGAGTCTGCTCCAAACGTGACAGAGTTTCGTTGGCGTGCAGGCAAAAGAAGTACTTGTATCTCGGAGACAGAGTGTTCAGATACTTTATGCTGGCACCTGCAGAGAAGAATTTTTCACCGTGTCCAGTTATCAGGATTACCGACACGTCATCATTGAATCTTGCTTCAAGTATGGCATCGTCAATGTCGTGCCACATCTCCCTTGTGTAGGTGTTCACCGGTGTCTTATCCCCCTCGAGTGGATCTCCGGCGGAATCGGAAATGAGCTCAATAATCGCGACTCCGTTTTTTGTCTCTCCGTAGTTAACGAGACGATTCTTCATGGGTTTAAGTTCTGGCCAAGACGTCATGCTCTCACGACTTAGTCCAGCCATATCAATCAAACGGAGGCAATACTAGGCTATTCATCCGTCTCTTTGAACGATACAGCCCCTCCCTTGCTTCTTGTGGATTTCCATTGCTCACGAACTCTTTCAGCCTCAATGCTAGGATCCCATGAATCTCTCTTTAGCGACTTTCTGAAGGGCATCCTGTGGACAACTCTACCGTCTGAAAGATCCTTCCTTCTCAGCATTCCAATCTTGACAATCGGCCACAATGCCCTTCGGAATAGCCCGGGTTTATACAGCCAACGCATGAAGTTCAATCCGTCTCCGTTCCTCTTCTGATCTCTCATCCATTGATTTGCTACCATCTTGAATCCTCTATCACCAACCCTGTTCATTAGGAAACGATTTATCGCGCTGGCTTTTACGAGAGGAACAAGCCTCCTCCTTACTTCTTTTTCATAGTCGAATTCCCCTAGTAAAGACTTAGCCGCCAGCACTCCACTGGTTATAGCGTATCTCATGCCAAAACCCCACATGAAGTCCTGTAGGCCCCCAGCTTCGCCAACGTACAGCCTTTCCTCATGGACGTACTTGGTAGGTATTCCGAAGTCCCCCTTCCCACCGACCCTCTTTATGGGCTCCCTATCCAAGTCGTAATTTCGTTCATACCACGCTATTGTTTCATCCAGGTATCTCCCACTATTCCTTTGTTTACGCCAAAGACAAGTGCAAATAAGCCCGATTCCGTCAATTATTATCAGGTAAGAGTATGCACCAGGGGCCAACTTGTCATTCAATTGGAAAGCCACTAGGTTTCGGTGGCTCGTATGGAATATCTCGCCGTATGCGACGGCACTCGACTCTCTAGGTCCTGCGGCAACTATGTCGCACTCCTCAGGAGATTTCTTCACTCCGTAGTGTATCTTCACTCCAGACTCTAAGGCCATCCTCTTGAACGCCTGATCAATTGTATGCTCCGCAGTGCCTCTCTCAACCACCCTGAAAGCCACGCCTTCCGTTTTTGGATTGGTCACAACATCATCTGGGTGGATTAAATCAATAATTCCAAATGAATCAGACTTGAACTCTGTCGCGTCGAATCCCCAATCTGCTAACTCCTCGAAGAAGTCAATATCGCTCGTCCAATTCTCGATGCCCTGGAAGTCCCCATCGAACCTTGCTCCGCTATCAGACCGGATTTCATGAACGTGAACATCCTTCCCGGCTTTTGCCAATATCGTTGCAGATGAGAGACCTGAGAGACCTGCTCCAAGGATGTGCACTTCGGCGCTCACGGTTTCGCGACCTCCTATGTTCGCTTGAACGGTTGGGTCACCCGTCGGTTTCAAGGCATAAATCCCATGGGGGGGCGTGGCAGTCCATATCGAGGTTGAGAGTAAAACTCTGGATATCTCCAGACTTCGTGGCATTATCGACTCCAAGGGATGTGGTAGCGTAGTCAGTTTTGTTGGATTAACTAGGGACATTGAGGATGGAGTCCCAGTTAAGGGACTAGAGTTCGATGCTTGGGAGAATGAACTTCCGAAGGTTCTTCAGAGTATAGCAGAAGAGGCAATTTCCACATTCGGGGTAAGCTCCATTGTTATGTCACATAGAACTGGATTCGTTGAACCCGGCGAAGAGATAGTTTGCATCCATGTAGGCTCAGCCCACAGGGCCGAGGGCTTTACCGCATGTTCTTGGCTCATTTCTGAGCTGAAGAGGCAGGCTCCTCTCTGGAAAAAGGAGTTGAGGGAGGACGGAGAATTCTGGAAGGCAGGTCTTGGATAGGGCCGCTTGAATCTACCACTCTAGTCCGTGCGTCTGAATAGGGTGGACCTATTCCGGCGAGGCGGTGAGGTGATGGGCGACAGTTGGTCTGGAATAGTTGACGTGGGTTCGAAACCAATTGTGCGGAGGGAGGCCATTGCTACTGGCATGATTCTGCTGAAGTCAGAATCTATTGACGCAGTGGCCAATGGGTCTTCTCCGAAGGGAGATGTCCGCGAAGCCTCAACTATTTCCGCAATTCAGGCAGTCAAAGAGACCTCTCGCACCCTTCCTCACTGTCATCCTATACCCATCGAGGGGTGCCATGTGGAGTGGGTGTTAGAAGAAACAGGACTGAGGTGTAATGTTACAGTAAGGACCCATTGGACAACTGGGGTTGAGATGGAAGCTCTCTGTGGAGTAAGCGCCGGGTTGCTTTGCGCTTGGGACATGTTGAAGCCGATAGAGAAGGATAAGGAAGGGCAATATCCCCGAGTAAGAATTGAGGATATCCGGGTCCTAAGAAAGAAGAAGGAACATCCGCAGGATTGAATTCTATGACCCTTTCACAGGGGCATGCCTACGGCTGACCTAATTCCAGATTTTCTCAAGGCCACAGAGGCTGCAGCTATCGCTGCTTCAAGTTGGAGGGGGCTAGGAGATGGAAAGGGGGCCGACGGAGCCGCTGTCGAAGCAATGCGTGCAATCTTCGACGCTGTTCCTTTCGATGGCAGAGTTGCCATTGGTGAGGGCGAGAGGGACGACGCTCCAATGCTGTGGATTGGAGAGCCTCTCGGATCTAAGCAAGGAGATCCAAATTATCCATCGATAGACATCGCTGTTGATCCTCTTGAATGTACCAATCACGTAGCAAATGATCTCCCAAATGCAATGGCAGTACTGGCCGCAGCCCCAAGGGGGACCCTATTGCATGCTCCGGATTGCTACATGGACAAGATAGCAGGGCCTTCAGAGATATTCGACGCTGTTAGCTTGGAGGCAGATGTCGATTACAACATCGAGGGAGCCTCAGATGCATTGGGTAAGAGCCCATCCGAAATGCAAGTAGTGGTGATGGATAGGCCCAGGCATAAAGACTTGATTAGAAATCTGAAGGATATGGGAATTTCTCCGGTGCTGATTGGTGATGGGGACATAGCTGCAGCACTGAACGCTGCTGATCCTGATTCAGAGATTGATATGTTGATGGGGATAGGGGCAGCCCCGGAGGGAGTGATTACAGCAACGGCTCTAAGAGGTCTCGATGCTCCATTTGAGGGAAGACTTGTGTTCAAAAACGAAGGACACCGGGAGAGAGCAGAGGAAATGATCGAAGGAGATGTAGAGAGAATCTGGTCACGGGACGAACTCTGTTCGACGGAAGACTCGATTTTCATTGGTACAGGTGTTTGTGACGGCAGAACAAAAGGGGTTGAAGACCTTGGACAAGGGTCCTATACTGTTCATTCCGAGATTATAGATGTCAAATCAAAAGAACACTACTTCGTTTCAACTACAATTTAGAGGGGGAAAACACTGACGATGGTTTCTTTTCTTACTGCCCCCTCCATTACTCCGAGGAAAGAAGATGGATAGGGAATTGTTGGAAAAAAATGCAAGATTTTTGGTCTCCCCAGGAAGAGGCATACTTGCTGCAGATGAGAGCAACGGGACGATGTCCAATCGCTTGGAAGCAGTAGGTGTAAAAGCATCATCTGATACCAGAAGGGAATACCGTGTCAATCTCTTCTCCACGGAGGGTTATGAATCTGCAATTAGTGGTGTTATACTATTTGATGAAACAATCCGTCAGACAATGAAAGATGGGACTCCAATACCCTCCGAACTTTCCAATAGAGGAATCCTCCCAGGAATAAAGGTCGACACAGGAGCGAAGGAACTGGCCAATCATGAGGGTGAGAAAATCACAGAGGGACTAGATGGACTTCGAGAAAGATGTTCTGAGTATTTCGCAATGGGTGCCAGATTTGCTAAATGGCGTGCGGTAATTAAGATCGATGCAGGACTTCCGACCAAGGCGTGCATTAGTGCTAATGCACATGCCTTGGCAAGGTACTCAGCAATCTGCCAGGAGCAAGGGCTAGTTCCTATAATCGAACCAGAGGTTCTGATGGACGGGGACCATGATGCTAACAGATGCTACGAGGTAACGGCAGAAATTTTGGATGCCACATTCTCTGAGTGTGAAAGCCAAGGTGTACATATTCCTGGAGCTTTGCTAAAACCAAATATGATAATTCAAGGCAATGATTGTGAGAACCAGACTTCTAGAGAGGAGGTTGCAAATCTCACTGTCGAATGTCTAACTAATCATGTTCCTCACAATCTCCCTGGGATAGTATTCTTATCTGGGGGACAATCTGACGAAGATGCCACAGCACACCTCAATTTGATGAATAAGATGACTTCCGAGCATCCTTGGGAGCTATCATACTCCTATGGTAGGGCATTACAAGCCGACGCCCTTCAAAAGTGGGCGGAGGCTACCGGTGAATCTGATATATCTAGCCAAAAAGCATTTTCGCATAGGGCGAAAATGAATAGCTTGGCAAGGTTTGGAGACTGGAGTCAGGACCTAGAGTCGTGATTACGCCTTGTCTTCCAAAGCGCCTGGGCGAACCTGCCAGACGCAGATTTCGTACCTGCCAGAAAGTGCCCCACCTCTTTTGGTCGTAGCCACCTTCAGTATGTCTTTGTCCTTCGAAAGAACATTCCCTAGCTGTTGCGGAGTAGTTCCATGCCTCATAGTTGAGTTAACATGTTCTAGTATTTCGGTGGTGTTCGCCTCTCCTCTTTCGTCTAGGAATTTCTTGATCTTCTGCCTCAGTCTTGTGGTCCTCATATTCTCACTCTTCTTGTTCCCGGGACCCCCACAACGTCCGCTTTTCTCAGGATAGCGGATGGTAATATAATGCTTCTGTATGTTTTTTCTCTACTTGGTTACAAATAATGACAGTTTTTTTGCATTTTCTGTATGTTTTTTCCACTGCACATCTCAATAACTGATATTTCCACTGGAAAGGTATAACTAAATGTAACAAAAACAAATATTTTATTACTATCTTTCGTAGAGTATCCTCCTGTAGGTGTTTTTTCGTGTCAGATGCTTCCCGATTCGTCCATGATGAGCCGAAGAAAATCAGAAGTAAGCACCGTCGCAGGATTCTCTCCCTGCTCTCGGATGGTGAAGCCACAGTCTCTCTTTTATCTTCAGAGTCAGGACTCAGAATGCCTCACGTGTCTGCTGAGATCAGTCGTATGAGGGCCGAGGGGCTGGCTACAAGTGACCTTCCCCCTGGTTCTAGGGGTGCAAGAATCAGACTCACTGAGGATGGTTGGAGCGCTCTAGAGGATGACGAGTGGTCGAAAGTAATTGAGTTGAAGGCACCATCCTCAAACTCAGATTTCTGCTGTGTATTATCCCGGGACGAAGAAAATCTAACCTTGTGTTTTTTGAGCGTTCCAAGAGAACCCTTGGTGCAGATTCCAAACCGAATCGCGACCCTAATCCCAGAGACTACTACGTCCACAAGAAACACAGGGGTCTCTTGGAGTTGGGCAGTTCTTTCTGAGGCTAACCCTCGTTGGTTCGACAGAGAGAAAATGATAATCCTAGATTCACCTCCGGAGTTTGCCGATCCAGGAAGTATAGAGTCATATTCAGAAAAACCACAAATCTTCGGAGTTATCAGGGCCAAGCTCGTGCGCCAATCTTCTAACTCAATAATTTCACCGGGTGAATGGTTTTCTCAACCAAACCAGATTTACACTGCTCCATTGGACGAGGCTACTCATCACAGAGGAGATTGGACTCTTGGCTCACCCCATAGCAAATCGCCGGATGTTAGACCGACTCAACCAATTGTTGCTACCATCAAAGAAAGACTTCCACTTTCTGTTCTACTCAGGTCAGCCAGGTCAAACTCGCTGGTAATTGCAGATCTTAGAGGATTGGGAATGGAAGGCGAAGAATACCCCATCGGGGCACTTAGATATTGGATTAAAAAAGCCCATCCTAGGCTTTCAGAGGCTGAAAGGAGAAGGAGATTAAACTCGTTGATCGATAGGATTTCATCCTCTAGAAGAATAAAGGTTCCAGAGTCTACGATTAGAAAATTTAGGAAGGACTGGGCGGGAAGAAAATTCTCAAACGATGAATCGGCAATCAGATCAATCGAGTTGAGGGGTCTGAGTAAAAACGCAACAGAGTCCATAATCAGGTGGTCCATGGATAATGATTCAACTCCATTAGTGATAGAGATCAGGCATAATTTGCCAAGTGAATTAATGTCTAGAATTGCATCTAAGCAGAATCTTAGACTAGTAATCTTCGACCACCTACCAGATCAATTCTTTTCATTCACTGTGCTCGAAGTTGATAGGATTCGAACGCTTCCTTGGTTGAGTTATCGTACTAGTAAGGGAGAGAGGATACCAGTAAGGATGGTAGAAAGAGGAAAAATCACAGACTACCCAGCAGAACCAGAGAACACAACAATTTCTCCATGGCAAATCTTGAAACTCCCTTCTGAGGATGATGAGTACAAACAAGAAATTGCAAGAAATTCAGCTTCAATAATTAGCTCTGCCGTCTCACAATTTCCCGATGGCGATGAGGAGTGGGCGAATCAAATGGAGGCAATGTATCCACTCGCGTCCTGGATAGCATCTCCAAGGACAACTAGGTGGCAAAGATGGCAGAGAGTTTCCACGAGGTTGGATTCAGAATGGATAGCACTACTTGATCTGGATTATGTTCCAATTGAGAAGATTTCAGAATTGGCCAATCAAGCCCCGAAATCAGTAAAGGAAATTTTCTCACGAACCTTAACTTCAAAACTTAGAGAGAATCCGGATAATCTGTTAAGATCATGGCCAGCAATAGATCCAAGTCGAGCCAATTCAGGTGCTTCTTGGCTGGCATCCCACTTTATTCAGAACTCAGCTTGGATGCCTAAAGAGACGCATCATGACATCATTGGCTGGGCCGTTGAGGCGTGGCTATCCAACCCCCCTGCTGAATCTCTTGGGGCTCTAGATGGCATTAACTGGCTCTTTACTTCTGGAAATCTAGAGAAAGCGGTTTTCAATAGTCTAATTATAAGAATTAGAGACATCGGAACCTCACTCCCTAAGGGACATCACCTCAACACTTGGTCTAGGCTTCATGACCACGCTTTAGGGAAAAGAGAGGCTAAACTGGAAGATATACAATTATTCATCACACATATCCCCAATTCATGGTGGGTACCATTTTCATCAGAATTCTTGAAAATGATACTGAATAGTGCCATTACAGACGAATTCTTCAGTGTAAATATTCCTTGGTGTTCAAATGTACTTAGGCCGAAAGGAGAGGTTTCATATTTTCCAGGCCTATCTTCTAAAATTAATCAGGGATGTGATATCGAAATTTTCCCTTTACTGCAGAACTACTTACGATCAGTTAGTTCCGAGGTAGGAGATGTCAATTCTATGAATCATCTCTGGGATTTGCTATCTGCGTTAGAATCAGTTAGAGAAGGCTCTAACCCATCTGTTGGGCTTTCTCATAAACTATCAGGCTGGCTAGCACAACCACTTGAGAAATGGCCCAACTTCACTCTGGAGATGATTATGGATGGAGACAAAGACGTTTCAGAAAGTCTAATTCTTCGGAAATCTGGATTTCACGAAGGTCTTAGAAATTTCGATAGTTCTGCTCAACCGTTGGGTTCTTGAACAAATCTGCAGGCGTGGTATTGCCCAGCCGGCAACACCGTGCGGACAAAACCCCCTCGCCGGAGGTGGAGGATGAAACACGGCACCACGGATTGGGTGACCATCCGTCGAAGACCATCGTGACTCTTCCGAGAGAATGATTGATGGCGCAAATCGGGTGGCCGGACTGCGTAGGTCCCCTGAGGACGGAATAGAATGAATCAAGGGACTACCCCGCAGTCCGACAGACGTCCTGGGGTGGGTCAGGCGCCAGAGCAAAGCAGTGAAGGTTGCCGTTACGCCCCGGGGCACACTGAAATTTCAGGTGTTTTGGGTGGAGAAAAAAAAGCACGAAATAGGATTAATTGGTGGTACTTTTGATAGATTCCATGCCGGACACATGTCCTTGATCTCTGCAGGTCTTGCAAATTGCGAGAAAATCCAAGTCTGGATAACCAATGATAATTTAGCTAGGTCGAAGGATCAGCGTATCCAGGACTGGTATGACAGGGAGTCCGATTTGATCGACGCCACATCAGAATACTCCCCTCGAATCACAACTCATCAACTCGATGACAAATTCGGACCATCCTTGCAATCTACTGAGGCATCAGCAATTATATGCACTGCTGAAACAATTCAGGGATGCTTGGAAATCAACTCTATCAGGGAAAAAAATGGATTTTCTCCTCTAGATATTATTTCCGTTGAGAGAGTCACTTCTTGGGATGGGAGGACAATTTCTAGCTCCAGAATCAGAGATGGTCACATTGACAGGGAGGGGATGCCATGGATTCCCGAAAATTTCAGAAATTCAGACCCAATTATGACTCCCGAGGTAGAGTCCCAACTCAAAGAACCATTTGGCGAACTAATCGAGGGGCCCGAGGAGGATATCACCGTGGCTGCTTTGGAAGCCATCTCTAAGATAGTGGGATCTACAAAATTCTCCGGCCCACTAATTGCCGTCGGAGACGTCACCGTCCTGGCCTTTCAGAATTCAGGAAGACCAGCAGACATAGCAATAGTCGACGGACAAACTAAGCGCGAAAAATGGGAGGGCTCGAATGAAATTGACTTCAGTTTGTATGATAATTCCCTCGAATGTATCAGCCCAGCAGGATCTTTATCCAGATCGCTCCTAAAATCATGTGAATCCTCAATCTCATCATGGATGGAAAACGAAAGCAGCAGCATAATCAGAGTAGTCGGTGAAGAGGACCTGTCTCCGCTTCTTCTACATCCGATGGCACCCATTGGTTCTGTAGTAATCTATGGTCAACCGGGAAAGGGGTTAGTCATTAGGTGGTGTGACGAAGAATCAAAGATCAGATGCAGAAATATCCTCAGAGGTTTTTCCACAGACTAGTTTTCAGCATCTCTAATCCAATGAATGCCCAAACCAACTGAAACTAGTGCGATCATGACTGAGTATACCCCTGGGTCAACCCATGTTGTTTCCCTGAGGCTCCATGCAAAGTAGTAGACAATGCCCAACAGCATCATCCAACTTGCTATGGTTCTAACAATATCTAGGTTAGGAGAAATCAGACTTTTCATTATCCGTTCATTTGGTAGTCCGGAAATCCAGCCACCAAAGCCATCCTCTCTTGAGGAGCCTATGCCCATTACTCCAATGACAATTAGTGCAGCACTGATTACAGCAAATATGAGGTCATCTGGGAAGTTTAGTCCGATTTCATGAGCGGAGTTTGTAACCGGGCCATTAGTCATGAAGTCCAACCAGTTCACCTTTCTACCATCCGAATATGCTCCAGAAATTATGTTGACGAGAGTAAGAAATGCCATCCATGAGCCTAATAAAAATGAGCCGACGGACATGGTAATACTGGGACTCTTCAGGACTTCCATCCACTCTTGGTTAGCTTCTGACATCGAGCCGCCGTCCCGGAACCTCTGTTTAACCGTTGTCTGAACTATTCCTATAGATGACCTTGAAGATTATACTTGCCCATTGCGGCTTCGTTAACCAGAGTTTCACTTTCACTCATTAGGACGATTGCATCTATAGCCTTTGGAATTGCCGAATTAACTTGCTTGCTTCGCCCACCTCGGCCTTTGCTGACGTTTCTTGCCATGATAAGTCCCATTGTATCCAATTCATTAAGCAACGAGGAGACCCTTCTGGTCGTTAATGGCTCTGTACCAATCTTCGAGCACGCTTCTGCGTAGGTTCTGTACACTTCGCCCGTTGAGATGTTTCTCAGGCCGTTCTCTTCGTTTAAGCAGATTGAGAATAGTACTAACTTTTGGTGAAGTGGCAGGGTCTTGATAACAGGAGTCACCTGATCATATTCTAGTTGACTTTGGGCCAATCTAACGTGTTTTGTATCTACTCTATTCTGCGACCTCTGTTCCGCTTTCTGTACCGAGATTCTAAGCAAATCCAAAGCTCTTCTTGCATCTCCATGCTCTTGCGCAGCCAATGCCGAGCACAGTTTGATTACTCCATCGTCCAGGACACCGGCTTTGATTCCCATATCAGCCCTCTCGTTGAGAATATTCTGAATCTCAGTGGCCACGTAAGGGTGGAACACTATATCCTCTTGGCTCAGTCTTGAACTGACTCTTGGATCAAGGTGTTGAGTAAAATGTAAGTCATTGCTGATTCCGATAATTGAGCATCTCCCCCTGCTTAGCAAAGTATTGAGGCTGGTCAGCGCGTAAAGGAGATCATCTCCGCCCTTGTCTACCAGGTTATCCACCTCATCTAGCACGATGATGTGAACCCCTCCCACGCGGCTCATTCTGGAAACTACCGTATCAAGAACTCGATCTGTAGGCCAACCCGTGAATGGGACCGGAGCATCGCCTCTCTGAGCCAACTGGGTAGCTATGGTCTGTACAACTCTATATTTGGTATCTACATTCCTACAATTAATCTCGTAGGTATGTACGGATTGCCCCATTTCCAAGCCTTTCTCCCTTAATTGGCTCAGAACGTATCTGGTAACCACGGTTTTTCCTGAACCCGGTACCCCGTATAGGAGCATATTAGACGGTATGTGACCATTTAGAGCATCCACAAGATTCCTCACTAGAGAATCCAGCTCGTGCTCTCTGTGAGGAAGTCTTGCTGGTTCGAAGGCATGGTCAAAGGCCTTCCTGTCTGTGAAAAGACTATCTTGTCCGAGAATTTCTTCGAAAATATTTCCCTTCATTTTCTTTCACACCAAAAAACACCCCAAGAAAAGCCAACCTTCCCTCCCATAGGGAACATAGCTTATCGTGAGGTTTTCTGAGCGACTATGTTTGTGGTAATAAGAGTGACTGGATTTTCTTTATCTATGTCCAATTTTGTTAATACTACAATGTAGAAATATATTCTCTCCCCTTACCATTCCCATGTTCTTTGAAAATAGTCTCAGTATAATGATTCTGAGTAATTTTTTCTGATGTATTTTCTACACCACAATTGACTTTTACTAGATCTAAATTCTTAGTTAAGCAGTCGATTGTGAACCTTCCCAATATTGACTGATTTTGTATCAATACACAGGGTACGGATGAAAAAATATTTTTTCGATTTCCGAGTGAATATATATATTCGTTATTTTTACACTCTAATTATTTACAGTAAAATTTCCATCATCATGCACTTCGATACTAGCTCCATCGTTCAGTTGGACTATGCCTTCTGGCAACTCTGGAATATCGAAACCAAACTCACTTTCCGGAGACTTGGCATAGTTATGTGTCACTAACACCTTGGTATCGGGAAATCTCTTCCAGAATGCGATTACATCCGAGGGCCTGTGATGGTGGGGGAACTCTCCAATATCAGGCATCCCCATCTCTAGTAAAACTACATCCGCACCTTTGGCTCTACTCTCAATTTCTGAACAGGGCCCCGAATCTCCACAATGGAGCAACCTAAATCCACTCTGGTGCACTAACTCATACCCATGCGGATCAGTTTCAGGTGTGTGTCGAACGGGAAACCTCTCGTAAGACCATTCTGTACCTTCCAATATCCCCGACTCTTCGTTATTCCAAAAAATTCTTGATTCTAGAAAATCCTCCAGACTTCCTGGAAACCCCAATTTGCTGAGACTCGTAAGGTATTCCCTGCCCCCAGGTCTGTGGTGTAATGCCAGGATTTTATCTGCCGATGTGTCTGTGATATATTTCCTATCCAAAATTAAGAATGGAAATCCAAATGCGTGATCTCCATGCCAGTGAGTGAATAGTATATGTTCTATCTGACCCGTTGAAATATTTGATCTTCTCAATTGAACTAGAAGTGTCGGGGGAGCATCAATGAGTATCTTCTCATCCAAAATCGCCAATGCATGCATCCTTCCACTAGGGCAGAAAGCATTCCCAGTACCTAGAAAATCCACTCGTGCCACATATTCCGACACGGGCCCTATGACTTGACCCCATCGTTTCTAATTTAACGGTAATTTGCTTACACATTTGTTCATATATCTCAGTTTACTCGGTCATACTGAATACAATATGGCGGGGAAA
>LURZ01000001.1:72383-87409 GCA_001629255.1 Marine group II euryarchaeote REDSEA-S42_B7
CATCTAAATCTGAGTGGTCAGCAAAGAAACCCTATTTCACTAAAATTACTGACAATTTCGTATTGAACGGAGAATCTTCAAGAAAAGAGACAAGACATATTGTATTCGACTTGGGAGATTCCGGTTTGGAATACAAGGCAGGAGACGCCCTTGGCGTAGTTCCAAGATGTCCTCCTGAGGAAGTGGAAGAAATCCTGAGAATTTGTGGATTCTCTGGTGAGGAAATAGTGGAAACCAATCTCGGAGATTGTTCTCTTAGAGAGGCGCTAACAGATAGGTACGAGGTTCACAGAGTCTCGAAGAAGTGGATCAAAGGTCTAGCAGAAAGGTCAGGAGGAGATGCCCCCAAGTCTGAGATAAGAATCGTCTCAAGAAAGAGATCCTCATCTGTCGATGGAGCGTTAATAGTTGACTGGTCGTCAACTGGTGAGGGAGACGTTCCCGAGGGCTATGTTGAGATGGGAGAAATGGGCGATAACTCAGCAATACTTCTCCACGAACTCATATCCGATAACGATGCGATGGAGGACTACATTTGGTCACGAGATTATGTGGATGCATTGGGAGATTTCGCTAGTTTCGGCTTCACTCCACAGCAACTATTGGAAGGAATGGACCGTTTGAAGCCGAGACTGTATTCGATAGCCAGCAGCCCTGAATTCGAAGAAGGAACAGTCCATCTGACCGTAGCCATAGTCAGATACTCTCACCACGAAAGGGATCGGACAGGCCTTTGCACGGGGTTCATGGCAGACAGGTGTGAGACTAATGCTACGGAAGTGGGAGTTTACATGTCTCCAACAAGATCTTTCGTTCTCCCAGAGGATGGTACAAAGGACATCATAATGGTAGGGCCGGGGACTGGGATAGCCCCCTTTCGAGCTTTTCTGCAGCAGAGAGAGATAAACGGGGACTCAGGGAGGAATTGGCTTTTCTTCGGCGATTGGACCGAGGAGGGAGAGTATCTCTACAGGGATGAGATGGGCGATTGGAAAGATAGAGGAATAATCTCGAGACATGATTTAGCATGGTCTAGACAAGGATCGGAGAAAGTATATGTTCAACACTTGATGGAGAAAAATGGAGAGGAAATTTGGAACTGGATAGATGGAGGTGCATACTTCTATGTTTGTGGTGATAAACAGTATATGGCAAAAGACGTACACTCGACATTGATAGGAATATGCTCGGAGTTTGGCGGAATGAGTCCTGAGGATGCAAAGGATTTCGTAGAGACAGGGTTGATGAAAACGGAGAAGAGGTATCTAAGGGACGTATATTGATAGCCGATTCACTCAAACGAGGACACACCTAGCAGTGAGTTGTGTTCCGGCGTGTGTTAGTCGCCAATCGAGGGGAGATAGCCCTCCGAGTTGTCCGTTCTTTGAGGGAATTGGGGATTGAATCAGTAGTTATACATGGAAGAGAAGATAGGATGTCTCTCCCCGTTAGGCTTGCCGACGAAGGTTTTTACATTCCAAGTGAAGACCCTCTTGCTTCATATCTGGATATTGAGGCTATCGTTTCTGCAGCAAAAGAAGTTGGTGCCGATGCAGTACATCCTGGGTACGGATTTCTATCCGAAAATGCTACGTTTGCTCAGCTTCTATCAGATGAAGGAATTACATTCATTGGTCCCTCGCCAGAATCACTTAGACTTCTGGGAGATAAAATTGCTGCTAGAGAAGCTATGTCAAAGGCAGGAATACCAGTAGCAAAGGGAACGGAAGAACCCATAACGGACAACGATGAAGCTTTGGAAGTTGCATCAAAGATTGGATTTCCTTTAATGATCAAAGCCGCTTCTGGCGGAGGTGGTATTGGGATGCAGATAGTCCATGAAGAATCTGAATTCGAATCCGCCCTGAGATTATGCCAAGGTAGGGCTAAGTCTGCTTTCGGAGATAGCAGAGTTTTCATCGAGGAGTATGTAGATTCAGCAGAGCATATTGAATTCCAGGTTTTAGCGGATGGAAAACGTGCTATTCACTTCGGCGAACGCTTCTGCTCGATCCAAAGGAGACATCAGAAGATAATCGAGGAGGGGCCTTGGATTAGTGAGGAAGAAAGACAGGATATCGGATCTAAAGTAGTGGCTGGAGCAGAAGCCATAGGATACCGCGGACTAGCAACCTTTGAATTTCTAAGGAATAAAAATGGCCAATTCTATTTCATGGAGGTTAATCCCAGAGTACAAGTTGAGCATACTGTGACTGAAATGTTGACCGGAGTCGACTTGGTATCGTTAGGAATAATTGTTTCCTCGGGGGCAAATCTGCCTCTGGAACAGAACGATGTTCAAATCCAGGGCCATGCAATACAGGCACGTATCAATGCCGAGAACCCATTCACTTTGGAACCATCACCAGGGAAGATTTGGGAATGCCATTGGCCAGGAGGCCCAGGAATTAGAGTAGATACTCATGGTTTTTCTGGATATGAGATGCCTGAAGCATTCGATTCGCTCCTAGCAAAGATAATCTGTTGGGCCCCAGACAGGGAAAAGGCAATTGCAAGATTGGACTCAGCACTAGAAGAAACCATTTTATTGGGTGTCGACTCACTAATACCCCTGCATAGAGCGATTTTAATCGATACAGACTTCATGGAAAGAAAGATTACAACAGACTATCTGGAAACTCATGCAGATTTATTGGTCGGCGGTGGTTAGTTGGACTTGGTCATTGTTGGTAGCATGGGCTATGATGACATAGAAACTCCTGTTGCTACGGGGTCAGATATACTGGGAGGGTCCGCAGTTCATGCTGGGGTTTCAGCTTCCTTTCACCTTCCGAGGACTCCAGAAGGAATTTGTAGAGTTGGAATGGTTGCCCCAGTTGGAACGGATTTCTCAGATTCCCATCAAAGAAAACTAGAGGAATTGGGAATTGACTTCTCAGGAGTGGCCAAATTGCCAGGTAAGACATTTCGATGGTCAGGAAGATACTCGGGTTCAATGGACAATGTTGAGACAATTTCCACCGAGGTAAATGTTCTAGGAGACTTTTCTCCAGAAATTCCAGAACAATGGAGATCTCCTAGGGTTTTATTCTGTGCCAATACCCATCCCTCCTCCCAGGTATCCGTTCTGGATCAATGTCCAGAATCTGAGATTACGGCAATTGATACCTTCATGCTATGGATTGAGACAGAGTTTTCAGAACTTTCAACAGCTCTAAGGAAGTCAGACTTGGCCATTCTCAACGAAGAAGAAGTATGTGCAATTTCCGGTGAAGAATTCTTCATGAATGCGATAGACCCGATTTTATCTGGAGCCTGCCTCCATGGAGGCGAATCTGCAGGTAGAGGGCCCAGAGGTCTGATAATCAAAAGAGGCTCTTCGGGGGTTTTCGCCCATCTGCCTTGCGGGATTATATCACTACCATCATATCCACTTAGTGAACTGGTAGATCCTACTGGGTGTGGAGACTCCTTTGCTGGAGCGCTGTTAGCCCATATTTCTGGAAGGAAGGGTGTCATGAACGACCTAGAATCAATGAGGGCAGCAATGATCCATGCAACCGTTACTTCTTCATTCACTATCCAGGGGCTAGGTACTGAAAAACTCCAGGGACTGGAGAGGGGCCTTTACCATGCCCGAATGGATAGATATCGAAGAATTGTTGGACTCAGTTAGCCCAATCTTCTGAGTCCGGGTAGAGGGTTTGGATCATCCCTTGATGAAGTAGGTTTTAGTTGACTGAACTTCAATGAGTCATTTGGACCATCAATCGTTACTGCATTATCGTTCCTTTCGCCAGAAAGGTTCCTAACAATTGAATCTAACTTATCCCTGGCAGTAGAAGAACCAATATTTGTATTTCTCATCGTTCGTATACGAGAAGTCAACTCAGCTTGATGATCCTGATCACTCCTCAATCTCATATGCTGGGAAGTCTGGAATCTTTCAATCTCAATCACGGAACTAGCCCTCTTACCTGAATCTCTCCCATCTAGAGAACTACTAGGACTCAAGAGTCTCGAAAGCCATCCTCCGGATGAGCCTCTTCTACGGATGGATTTTGTCGAACCGGTTCCAGACATTGTAGAGGCTAGTTTGTTCAGTGCAGGATAATCTTCTAAGTTTGTAGTCTGAATCCCTAACTCACTGGATCTTCGACTCCTCAATTCTTGTCTGGCTCTTGCCTGTCGAACAACACCTGCTCTACATTCCTTTCTCACTGCCTCATCAGTAGGTGGCGGAAGCAATTCTCCGGTGTAAGGCTCTGATGGAGCACCAAACTCTTCATGAGCTCTCTTGATCATTTGAGCGCTTGATTGCAGTTTATCGACTTCTTCATTAGAGACTAAATCTCGATCAGTGTCGAATAAACCCATGTCGTTTCCTACCGCTTCTTTATTTGCTTCACTGTGGAAAAGCCCACCTGGAGAGAACATGTCTAGGCCCTTGGCTGCATCCGAGAATGCCGTATCTATCCTGTTATCAGAAATACCGGGTTCTTCCTTCTCCTGATACCAATTAGGAGCCTCTGTCACGCCCCAGGCTCTTTCGTAAGCATTCTGCTTCGTGGAAGAACTAGGCTTATGGGACTGGTCCGCTTCTATAATTTCAGACTCTCTGACTTCTTTGGGTTCGGAAAAATCCCCAACCGAGGAAAAACCGAAAAAATCAGAATTCTCTCCGATGCCAAATCCAGTTTCCGCTTGCAAATCTTCCTTCTTTTCCTGAGCAAGGTCCATCGGAGGGAAGTATTCAGGAAGAGCAACTCGTGGTTGTTGGCCTAATTGACCAGTTGCATCTCTTATTGACGGAAAAACTGGAACCTCAGACTCAAGATTCTCTAGACCTAACAAAGCCTCCTCTATGGGGCTTCCATGTCGAACTCTGTCTACGATCAGGCAAAGTTTCAGGAGGCTTGACTCACTTCCTGAAATTAAGTGCCTATCTCCCGAACCAGTTTCTATTGCTAGAATCGAGTAACGAGAAACTACATTTGCGAGAATAATTGATGCTCCGGTTCCAACCGCTAACCAACTAATCGGTGCAACAATTGTTGTGATGCCTAGATATACCGCAATCAATCCCAGAAGTATCGATCCAGAGGGTAGCATAGGTATCTTCAGATGCCTCATTCTATCTATTGCACTCAAGTCGAGTCTTACTCCCTTTCCATCGAATCTTTCTATGGTCAGCTGTCGCTCAGTGATCAATGCGCAGAACTTACCTCTCGCTCCGACTAAGTAGAGGCCACCGACTAACTCGGAACGCCTCTTCTCAGTCGGGCCCATAGGCCCGGCTAATCCCATCCGGTTAGCCAGCATCCAATCTAAGGTATAAGCACATGGTAAGTTGTGAACTAGGTTAACCTTAATTCTCGACACATTTCATTATGCCGAATTTCCATTAACGCATGGCATCTCTAGCTTCGGATGCTAATTCCCACATCTTTCTTTCATCATCGGTTTGAGGTTCGAATTGTGGAATCTCCACAGGTTTCATTGACTCATCAATTGCTACCATAAAGAAGAAACCCGAGCAGATCTCTTCACCAACCCAGTCGGATCTTGAAAGTCTACATGAGGTTACATGGGCCCCAACGGTCCTCGGTGAAGTCCAAACAACATTCGCTGTTGTTCTAATGATATCTCCTTGGAATGCAGGCCTCTTGAATTTTAGAGCATCTACAGAGACAGTCACGAACACCTTGTGTGCAAACTTCGAGGCTACCATTCCTGCAGCAGTATCCATGATTGACATCAGTCTTCCCCCAAATAGAGTATTCAAGGCATTTGTATGGCCCGGAAAAACCTCATCAAGAACCACAACCGGATCAGTTGAGAATGGCGAATCACCCTCCATCAGATTATCACACAACACCATCTGCCTTGAATGCTCCAGTGTTTAGGGCGCTCAAATACGAGTTTACCGCTTAATTCAATCGAGAGGTGTTACTCGGTCGAGCGTGGAAGTACCAGAACTTAGGTGGGAAAGTTCAGTTTTTCAAGACCCTGATGGGGGGTCTGCGATTCTATGGCCATACTTGCCCTGTGTCATCATCTCTCTTAGAGAAGAGGAAGAACAGGACAAGGAGAGCCCCGGTGTTCATTTGGAATCCGCGACTGCGTCTGGCACTACATTAGGGATGCTAGTCCGCGACCTTTCCGAACTCCAATTAGAGGGTCCTGCAATCCCGGATCCCGAGAGGATCAGACTCCTTAGGCATGCAGAGAACTCTAGAGGGGGGATGCCAATCTTCTCCATTGAACCCGGTATTGATGATAAAAAATGGGCAGATTGGCAATCTAGGTGGGCCGATGAGCAAGTAAGATTCAGAAATCTCATTGCTACATTTGGAAGGAATAGAAGATGGGCCAAGACACGAATAAAGGCAATCTCCAAAATCCAGAAACCTCCATTTGCAATTCCAAATGATTTGGGAGCCGCGGCAGCAGTATGCGCTGCATGGTGGGTAGAGGAATTCGTATCCCTGACTCCTGAACTTTCCAGAGAAAGGAATGAAAGATACGCATCAAGAATAAGGGGGGCAATCTCAAATTTGAGAGAAAGTTCAGATGGTGATTGGGGAGTCAGCGGGCCATCGCTGCTTATACCGGTTCAACAGTGCTATCTGCCCAGTCTAGAGGATAGCCTAATTGCCTGCGGGTCCGTGGAGATGTTGGAGAGAGAGTAATGAGTGGCCTAGAAGTGAAAATCGAGACTCAGACTTTCAGGGCCATTCCCTCCGAGCGAGTAGAAATAGATGAAGCAGTGAAGTTTGCGAATGCTAGGAGCAATGGAGAGTTCGCAGTGATAGAGCATCAAGACCCGCATGCACTAGTCGTCATTGACAAGGATGGCTCTATTCTTATCCACGGAATCTCAAACCTAGAAGCCGCCTCGCTGATAGCGAAGGAAATCCTGCTCAGAATTGGTCTTTCAGCGAAGGGTCTAGCGCTAGAAAGTGGAGAGGTACTTGCCAGCTTCTCCATAGGGAGGGCCGTTCTTATCGGATTGGCTGCTCAACGATTTAAGGATGCAGAGCACGATCTTAGATTGGATGCTCTCAGGATATCTGCAAAGAGGCACAATTGTACAGTTCTATTATTCAACAATGGGAAGGGGATAGTGATGGGGCAGAATTCTCGCAAGGTTGCAGAGATGGCAGCTTCATACTGGGTCACAAGATTGAGTGAAGAAGGGGCTCTAGCGTGAGAAGATGCTTGAGAAAGGCAAGTGGGTCGGGCCGATTATCGATCAACACATGCATCTCGATAGGACAAATTTGTTCCTAGACGCAGTAGCCGATTTCTCAAGTTCTGGCGGAACAGGAATTATGCTTGTACACAAGCCTTCATTTTCACACTCCCTTCCAGTTGATTTAGAAGGATATAGGGGGGCGTATTCTGATACAATTTCCATGGCAGAAGAGGTTCGTAAAGAATTCGGATTGGAAGTTGGAGTTGTTCTAGGACCTCATCCTGTAGCATGGGAGAAGCAGATTCCTGAATTAGGAATTGAAGCATCATCAGAACTTCATCTAGAAGCAGTTAGCTTGGCTCTAGAGTACATAGATTCAGGTCATGCACACTGTCTTGGTGAGGTCGGGAGGCCACATTACCCAGTTGAAGAAGAAATTTGGGAAAAAGCGAACGATCTACTTCTGGAGATCCTCTCAATGGCATCTTCATCAGGAACGTCGGTCCAACTACATGTTGAGGAAAAGGATGAAAGAACATATATTGAATTAAGCAAATTATGTATGTCTTCAGGAATTTCATCTGAAAGGGCGATCAGGCACTTTGCTCCTCCGAATGTTAGCGCCGATTTTACTCACGGTCTATCAGCCACAGTTAACGTGGGTAAAGGGAGCATAGAAACCATCGTAGAGACGGCCGGAGAGGCAGGATCTCCATGGGGAATGGAAACTGACTTTCTAGACGACAATAGACGCCCCGGAGCGGTCCTTGGCCCGAAAACTGTCCCCAAAAGAACTCAGCAGCTGTGTTCAAGTTTGCTTTCTGAAGGATGGAGTGAGAACGAAGTCGAATCTCTTCTGACAAAGGTTCACTCTGAATGGCCAGAATCACTCTACGGATTATGATGAAACCTAATCTTTGGCGTAAATATCAAAACGCACCCAATTGTGATAATAGTTACCGACAAAACCAAGAAACTAAACTCGCCAAATGGGAACTCCACTCCGGCAGACTCTACTCCCATCCTCCATAAAGGGCCATTTATTGGCAGAAATAGTACTACAAGTAAAATCCCAAACCAATCGGTTTAGAGACGCCATACTCTCGGACAATGTAAGCGCCTGTAGTGAAGGGGTTATCACAAGAGGTTTCCAACCTCTTGTCCCGGGTTCGAATCCCGGCGGGCGCACCACCACAAGAATTAGCTATGTTTGACCACTGAAGCATTGAAACACCAGCCGCTTTTCGAGATGATATGAACTCAAGTGGAGGGGCTGAAGTCACTGGAGTGACATCAATCAGCAAGGACAACTCCGATCAGGCGGACGACCGTCAGATAGTAGGGAGGAAAATCTGGAGAATATTCCCGTATGTTAAGAAATACTGGAAAAGTGCTGTCGGCGGAATAGCTGCGAACGCTGGAGCGCGGGCATTCGACTTGATACCATTCATCGCCATAGGAATGGCAGCAGACTATTACCAATCTGGAACTTTTACTAGTGAGAGAGTGGAGAGAATTATGACCTCAAATCTAATTCCAACTCTGGGTCCAATTGACTCCGAGGAGTTAGGCTTCGGATTATTGATTCTTATATGCTTCACATTCTTAGCAATATTTCAGGGCCTCAGCAACCAACTCTGGCAGGCGACCGCCTACAGGGCTCAGCATGACATTAGAATGGATGCGACTCAGTCACTAATGTCCATGGAGGCATCCTATTTCGAGACTAGGCAGACAGGAAATCTGATGTCCGTACTATCTGCGGATGTTGCACAATTAGAGGATATCATATCCGATGCCAGTACCAGCATCATTAGAATTGCAATCACTTTTTCAACTGCTTTTGCGATAATGTTCTGGATGTCCCCCAAGCTTGCTGTGATTCTCTTCACGCCTCTAATCGTCATAGTTCCGATGGTGGTATGGTTCTCTACAAGGGTACAGCGCAAGTATCGAAAGCAGAGAGAGAGTACTGGTGGGATAGTTGCTATTCTGGAGAATGTACTCTCTGGAATTACTGTCGTGCAAGCTTACAATGCAAAGGAGTTCGAGAGATCTAGGATCGACATCCAGAGTGGAAACTACAGAGACATGGCTATTCAGGCTGCATTTATCAGGAATCGATTCATTCCTGGAATATATGTAGTTGCAGGGATTTCCTTCGGCCTTTTGGTATCTGCAGGAGGCTGGATAATGGCATCAGAAGAGATTACTGTCGGCCAATTCGTCACCTTCTTACTAATTTCAACCAGAATGACAATGCCGATGTTTATCCTAGGAATGCTACTCAACCAACTCCAGAAAGGCGAGGCTGCATCCAAGAGGGTATTCGCAATAATCGATTTAGAGTCATCAATATTTGACAAAGAGGGAGCCCTACCTTTAGAATCCCCAATCACCTCTATAAGATTCGAAACAGTCTCTTTCGCATATCCTTCTTCAGATTCCAATGTCCTAAACGACATCAACTTCTCTGCCACTTCTGGCGAATTCTTGGGAGTAATGGGCCATACCGGGGCGGGAAAGAGTACAATTCTGAAACTAGTTGAGCGATTCTACGAACCTCAGAGCGGACGTGTTCTAATCAATGGTACAGACATCAACGAGTTCCAGATAGAGTCGGTAAGGGCTAGGATAGGGTTCGTCTCTCAAGACCCATTCCTGTTCTTCGGGAGTATAAGGGACAATGTGGCCTATGCCCGGGATTGCTCGGATGCGGAGATCGAATACGCTTTAGAAGCAGCAGGGGCTCTAGAGTTCGTCTCTCAACTCTCAGAAGGAATTGATACAATGGTAGGAGATAGGGGAGTCATGCTTTCTGGTGGTCAAAGGGCTCGGATCAGTCTAGCAAGAGCCTTGCTCAACGATCCCGATTTGTTGATTCTCGATGAGGCAAGTGCGGCTTTAGATGCAGAAACCGAGTAGAGGATTCAAGAATCGTTATTCGGCAGCTCGAACGGTGGTAAGAAGAGAATTACAATCGCAGTGGCTCACAGACTAGCCACCATCAGAAATGCCGACGAGATCGTTGCTATGGTTGACGGCGCGATAGTCGAGAGAGGTACACATAAAGAATTGATTGCCAGTAAAAATGTCTACGCCTCTCAGTGGTCAATACAGACGGGAGAACTGGGTTCAGCGGAGGGCTGATATTGTCTGGTTCTATTGAGTGGACCGATGTCAAACCTGGCATGGTTGTAATGGGTTCTGCGAACCGGTCGATATTATTCGGGGGCATTGGCCCAAGGCACGAGGTATCTATCGGATATCGTTTCAAAATCTCCAGAATCCCTGTTCCCCCGAGTGAGGCATTGAAGATCATTCAATCATCTGAGGCCGATATAGCCTCAGAGTCAGAATGGGAGCTTGCCAACTCTAGAGGCCTCTTATCTGCAGAAACTGGTTGTATTGAGAGACTAGAGGATAGACATCATGGCTACTGGGGAAAGATTTGCGACGGCCGACCTCATTACGGCGCGAATAGAGGTCTGCAAAATCTTAGACATTGGTCGAAGAGCGGACCAGTATCAATCCAACGCCCGACTCTTTCTGAGGCTGAAAAAACCGAATCTGTTCGCCTGGTAATTAGAGAAAATCCAGACTGGTCGGATAATTCCCTCGCCATTCCAATCAGGAAGGACAATCAGCGAATCATATTAGAGGAGGCTCTAATTTCTCTTTTTTTGGGAGTGCTTCCCTCCTTCACATGGGCTTACAATAACGCAAGCGACGGATATCTTAGAGAGGGCTGGCTTAACCTAATAATTGGGGGAATCTTCTTCGGCCTTTTCACTTCTCTTTTCTGGAGACCCAAACAACCAACATGGCATATTAAATCTGGAAGAATGATTAAGAAATGAGGGAATGCTAGTTGCGTGCTCTGTCATCAATCTGTGAAGACGAACTTCCACTAGCCAAGGCAACCCTTGCCTTGTTGATTCCCACTCCATAATCCCATAATAGAATGAAAGAAATAATCGGAGACAAGAAAACGGTCGCTGCACTCTTGCTAGGCGATGGCCCTAGTGCTGCACCAATCCATGCTGTGATGTTGAATAAAGCTACTAGAGTGGGGAACTGGTGAACCATCGCTCTTTCAACTCCCATGGGCACTGAATCCGTGGAAATATCCCAAAATTCAGGCCAAGAAAGACCTCCGTTAAAGCATCCCCAAATGAAGCAAATAGCAGACACGGCCACGAGTAGAGGAAACGAGGATACCATGCTGTGACTGAATCCCCATAGCTCAGGGTACCTACTTCCTGCCAACGTCCTGACTAGTCCGTAGTTCCGTATTTGCTTCCTTACTCTTTTGACTCCCCGTCTACGATGCCACATTACGGCACTACCATCAGACCAGAGTCGATATCCGGCCAACATGATACGATGATCCATCATTACATCCTCTGCTCCAATGGCTCCTGGATCAAATGAACCCACATCGACTAGAACTTCCCTTCTGTAAGCGGAGTTCACTCCTGGTAGTTGCTCCACTTCCTCCAACTCCCCTATTGCCCTTTTCCCATAATTTGTACCAGCAGTTAGAATCCTATTACAAAAAGCGACGTCAATAACTCTCTGCCAGAAGGTTGACTCCTCCACTGGTGCAAAATTTGGCCCACCGACTCCTGCTACATCCGGCCTATCAAACCACCTCTCAAGCCTCTCAACCCAATCTTCCGGCACGAAAACGTCATCATCTGTAAAGAAAACAAGATCTGACTCAGTCTCTTCGATTGCCACATTGCAAGCATCTGCTCTGTTACTAGCCCCTTTGTCATCAATATATCTGAATCCTCTACTATCGGCCTCCATTTTTCCCTTGTCATCTCTTGGACCAACCACAACTACCTCCATGTCGTCATATGTCTGATTGGCTAGTCCATCAAGAGTAATCCCCAACTCATCCGAGTTTCTAACCGTGGGTATGATCACGCAAACTCTACTTGGCACAAGAAGCCCGGAGAGGCAGTGATTGATGAGTTAAATGGTCAATCATTGACTATCCTTGGTGCAAGGAAGTAAGTCCATCTAGCCCCGCCATCGTTGCTAATCCAAGTCAGCCTCAATGGATACTTCTCTTCAAATTCAAGAGAAACTTCGTTGGTGAAGCCTCCGGCCAGTTTCTTAGTCAATTCCCCAAGATACTGTAGTGAGTATGTTGAGTGTGTAGGGGAAGCACAGACAAGTTCGCTCAACTCTCCAGATTCGAACTTCACATTTACTCCCTCACCAGCCTCAACAGTTACCGAAACAGCTAGTTGATTCTTGTCCATGCTCAGGTCGACCTCTCCTCCAACGAACTTTGCAGCTCTCAGTGCTCTCGAAAGCTTCTCTGATCCAATTGTTGCTTTCGACTTGAACTCCAGATTTGGCTGATTAGGATTATCCATTGTGCTAGTGTCTATGCCTCTCAGAATCATCAGAACTTCACCCACCCTCACGTTAATGGCTCCCACTGCGTCATCATAATCCATCTCCACTAGGTCACTTGGTCCCGCTAGCGTTAGTAAATCGCGCATCTTCTGAAGATCTAGTCCTATCTCCACAGGCTCAACCTCGTATGTCTCGAAGCACTCATCGGCAATTGTTGCAGAAAGGAGGGCTACATGAGAACCATCAACAACCGAAATACTGAGGCCCTTTTCACCCCAAACCAACTTTGCTTCTGATGTTAGAACTGAAAGGATATCTACGATTTCTCTCATTAATTGCTGCTTGGCTGTAATTCTTAGCACGTGTTCACCCTGATTTGATTTTCAACTGCCGGAGGCTCTTGATGATTATTGGCCCAAAGCCTACGCAATTATTGGTACTCCCTCCAACGGTGGCCGCATTCTTCGCAAGTGCATATCTTTGTCTCTGGTTCGTCTGAAGACCTGGTCTGCCTGAGCTCAACGTACGCTCTATCCCCGTCACATTTTGGGCACAGGTAGTCTCCAACTCTCAGCGTCCCCCTAGGGCCGTCTTCTTCGACAACCTCCGTAAGATGCTTGAGTGACTTCGAGTCTGTGGAAGCCATAGTCTTGGAAAGATCGATTGTTTCTCCAGTCATCGGATCAGTAAATTCAGCACCTTTGCCATCTTCTCCAGAGAGGGGGCCCTCATACCCGCATTTGTAGTTCGGACACTTAATCCAACCCCGCTCATCAGGATAACTAAGCGCACCACATTTCGGACAAAACATCTCTCTCACCATTGTCCTATAAACGAGAACCGAACTACCCTGAACCTCCCGACTATTCAACTATTCGTCTAAAATATTGGGCATACCCGCACCGTTCAAGCCATTGTACCCTCTGGGACTCCCATGAGAATCCACTACGATTGGAGATTAGCAAGGGTCGTGGATGATGAGAGGAATATCGTGGATGAGTTGGAATGGGACGGTCCAATCACCCCTACTACCCTGTCAAAACGCCTCAAGATAATTCAGGGAGGTAGAAATCTTCCAGAGGTCTCAACCCTTTCCGAGCGTTTCCCAGAAGCAATCATCGATGAAATGGGTGCGTTATCGGACCCGCATTGGCCCGAGTTTGGAGATTTGGAGCAAGTCTTCCAGAAGGCTACTTTGGAATTAGCGAAAATGGGTGTCGCAGACTCATCGGGAGATTTGGATAGGAGACTAGACATGCTCGTATCAGCAGCACAGGAGCTTAGATCATCATGGACAACCTCCGAGGCTCGTTGTGTGGAATGGTCAGGTTTGTTCATCACTGAGGCAAATCTTGACTCTCAGAGGAATGACATTCCAGTAGCTATATCTTCTTCAAGAACAATCTCCGAAGCCGCAGAAAAGCTAGGTGTAAATCCTCCGAAGCACCTTCCTTCAGATTTAGAATGGTCTTCCATGTTCTCCCACGCCAATACAGTGACAAGGTCATCAGAAATTCTAGACCAAATTGAGAATGCAATTAGAGAAATTGCGAGCACCCATTCACCCTCTCTCAGCGCACTTCTCGGGCCTATTTCGGCGGCCAAACTGATATCTCTAGCAGGGGGGAGGGAGAGACTAGCACGAATGCCTTCGGGCTCACTACAGGTTCTGGGTGCGCATGCAGCAATGTCGGCACACAGGAGAGGGGCACCACCGCCAAAGCATGGAGCGGTGCTATTTTCAATGCCGCAAGTAAGTCGGTCACCTAGATGGGTTAGAGGAAAGATTGCAAGATATCTCGCTGGAAAAGCCAGTATAGCAGTTCGGGTCGATCATTTTGAAGGTGAGAGATGGGATGAATCCAAAATAGAGGAAATTAACTCTGAGATTGAGGCGATCAAGGATAAGTTCCCAAGGCCTCCGAAGAGGGGGGTATGATCTGCCAAAGTCAATGCAAATCTGCTGGGGCGTCAGGAAGGAGGGAAGGACGCTTTGGACAAGGAATGCTGTCAAGGGGAAATCGGTCAGAGGGGAACGTAGGAAGAGGGATGGGAAGATAGAATGGAGAAGGTGGGACCCAACTAAGTCCAAGGTAGCAGCAGCCCTTCTAAGGACATCTTCCGAACCATCTTCGATTCTCCCAAGTCCAGGCTCAACATGCCTCTATCTTGGAGCATCTAGCGGAGGGACTGTTAGCCATATTCACGATTTCGTGTGTGGAGCGGAAAATCACCACGGAGGGCAGGTCGTTGCAGTGGAGATATCTCCCAGGATGTCACGTGATTTGATTTCCCTCTCAGAATCTCGTCCCGGGATGGCCCCAGTTCTCGGTGACGCAAGGAAAAGCACAGTAATCGCGCCATTCATCAGGTCTAAGGCAGATTGGATCCACCAGGACCTCAGTATTGCCGACCAGGCAGAGACCTTCGTAAAGATGGCTACGAATTTTCTCGTTCCAGGTGGAGTGGGTCTTCTAAGCCTAAAAGCAGC
>LURZ01000001.1:87418-118003 GCA_001629255.1 Marine group II euryarchaeote REDSEA-S42_B7
AGCGAGAGGCCTTCGGAAGGTGGTGACAAAGCTAGATTTCACAATGCAGAGATAATCCTGAAGAACTCAAAACTCTCTCTATTGGAGAGGATAGAACTTCGAGGTCTAGAGGAGCAACACGTTCTATTCGTCTGTGAATTAAGCCTCGGCGGCGAAAATTAGTGCAAACAATCCTCCGTAAAAGAGCACAAGTAGAACGAATAGACCAATGCCTATCCAGGAAATGATTTGAGCTGCCTTAGCCATACCCTGATCCGGATGTCCTGGATACTGGGTGGTAGTAGCTAGAGCACCATTAGCTACTATCAGGCCGGGAAGCGCAGTACAAATCGAGCACATCACAATCCCCAATATGGAAAGGACTAGAGCAAGTACTGCATTGGTCGTCGGGAAAATCGCCCCCGGACCCCCATATTGCCCTCCCTGGACATAGATTTGCTGAGGAGCCTCTTTTGTTACGTTAGGACTCCCTTCGAGAACGACTTCTGACTCAGGCTTATCCTCTGATGAGACCCAATCAGGGACTTCACCCTCCTCCATGAAATCACAAAGTGGGATTATCAATTAACTCTGCCTATCTAAGAAAGGTAATGGCCTAACCATCTCAGCCTTCACACATGCCCGAGTTACCAGAGGTGGAAACGGTCCGGCTTGGTCTCGAGAGACACTTATTGGGTAGGACAATTTCTTCAGTAGAACTTCGAAGAAGTGATCTGAGATTCCCCTTCCCGAGTAATTTCGAAACCTCTCTCATTGGAAGAGTCGTAGAATCGGTGGATCGCCGTGCGAAGTACCTCCTAATCCGACTAGACGGAGGTATGACTTGGCTCTGTCATTTGGGAATGAGCGGCAGGTGGACACTGATTGGCGACGGAGTGGTTGGGAGGCCGGGCAAGTTCTCCAGTGGGGCCCCTCTGGGTAGCGGCGACGGACCTCACGATTGGGTAGTGATCCACCTAGATAGTGGGACGAAGGCAGTCTACTCGGACCATCGTAGGTTTGGATTCATGGACTGCTTCCCCACTTCACAACAAGAAAAAAACAAGCTTCTCTCGGATTTGGGTCCGGAGCCTACTCCCGACCAATTAGTTCCACAGGATCTCGCCGAAGGACTGAGGGGTAGGAAAATGCCAATCAAATCAGCTCTCTTGGATCAGAGAATCATCGCTGGCCTGGGGAACATCTACGTCTGTGAGATACTTCACCGAGCCGGAGTTTCTCCAAGAAGAAAGGCTAGCAGGGTCGCTGGATTATCCGGAATCTCCAGAAGAGTCGAGAGAATCACAGCGGCAACACACGATGTCATCACGGAGGCCATAGACGCCGGGGGCTCCACTCTGCAAGATTTCAGAGGAGTAGATGGAGATGAGGCTATGGGCTATTTCATTCACAACTTCCTAGTTTATGGAAGGGAAGATCAGGAGTGTCTGAAGGAAGGTTGCTCTGGTTCGATAAGAAGAATAGTTCAGTCTAATAGATCCACCTTCTACTGCTCGTCCTGCCAACGTTGATGGACGTCCTATCTACATTTTACCTTATGTCCGACGAATCCGATATGAATGTAAAACTGATTACTGAGTTCATTGGAACTTATTTCCTCTGCTTGACAATCTGTGTAGCCGGAGTATTCGGTCTGTCTGGTCAAAACGCTCCTTTCGCTATAGCAGGCACTCTGATGGTTATGATATATGCCGGTGCCCACATTTCCGGTGCTCACTACAATCCTGCAGTCACCATCTCGATCTGGATTAGGGGTGCATGTGAGAAATCGGAAGTAGTGCCCTATGCTCTCTCTCAACTCGCAGCAGGATTAATAGCGGCTCTAATTGCTGCGAATCTGATTGTTACCGGTAGTATCTCTGAGGATTACCCAATTGAGATGTTCGAACCTTCGGGTATGGAGACCTCAATCATTGTATCCGAGATACTTTTCACCTTCGCACTAGTATTCGTAATCCTCAATGTAGCAACCTCAGAATCCAATGAAGGGAACGGATACTACGGTGCTGCAATTGCCTTGGTAGTCCTAGCCGGAGCTCTAACTGTAGGGAGCATATCCCTGGCTTCATTCAATCCGGCAGTCTCGCTCTCTCTGGTAGTGGTTGGCAAAATGGCTGCTGCAGACCTATGGCTGCATTTGGTACCTCAGTTGCTTGGAGCCGGGGCAGCATCTTTGGTCTTCAAGTGGAATATCTAGTCTAACTGCTGAGACATCTCTATCCCCCTAACTAGTGCCATAAGTATCTCATTCCTAGGTGTTGGCACTCCAACCTCCTCTCCCTTAGAAATCACGGCACCACAAAGGACATCTATCTCGGTCTTTCTTCCAGCCATGAGGTCCTGAAGCATAGAAACTCTGTTCTCGGCAGTCGATTCGACCACCCTCCTTAGATAACTCTCAGAGTCGGAATCTCCTAGATCTATTCCCGATGCCTTGGCGACAGCCTCAGCCTCTCTCATAGCCTCAATTGCCTGGTGCCACAATTCTGGAACCTCTGCCAAAGCTCCATTCCTGACACCTGCGATAGCACAGATTGGATTAATTGCTACATTTATCATCAGCTTCCTCCAAATTTCTCCCTCGATATCAATCGACCAATTCGGTACCAGCCCCCCTTCATCTAGCAATGAAATGAATTCACTAGCAACAGAATTCGGTTCAGAGGAATTAATTGAACCTAGAGAAATTGTCCCTCTCCCCGTCCAGTGGACAGCACCGTCTCCATCTCTCCAAGCGGAGTGAGTGGTAGTTCCCCCTAGCACTCGCTCCCAACCGACTCTGCTGGCAATGATTCCCGAATTTCCAAGTCCATTCTGAATGCTGATTACTACTCCGTCTTGTTTAATCAGATCTTCAGCGATAGATGCCAACTGGGAAGTTGAACCAGACTTTCCAGAGACAACTGCTACATCACAAGTTCCGCACATTTCCTCTTGTAAGGGGCCCCTCTCACTATCGATAATCTCGAAACGCTCCCCTGGAATCATTTCCACAGATCCCTCGGGAGTGAATAGAGTCAGCCCCTCAAGTAAATCTCTAGCAGTCCTTCCTCTAGAAACACAAACGAGTTCAGCATTGGTATCAGATAGACATCCTGCGAGTACGCCGCCAATCGCTCCAGTCCCAAGAATAGCAATCCTCACTCGCAACCCTCCGCTGGACATCTTGCCGAAAGGTGTACAACGACTCCTGAATCGTCCGCAGATACCCATAAGGCCCGTTCTAAATTAGAACTACCATCCGCTACAGCTTCGACGGAATACGAACCTCCGGCGTCAATCCAATCTCCAATGCTTACTTCCCAGATTCCAGACTGAGGGGAGTCTCCATGCCACTCCAAAGACAGCCCAATTCTCTCCGAGCCTCTGTTGAAAATATAGAAAGAATCTGCCTCAATCCTCTGATTGAGTCCGATTGCCGAGTGTCCTCCACTAGAATCTCCTGAGGAGACGAACACATCGGGTCCTGCTATTATCTTGAATGAGGCCAGCGAACCATCGTTACCGCAAATCGCCAGCCATCCCTCCTCGCCGATACCTATCGAACCATTGCCGCTCAGATTTCCTTCAAGCCTGATCGGGGAGTAGTTACCCATCTCTACTGACCAGTTTTCCCCCGTGTCCACTTGTGCTGCAATCTTGCTAGATGGGCAGAAAGGGGATCCTCTATCGGAGTGGGACAGCACGTCTCCGCTGGAAACGATTCCAGTAGGAATTTTCCATTGCCCATCATTAACCTGTATAGATGGCTCTGAGCCATCAATTGAAATCATCCATGGCCCCTCGGTCGAGTTCTCCCTCTCAAGGAAAACAACAGGGCCAAAAGGCCTGCCTTGCGAATCAAAAACCTGCGAGCTCTGAATGGCGCCAATGTTTCCCCTAAGGCACAACTCTTGGATTCCCGAAGTTAGATTACTCCCGTTCAAAGTCTCCCAATAGGCTCCCTCGACGAAAATTTCCCCTCCATCTCCAGCATCAAAATCAGTACAAATTATCGGTTTGTCAATTCCTCCAGAAAGACTCCAGAACGGGCCAATCAAACCCTGAGTAGAAAATTCATGAAGCAGGATTTCATGCTCTACCTCGAAGCCTGAGATTTCGACTAGTACCTTCAGCAGGTGATTCGAGAAATTCCCCTCTGGAGGGGTAATGGAGATATCTACGACACTAGTCTCAGACTGCGTAACTCCATTGAATCGACAGGTGTCTGGAAGATCAGAACAATCGGTGCTGAGAACCCACTCCTGAGATCGAGACCCCTCAATCCTCATCTGAATCCATCCGGAGACAGGCATCACCCCTTCTGGCTCCAAATTCAGCGAAATTACTTGCAAATCACCCCCGGAGAACTCTACCTCTTCTGGCCACTCTTCGGTAGAAATCCCCGCAATGTAGTCCTCCATCTCGTAGGAGGGAACAGATCCCGGCAGCCCTGCTAGGAGTATCACACTCGCTACAGCCACGAAGCGACTCTTGAACCTCTCATCTAACCCAGATTGTTCGTCAAGGACGATTGGCTGAGGGAGATTATCCGGATTGAAACGCTGCCATGCAGCTATGAAGGCAAGGAAAACCCATGGGGTCCATTTGGCTGTGGCGAAAACCACCACCATGAAGAAGAGCACGATTAGGAATACTGATGTCTGGGTACTCCCACTCCTCATTTCCGCTGGACCAATAATTGCATGGAGTAGCCTATCCCCTGGTAGTCCTGGTATGGGGAGCATCATTATCCAACCGACCAAGGAGAGTCCTACTCCAGAAATACCAACAGGATGCAACCACTGGAGACGAATTTCCAGATGTTCCCCCAACAAAGAATCGGCTAGATAGCCAGATATCAGACTAGTCTCGAAGATAGTGGGGGATCCCGTTAGTTCCGGGGGGCTACTTGGAGTAAGAATTAGTCCGACTACCGTGAGAAAACTTCCAGCCGTAAACAGGACAAGTGGAACTGCCAACTCGATAGACCCCAACGCCCTTCTGGATGGTATTGGAACCATATCCAGCTTCCTCTGCCCAATCGCCCCAACAATTCCGAATGGCCACCATGTAGGAATTGGAAATACGACTGGGGCAATATGCCCTATTTCTATCCCGAATCTCCTTGCGATGAGAATCCTGCAAAAGCTAGCTATGGATAGGGTAATTAATATTGGTAGAGTAAAGAAAATTAGCGAATACACAATTTCGCCATTTCCCGTAGAATTACTATCATATCCGTATTCAGAAACCCAATGTGATCCAGCCATGGTTAGGAAAACTGACATGACCGCCCACATCAGCAAACTCTGGTAATTTCCCATCACATTGCTTCCTTGAGGAATTCTTGATATGATCAGAACAGGGGGATTCGTCTCTTCTAGTGATCCAACCAATCCCATTGTGTCAAGGTGTGAATTGAGTTCCTCCAGCTGTTCACTAACATCCTTCCCGTCTAAACCTCTGACCTCCCATGAATTGGGATAACTGCCCTCGTTACCTAGTTCGAAGAATCTAGAGGATATTACCTCGAGAAGTTCTCTAGTGTCCCAGGTCTCAGTGTCAATAAAAATCTCCTCTGGCATGATGCCCACTCCCTGACCATCCCCGCGGGATGTCAGATTTTACCCCTGCTCTTTGATAATCACTTGTTTTTGAAGCGCTTGAGGCGGAAAGTCTCCTCTCTCTCCATCTCTTCAAGCCTTAGTTGGATGAAAGTCTGAGCCTCTTTCATCTCAGGAATTACCTTGAACTCGAGAGCATTAACTCTTCTTTTGGTAGCTTCAATTTCTTCTAGAAGCCTCTTCAAAGTGGCCTCCATCTCAGCTGCCTTTACTACCTTCTCAACAAGTAGCGAGTAGGCGTCTGCCGCCTCGTCGATGTAGGGAGAACCCCCAACCATGCCCAGTCCCCTATCCTCGACCGATAGTTTGAGGTTCTGACCCTCGACCTTAGGAACGACTACGCCCATTATATTCCTCTTTGAGACCTGCACTTCTGGATGCTTCGACGAGGCTATGGCCGCGCTCTTTACTGCCAATCCACCCTCTATAGATGAGGCAAGATTGATTGCTTGCAGTGCATCTCTGTATGTACCAACTAGTCCCTCTCTGGCCTCGATCATTTCTGAGAGAAGAGTTCTGAATTCATGGAATAGGCCATCCCTCTTCATCTTCAGAAGATTGTATCCCGTAGAGGTCTGCTTTATCCTGCGCTTCAGGTTGATTAGCTCGGACCTGGTAGGCTTGATGTCTAGGGCCATTCACTCAACTCCTTACTTCGGTTACTCTTCTTCTCCTTTCTTTTCACCAGGATGGTACTTGTCGATCCACTTCTGATCCAGTCTTACAAGATACTTCGTGTCGATGTTTGACAATAGGTTCCAAGCTAGGTCCAAAGTCCCCTCGTCTATTGATCTGTCTTCGTCCCTGCTCTGCCTGAGGAACCTATCTTCGAAGATATCTGCGAACTTGAGAAGTTGAAGGTCCCTCTCGTTTAGAGCATCCTCTCCGACAATTGCCACCAGCCCTCTCAATTCCTTTCCTTGAGCGTAGGCTGCGTAGAGCTGGTCAGATACTGACTTGTGATCCTCTCTGGTTTTACCAGGCCCTATCCCTGCATTCATCAATCTGCTTAGAGAGGGAAGAACGTTGATAGGGGGGTAGATTCCTTTCTGATGGAGCTCCCTAGAGATGACTATCTGACCCTCTGTGATGTATCCGGACAGATCTGGAATCGGGTGAGTAATATCGTCACCGGGCATAGTTAGGATAGGGAACTGCGTGATTGAACCCTTCTTCCCCTTTACCAGCCCTGCTCTCTCGTAGAGCATAGCCAGATCTGTGTACATGTAACCGGGGTAACCTCTCCTTCCAGGAACTTCTTCTCTGGCAGCCCCGATTTGCCTCAAGGACTCACAGTAGTTTGTCATATCCGTGTATATCACCAGAACGTGATAGTCATGTTCGAACGCTAGGTACTCAGCAGCGGTGAGTGCCAGACGAGGAGTGATTAGCCTCTCGACTGCCGGATCGTCGGCAAGGTTTACGAATAGCGCTGCATTCTCGAGAGCCCCAGTCCTCTCCAGGTCGTGTACGAAGAAGTTGTACTCCTCTGCTGTAATTCCCATTGCGCAGAAAACTACGACGAAGTCATCGTCGCTACCAACTAGTTTGGCTTGTCTTGCGATTTGCAATGCGATATCGTTGTGAGGCAGTCCGCTTGCACTGAAGATCGGAAGCTTCTGCCCCCTGACAAGAGATGTACAAGCGTCAATCGCTGAAATTCCTGTCTGTATGAATGACTCCGGACTCTGCCTCGAATAGGGATTTATTGCGGCCCCGATAATGTCGGCCATATCATCTGCAACTATCTCTGGGCCTCCGTCTCTGGGCCTTCCAGCACCATCTAGAATCCTACCAATCAGTCCCTTGCTCACGGGGAGCTTGAATACATCACCCAGGAACTTTACACCTGTCTGCCTGTCAACAGATGCAGTACCCTCGAAGACCTGAACGATGACTTGGTCATCGGATGTGTCTAGAACCTGCCCGTTTTTGATCGATCCATCACTGAGCCTCAGTTGTACAATCTCGTTATACGAAACAGGCTCGGTTTTGTTTAGGAACACAAGAGGCCCCTTTACGTCTGTAATTGTTCTGTACTCTTTTCCACTCATATTATCACCTCAGTTTTCCTCCATGCTAGCAGCAATCTGCTTGCTCATCTCCGCAACCAAGCCCTCTATTCTACCGTCATAACCTTCCTCGAATCTCCCTCTCATAAGGTCGGTCCTAGCAGGCACATTAACCACGTCTTCAAGCTGTGCGCCTCCTGCAATTGCCTTCTTCCCTTCTTCCTGGAAGTTCAGTATTGCTTTAGCCATGTCATATTGCAGCTTCAGGTCGCTGTATGTATCCACATCATGGAAGGCGTTCTGCTGAAGGAAGAACTCCCTAATCATCCTCGCAACTTCTAGTGTCAGTTGCTGATCTATTGGTAGGGCATCGGACCCTACAAGCTGGACAATCTCCTGCAATTCAGATTCGATTTGGAGTAGGGTGCTTATCTCGGTCCTAACTTCAGGGAAGTCGCTTGCAATGTTGTCCCTATACCATTGGTCCAGGGCTTGTGGGTACAAGCTGTAGGAACTAAGCCAGTTTATCGCAGGGAAGTGCCGTTGTCTGGCAAGCCCAGCGTCCAGTCCCCAGAAAACCTTGACAATTCTGAGGGTTCCTTGGCTGACTGGCTCTGAGATGTCCCCTCCTGGGGGGGAAACAGCTCCAATTACCGACACCGAACCATCCTCTCCGGACAATGTCTCAACCCTTCCTGCTCTCTCGTAAAACTCAGCCAGTCTACTTGAGAGGTATGCTGGATAGCCCTCCTCTCCTGGCATCTCCTCGAGCCTCGATGAAATCTCTCTCATGGCCTCAGCCCACCTGCTAGTAGAATCAGCCATTAGAGCCACGTTGTAACCCATATCTCGGAAGTACTCCGCAATGGTCACTCCCGTGTAAACGGATGCCTCCCTAGCTGCGACTGGCATGTTCGAAGTATTTGCAATCATCACAGTTCTGTTCATCAGAGGCTTGTTCGTGTTGGGATCAATTAGGTGAGGGAACTCGTCGAGGACCTCGGTCATTTCATTCCCGCGTTCCCCACATCCGATGTACACCACTATTTGAGCGTCGGACCACTTTGCGAGTTGCTGTTGTGTGACGGTCTTTCCCGATCCGAAAGGTCCTGGGATTCCTGCAGTACCACCCTTGGCGAGGGGGAAGAGGAAGTCCAGTATTCTCTGTCCTGTCATGAGGGGTACGTCAGGTGCGTACTTCTGTACGAATGGTCGAGGGTGCCTTACTGGCCACTCCTGCATCATCGCTATTTCAGACCCATCTTCCAGCTTGCATACCGTCTGTGTGATATTGAACGAACCGGACTCAATGGTTTTCACGACTCCCTCCTTTCCGGGAGGCACCATGACTCTGTGTTCAATAGTCTCAGTTTCTTGGACTGTACCTATTACATGTCCTGCCGATAACTCGTCTCCTACTTTGACCGTGGGAACGAACTCCCATTCCTTAGTCAGGTCGAGTCCGTCCGCATCCACACCTCTGGTGATGAAAACGCCCATTGTCTCCTCTAGTTTGGGAAGAGGCCTCTGAATTCCATCGTATATCTGGGTCAATAGTCCCGGTCCTAATTGTACCGACAGAGTCTGTCCAGTCCTGATAACAGGCTCTCCCGGCTCAATCCCTGATGTCTCTTCATAGACCTGGATTACCGATTGTTCTCCGTGTAGCTCAATTACTTCTCCCATCAATCCTTCATTCCCGACTCGCACAACCTCATACATCCTCGGGGCAATGCCCGTGGCGGTCACAACTGGTCCGGAAATCCGGTATATCACTCCATTTTCTGTACTCATTTTTTTCACTTCCATTATTTTTGAATCTATTTCCAAAGGTCAACACCGAGTGCTGATTTGATGGACTCTCGGAGTGTGTTGTCCTCCTCGGTCCCTATGCCCAGAACTGTGGGCGTCACGCTTTCCGATAGCTGCACTCTAAGCCTCTCGGGAAGCCTCACTAGATCGAAGTTGTCAACAACGACAACCCCGATTTCCTCTTGACCCAAAAGATCACGAAGAAGCTCCGCAAGCTCCTCGTCATCCGATGGGTTGTACAGATTTTTTACACCTGCAAGCTGGAACCCTAGTGTAAATTCCAACTGTCCTACCACTGCAATCTCCATTTTTTTCACCTCAGTAGTCCATGTGTGCCTCTAGCACTTCCTTAGGAAGTCCCACAGCCTTTCCGCGCACTAGTAATCTAAGATTTCTGACTTCTAGCGCTTTCTTCTCGATGTAGTGAATTATGGGGAACGCCGAAACCGGACTTAGATGTGAAAATCTCCTTAGAACCGCATGTCTCTGATGGGAGAGAAGCTCCGCGTACGGATCCAGGCTGCCAAGTCTTTCCGAATCTGCCCTGGCCTCATCAAAACCAGTGTCATCAAAAGAGCTACTCCTACGAAGTACATCGATTAATTCTTCATCGGTCTCTGTCACACAGGATTGTTTCATTGTGGCAGCGTCGATCTTCCCCCCAGGAATTATCATTGCCTGCCGCTGTTCTGACGTCATTCCCATGCGTATTGATCTGAACTCATTGATAACGTTCCGATGATCGATCTCCATTCTCAGATACTTCAGTAGTTGTGGGCTTCCTTCCTTGTCCTTTACAGCCCTCAGCGCATCAGCGAAATATTGCATGTCTAGCGCATTCTCCATTACCTCAAGAGTTGACTCCGAATCGAGCTTGGCTAGAGTTTGTCCCCATGGAGTTCCGCCCATAGCCTCGACTGCCTCATCAAGGCCCTCCGTATTCTTCACGATGGTCAACCAAGTCGCGTTTCGAGGATTCTCAGAGGGCAATATCTGACTTTCTATCATCTCGTCGGATGCACCTCCATTGACAGCCCTCAGAACCGTCTTAGCCTTCTCATAGTCGAATCTTTCAACGTATATCGCAACAATAGACTTTAGTTTGCCTTGGCAGAATCTTAGTACTTCTGCGAGGTCATTGTCTAGATTGTGGAAAAGAGCTGCTTCAACAGCGTCGGCCCCGCTCATTCTGGACGCATAGAGGTCCATTTCCGTTCTATACCCCATCTCCCCGATGCTCGCGCCGATTGAGTCGGTTCCTTGTTGTACTAACTGCCGCATTCTAGTCTGATCGATCAGGGACGCCTTTCGTGCCTTGGCTCTGGCAGATGCGTTATACACGTTCGATCTGCCACTTTGCGCCCTGGCCATTTAACCACCTCACTCGTTGAAGAGTATCCCGTTTATCTCGCCCAGAGTATTTTTCCATGCTTCTTCTAGCATCATATCAAATCTGAAGTCCAGCATAGTTGAACCGTCCTTAGATTCGAGAACGAATCCTCCCAGCCCCTCTATGTCTTCTCCCATCTTGAACCCGCTTTTGGAAAGTGCAGCCCTGTCCGTTTTGACGGGCCTCATCACCACATCCGCTTTGGTGTCAGATGCCTCTTTTACGAGGGATTCCAGTATCTTCTTCCTGCCAGCCATTTTAGGTGAACTAACCTCTTCCTTGGCTGCTTCCCAGGTAAATTCTAACTCCTCCCTTCTAGCTATAAGTGCCCTTTTTTGGTTCGCTTGCCTAGCCGAGGCAACTACCTCGACGGAGATTTGCTCACTTTCTCTCTCTGCCTTGGAAGACGCCATCGAGGAAGTTTGAGTAGCTTCACTTCTAGCTTCTTCTTCAATTCTCTTTGCTTCCGCTCTCGCTTCGTCTAGAATCGACTCCGCTTCTTCTTTTGCTTGTTTAGTGATCTCGGCTGCAAGTGCTTCAAGCGACATGTACTATCCTCCTGTTTTCTCTTTCCGTCTTCTTAAAGCAGGAATATCGCTAGGAAGCCGAATAGTACAATTGTTTCTGGCAAAGCAGTGAAAATCAGTCCGTATGTGAACTTCTTCTCATCTTCAGCAATCATTCCAACTGCCGCTGCGCCGATTGGTCCTTGGCTAAGCCCAGTTCCAATTCCGGCAAGGCCCAGTGCAAGACCGGCCCCAATCATCTTGTACGCGTTTTCTGTATTCACATTGTCTGCTGCTTCTTGTGCCTGTACGCCGCTGGCCACCATTACTAGCGCCAACAGAACCATCAGTATGCTCATTCCTCTCGTCATTTTTTTGTCATTCATTTTTTTTCCTCCTTTTTTCAAGCTATTTGCTGGAATCTAATAATCGCCCTCCACGAACTTTGATTTTGTCCCGAAGGGATCGAACGCTTCACCGCTAGAGTCGTAATACTGCCTCATCCACTCTACGAAATGGAGCCTAGCAGCGTGGATGTTTGGACTAAACAAGCCGAGCACGAGAGCGAAAGTCTGGCCTAAAACCCAACCGATTACCAACAACACTGCAATCAACGGGTCTGCAAAGTCAATTTTGGTAAACAGATTCACATTTGCAGTTTCAGCAATCTTTACTCCTACTGCCCCAACAGCAAACAGTCTTACGTAGGAAATTACGGAAGGCATCATTCCTACAGCCTCTATGGGTGCCAATCCGACATTAATCGGGAATGGAACTCCGTGATACCGGTACAATGTCCACATGAGCATGAGTACGGATGAACCTGCAATAGCGGCGCCAGAGTTCATCATATCTGTGCTCCCTGGACCAATGTAACCGTAAGCGAAGAGGAAGCCACCCAACAACAGCAGCATCCAAGTCCCCTTTTCGAAGAAAGCGCAGACTAGGCCGAAACCCCCGTGGCCATTGCCGTAGAGGAAAATGTCCCTGAATCCAATTGCTAGACCGATGAAGATGTGGATGACGCCCAGGTAGATGGTTAGCAGTATCAAGTGCTCCAGGTTCCCTCCATCGTCCACGGGCGTAACTCGGTGGAATGGGTAGGTAAGTGAAGCACCAAACAGCGCGGGAGTCTCATAGTGTATTCTTCCTCCGTTCGGGTATAGCGCCGTCATCCAAGACACCCATGAGGGTAAGTCCCCCTTTTCGAGCATGTAGGCGTCCTTGAAGCAATGGCCGTCGTGCCAATGGTAACTACATGCTGCTTCAGTAGCGTATTTCGTCTCGATATGAGGCAGGAACTCGAAGCCTGCAAACTCTCCGTAAATGTATCCGAATACCAAGGTTCCCAAGCCAATGTAAGTCAGGAACTTACCCCCGAGCATGACCATTTCGTTGGTCCCCGATCTCATTATCAGGAACGATCCTAGGACTATTGTGGCGAGCCCATAGGCCATATCGCCCAACATCATTCCGAAGAATAACGGATAGGAAATCAGCATGAACACGGTGGGGTCTATTCTCCCATATGCCGGCCTGCCCACAGCGTCAGTCAGCAGTTCCATTGGTCTGGATGAACTTCTCTCTTGGTAGGAAATCGGAGGCATCTGCTGGGAGTGGTGGTGGTCTGAGTGCCCATGTCCTCCGCCTCCGGCCTCCATCTCAAAAGGAGCAATTTCGATGTGCAAACAGGAGTCTTCCAACGCTCTTTCTATTTCCTCTGCTCTCCTCATTTCCAGCCAACCGTCGATTACGAATGCGTGTTCTGAAACCGCCACCCTTACTGGGGCTGTCAGAATCTCGTGATCCCTTTCCAAGACCTCCAATCCGCATACCAGGGTTTCTCCGTGAGACTGTGACCATAATTCAAGCTCTCTTTCAAGTTGAGTCTTTTCATCCACCGCACTATCCTTTTCAGTTCTGATCTCCGCTAGCAAGTCCGGAATTGATCCAGTTCCAGGAGGTATTGGGGACTGTTGGAAGCCCGCAGACTCCAACAACGACTCTGCTTGTTTGGAATCCTCTTTTCTTAGGAACATAGCTACCATCCCATCCTGCTTTCTGGATTCAATCATAAGTCCTGACGAGGTGGCTTTTCTGGCAGCAGGGATGTCGTCAACCCTGCCTACGAATGCGACTATAGATTCGTATCCAGACAACAAATCCAAATCCACACCCAGTGGCTCTAGTTCTGCGAGTGAATCCTCCTGCTCCTGGAGAGACCCTACAGCAACATCCAAATCAGAAATTTTTGAACTTAGATCAAGGACTCCTTCAATCTCCTTCTGAAGCCCCCCGTCTAGTTTGCTTCTAATCTCCTCCGCGACCAGAGGTCTGGATGGAGCAGGTGCGTTTACGACAGATCTTGCTGCTCTAGCCTTCACTAAATCCCGACCTACCTCTTCGGATTTTATATCGGGCGTGCCCAATGAGAAACCCTCCTCCGAATCATCGTAGTCAACAATGTGAATCGCCTCTAGGGCTGCGAGTGATTCTATTACGATGGCAAGGTTGCTTTTGCTACCTGCAGCAACCAGTCTACCCATCTGTAGTGTATGGACTTGCGACATCTGAATTCCCTTTGTTTTAGGATTTGAAAGCATCGACAACTGCCTTCACTGCTTCTCCCCTACTTCCTTCACCACTGTCATGGATTGATCCAATTTCGGAATCTCCCTTTTTGGAAACCTTTGCCGCTTCTCCTTCAGCTACACTCCTTGCTTCCGAAATCATGTTCTGGGAACTGGCCTCAGAATCGGACTTGCCTGACTGGATGATTTCCGTAGCCTTCAACCTCGCCTTGGAGATGATATCAGCGGCTTCTGACTCTGCACTAGCAATGGTCTTCTTCGCCTCGCTTTCAGCCTGCCTTATCGCTCGTAGTACTTCCTCTCGTCCCATTTTTATGCACCTACGGTGCGTTGGCGACCGATGAGGAGTTTATGATGATAACCACGGGAATTCCACTCGTTCAACACCATCGAAGAGCCCCCTCGGGAATCCTCCAAATACGTCCTTCTCTTAGAAAGACGCGTGGACGCGCAGGGGATGGAGGGGGTGGAGTGGGACGAACTCCAGAGAAATCTCATGGCAACAATCCCTGTCTATGACCGGATAAACAGGTTCGCAACCCTGGGACAGGTTTCTAGATGGAGGAAAATGGTTAGAGAAAAGTTGCCTCAGGGACGAGTTCTCGAGATTGGCTGTGGCCCCGGAAGTTTCGCAGAGGATGTGATCGGTAGGGATCTGGTCTGTGTAGACCCTATTCCGGAGATGCTTTCTACGGCTGAGAAAAGGGTCAATTCAGCCAGAGCCGAACGTGGAGACTCACCCGCTGAATTCGTAGAGTCGACTGCTGAGGATCTCCCATTCGAGGATGGATCTTTCGACGCCATTTGCTCACTTTTTTCCTTCAGGGATTGGTATGACAAGAAGGCGGGTTTATCCGAATCCCTCAGGGTCCTAAAACCCGGCGCTCCCATTATCATAATAGATCCTGCGAAGATAAACCGTCTTCACGGAATTCTTGGTGCGCTTTGGATGAAGGTTTGGGTAGGTAGCTATGCAAGAATTGTTTGTGGTGTGCGGGATCATCCGTGGAAGTGGCTTACTAAGACATACGAAGAGTTTGGAAACACCAGAGATTATGTTTCTATGTTGCAGGATGTCGGTTTCGTCGATGTTGAAGCGCGAGTAATTTTCCCTGGAATGGCAACCATCTGGTCAGCACGTTCTCCCTAGAATACCCAGAACATCTTCCTACAGGTAACCGCCCTCCAGATGAATCCCCTAGTGAGGGGATTGAATGCTATATTTAGGAACCAATCAGGGAATCTGAACAATAAACTGCCTATCTTGAAGGACCTCTTAGAGTTCCTCATGACCTTCCCCATTTGCGCCTCCCACCTCCTCTGGTACTCCTGTAGTTCCAAACCGTCATTGATGTGTTCAGAAATTACCTGACCGGCTATTCTACCACCGATCATAGCTATTGTAATCCCCGCGCCGTTGGATGGGAGCACCATTCCCGCCGAGTCACCGACTAGGACATAGTTTCCCTTGACGAATTGCCCTATTGTCCCAGACATGGGGAGATAACCGGCTCCTCTGAATGACTCCTCCCCCTCGTAGCGTTCGATGAACTCATTCGCGTAAGACTCCAGACTCCTTCCTTTCGACATCTTCCTCTGAACGCCAAGGCCTATGTTGGCCACCGACTCCTTTGGGAAGACCCATGCATATCCTCCAGGAGCAACAGATCCGAAGTGCAATTCCAAAGCATCAGAGTGATGCCCCTCCTTGAGTACAAATTTCACAGGAATATTCAGAGATTTCTCATTCCAGTGCTTCTTTCTGATCGGATCGTTGTAACCACCAGCTCCCACTATTATCTTGCCCTTAAGTACAGTACCGTCAGATAGGAGGACAGATTCGCCTTCTACTCGCTTAACTCTACTTCCTAGTAGGAACTCCGCGCCACTTGATGCGGCAAGTTTGACCAAGGCCTCGTCATGAGCCACCCTATCCAGAACCATTCCTCCGAATTTGAAGTCCATACCCTTACCATTTGGCTTGACGATCCTCATCTTCCCCGATGTACTAGAGATGGCTTCATCTGGGGTCCGGAATAGATCATCAACTTCAGGCACATCAGGGCACAGCCTCTTCATCTCTTCATTTGTCGGAACCAGCTCTCCGCATTGTAGGGGAGTTCCAATAGGGTCCCTCCCGTCCACGACTAGTACGCTTAGGCCACCTTCTGCTGCATACCTTGCAACGGTGCTACCAGCAGGCCCCCCTCCTATGACGATGGCATCCCAATATTTTTCCTCGGACAGTGGGATTCCTCCGTTAGTTAGTTCTAGCCTCCGAGATTAGTGCCATCTCGCTCAATAGGACCTTCTCGTCTGAATCGGGCAGAGCCTGAAGATGCTCCAAGGCCCTCTCAACGTGGTTCGAGACTAAAACCCGCGAATACTCGAAAGATCCCGCAGTCTCCAAGAGTTGAACTAACTCATGGAGCCTATCATCCCCAAAGTTAGTCAGCACATCCTTCAGATGCTCCCTATCCTGTCCATGGAGCATCGTCAATGCGTAAATGATAGGTAGCGTCATTTTGCCTTCGTGGACATCTGTCCCGCGGGGCTTCCCTATTCTTTCATCTCCCTCCAGATCCAGAATATCATCAACCAACTGGAAGGCTCTGCCCAACTCAATCCCGTACCCCCACAGGGCATCCACGATTTCCTGTCTGGCACCTGCAACCATGCCCGCGCTAGAGCAACTAGATGCGAAAGGACCAGCGGTCTTACCGTCAATTATGGCATAGTAGTCCTCTGGCCTGGTGTTCAGGTCGTGGATATGCTCGAACTGCAGAATCTCTCCCGAGGCAATCCCTGCACAGGCGTCCCTGACCTTGCCTATCACCCTCTCGTCATACTTGGCTCCGAATTGGAAACCCAATGAGAATAAGTAGTCCCCCGCAATAATGGCGTGGGAGATGCCATGCGTGGAGTGAATGGTGGGCTTACCCCTACGCATCTTTGACTGGTCGTAGACATCGTCATGGACCAAAGTGGCGGTATGAATCAGCTCCGAGGATAGAGCCAGATCTAACGCCTCCCTGTAGTCCAACCCCCCAGCAGCCTTGTACGCCATTATCACCAATATTGGCCTATACCTCTTTCCTCCGCCTAGGAGGACTTCTCTGGCAATCGACATTATCGGGCGGTCAAGTGAGGAACCCATCTTCTCCAGAACCAGATCCTCTATCGACTCCTCAACCAGATTCTTCAGAGATTCAAGGTCCATAGACTCGATATTCTCCGCTTCCATGGTACACTAGCCAAGGGGTCGCATATATCAACGGGTGTCCGAGTCGCTTAGATTGAGCATGAGGAGTGCTCCCTCCCCAGAGGTGGTTGCGATGGAAAACAGGCTGATTGTCGGGGCACTGGACTCCTCTTTATGGAAAATTTCTGATATCGTCTCCGGTCACTTAGATACGATAGACCACGAGGGACTGGAGCAGTCCGTAACTCCACTTGAAGAAGTCTCATCGGCACTAGAATCGTTATCTGAGGGTGAAATCGATTTACTAGCCGTCCCTGCATCCGAAATCATCGGTAGTGAGGCAGAGCTGACAGATGCTGGATGCCATATCGTCGGGGCTAGAACTCCTCGAAGACCATCCCTAATCCTAGTCTCGCCGAACAGACTGATGTACCAACCAAAGTCGGCAATAATCGTCTCGGATTCGGAACTCATCCGCAGGCAGCTTCTCAGGGCTCGCCCTGATATTCAGGTACTCAGTATGGATCAGGTTTCCGCACATCCCGAGGATCAATCCCTAGATTCGGCCGAAAGAGCGACTTGGCTGGCAGGCATGCTAGACAGGAAGGAGATAGACGGATACATCACCTCAAGGTCGGAGTATGAGTACACCGGACAAACAGAGAGAAGGCACACGCTGATGTCGCAGCCGAGAGTTAGGGGTGCACCACACTTCATTCCACCTCCTTATTCTGACCTAATCGCTATCGTCTGCAGGACCGGATTCCCAAACGTCCTATCATCGAAGCTAACTGAGCCAGAGGGGAACACTGTTCTTTGGGTCCAGAGCAGGATTATGGGGGCCATGGATGAGTCATTACGAGATTGCGTGGGCCTGGAGGTAAGGCATCGCCAGGTAGGAGCAATTCTCAGGCAGGCGGAGGAGAATCGAGACCTCGTTCTAGAGCAGGCCTGCCACGATCCAGACGGAGAGATATATCATGACGAGGTCAGAGTCGAGGTTCGATTGGAGACCCTCTCGCCCGATGGCAGGAAGACCCTCTCATTGGAGAGGCTGGTCGCAATGAGCGAGTATCAGAGAGCAATAGTTGCCCTGTTGATGGATTGGGAAAAAATGGTCAGAGAGTCCTCCAGAGAGGTACCGAAAGACCACCCAACTGATGTTGATGCACCCTCCTTCCTCTAGTCACTGCGGCTCTTCTAGTAAGGTTTCGAAAACCTCTCCCGGACAAAGATATCGGGGTAACCGATAACTAAGGTAGCATCACGAGCTGGTCTTGTTGCCATGAGGGTAGACACCGATTTACTGAGTTCCGTCTACATGGAGAGGCTTCAGAGTCTCAGAAGAAGGGCGGAGGAAAACGGAATCTCGAAATCCGGTTCCGTCGAGGTTCTTAGGGCTAGGCTGATTTCCAACCTCGTTCTATCGGATATGGATCTCTCTTGGGAGGGGATACAGTCTATGTCTCACAAGGAGTTGGGCGAAGTCCTGAAGGTCTTCGGCATCAAGTCCTCCGGTTCCCACAAAGAGAGGCGTCAGCGCCTGTGGCTCCATCTGAACTACGACTCGAGGAGGATGACGATCGAGAATCTAGCAGAGATGAACAGAGACAATCTGCACGAGATGTGCAAGAGGCTTGAGCTCGAGCTAACGGGAAACAGGACAGTACTGATGGGCAGGGTGGCTGGAGTCCTTACTAGCCAGATGAGGGGGTGGGGGAGAATCAAGCGCAGCCTCAAGAGGAACGGTATCCAAACCTCCACACCGACCAACATCGAGCAAGAGAAAAAGGATGCCGACCCGACTCCAATTGAGGATCCTACCGAGGATTTCCAGGCCATTCCCTCACAAGCACTTCTCGAGGATGCTGGAGACTCAATCCTAATCGGTATCGACAATCAGTCTAGCCATGTCCAAGGGGACCTCCTCACTATTCACGCCAGAGTGGGGGATCTCGAGAGGATGGTCGGGACCATTCTGAGGAGCCACGGGGGCTCCTGGGGAGAAGCCGAGAAGGATCTACTGTTGAGACTCGCAGACAGGAGGGGCTGGCCAATGGATGAGCAGTTCGTAAGACACAGGGTCTTGATGGTGGCTACTAACATCGCAGAGGTCAAGGGAGCCTCGACGGCATCAGACAAAAATACAATCCTATCGATGGAGGATACAGAATCGACCATCGAGAGGATCAGATCGAAACTCTCCACACTAGACTAGTCCAGCGAAAAGCCTACACAGAGATCGAGAAGAATCCGAATTTTGGTTCGGAAATCTCCATCGTGTCATCCTTCAGGCCCATAACTGCGTTCTCCGCGTCCTCTCTTGAAGATCCGGCAGAAATACAGGCTCCCACGAGATCCTCGTACTCAACCAACTCCCCCCCATTAGAGCCAAGAATCCCTAGAATAACGTCTCTGGGGTCTCCTGCGCCAGTACTCTGTACCTCAATCTTCTCAACTTGCGCTGCCTCTATCCCCACTGGTTCCAAGTCTGTATCCAGGTCTTCTTCAGAACCCCCCAGAGCCCTAGAGAAAGCCTTGAGAATCCAGACTCGGTAGGCCTCGGTATCGAACTCTGCATAGTGCTCTTTCGACTTAATTAGACCGTCCACGAGGTCCTCAGGAACTCCTGCCTTTCTCATTGATTCCTCGGTCAATTCCTCTCCTTGTGACGAGTCGTAGGCTTCGAGCCTCCTGAGTGTGGCGTCCGCGGTATCCACCATCCATGATTTGTAGTCATCTAATCCGACTTCAGTGAAGCTCTCGGCTCTAAGTGATGTGAATATCCCTCCGTCTTCGGACTCGTTAGACTTCTGCCTTCCTACGATGGAAACTAGCACAGAGTCGCCGGATTCGAACCTAGCCAGGAGCTCTTCTGCGTCTGGATGTAATTCGGGCTGGAATGGTGCCACATCGAAGTAATGAGTCCCCGAGGGGTCCCTTACCTGCCCTCTGTAGAATGGCCCCGAGTCCCCGTCCCTCCTCTCCATCCTCTCTAGGCCTCCACAGACCAGGCAACGGTTTACCTTGGCTCCGAGCTTTGTGATTACAAAGCTAGGGTCATACTCACCCAACCCCCTCTCGATGAGGGATGACTCCGAGTACTCCTGTGCGAAGATCCTGACTGCACTCTGCCTTCCTCTGAAGGTACTGGATCCTGACATCAAAGTACCACTCCCCACCTTTGCATTACCTCTTCGGCCTCTTCTGCAGGTTTAGGTTCCATCACTTCCATTTGATCGGCGAATACCATGGCCCCTCGATCGTCAACCACGCATCTGCCATGAACTGCTACTTTCCGGGAGAGAACCCGACCCCTAAGATTGGAGACGAACGCTTCATATCCTAAATTGGAAATCTCGCTCTTTACATCATCCATGCTCATTCCTAGGAACGACTCACTTCCCTCTCTGAACATCATCAGGTTCGCGTTCGAGACGCCACTATCCAAAACGAATCGGAGCCTGAGATCTTCCTCTCCTCTTTGTGGGCCATGCTCCTGACATGAGCCATCTCTGAGTATTGTTCTACATTCCGGACATCTCTCAATGATGCCTGAACCCGGCATGATGGCAACAATAACTCCTGTAGTAGAGATGCCTCTTCTCGATCCCCCTTTCCTCAGACTGTCCAGGTCCACGTCTACCCAGTGGTTGTCTGGATCGATTTTCTCCCAGGGAGTGTCTGCGATAATCTCCACCTGTTCTAAGTTGTCAATTACCATGTCAGGAGATCCCTGCCATGATTGGACTCTCCCCCCCTCTACCCTGATGGTATCTCCCGGTTTGGGATCGAATTCGCACCAGGCAGTTAGTCTGCACCTGCCAGTGGGGTCCATGACATCGCCACTCCTCACAACTCTGGAATCTCCATCCTTCGTCTCGAATGTCCTCTGGTTCCAGTTCTCAACCTGTAGGGTGATTGCTATGTCTCTCATTCCATCTCTGAGATCTGAAATGCTGACTTTCTCGGATTCCGATAGCTCAGCTACCTCCGGGAAAGAAGAATCTCTGTAAGTCTCGATGACCGTACCGTCATTGATCTGTATTTCCGGGGTATCGCGGAATTTCCTGACTGACGCCCCCACTATCTTCACCAGAGCACCCTCTTCATGCTCAAACTCCCTCCAAGACAGGAAGCCGATACTACCGGAGGAGTCTGAGATCCTCCCTCTCACCACGTTCAACTCTCCACTCCCATCCTTCCTGACTATCACGTCTGGCTTTGCTGAGATGACTCTTGCAACGACGTTAACGAAACCCTCGACCTCCGATGCTCTGGCTATAGTCATGGGATCGTTGTTTGTAGGAGGGGTGGAACCGCCTCCCTCTTTCAGTACTGTTACCCTGGTCGTCCTGTTGATATTCAGGGATTTCTTATCGTTCCACTCGTTCACTGAGGCTCCCTCGAGCCTGACAATCGAACCGGGAACCATTGCTTCTCCCTTATTTCCCCAGTCTTTGTAGTCCCACCTGGCCCTCTCAGAGCTAGCTTCCCAAGGGTTATCCTCAATCCATCCGAACGCAATCTGCTTCTCCTCACCCCTAACCATCTGACTTCTTGGGGTGTATGATATAACAGCAACCTCTACTGAGACGTTCCTATCGTCTGAACCTAGTTCAGAGAACCTCTGAACCTTCTTTTCCTCGCGCACTTGGGGGGCCGATCCAGAAGTCACCTCAACACCAGTCGCCGCCTGGAACTTCCTGATTACAGACCTAAGGGCGTCTTCAGGAGGGATGAGGAAGTCACTTTCGTATCTCTGGAACTCCTTGCCTATCTCCTCATCATTTGCGTCTGGGCACTCTTGCTTCACTACTGCTATTTGGTTTGCGTATGTTGTCAGGTCACTCATAACTCTCACCCGTATCAGAGATGGGGCGTCGAGACTATTTCAACCAACGATTCATTGGTACAGAAATGCACCAGACATGACGTTGCTGGGGAAACGATTGTCGATGCGTGTTGGGGAAGACTCGGCACCTCATTACCTCCGGAGACAGTCGTTCGAATCGGCGGTCTTTGAACGTGCCCATGAAAATCTGGAGCCACCGACGGCGTTTTCTCTGGATACCCTTGCGCATTGCCAATGGTCAACTCAGAGACTTGCAGATTCGGTGTGCTAACAGCCTCCGATCGAGCTAGTAAGGGAGAGTACGATGACCTAAGCGGCCCTGCGATAGAGGGTTTCCTAGAAGAGGCGCTGACTTCCAAATGGGAGGTCGAAAGGAGGTTAGTAGAAGACGAGAGGGAATCCATCGAGGCAGCCCTGATTGACCTGATTGACAATCTTGGATGCTCTGTCGTGGTCACCACGGGGGGGACCGGGCCATCTCAACGGGACGTCACTCCCGAGGCCACCGGGAACGTTTGTGAAAAGATCCTTCCGGGATTCGGGGAGCAGATGAGGGCGGTGTCGATGAGACACGTCCCCACGGCAATGCTCTCTAGGCAGATGGCCGGGACTAGAGGGTCCTCGCTAGTGATCAATCTGCCAGGATCCCCTAGGTCGATTCGTGAGATTCTGGACAACGTCTTCGCTGCCGTCCCGTACTGCGTGGATCTGATTGGCGGGCCTTACATAACTACTGATCCAGAGGTCGTGGACTCGTTCAGGCCCCCTCATGCAAGACGCGAATGATTCATCCGAGAGCCTCGTTTCGGATACACATGGCGAAGATGAAGACGGGTGTTGGAAGCACCGATAGAGAAAACGACGAGATCAGAGAAATTGAGGTCAAGCTGGACTTCACCCCCAATGCACTGTCTTCTATTCTCTACTCGCAGGGGAACACCCAAGTCCTGGTCTGCGTCACTAAGGCACCCTCTCTACCCAGGTGGTTCCCTAGAGACTCTGACAGGGGTTGGGTGCATGCCGAATACTCGTTGCTCCCCGGCTCGACTGACACCAGATTCAGGAGAGAGAGGAGCGGTGCCAAGGGTAGGACCATGGAGATAGAGAGGCTGGTTGCTCGATCGCTGAGGGGAGCAGTAGACCTGGAGCAACTCGGTCCCGTGGCGCTGACTGTGGACTGCGACATCCTGAATGCCGACGGAGGAACGAGATGCGCTTCAATAACAGCAGCAAACATCGCTCTGAGGCTCGCTGTTCGGAGGCTCATCTCCTCTGGGGAGTGCCTGCCGAAGGAAAGGAGGCTTACTAGGGAGCAGATCAGGAAAGGCGCGAAGCATGAGACTCTTAGTAAGGAACAGATGGCTTCCCACGAAGACTCGGTGATGCCCAATGACGTTGCAGCGCTTAGTGTCGGAATGGTCGAGGGACAGGTCTGGACAGACTTGGATTACGTTCTAGACAGCAATGCCGACGTCGACATGAACGTCGTGATGACTAGCTCGGGGGACTTCGTAGAGGTCCAGGGAACCGGTGAGGAGGCGACCTACTCCAGAGAAGAGCTGAACTCTCTGATCGACGCTGCAGAGGCGGGTATAGCGAAGTTGCACAAGCTCCAGACCGAAGTCCTCTCTAATGCGAGTTGATGGTGGGACTGGCCGGACTTGAACCAGCGGCCTCCGCATCTTCAGTGCGGCGCTCTCCCAGCTGAGCTACAGTCCCGTAGCATCCCACGCCACCACAGTCCCGATTTCAAGCCTTCCTAGTCCAAGGTGGATGAAAAAGTCCCGTTCCGGGAGTAAGTAGAAAGCCAATCAGGCGCAACAAAGCGCATGAGTCAAGCCCCAGAAAACACAGTTGTGCGTCCAGAATACGATGCTTCGATGATGGGTCTGTACGCATCTCTGGTCGCTGGAGGACTCATGCTAGCCTACGCTATTTGGTACGTCACGGTAGTGAATGTAGACAACGACTACTCATTCCTGACCCTCGGTGTCATCACCGGAGCCACTGCAGTATCCGTAATAGGCTTACACGAGTGGATGAGGAGTCAGGCCGGCCCGGACAGGCCGGAGAACCCGATTGAGGAGTATGGAGGGGCGATAGCGGTTCTGATGGGCGCGCTCTCTGTTGTGTGGCTCTCCCGGTTCGCAGTTTTCTATGCGGGCCAAGAGAATGACTGGATAGCAATTCAAAATGGGGATGTTTGGATGCCAGTGTGGCTCGCGGCATTGCAGGCCGTGGGTATCCTTGTCGTGATGGAGATAATCACTCGGAATATCCAGAGGCACTCTCTCGGGACTCTACCGAGGACTGTTGTTGTCCTAGCACCTCTCGCGGTTCTGTTCAGTGGGGTGAAGATTTGGCTAGAATACTCTCGGGGAGAGGTTGAGACCTTCATCACCCTGTCAGTAATCCTCCTCTCAGGATCCGCCGTCCTCTACTCGCTCAGGCTAGACAGGGCCATCCTGTACCTAATGTCCTCAGGAGCCGCGGTAGGATTGCCCATATTCATCGCACTCAGCTCTTGGGGAGAGACTGAGCACGCCAGCCTGCTAGTCCCAGCAGTTGTGATTGTGGGGATAACCGCCACCGACAGAAGCCTATCTAGGAAAATGATCGAGAATGGGTCAGGAGCTGTGGTAGCCGCCATTCTGTTCTGCCAGATTCTGGCTGCGGACGAGACACAGTTCTCAATAGCCGGGCACACCATCTCCGAGCATCCGTTCGGCCTCACCTTCTGGCTCTGGGTCGCCCTCCTAGTCGGCTGGTTCGCACCAACGACGATGCAGAGAACCCCTGCTATGCCAGTGGGGTTGGCCCTAGCACTGGCACTCCTCTCGGATGAGGCTGCCATGGTGGCCTGGGTGGTCGGAATCAGTGCATTCGTATACCTGGAGACCCGTCCACAGGCAAGAGACTGGGTCGTGAGAGCGACATACGTAGCCATGGTGGCCTCATGGACCGTGTCCTCGTTCATAGGTGCGGGAAGGGACGGAAACATACTCGAGTTCGAGTCTTTCAAACTCGGCATAGTAGACGGAATCTCCCTAGTGATATTCCCATCGCTACTGGCCCTGGGAATATGGGCCCAGTGGAGAGGCAGGCTGAGGACCTACGAGGGACCCTCAATCCTCTTGGTACTCGCATCATTGAATTACGAACTTCTAGAGGAGTCAGGCCCTCTCTTCCTGCTAATCATTTCAGCAGCATCACTATTCCAACTGTACTGGTTCTTGCACTCGAGATTTGAAGATAGATACGAAAGGGAGTGGTTTTCGGACTTAGGATATCTAGTCCTCTTATCTTCCCCGTTGGTCCTTTCCAGTATTCTAACAATCGGCGAGCAAGACCTGGAACCTATGATTCTGGCATTGCCTCTAGTATTGTCCTTCGGGGTGTTCGGGATCTGCCACAGGTGGAGGGTCGAGGGCGAGAGCCTTGTTCTAAGGCCGGAGATGGCGGCTATGCTCATACTGGTTCTAGTATTCCTCATCAACAACGTCCGTCCTTGGGAGGACGGGGACTTCTCAACAGAAACCATTTCCCTTACTCTGGCTTGCTCGGCTCTGCTTGCTGCCCTCCTAGCAGTAGAGGGGGGGGCTGCATTCAGGACAACTCCATTCGAGAGACTGGTGGGAATAACCTACCTCTTCTCCGTCTCAGTGGTCTCAGCTAATATCCTCTCTTGGGAGGGCGCAGAACTCTGGGCGCGGGTAACTAGGGACTTGATCATCATCGCCGCTCCTGTAGTTGTAAACTTCCGCTTAAAGACTCTGCTGGACCTATCGCAGGAGGCCAGAAACTTCGGCAGCCTGACCCTTTTCGTACTTCTATTAATCGGTATGACCGATTCCTCGGGGGGGTTGCTGGCACTGCCAGTTTTCGCCATCGCTGTGCAGAGGGCAGCTAAGCACGTTTCCACTCCAGTCCTTGTGGCACTACCCGTAGTTGCCGTCATATATGCTTCCTTCTTCGACTCTTTGCGGGACGATAGCGATCTGATATGGGCACTACTCAATGGCATTCCATACCTAGGGGAAACGACCGATATTCTCCTATTTGAAACTCCCAGATGGGTCTCTCTCCTGTTGTTATCTATACCGGCCTCGGTTGCGATCCACCTCTCTTCGGAGAAGGAGCGAGAGGGAGGGTCAAGATACGGTCCAGAGCAACTCTTCGGACCCGCAGTCGCTACCCTCCTCTCCGTGGCTTTCCTCCTTCCGGATCCACAGACTGCGCCCATAGTCATCGTGACAGTCATTACTGCTGGAGCATGGAGACAGGGAGTAATCAATTGGTTCTGGATCTCTCCCATAGCATGGTTCTGGGCTTCTCTGGAGCTATTCCAGTATCTCGAAGTCGGACAGGGGTCGGACTATGCCCGTGTCATCGGAGGCTTGGCTGGATTCTCCCAATACTTACTTTTCCACAACGGATTGCTCCTGGCTAACTCACCGTTCGAAGACCATGATACGGGGAACGACGAATTCTTGGGCTTGGCTTCCAGGGGGTACGGATACGTCTTCCTTCTGATTTCTGGAGGGGTAAGCGGAGCCCTCCCATTCATCTCTGCCTTGGTGGCTGGCTGGGACGGCATCAGGAGCGGCACTCCAATCGTACTCCATGGATCGGTTTTGGTCCAAACCCTGACTCTCGAGTCATGGTTGCGTGACGATTTCGGACTTCATTCAGAAGATGCGCTGATCTGGCCCATCGCTGTCGGCATTTTCATGGTCGGATTGTCATGGCGCAGGGCGAATCCCTACGGGCGGGAGGTCATGGTCCAGGCTGTTGGAACATCCGAGTCAGAGCCCTTCGACACGGAGAAGGACTTCGGGATGTTCGGCTCCGCATTCTTCCTGATTGCCATGTTCCCATACTCCGAGTTCATAGAAGTGGATTTCGCGTTCGGGGCATCGATAGTGCTCCTATCATTGCACCATGTCATCGTGGGTTTCGGTAGGGATCATGGATGGAGGAGGCTCATCAGCTTGATCGGAATGCCTTCCGGTCTCATAGTCACAGGGGTTGCTTACGAGGGTCTCATAATGGTGCTGATGCTTTTCCTAGCATCTTTGACTCTCATTGGTCAGGCTGTCCTGTACGCCTCAAGAGGGGGTTTGGAGATTGGAAGCACAATCGAGGGTGCAGCCCCGATAGTATCAGATGTAGGGGTCTCTGAGCCTTCTCCTGAGCCTATCAAAACCAAGGAAGAACCAACTGAGGTCAGCGAGGAAGCAGAAGCAGAAGATGACATCCCGTCGGAAGAGGTGGAGGAGGAGGGGGGAAGTCCCGAACCGGAACCAGTGAAACCACAATCCCCCTTATTCGAATCAGAAGGCGCCCTCTTCGGAATTAGGTTGGAGCCTAGCATGATGTATAACCTCAGAGAGATGATATCGACAAACAAAGCCGTAGATTTCAGCAAGTGGTCTCCAGTACTGGCGATCAGCTCCAATGGATCAATAGTCCTGAACTGGGAGAAATCCTCAGAGGAGGAGTGAGCCGACTAATTCACTCTTCTTCAGACTCGCCGATCTTTCGAACATTGATCGCGTTCGGGCCCTTGTCACTGTCCCCAATTTCGAACTCCACAATGTCTCCTTCGCTGATCCTCCCGTCTACCTCAGTAGTGTGGACGAAGAGGTCATCTCCCTCATCGCGTCCAATGAACCCATATCCTTTCACGTAGTTGAACCACTTCACAGTTCCCGTCTCCATGGGTAGTGCTCGAAAAACAGGTTATTGAACTAGACTGCTCCAAGAGGTGCGAGTCGCTAGAACACGTCATCTTCGTCATCCGAATCGTCGAATGATATCATTCCGCTGGATTTCCCCGTCTTCCCCTTCGCTGGAGTCTTCTTGACTGCCTCCTTCTTGGGTTTTTCTTCCACCTCTCCGGTTAGCTGAGACTTACGGGCGGCCGCAGCCTCCTCCTCCCTCCTCTTCAATTCCTCAGGGTCTATACCCTGCTGTGCAGCGAGCTTGGCCCTCCGCTCGTCACGGGCCTTGATCTCAAGGAGCCTCTGCCGGGCTTTGTCGTAGTGCTGAAGCATGTACATTGCATCGTGCTCGAGTAGAGGCGAGTCCGAGATTATCGTGATGTCCATCCAATCCCCCTCCTCGGCGAGGTACTCGGCGAAAGGCTCGAACTTCAGGTCGGACTTCTTTATTTGCGTGTAGTGGAGTGCGTTCCCCATCCTGTGCTCGACTCCCGCAAAGTGGCAGTAGAACGTCGAGCCGCCGTAGGTCTCCCTTGCTTGATCGAAGAGTTCCGCATAGTCCTCGCTGGTCCTTAGCCTCCCATGGCCCCGAGCGTGGATGTGCCCCATATTCAGAACAGGGACCGTCCCCTCAACGTGATTGCAAACTTCGAGAACTTCTTCTACGGTGCCCCACAACTCTTGTCTTCCGGAGGTCTCGACCCCGACTAGTGATGGCTCAGATTCGTGCACCCAGGGGAATGCGTAGTAATCTTCCTCTTCCTCCTCATCTCCCCAAACTTCTCTTACTCGCTCGACTACTCCCGCCATGACATTGGCCACCTGCTCATTTGCCTCAGTACCAGGCTCGTACTCTCCATACGGCCCTACATGGAAAGTAAGATGCCTTGCGTTGATTATTTTTCCAGCCTGGAGGCTCGTTTCCATTTTCGAAAGAGTCCTGTTTCTTTCCCTCTTGCTACCGAGTAGTTCCGCGTAGTAAGGGCCGTGCATGTTCATCTCGAAGTCAGACTTCCAAGAGAGTATTCCGGCTTGCCAATATTGGTCGAAGTGCTGGGGCTGGATGGTTCTGACGGTCTGCACCTCCATGGCATCTAGGCCAAGCACGGTGATATCGTCCATTCCCTCGACTATGGTGCGGCCCTTGCAGGAGAGGGGAACTCCGGCTGGCCCTAGTTTGAGTGGCATCCCATTGGCCTCGCGGGTCCGGCGGAAAGGGTGCCCCTTCAAAAGGAGTTTCAGTGAAGATTTCGATTTACGCTAGATTACTCGGATAGAGACATGGCCGCAATCGCAACGGCAGATGCCCCATAACCAGAAGCCGGTAGAGCACATAGGAACCCTGCAAGCCACCGCTCAGTCCCCATGTCCTCCTCAACTTTTACCACATCTTTCCCCATTGAGTGACTCACTTGTGCGACTCCCTCAATCGGATCGAAGGTGCACACGATGGGAACTGCCCCCCTATCTCTAATAACGTCCAAAAGGAGGTTCGGAGGGATCTCCTCGATCCTTGAAACCCCTTCCAATGCCTCATTGCTGATGAAAAGCAGGTTAACCTGCCTGATCCTATCTATCACGGAACCCCATGCCTCCTCTAGCCTGTCGGCCTCTCTGGGAACTCCAACTATCATCGCCGACTTGCAACCCTCCAACTCAGCGAATGTCAATGACGATCCCCAAGCCGATTTCATCGAATCACCAAATAATGGGCCGTCAGAGGAAAGGATTAGCCAGTGCTTGTTACCCAAGGTCGTCCTCCAATCGATTAAGCCTTGGTCGAACTCGTCGTACTGGTCAGATTCGATGATGAAATCGACTTCTGCTCCTATTCTAACCGCCTCTTCCGTGACCGAGGAAGCAACATCGCTACCACCAATTCTTCCCAGACCGGCGATCCTGATCGGCATCCCTTCCATGGCTCGCTCTGAACATACCCATCAAGAGGGTTGTCTATTCCAACTTCCACCTGAGGATTGCGATTGCCCCTCCCATTCCCAGTAGTTGCTTGCCCGAATCATGCTCGGAAGATGCCTGTATCACTCGCCCACCAGATGCCTTTACCGAACTCGCTATTTCCTCCCATTTAGAGGATTCTTCCTCCCCTCTCAGTAGTCCAGCTTCAATCACCAAGGTCTCGACCGCACCCTGTTCGGAAGCGTCTGACACCATCTTCCTGCCATAGGTGACCGCTCCATCTGTGGAAATCCGTCTGAGCGCCTCCTCGATCGTTTTCACTTGTTCCACTATCGCATGCTCTCCGAGCAGAGTGTCGGCTAGGCCCTCCGAGAGGACCTCGTTCGCAGCAGCCCTACCTCCAATTGAAGTCGGCACGTTCAGCACACTGTTTTTTGCCCCGGAATCTCTCAATTTCGACTCGAAACCCTCTCTGGCTAGTCCTGGACCGCAGATGATCAAGGGTATCCCATCAGGAAATACCATCTTTGCCTCCTTTGCTACTTTTTCGAAGAACTCCTCTCTGACTGCTGTTGTGTCTCCCGTTCTCTTCCCACCTCCGCGTAGATTAAACTGGGACACATCTCTGATTCCATGAGTTGCAACCTCGAAGATGAGGATCTCGTCATTCTCTACGACCATGAGTCCAGATCTAGTCTTCTTTCCCGAAGCGATAGCTTCCTTCACAAGGGACTCATCTGACTTAGACAAACCTCCCTCGCGAGTCAACTCTATCTCGTCACCAGGGGAAATAACGTGTGTGTGGTGGCTGCCAATGTCTATCTTGGCCTCCTTAATCACGCCATGTACTCGGAGGCTGTCCGTGAATGGCTGGAAGGCAGTCTCAGTAGCCTGTAGGAGAATCCACATGGGCTTCCTCTCCGCGCTCTTCGCACGACCATCCTCCCTCGTGCCCGTGGTAGAGTCTCTTC
>LURZ01000010.1 GCA_001629255.1 Marine group II euryarchaeote REDSEA-S42_B7
CGGCTGAGTATACAGTTTTGTCTGATTCATACGGTGCAACCGATCATGCAAATGGTGGAGACTCGGGACTCCCCAATTTTGAGGGGATGAGCCTTGCCAATTCATCAGCAATGAAATCAATTTTCTACTACGCGAATGACGGTCATGGAAACTGTATAGCCCTAACTTGCGACATCGGTCCCGTTTTGATTGCAGGAATGGGGGCTCCGAGCGAAACAGTTACTCCTGTCAGAGCCGCTCTTTTGGGCTATGCAGGAGATGACTGGCTAGATTCAGATGAAATTGACTGGGCTGTTTACTCCTTGGCTGCATCCTTGTTCGTAGCGAATGGGGGAGGTGCCGAGATAAACAGCGAGACTCCACAACTCAGAGAGAGATTCGCCGAGGTTAGTGGTATGGATATCTCAGTCCCTAACACTCTGGATAATCTCTTGTTCAACGAGAGCGTAGGTTTGCTTACATCATTCGAGATTGGGGGCATACCACTGCCTGGAATGGTGATCGGACTACTGCTGCCACTCCAGGATAGGGATTTTATTGGAGCCATGGAGACGTACAGTCTAGACCTGCTGAAGATTGACGCTCTTGCAAACTATGTTGAGCCATGGGTGGGACTCGGTCTGACTGGGAATCCAACGGAGTTCGAACTTATCCTCGTTGGTTCAACCGGGACCATGGTATCCGACCAATGGTGGCTTACAGCTTTCGGCGACTATGACCCCCTGGGCGGGACCTACATCCCGATAGGGCTCAACAGAGGAGGTTTTGCTGGTATGTCAAATTTATCGATGGAAAAATCAGATTTCATTCTGAATGACCCAGAATTCGGGTTGAAGACTCCGTTCAGCGGGCTATTCATGTACGGTGAACTCTCAGGAATGACCCTGCCTGACTCTGAAGGCGTGCAGCACACTTGGGACGATGCATACGTCGCAAACTTGTACGGAATCTCCGAGCAAGAGGCGAGTGCACTGAGGGACTGGGTGTCAAATTTCTACTTCGACACTGTGATGCCCGTTCTCCTGAACTTCGTAACTGGAAACACTCCTTACTACTCTATGCCAATTAGCAGCTGGCTATATGGCTGGAATGATGCTGTAAGCGATTTCTTCGGAATCTTCCCTTGGACAAGTTTAGAGACAAATGCAACCTATTACGGGTCTGGAGGGATAAGCACTGGAGACTATTCAGTGTACAAGATGAGTACAAGGGGTGAAACCATGGGACAAAGGATGGCACAAGGGTACATCAATTCGGACGGAAATGGCCTGTGCGACTACGATTATGACTCAAATGGAAACTTTATTGGGTACGACATCCCATGCGAGGATGGCCAGATATACGGAATGACGGAGCACCTCACCTGGAGAGCACCTCACAGAGAGTCAGGTGCTAATGGATTATTGTCCGCCCATGCAGGTAACAATGACACCTCATTGATGGGGACCGTTGGGTCTCTGGCATCTCCAAATGATTCCTTCAGCTTCAATGTCGCAGGCTATGCGATAGCCAGATCTGAAGTAGGGAGCGAGACGAACTACAAGGGAATCGAAATGGTCGAGCACAACATAAATTTGGACCCAACGACATCCCAGATACAAGGCAAATTGCTTGGTGCGGGATCGTATGTTGATGTATTGCCGGGAGCCCTGCCCGTCTACCTCGCGGCCGACATAGACCTGAAGGTGGAGCCGATTACAACCGCAATCATGTACGGGAAAGTAAAGGTGACCTTCCACTTGGACACTCGCGGCCCTGGCAACCTAAATCCAGATCTATCTGAGAACAGTACAGAATCGATGCCCGTATTCGAGATACACGTTTTCAACGAAATAAGTGACGAGGACGCAGCAGCTTACAGGTCCCAAGTCACCGACAATATGGGCATGTTTGGTTGGACGAACTTCGGAGGAGAAGCTGGAGCCCCGCTAAGCTATGTTCACATGGCGATAGCGGTGTTGTACGTGGCATCGATAGCATCGATTGGAGTCGGTGCGAGATCGATGATGAGCCTGGAAGAAGAGTGACGCCTCAGTTATGTTACTCATACAGAAGCATTGAACCATACCCCCCGAAGTAGCACATACGAGGGGATTTACTGAGGCTCGGCCACATAGACAGAATCAGGGCGATTGCAGTTCTCTGCATGGTAGAAGTCCACACAGCTGCCATAGTCCCACCTCAGGGGATAACGGTGGGTCACCCGGCGGCTTTTGTCGCCGCTGCGTTTGGAGGGATGGCCGCACCTATGTTCGTCACCATTTCCGGATGGGGGATGTACAGGAGCGCGTCCAGAAGAGCCGAAGAGGGACACACCTCGGACCAATGGGCAAGGTGGATTATTCCAAGGGTTGCCCTACTATGCCTTTGCCAGCTCACCGTTAATGTCCTACTTAATGTTGAAAGAGGCGGGAGATTCGAGTGGCATACTCCAGGAGTGCTCACTCTGTTGGCTATCTCTGCCGCGATATGCCCAATATTTGTCAGAACCAGTAAGTTCCTTAGATCTCTGATGATGATAGCTTTGTGTGCGTCCCCCCTGATACTTGGGGGGAACGCAGGGCAGGACCTAAGTTGGTTCGAGCGGGTCGATGCTGCGAATGTAGAGGATTGGTTTGCCAGGCTGCTGTGGAATGGGACATACCCAGTTCTGCCTTGGATGTTCTTCGTAATACTTGGCACATTGCTCCACGACTTCACCCATGAGGCCAGAATGAGGGAGAGGGGCATAGTCCTGGGAGTAATTGCCACGTCGGCAACAATTGTGATGTCCGTAACCGAGGACGTGGACTGGGCTCTAACCTCCGGGGATGCTGTCCTTACATTCTTCCCTGCTAGTATGCCATTCCTAGTGGTTTCAGGGACTGTAGTGGCCCTTTTGATGAGGGTGCTTGAGGGGAGCGAAATTTCTGGAGGAAATCCGTTGATGGGTAGTAGGCTTTCATTCCTAGAACCGGCGGGAAGGATTTCGCTGAGTATCTATGTGGCTCACTTCGCGGTTCTGGGCCTGGTGGCCTTGGCTATGGAGGGAGAACCCAGGATGTCTCTGGTACCTGCATTCGCGGTTACCATAATCCACACGGCGATATGGATCCCACTGGCAGCGCTTCACGAGAGGACGATTCCATGGTTCTCTTTGGAGGGACTTCTCAGGGCGAGTCAGTCATCCGAGTAGTCAGTCATCCGAGTAGTCAGTCGACCACGTCACGGGGCCGAACCAGGTCTCTCCTGCATCGTTAGACGCCCTAATCCTTGCGTAGTAGTCAGTTCCACAGCATGAGAGGCCAGTTATCTCGATGTAGTCGTCACCGACATCAGTACTTCCGCGGACGATGCTATTGGACCATGCCGATGGCTGCGAACCACCATCTGACTCCCCATAGAAAACTGTCAGCGTGATGTTGGTACCATTATCGTAGGTCTCCCATGAGAGGTTTGTCGAGTTGGTCCCGGATATGCTGGGAGAGTGGAGGCCCCTCAGTATAGCGGGGTACTCGAAGTAGTCACCTCTCAATGGGTCGTCCACCCACACGGGCAGGTGATCCAAGGAGTCGAAAGTCGACTGGACGAGGGGGAATCCCCAAGCCTCGTGATAGGGGGCCAGGTTCATTCCTGTGGAGTTAGACAAGTGGAGGACCCAGGAATTGAACTTCTCCTCTCCGGTGTATGGGACCTCTGATGCAGGGAGGTCATAGTAAATGGAAAGAGCAGTTGTGATCGCGGACCATGACCATTCCTCCTTGACCATCAGGAAGGTCTCAAGTGCGACCCAAACAGACCAGTCAGATATGTTAGCCCCGTTTTCGAAGTATGACCTGGTCCTAGAATCTCGCTGCTCCGGAGAAATCGCGCCATGCCCTGATATCCCTACCAGGTCCTCCATTAGATGCACGCTCGCGAAGTTGCATCCGGTCTCGGTAGTTCCAGGAAGGGTGGAGGGCATCCACTGGTGATTGTGGCCCAGCTCGTGGAACATGCCCCAATCCCCCTCCTCGGCCATCTGGGTGACGTTGACCACCCCGGGGACGCTCAGATCGTGTGCCATGAACGGGTATCCGGAGTGCATCCACCCAGCGGAAATCTGGGCATCGAATACCGCTCTCTCCACCCGTGGCCAAGGTAGGAAGCCGTAGAGTTCGTGCTGCATTGAAAGAGCCTGGTCCCACCAGTCCATCAGGTCGTCGGGATCGTCGAGTTCTCTGATTTCGTGGCTAGGGACGGAGAGGATGAACTGGTCGCTGGCTATCTCGGCCCAAGGAGCAGGGGAGTGGCGCGCGAAATCTATCCAGTCTTGGACGTCCGTGTCGCCGTGGACGTAGGTGGGCGCCTCTACAACGTTCGATAGTGTCGCTTCGAAGGTTCCGAGGGTAGAACCTGGCTCTATTGCGAGGTAAATGGCTCCTCCGAATGCGTTTCCCACCTCAATTGATTCATGATCTACCAACCACCAGCGGTCTATGTCGGGATGCCGATGGAGTTGATCCTTGTCCCATAGGCTGTCGCTATGCGCCCCGACCAGGATGTAGGTCCCGGAATCCACGACGTGGCTGGGGACCGTCACCGAGACGATCTCACCTGGTACAGCATATACTCCCGTTGTCATCCTGATGTGTGCCCTAGCAGAGGAGTATCCGAAGTTGGAGGGGAGTCCGCTCTGATTTCCGTCTATCGAGACCGTCTTAGTGATGCGTGCTGAGTCTGGGGGCACGGCTCCCGGGAACTCGACGTGGCTTGGGTGCGATGGCAGTTCGCTGGCAGGAAGCCCCTGTGTCAGGGCAGCCTCCACACGGAGGAGGGTGTCTGCGACGGGGTCCTCGCCGAGATTGTATCCGACGTCCTCCCACAATGTACCATACTCGATCACCGTCCATCCCGTCTGGTTGACCACGTCCCTCAGGGATGACCAGAAGTTGTGGAAGTCTAGGGAAACGACTCCAGTACAGATTGAGAGAGTCGAGTCAGCGATCATGGCATCCTCGATAGAGAGTGATTCTCCATCTATCCTATCGGCTCTGATTGCTTCTATCGCGGCTCTGGGCCTGGAAAGCTCGTGTGGCGAATCGGTCATGTCGACCTCGTTGTAACCCCAAGCATCTGAGACGAATAGACCAGTTGTCTTGGCAATCTTGTTTCCGGGGTAATTATGGGAGACGTCCGTGTTCGAGTACGACCAGTACCAAGCATGCCCTCCCATCACCAAGCCACCTCCATCTTGAAGGAAAGAGATGATCGCTGAATTGTCCTCGTCATCGTGGCCGTTCCAGAACTCATCCAGAAGACAGTCGATACCAGATAGATCTTCAGGAGAAACGGAAAGGTGGACCGTGTGGCCCTCTGATTCTAACTCGTCCTGGAATCCCTCGAAACCGGCACCGTAAGCCAGTCCGACATCTGCGTTTTTTCCGCATGCCCACTCTACGGCCCCTAGGGAAAAGGCAGTCTCCTCGACTCCACCACTGCCGTAGACCCAGCTCTCGTGGCCGTATCCTAGCATCTTCCCCTTTCCAACGTGGCTAGCAGATATTACGGGAATCTGCGATGTGTAACCCCCCTCTGAGAAGGCTACTGGAAATGCCCACTCCCCTATTGGGAGAATCGGAGATGGCCATCCTCCCCAGTTTGTCTGCCCCATCCCCCTGAGAAGGTCGTTCTGATCCGCCAAGATGTCGTGGACTGCTATCCATATGCTGCTAGAAGATGATCCACCGGAGTTATTTCCCCAAATGGTGTATTCAGACCAATCAGTTCTGGAATCCGGGACTCCTTCGATGGTTCCTTCATCAGATAGTTGAAGACCCGATGGCAGAGCGGGCGAGACCTCCCAACTTCCTATTGTAGGACCGGAGTAATATGGATTGATTACTGCGCTCTCGTTTGAGGGTAGAGCGATTTCCTGGATCTCCCATGTTATCTGATTTGGGGGCTGATCGATAACCCTGAACGAAACCTCTGTGAAGTCCCCACCTCCTGTGTTGTTAGCCCATATCGTGTGAGTAGACCATTCTTGCAAATCGGTTGCAGTGCCAGAGATCTCTCCGGTCCACTGATCCATCTGGAAGCCATTGGGGAGAGGAGGGCTGACATGCCAGGAGGTCGGACTGCCACCCCCCCATATAGGAGAGTTTGTGGGGATTATGTCCCCAATAGAGAGGTCGAATGATTGTTGAGAGTATTCGAGATCCCAGATGGGCAGATCGATTACTTCGATTAGAATTGACGTGCTTACGGAGCCTCCTGAGTTCTCGGCAGTTATCGTGTATTCTGTTGTCGGTTGCAAGGCGCTGGGGATGCCAGAAATCTCTCCCGATTGGCTGATTGATAGTCCCGACAGTAGATCCGGATTGACTGACCATGCGGTAATTCGCCCTCCTGGGACGCTGGGGCTCAGGGAGACGGGTTGACCTAATGAGAAGGTGAATGATTCGCCCCCATAGTCAATGGAGTCGGGAGAAGCGTGGATCGTGGTTATGTTCAGAGAAGCGTATGCTGAACCCCCATTATTTGAACCCGTGATGGTGTGGTTAGTACTCCCAACATGGTCGGGGATTCCCGATATGGAGCCGTCTTGTCCGAGTGTTAGTCCTGATGGCAGGGGTGGTTCGCATACCCATTGGTCTGGCTCTCCTCCCGAAAAAGAAGGAGCCTCCATGTGGCACGATTCACCCATAGTGCAATTCATTTCAGACGACTGGAGTTGCACTGAAATGACTGGAATCGGGAGAACAGTGATCTGGATTCTGAAAGATGCAATTCCCGCCGCATTTGATGCGATAATCGTGTAGTGTCTGGACGGTTCCTCGTAGTTGGGAGTTCCCGATATTACACCTGATTCTAGATCTATTTCTACCCCATCTGGTAGTTGAGGATTTATCGCCCAGTCGCTGGGCGCGTCTCCCAAGAAGCTGGGGGTCAGTTGCTGCATCTCTGTTCCAATCTGCAGAGTTGCCTCGGATGTTCCGAAATCTAGTTTCTCTGGCCTGAGCATGACCCTGCATGATTCTCCAGTGAATACTTGGGTCGGCATGCAGTCGTCCTCTGTGACCACAGGTTCGAAGCACCCCTCCGAGGTCGGTTCCATCTCGCAGACTATGTCTTCGGTTTCCTGATCTTCACCCAACAGGGTCGTACATCCTGGCAACAGAAGTATGAGGACGAGGCTTGCAGACAGGGCTCGGGCGCTTCGCACATACAGGACAGGGGGTGCCGACTGAATACGTTGTGGATGGTCACAGTCCGGGGTATGCCGGGCCTGGTTCGAAGCAGTAATGCACGGTCTGGAACTGAGACTTGAACTCCCTGACGTCTGCCTTCACTGAAGACGGGTCCTCACCCTCGATGAGAGCCCTAGCGAAGAAGCGTGCAACATCCTCCATCTCTTCAGATTTCATCCCCACTCGGGTTAGCTCTGGAGTCCCGAGCCTGAGTCCGCTAGGGGTGAGCGCCTTTGTGTCGCCTGGTAACATGTTCATGTTCGTGATTATTCCGGCTTCTTCCAAGGTTGCTGCAGCGTCTCTGCCAGCGCCTGAGTCTATCTCTCCGTGTCTTGTTACCACTTGATGGCTGGCAGTGAATCCCCTCTCCTCTGCTATCACTTCGAACCCTTCCGACGATAGTGCGGCCCCTAGTGCCTGTGCATTTGAGACGATATCTGCGGCATACGAGTCTCCGAACTCCTCGAACTCCGATAGTGCGATTGCCTTGCCGGCAACGTGGTGCAGGTGGTAAGACGAGCAGACCCCTGGGAAGATGCCGCTATTGAGTCGGCGGTGGAGCTTCTCGTCCTCTGAGTCCGAGATGACGAAACCTCCCTGAGGTCCGGGGAACGTCTTGTGGCTGCTCCCCGTCATCACGTCTGCCCCTTCCCTGAGGGGGTCTTGGAACTGTCCGCCAGCGACAAGGCCCATCACGTGTGCAGCGTCGTACATCACTGTTGCACCGACCTCATGAGCAGCTTCTGCCAGCTCCTCCAACGGGGTTGGGAATAGGAAGACTGATTGTCCGAATAGGGCTACTGTAGGCTCTTCCTTGCGGATCATTGATGCAGCGGCATCGATATCTGGTTCCATTCTTTCCTCGTCCCAGGGGTATGTGATCAGGTCCAGGCCCCGGAGGCCTACTGCGCCCATCCTTGCATGAGAGATATGACCGCCGTCCGCTGTTGATACGGCGGTTATCTTGTCCCCTGGCTTGGCCAGGGCCTTGAGTGAGCCGATGTTGGAGTTGGGACCAGATGTCGATTGGATGTTCGCTAATCTGCAGTTGAATACACGCTTGGCGCTTTCGATTCCAATCTCCTCAATTGTGTCGAAGTCATCGCATCCCTGGTAGTACCTCTTTCTTGGAAGTCCCTCGGCATACCTTCCATGAAGGTCCGAGTCGCATGCTCTTCGCACCATCGGACTGAGGATGTTCTCGCTTGCAATCATAGGTAGGCTATCTCGGTAGTGCCTACCTGATGCGTTTATCGCTCCAACTACATTGTCGGCCGTCTTCCTGTTGCTCATGTGCCTCATGGGAGGGAGGGGGCAAATGAGTGTTGGGAATGATAGATGGCGCCGACAGCAGGACTCGAACCTGCGACCTGTGGATTAACAGTCCACCGCTCCACCAACTAAGCTATGTCGGCCTAACCCGGGGCAGGGCACCTCATTCATCAAAGAATCGGATTACTCCCACTCTATCGTGCCCGGTGGTTTGTGAGTGATATCGTAAACAACACGGTTTACATGGCCCTTAAGTGAATTTGTAATCTCGGTGCTAATCTCGGCTAGAAGGTCGTGAGGGAGAGGGGAGTATCGGGCACTAATCCCATCTAGACTCGCCACTGCCCTGACGACAACGGTCTCCCCGTGGACCCTTACGTCCCCATGGACTCCTACGCTCCTGACCGGCAGCAGTGTCGCGAAGTACTGCCATGGCAAATCGCATTCCCCCCTGTCCGCTGACTCTCTGATGCGACTCTCCACTATGTGGCACGCTTCCCTGCATGAGTCTACACGTTCTGGGGTGACTTCCCCGAGTACTCTGACGGCTAGACCCGGGCCTGGAAATGGTTGCCTCTCGCTGGATTTAATGCCGAGGGACCTCGCAATTTCCCTGACCTCGTCTTTGTAGAACTCCCTGAGTGGCTCTACGATTGTCATGTCGACGTCCTCGGGGAGCCCCCCTACGTTGTGGTGCGACTTGATTACGTCCCTATCTCCTCCACCTGACTCAATCCAATCGGGGGCGATAGTTCCCTGGACTAGGAACTTGGCAGCGCAGGTTCCCTTCTCCTCTTCGAACACCCTGATGAACTGCTCTCCGATTATTTTGCGCTTCTCCTCAGGATCAGTAATTCCGGAGAGGCTCTCGAAGAATCTGGCTGACGCGTCTACGACCTGGAGTTTTATACCCATTTCTGAGAACATCTCGGACACCTCCGACGTTTCGCCCTTCCTCATCAGGCCGGTATCGACGTACACGCAGCGGAGGAGGCTACCTACCGCCTTGTGGGCAAGCACGGCTGCCACTGTGCTGTCTATCCCTCCGGAGCAGGCAATGATGGCAGTGTCGTCTATACGGGATTTCAGCTCCCCGATGGCCTCATCGACCAGCATCTGTGTCTGCATGTGGTTTCACCCCTGGATGGAATTGTCATCGGAAATCACCTTCTCGGTCATCTCAGTTCGGAAATTGGCGTAAGCCTCTGCCAGCTTTGAGTCGGAGCAAGCCAGAATCTGGATTGCGAGGGCACCCGCGTTGTCCCCGCGATCTACGCCCACTGTTGCTACGGGCATCCCGGGGGGCATCTGTACTATAGATAGAAGGGAGTCCAATGGCACCTTCCCCCCGACTGGGACGCCTATCACAGGTCTACTGGTCATTGATGCTATTACACCGGGCAGAGCGGCGGCGACTCCTGCCATGCCGATGAAAACCTTGCATCCCTCTGACTCGGCCTTCTCCACTATGCCCTCTAGGTATTTGGGTGCCCTATGTGCAGAAGCGACCCTGATTTCGAAGGAGACCTCGAACTTCTCCAGTATCCCTCTGCACTTGTCGGCAATTGGCAAATCTGACTTGGAACCAAGTATCACGCATATGTCCATGCCACTTCGGC
>LURZ01000011.1 GCA_001629255.1 Marine group II euryarchaeote REDSEA-S42_B7
GACGGACTAGGATCATTTGATTGGTTGGGAGGGGATGAATAGTATGGCAAAGCAACCATTTGCATGCGGAGAGTGTAATATGATTCTTCCCGATCCGGAGAAGAAATCAGACCCGCCACAATGTAATCACTGCCCAAGCGCACCGGTTACTACTGATTGGCAAGGTTTCGTAGTAATCATGCATCCGGACAGGTCTGAGGTTGCAAAGAGATTGCAAATAGAGAGACCAGGAAGCTACGCACTCAAGGTGAACATCAGGTAGGTGGGATGATATGGAGATAATCAACAGGAAAGAGAACGCGGCGCTTGATCGGGTCGAACTACGATTTCAGTGGGACCATTCTAACGAAGCCACTCCATCTCTCTCCCAAATGGTAGAGGCAGCCGCCAAGGCAGAGCCTGGAGCAGATAGAGACATGGTTGTCGTAAAGAACGTGAATACGAGATTTGGAATGTCCAGAACTACGGGGACAGCATTGATTTACGGCTCTGCGGAATCAAAATCAATCGAGCCAGAGTACGTGATAGAGAGGCACAGTTCAAGGGCAAACTCCGCGACGCAGGAAAACGCTCCTTCCGAGGAAGAGGCTTCACAACCAGAAGAGTCTGAGGGCCAATCAGAAGAGTCCGAGGAAGGTGATGCTTGATGGCTGGATCTGGGGAGAAGTGGAAGAAATCCAAACCATCAAAATACGAGATAGTAGACGGAGAACTGGTCAGGAAGGGGACTCCCTGTCCTCAATGTGGTGCTGGGGTTTTTCTCGGAGAGCATAGCGACAGGAAAGTATGCGGCAAGTGCGGCTACACGATCAAGTCTGACGAGTAGCCCTCAACTCGCTCCATGAGCCATCATTCGTCAGGACACTCCCATTTATCACGGCTACACCGACGTCGTCGCGCACGAGAATATCCACTACTTGGCCTGTAAGACTTCCATCATGCCGCCATCCAGTCCACCTCCATGAGCCATCAATGAACTGGGCATCCAAAACAGGAGAACCTGTCTTGTAGTGGCTGAAATCTCCCTCAATTTTGTCCATCACGGCTATGGATCCCTCATGCAACATAACAAACCAACCCCCTTTTTCGGAGTAAGAAACTCCTGATATCTTATCTCCAAATTGTATTGTCCTTGAGAAAATTTCCAGTCCAGTGGAAGGGTCAAGAACCGAGACCCCGCCTGCTTTGGACCAGATGGATAATCCTGCGGAAAATTCTACAATCCCCACGATCTGATCGAATGCGAATAGGCTCGAGATGTCAGGCCATCTTGGTAACATCCCCCTCCAAATCTCATTAGCAGCCGAGTCTATCATGTACACTCCATTTACTGTCGTGAAAACTATGTTTTCTCCCGAAACTCCTATTTTCATCGGCTCCGAGTCAAGGCTCCTATGCCAAATCGACTTTGCAGGCTTCAAGAAATCATCATTTGTTGAGTGGATGGAGGTCCTCAATTGCTCCCTGTCGGGGCCATCCACCCAGTCATCGTCTAGTGGGATTGCTGCCATCCTAGCCTGTCTCAACTCTCTATCCATCCACATTCCGCACCACCTGTCCCCCACAATTGTAGAGTCGACAATTGGAGATGGAAATGGGGATACTACAGGGCCAAGTCGTATGCCCTCTCTGTCGATTTTAACCACTTCACCTTGTGTACCAGTAAGGACATGAACACCATCCCCCTTAGCAACTCCAGAAGGTGAAAATCCTATTTCTCCAGCTTCCGTTGGCTTAGTTATCCAATCGATAAATCTCGTCACTAGCCTACCTTTCCGATCGACCATTGGTACCCCGGGGCGTACTATGGGACAAGTAACTATTGAATTTGAACCCGAGAGTTTTGAACCACCCACCCTGTGCGGCTTTTATGGGAACCTTACTCTTATCCTCAACAAAGGATCCTGCTTCGATGAACATTTTATCCGAAGTGCTCAAAATTGAGGGATGGGGCGAAGAACAGGATTTTCCGCATGGTTTGGTAACTGTACATGAAGAATTCGAAGTGCAGATTCTCCTTATTGACAATCTGCATATTCTGGCAGATGGGATAGACAAAAAACACGAGGAAAGCACAGGTTTCCCGGTCGACGAGGTCCTTGTTCTCTCCAAGCACGCCTCTGCATCCGAAGTCCCGGCACTCACTCTACATGCAATTGGAGTTCCGGGGGAAACTCCGCACGGTGAGAGGGCTCGATCTGGTGGAATCAAGGGTAAAGCGGTCCCCCCATCAACAAGATTCGGAGATATGTTTAGGACAATGAGGAAGATTGCGATAGAAGCCAGTCTTGACGAAGAATATGATATAACGTTAGAGGCAACACACCACGGTCCGCTGTTGAATAGTCCGACCCTGTATCTCGAAATCGGATCAGACGAGGAAAGATGGTCCGACTCAAGAGCTGCACGAGTTTGGGCACAGACGATTTCAATCTGCTTGGGAATGTCCGAGGATACCCAACAAAGAGAATGGCCGGGAGAGGGGGATGTCATGGTAGGGTTAGGGGGAGGGCATTATGCGCCTAGGCACAAAGCAGTCATTTCCGAGACAGAAGTTTGGGTAGGGCATATCTTGGCGAACTATGCCATAGTTTTCGAGAGCCAGGAGGAGGAATCTTGCCCTCCCGGCCCTTGGGAGCACTCTGTTCGTACTGCTATTGATTCTACTAGAGCGGCATTCCCCGGGGGGCATGTCTTCGCTCACCTAGACAGGAAATCCTTCAAGGGATGGCAAAGACAGGCACTATCCTCGCTACTTTCGGAACTGGACGTCCCAGTCAGAAGAGGGAAGGACATCCTCCTCCCGTAATTGTCAAGTCTCTGGTCTAGTTGAGAGGTTCATGGGAATCTTCGGAAGGGGTATTGTAACACTCTTACCTTTCGCACCACGCTTTGTTGTCGGGTGGGTGGCGAAGAGGTACATGGCAGGAGAGAACCTGGAGCAGGCTCTAAAATTGATGACCAAACTGTCATCTGAAGGAGCATGCTTCACCGTAGATGTTCTAGGTGAGGAGATTAAGTCCATCGAGGAGTCATCATGGTTCATTGATGAGTATGAGAGAGTACTGGACTCAATCGCAGAAAGTGGAATAGATGCAAACATCTCTATCAAGCCAACAGCATTGGGTCTACTGATAGATAAAAAATCGGCTTACGAAAATATCGAGAGAATAGTACGCAAGGCATCCGAGAATGGAATTTTTGTGAGATTGGATATGGAGGACAGTAGAGCCACACAAGCTACAATTGATGCTACTCTCGACATGCAAGCCCGTGGCCTAGAGAATATCGGCTTAGTCCTCCAAGGTAGGATGTTCAGAACCCCATCCGATATTTCCCAAATATGTGGAACTCTAGGTTCGAAGGCAGACTTCAGAATCTGTAAGGGGATCTACTTGGAACCTCCTGAAATTGCCCATACCTCATATCAAGAAATCGTTGAAGGAACGAATAAAGCACTAGATATGATGCTAGAATCCGGAGCCTACACTGCGATTGCATCTCATGATTTGCCAGTAATTGATCATGCTCTGAAGTCATTGGAGTCGAGAGGCTTAGGACCCGGTAAGAACGACCCTCGTCATAATAGTCCCGTGCCAAGGAGTAAAGGAAAAGGACCCGGTTATGAGTTTCAATTTCTTTTGGGAGTAAGGGGCAACGTTCGTAGATCGCTGGCAGAAAAGGGACATAGGACGAGGATTTACCTGCCATATGGAACAAAGTGGTACGAATATGGGATGAGAAGACTAAGAGAGAATCCAGATGTAGCCGTCCACGTTACCAAGTCACTGTTTTTTCCTTGGACAAATAGAAGGTAATAACAGCGTTCTTACCCTAAATCGACCTCCATGGTTGTGTGAGCATGGAGATACTGAATGTCGCTGGCTATCGTTTCATAGACCTTCCAGACAGAGACGAACTCCGAGAATCATTCCTTGAGTTTTGTAATAATTTGGGGCTAAGGGGGACCGTGCTCCTGAGTCCGAACGGGATAAATTTCTTCCTCGCTGGTCCCGAGAATAGAATCAGCGACTTCATCGATTTCCTTGAGTCAGACGTCCGTTTCACTGGGATCCCCATAAAGTCTAGTTACACAGATTACCAGCCTTTCAGGAGAATGCTGGTGAAGAGGAAGAATGAGATAATTTCTCTTGGTTTACAAGAAATCAAACCTTCTATATTCACAGGGCCTCACATCAAACCAAGCGACTTCAAACAACTTTTGGATGAAAGACGAGATATCTTGGTACTGGATACAAGGAACGATTACGAGGTCAGAATCGGGTCATTCGAAGGAGCGATAGACCTCGGAATATCTTCATTCAGAGAGTTCCCTGAGGCTGTCAACTCGCTTCCAGATGAGTATAAATCCAAGCAGGTGGTAATGTATTGCACTGGGGGGATAAGATGTGAGAAAGCCTCTGCAGTAATGCTGAATGCAGGGTTTTCTGATGTAAAGCAACTTGAAGGAGGGGTTCTTGGGTACTTCGAAGAGTGCGGGGGCTCTCATTGGAACGGGGACTGCTTCGTCTTCGATCAGCGTGTAGCAATCGATCACAAACTTTCAGAGACTCCTATCGAGATGTGCTTCAAATGTAGGGAACCACTATCTGTAGAAGAGCAAAAATCAGATAATTATCTCGTTGGCGAGTATTGTCCCTATTGCTTCCCGGACCACGCCTGAATGTATGACAAATCCATGCACCCCTAACCGTCTGATTGAAGTCTCGATGCTCCACCAAGGGGACATGAGGACCGCGGCGATTGCAGTTCTGGTTATCTTGGCATTCGCCCCTCTTTCTTCGTCAAGTATTGGGACTTCCTCAAATATTGGGTCGGGAGAGCATCAAGAGTCTCCATGGTGGGAGTCAACTCCTATGGATAGAGATGGTGACAAGATACATGACGCCATCTGGTTGGCAATAGACAGCGAATTGTACAATTGGGTGGACGGAGAAAATACCATCAGCGTAATCGTAGACTTTGACCATACTCCGACATCTCAGGATCAAGAAATGTTGGAGAGGGAGGTAGATTTCCAGACTCAGTTCCGCTATCATCTGATACATAGCATAGCAGGAAGGATAGGAGTGGAAGATTTGGTCGAAGCATCTCTTCTTCCTGGGGTAGTACTTATCGAGTTAGATGGGATTCTAACTACCCAGATGAACGATGTGAATGACATACATGGAATTCCAATGATTTGGGAGGATACCGGTTACACTGGAGAGGGCAGTGTGGTTTCAATCATCGATACTGGGATAGACTCTGATCATGTCGGACTCGACGACCTGGATGATGACAATTCCACCAATGACTCGAAGGTCATCGCATTCTATGATGCAGTAAACAACCCCGATAAGACGAACGGAACTGAGATCAAGGCATATGACGACCAAGGCCATGGTACGCACTGTGCTGGAATTACCGCAGGAACTGGTGCACCAGATTTCGTTAACATCGGAGTGGCTCCACAAGCTCAACTGGTTGGGGTCAAGGTCTTGGACGAGGGTGGCTCAGGGTCTTTCGCCACCGTGATGGCAGGGATGGAATGGACGGTGGATAAGAGACATGATTTCAACATTAGAGCAGCCAGTATGAGCCTCGGGGGATTTGGCCTTATAGAATGGACATCCAGCGAGGAAGAAAGCGTCAATAGAATGGCCAATGAGATGGTTAGGTCGGGCGTAGCACTATTCATTGCAGCTGGAAACAGCGCGATTAGCGCCCAAATCGGGACTCCCGGCTCTGCAGAGGACGTCATTACCGTAGGGGCTCTGGACAAGGACACTTCTATAGCAGTTTATTCAAGTCAAGGCCCTACCGAAGAAGGAAGGGTGAAACCGAATATCGCATTTGTTGGTTCCAGCGTAATGGCCCCGGAGGCAAATTCTGGAGATGGCTACGTAGCTTACTCAGGAACCAGCATGGCTACACCGGGGGCAGCAGGACTAGCGGCACTAATGTATCAGGCAAATCCTGACCTTTCACCGTTTGATATAAGGAATATAATGCAGGAAACCTCGACCTACAGGCAATGCCACTACCTGCTAGCAAATGAGCCGTGCCCGGAGGACCTGATTCCTAAGAATAGGCAGAACAATGTCTATGGTCATGGGCATGTCGAGGGCCTCCCCGCTCTCATAGAGGCTGCAAGCTACGTGTACGGGCTAAATACCGACATCAACCTAAGCGTTGACTCTGACCTCTCAGAAGAGAACAGGATAAACCTACATCCGGGCGAGTCATTCGCTGTGTCCGTACAAGGGTCTCCAATGGAGGTCCAATGGAGAACTTGGGACATGAGGGACAATTGGATGAGTCACCCAGACTTCCTCGAAGGCGAAGCAAATTTTGAGATCAGTCACACTATGTTAGTGGACCGGCTCCAATATCTTCCTGGTAATCAAATCGAGGGAAATCAGACTGTAATGGTGCGGGCTATTCTTGGTGATGACGCATCTACAAACTTAGTTGCCCAGGTCTACGTTTTTGGTTCCGAACCCGTGTTCACAAGTGGCTCTGGTGAATCAGTAAATTCTGTCCTAGTTCCAGTTTTATCCATGATCGTAGTTGTTCTAGTAGGGATGCTCACCGTTTCCTTGATTCGACTGAGATCCGCGAACTTAATTGGATTTGAAAACGAGGAAGAAAAATAATCTCTATCAGATTGGACGAATTTCACCTTCTCACATTATGTTGAGGATGCAGGTATATCCTGCGTATCTCGTAGGCCATCCTACTTCCATTGAGTGTTCTTCCTTTTCCCGTGTGAATAGCCCTGATTCTCCACTTTGAATCTGCGAATTTGATAATCGAACCACATGAGAAAACTCGATCAGGCTCACATTCTATCTTCCCAGACTCACTAACTTCTCCATCGGTCATTGTCACCCCAACGATCGTTCTGTCAGATCTTGTAGCCCACATTGAGGATATCTCTGTCGCTGGTAGATTTTCTTGCGGTTGGGATTGAGAATTATCAATTCTAGTTACCTTCCATGTGATTTCATTGTGTTCGAACATGTCTCCGACAGAAATCTCTTCATCCTTATCAACCTCAATTTCTTCATTGAAACTCTCCCTTCCGTCAGATAATGTGGCGTTGATAGAAGACGCCCTAGGCGGTCTGATTATTATTGTATGAACGGCTTTACACCCTTCGCACTTCACCAGTATATCTTCGCCCAAACCCCTTTTTTTCCTCTTGATTATAATATGGTCTACAACGTCCTGGCACTGCGGACACTCCGCGAGCGAGGTGCCTCCGTCAGCCTCCATGATAGATGGTGAGGTTGCATAGTCTTCAAACCATCCTAGAGCATGATTGAAGTGTGGTGGTTGCCAGAGACGCTCGTGGACGTAGGCGAAAGAAGTCCAGGTTTGCCAATGAGGTCAGATTCTGATATTATGGCCATTCTTCTTTCAGAGGACGAAGAGAGGGATCAGTCCGAACCAGAGGTGGCATCAAGCATCGGAGAGCAAATGTTGCACATGGACATTCCACTCCTCCCTCGATCAATAAGAGCCAGGATTAGAGACGTGTGCTCGAGAATAAGTCCGAAGAATGCCGTGATTATAGGAGGGGGCATAGGCCATCTGTCTGCATGGCTATTCGATCTATGGTCGCCCATAAGTTCGGAGAATGAGAAAATACAAACAAATCGTCCAGAATCTCTAAGGATTATTGAGCCCGGAAAAAGGTTCTGCGTCATCATAGAACGACTAATCAGAAGGTACGAAGCGGGAGATTGGGCCGAGGTAATTTCCATGAATTGGCAAGAAGTGATCGCAGAGACAATTTCCTCAAGAGCTTCAAACGTCTCTATTGAAGAATCAGCATTGAATTCTAATTTACCAATGCCTGTAGACTTGGCAGTCGTTGACTTACCAGAAGATGACCGTGCCGATGCAGCGAAATCTATCTTTGAGTTGGTTTCTCCTGGGGGGCTAGTTCTTCTCCTAGAGCCAACCGTTCCCACTGGCGACGTGGGAGAAATTGTTTCCGGAGTCGAACTCACACCCGCCCAGATGAAGGTTCGATCATTTAACCGGTGGATTGAGCTAGTGAGTGAGGTCAACGAGGAGCATTTGGTAGGTTTTACTGACTTGACGGGAGGCACCCTCGTCGCCTTACTCAAAAAATACTAGAGTCAGTCATCAAAAAAGGAGATTATCAAATCAATCCTAAGGTGGCCATACCCATAGTGATCATCATGGCCCTCCTGCCCTTCCTTCTTCTGTGAAGACTGAGCAATAGCATCCTTCACTCCTTCTATTGCCTGTCTACCAGTAGAATTCTCTCTCTGGAGATCCGGATTCTCCTGCAACAAAAGTGCGAGAGAACCACTTACCCAGGCAGTTGCTGCCGATGTTCCGCTGGACCAACCCCACCATTCAGAGTTGCTCACTCCCGAAGCCATTAGGACAGGTACTTCGTGTCCCGGGCCTACAATCTCCGGCTTTTTATCCGGATCGCTTCTAGGTAGAATCGGGTTTGGCCAAAGTCTGCCATCATTATCCCCTTCGGAGCTACCTGACCAGATACTTCCAGAACGCGTAATTCCACCGACGCAAATAACGTCCTCAACCGAACCAGGAGAGCCTACATCCCCATCGTCATCCTCTCCATCATTACCGGCAGAAGAAACCACAAATACTCCGCTATCAAGAGCATCGTTAACGGATTGTTCCAATTCATCCGTGGTGAAGAAGTCAGAACCGAAACTCTGACTTCCGCCCAAGCTTAGAGAGATGATGTCTGCACCTTGTTGTACGCACCAGTCAACAGAGTCAGAGACAGTTCCATCGGTCCCCAGTCCCTCATCATCTATCGCCTTTGCAACTAGTAAATCCACTCCCTTTGCGATCCCGTCCAAACCTCCATCGGAGACGATTATTCCCGTCATGGCAGTACCATGGCCCTCGTCATCATATGGCTCTTCAATTCCATTGATTGAGTCTCTCCAGCCCCTCAACTCAACTCCTCGTAAATCGGGATGGCCTAGATCGACACCTGAATCCACCACGCAAACAACCACTCCCTCTCCATTTAGTTCAGCTAGTGACTCATTGTTCGCTCCGATAAGGTCCATGTATTCCATCTGCCAAGACAGTAGTGCCGATGACGGCCTTTCAATTACGAAACCATCTTCTCCCTTCCATAGGTAGACTATTGTAATTGAGGATGCAAGAATCACAATCAACGACATACTAACCGCGATCAACGACGAGATCGCATCTTCTCCCGATGATTGAGCTGACTCCTCGTCATCACCGGAACGGATTAATGAAGAGTATTCCTTTACCAAGCCTCAACCCTTCCAAAGTGACCCCCGACGGGTGTGTTCGATCCGCAATTGACGCATACTAATCTAGTTGGTATCTTACTGTCACATTCTTTACACTTCGAACCCACTATCCCCTTTCCTCTACATCCTTCAATCTCACAGGGGATCGTGATATCTCCTACCTCGTCCATAGTAGCGCTGGTGTTCTTATTGCACACGGGACACTTCCCCTGCTCGACCTTCTTTGTACGTACTTCTTCTCCCGAGACCTCTCGCGCTCTAGATGACTGAATTCTGACTTCTGTCGCACCAAGCATGAACTCGGGAAACCAGACTATAGTCAACAAGAGAAATGTAGCAATTATTCCCGTGAAAACATGAATCAGGACAAGCGAGAAACTGAAGTCTAAATCTCCAGGACTAGGCGCAACTGAGTGTGTGCTACTCCAGAAACTGACATTCAAGAAGACAATCCATGCTGCGATAGCGCTGCTCCATGCGAATAAGCTATGATCTTTCCACGCCCGATCAACGACCCTTGGATCCGGGTGTGTATGCTTTCTTTGGACATGTATGTCCCGGGTCTCCACAACAGCTCGCCTAACAACGAAGGTGGACAGGAAAAGCATTATCAGATTTGCAATTATTACCCATGTCCAACTTCCTAACCCTGCTTCCGAAGGGAAATCCGGGTTCTCTGCATGTGCCCTTATGAAACCGAACAGTATGAAGCCCATTCCAATCAAAAGGTAAAGCATATTTTCCCTCATTATTGGATAACTATTCCAGAGCATGACTACGAAACCCAACCAACAAATTAAGGAAAGTAGCGACACAATCAGAGCTAAATCTTTCATATGTAGGAATCCACTTTCATCCCCCATTATGCCCCAACGATCGTAGTCTCCGCCACTCGAAATTTCACCAATTCCGATGTCCCAGGTACCTAGAATGAAACCAGAGACGCAAAAAGCCATCATCACCAGTTCCTTGGCGCCCCAGTATTTCTTGATCAGGCGAAAACTGTAGCCAATCTCTGACATCAAATCATCTAAGATTTGCAAACGACTGTTAAGATTAGAAAAGGTACTTTCTGTAGGATGATCGCTCAGCCTTTCCATGAGTGCGACCTCGTCGGCTTCTGACTTACCGTCGCTCCGCATCTCCATGATATTCTCAGGCTAGTGGCATTGAATAAGAATCCCATCCTTCGGACACGGTGTATGGAGTTAATTGTGCATATTTTGGCGCCGAGGGCGAGATTTGAACTCGCGAGGGAAAAATCCCACGGGCTTTCCAGGCCCGCGCAATACCGGGCTATGCGACCTCGGCTGGCCAGACCCAGAGCCCTTCAGGTTTTCACAATGACGTTTCAAAAAATCTCCACTCCCTAGTCGCCACGATTAAACCAACCACTTCGGTCGTTGTTGCACTGCCACTGTGGCTTAGAGGTATAGCGTCGCCTTGGTAAGGCGAAGGTCGGGGGTTCAATTCCCCCCAGTGGCTCCAGTCGAAATACCACCACAAGTCTATGGCGCAGATTGATTCATAACTAACATAACCCACAGGCCAAGTATGCCCAGCGAACGCGCAAGACTAGCAATAGCAATGACACTACTGATGGTGATCTCTCCTGTCTCCTATGCAGGGGTTTCCAATTGGTCCGGTCCATCGATGATTAACAGCGATGGAACCCCTACGGTGGTGGACGGATTCACCGTACCCACGAATGCTACTGTCATGGACGGATGGGTACATGTGACCAACTCCCCATTGCCTTCATCATCAGATTCTGGCATAGTCTGGGACGAGGATAGTTTCGGCTCTGGCAATATGGTCGGTGTCGAGATGAATGATGATGGGGAATTGGTTCTAAAGGACGACGGGACTCGTTCAAATGTCAGTACATTCGATGTCGGGGAAATAGAAGTTATTCTGAATTCTGACTACACATACTCTCCGGGTTGGAGAAGGGTCTTCGTCAAATCCTCCTCCACAAACCTCTCAGGATGCTCTGGCTCTGCTGGAGACTACATTCAACACGGTTTAGATAATAATTTCAACCAGGTCCTAGACTCCGATGAGTTGATTGATACTCTCGTATTCTGCGAGTCGTTCGCAAATGACGATGTAATCACTTCCCTCACGATAGATGATTCCGGAACGGGGTATTCACCAGGCAACCTATCTGCTACTGGAGGAGGTGGATCCGGATTCTCTGGAACATACTCCGTAAGCTCAGGAATTGAAAGCATCACAATCAATAACGGGGGTTCTGGTTTCGACACTACTGATCAGGTTCAGATCCAATGCCAATGCGACGGCACAGGGGCGCAGGCATCAGTGGGATCAGTTGATTCCAGTGGGGCAATTACCTCGATAAATATTGATTCCGCGGGCTCGGGTTACCAGTCAACAGATGTTATCGCGGTGGGTGTTGCAAACGGTACTGGCGAGTCTCTGACAGCAAATGTCTACTCCACCGGAGTAATCCACTCCGCGATAGTGACAGATGGTGGTTCGAACTATACTTCTTCTCCGACAATTGTAATCAGTGACGCTAACGGTACTAATG
>LURZ01000012.1 GCA_001629255.1 Marine group II euryarchaeote REDSEA-S42_B7
CAGGTGTAGCATTGATGATGAATCGGCCGGCGGACCATGACATGTAAGATGCGATCAGGGTCCATAGTCCTAGTAGGGTAAGTTCTGACCGGTTCTTCCTGCTGCCCCTCCATAGCAGTACTACGGCGCATCCTATCGCGATAACCGCTACTATGGGTCCATAGGAAGCGAATAGCCTTCCGCGTTCTGGAGCCTGAGCCTCTCCGATTGTTGAGAATATTTTATTTTTGGAGAAGTAGAATCCTCCGGTGAAGAGAATGTCCCAGCCGCTATACAATTGAGCTTCCTGAAGTAAGAAGAGAATTGAAAGAATCGAGCCGAATAATACACTTCCACCCATGACTATGAGAAGCCATGGCTTGTCCCTGAATGAGCTGGAAATCCAACCCATAGCAAAAGTGAAGCCGATTATGTAGAACATGGGCTGCATACCGCTAGGAGCAAATAGTAGGTTCATTCCGGGCCAAGCGTAGAATGGTGCAGGGATTATCATCGAGGTAAACATCATCTGAAGAGATGCAGAGGTGAATTGTAGGCTGTCTCTTCCCTTGAAGATGTTGATCACTACTTGGAACGAATATGCTAGGAAAAGAATTCCCGGACCGTATACGAAACCCTTCCAGCCGAGTGCCATTATTGAGAATGCGATTCCCGACATTGTTGCATTTGCCATTAAAATCGGATTACTCTTCCAGGTCTCCCTTATTCCAGCGATAATATACAGCGGATTTGCGCTTGTAGACTTGAATACCTTCTTGTATTGAATTTGCTCAAGTCCTCTAATCCAGAAGTATAGAGCAATCGCTAGGAAAAGCATGGCAAATGAGTCGTGGTCAGCATAAGCGAACGTAGATCTGCTCAGATGTCCGGGCATCAGTGCAATGAGCCAAGCGGAAATTATTCCCGCGTTCCTGCTGTGAGCACGCGAGGCGATTCCAGCCACTGGGACAACAATGAGTGCCCCGTATATTGCTGGGAGCGAAGACATAGCCCACCATACTGCCTGTTCTGAGGGCATCTCAAGTAACCAAGATAGAGCAATCCCCCCGAGCGCCAATGACCAGGAGAATAGCGGTGGTCTCGGATTGATTCCACCGGTTGGGTAAGCCCTGTCGTGATCGAATATAAGGTGGCTTCTCTCAGCGATTACGTAGTCTACGACCCGCTTCATGTACCATGGATCAGAACCCCCAGACATGTCCCAAAGTCCAGTCCCGCTGGCGTTCATGGCAGGAATTACATTCCATGCTACTCTAACTACTAGGGCAGTGATAAAGGCCAGAGATACCAACAGGAAGTATGAATTTTCATTCCACCAGACTCTGAAAGAGCTTTTGTCCCTCCGAGGGGCTACGTCACCGAATAACCCTCTTGATGAAAAGAAGAATGCGAAGAAGTTCAACCAGAAACCCAAGAAGAACCAAGTGAAAGACTCGATAAATCCACCTTGCGAGAACAGGGAAGGAAGCTCATTTCCGATCTCATGAAGGTGACCGATGGAGTAAAGAATCCAGTTAACGGTTAGAAGAGAGGCCAGAACGTGCCATCCCTCGGACCTGAAAAAGGCATGAGTGAAGATTACTAGCGCGGTGAATGAGGCCCATGCTACTCCGAGATGGCTTCCCTCAGAGAACTCAGCCAGACTCTCTATTTGTCCTAGCCAGACAAGTGGAACCATGAAAGATGCGAATATCAATGCAGAGTATGCTGCAGCATCTGGACTCTCTTTGATTGTGGGGAGCAGTCGGAAGAAGCTTCCTGAGCCCTTTTTTTCGACATTTCCCCTGATCAGAGCCATTGCCAAGAAACCGAGAGAGATTGAGGCCAGCCAGAATGAGAAGAACGCACTCCCAGTTGATTCTCGTACCCAATCCACTACTGCCTCTGAGTCATTTTGGGCGATTGCCAGCCCGGATGCGTAAAGCGCGGCTAACCTCATGCCCAGGATTAAACTGATGAAGAGCGTGGATTCTTCTATCCTATCGGACTCATTTAGTGCGGCCGTGACTAAGCCTACGAAGAAAAAGGTAGTAACGAACATGTGATTGAACGAGTCAGGGTCGAGATAATTGGAAGCCGTGCCCACTAAAAGAAGAGCAACTGTAACAGAGCCGATTCGTGAAGCGTAATTCTCTAGAGGGATCAACCTAGAAGATCTGCCCATGCATGCCGGCACTAAAACAGAAAGTGTAACGAGTACAGCAGAATTTAGTTCATTGCCTGTATCCCTGCCTTCTAGAGACGATGTGGCAAAAAACAAGAACAACAGAGATGCGGCGATCACTACAGGGGAAATTAGGTTGCCAAATTGGGCAACCATAGAGTCATCTTTCTTCGATTCCATCCTATCCACGGACCTATTTGCCAATTATCCAGCATTGCGCCGACCTGAACGGGTGTTTTAACCGTTCGTAGAACGGTTGGAGAATGGGGCCTCAAGAAGAATGTGTATCACTTACCCGAAATTGCTCTGAAACCGATATCTTCGCGGTAGTGGGAGCCATCGAGAGTGATGCCTCCAATTATCTGGTAGGACGCCTCAAGTGACTCGCTGAGTGATGGAGCTAAACCAGTTGCGGAAAGAACTCTTCCTCCGTTGGAAATTAGCTTCCCTCCCTCATCCATTGACGCTCCTGCAAGATGGACAAAACCTCTAGTCAGGCCCTCATCAATTTCAGCGTTCCAACCTCGTATTTCCCTTCCATTGACAACGGCTCCAGGATATCCTTCTGAAGCAAGGACGACGGTCGAAGCGTGGAGGTTATTGAATTCTACCTGAGTTTCCGAAACTCTTCCCTCTGCTGCTGCCAGAAGCAATTCTCCTAGGTCCGACTGAATTAGCGGAATGGTGACCTGAGCTTCTGGATCTCCCAGTCTGACGTTGAACTCTACAACGCTCGGAGAGCCCTGCGAGTCTATCATTAGCCCCACATAGAGGCATCCTCGATAGGGGGTGCTCGAGTTTCTTAGATGATGGTGCATTGGTTCGATAATCTCCTCCCTCGCCCTTGCAAGCACAGAGGGTGTGACAATGGGGGCGGGGGCATATGCACCCATGCCACCAGTATTCGGCCCAGTATCGTTGTTTCCAACCCTCTTGTGGTCTTGACTAGGTGGCAACATCACATATCCAGACTCGTCCATAATTACCAGAATCGATGCCTCCTCACCCGACAGATGCTCTTCAATAAGCACAAAGCCGTCTTCTTCTATTCCATGTCTTAGAGCCTCACGGGCATCTTTTCTAGATGTGGTCACGGTAACTCCCTTCCCCCCCGCCAGAACATCCCTTTTGATTACCCAAGGAGGTTCATAAGAGTCTAATGAGCCATCTATTTCATCCAGATTCTCAACCCTGTGAAATGACCCTGTTGGGACTCCCAATGACTGCATTAGCATCTTTGCATAGATTTTCGATCCTTCGAGAAGAGCCCCTTCCGAATGTGGGCCAAAACTGGGAATCGAATTTGCTCTGAGCCTATCAGAAAGGCCGTCCACCAGTGGAGATTCAGGTCCTACAACAACCAGAGAGACTGAGAGTTGGATCGCGAGATCGACTATCCCTTCAATATCAGTATCGGGGACTTGATGGTTCACTGCCACCATGGAAGTGCCGGCGTTTCCCGGTGTACAGTGAACCTTGGAAACGGAGTCGCTCTTTGAAAGTCCCAGAGCAAGCGCGTGCTCTCTCCCCCCACTACCTACTACGAGTACTTCGATGCCAGCCATGTACCCCGCTGGCCATCTCAGTCATAATGGATTGCACTACGAGGTTTAGCTAGTAAGGTACCGACTTAAGACCAAGTCTATGTCCTAGGATATTGAAGGTTCTGTGTATGATTGGGGTGAAAACCAGTAGTATCACCATGCCCATCAGTAGTTCGGAACTTCCGATCAGAGAGGGAGAGAGGAAAAGTTGTCCGAATATGAATGTGGAGGTTGCGAATGGAAGGGTGTCTAGAAGCGGTGCTTTGGAGCTGACATCTCCCTCTCTCTTGTGGCCCCTTCTTCTCTTGACGAATGACCCTGCTGAGTCGCCGACCATACATCCTAGCCCTAAAACACAACCCATTACGAAGGCGGTCATTGGCCCCCCACCCATGTAGAACCATGCATCTGAAATCTCTGCGGAGCTGGTTGCATAAGAAGAAACGGGATCCAGAAACGGAGCAGAGGTCACGATGTTGTCCCTAGCAAATGAGTGGTTTAGCCCTCCAAGGATGCCCCCGCCAATAGTCCCTCCCAATAGTCCGTTCCAGGTTTTCCCATCGCCTAGCATCCTATTTCCGTCTGATAGAACCCTACCCCCGTCTATCGTGTAAACTGGAATTCCAGTCATATCTGGAATCCACTTCCCACCAAGCATTGCAGCGGTGTTCGAGAGATATCCAGGGAGGTAAAGCCAGAGGACTAGAAGTGGCGCGATGAAGGGGTCATCCCAAGGCAATGAGTCGGAGGACATGGGAGTGGCAGTAAAATCAGGAGAATGAACCTTCGCACTTACTTTGGCACTTTCAAAAGATGAATTATTAAAACCAGTAGGGGTGATATTCATGTTCCTAATTATGAACGGGCCGATATGAGAAAGATGGAAGCCAATTTTTTGATTGCAGTTCTGTTACTTTCGGTTTCCGTATTTTCGATGGATGTGTCGGCAGAAGGAGACGACATAGTCATCGAATCGGATATGACCTGGTCTGACGATATGTCCCTCTCGCAGAATGTGAGGGTGGTAAATGGAGGGTCTCTGAGCTTGGTGGACTCGGACTTGACAGTTAGGAATAATGTGCAAATATTCGTCGATTCTTCCTCTTCTTTGAGAC
>LURZ01000013.1:0-9237 GCA_001629255.1 Marine group II euryarchaeote REDSEA-S42_B7
GATCTGCATGCCTGATTCTACCCGCCGGTCCCGAACCTCTCACGTTGGATAGGTCTACATCGTTCTCGCGCGCCCTTTTTCTGACCGCAGGACTGGCAAGAACTCTTCCTGTGTGGGTTTGGATTTCGGAAGGGGCATACTCGGGTGCCTTGGGGGCTGGAGCGGGCTCGGGTGCCTTGGGGGCTGGAGCGGGCTCGGGGGCCTTGGGTGGATCAGGATCCGAGACCGGCTCTCGCTCCTCTGTATCTTCTGCCGATGGGCTCGCTCCCTCGCCTTCAGAATCGATTTCCATTAGGCTAGAACCAACGGCAATCATGTCCCCTACATCTCCGCTTAGCGAACTAATGACTCCACTAACCGGGGAGGGAATAGTCACAGTAGCCTTGTCTGTCATGACATCTACGATTGGATCATCCTCGGATACTAAGTCACCTACTGAGACGTGCCACTGGACAACCTCCCCTTCAACTACTCCTTCGCCTATGTCTGGTAACTTGAAGACGAAATTTCCCATCTTATTCCTCCTGTGTTTGCGCTATCGCCGCGGCAATCCTAGACGGCCCGGGCATGTAATCCCATTCAGTAGTATGGGGAAAAGGCGTGTCCCATCCAGTCACTCTCAATATGGGACTCTCGAGGTGGTAGAAGCACCTCTCCTGAATCGATGCTGACATCTCCGCACCGAATCCGCTAGTCTTGGGGGCCTCATGCACAATCACGCACCTACCAGTCTTCTCAATCGAACCAACTACAGTTTCCTTGTCCCAGGGGACAAGAGTTTGCAAGTCTATCAGATCGCATGAGAATCCACTATCTTTGATTGCCTGCTCACACACATGCACCATTGCCCCCCAAGATATTACAGTGCATTCGCTTCCTTCCAAGGCCATTCTAGCCTGGCCAAGTGGAATTCTGTACTCCCCCTCTGGAACCTCAGCCTCCGGATGATCAGACCAGGTTGGAACTTTGTGCGGATCTCCGTAGAATGGTCCTCTGTAGCACCTTTTGGGCTCGAAGAATATCACCGGATCGTTGCTCTCAACTGAGCTAATCAATAGGCCCTTGGCATTGTAGGGGGTCGAGCAGTAGACAACCTTCAGCCCTGGGGTGTGAGTAAATTGCGACTCAGGGGATTGGGAGTGATGGTGCCCTCCTCTAATTCCACCGCCAGCAGGGGTCCGCAGTGTTACTGGTGACCAGAATTCTCCGCCTGACCTATGCCTGATCTTGGCCATCTCATTCACAATCTGATCGTATGCTGGGAAGATATAGTCAGCAAATTGAATCTCCACAATCGGTCTAAGCCCATTTAGCCCCATACCAAATGCGGTAGCGGCGATTCCACCTTCTGACAGAGGCGTATCGAATACCCTGTGGTCTCCATGCTTCTTTTGCAATCCGTCTGTAGTCCTAAATACTCCTCCGAAGTAACCAACATCTTCTCCGAAGATAATCACATCAGGATCCCTATCTAGCATAATGTCAAGAGCGCTATTCAGCGACTGGATCATATTCATGTTCGTCACGATTAACCACCCATCATCTCATCATGTTGTTCTTGTAGATGCCATGGAACTTCTTCGTAAACCTCAGTGAAGATAGTATCTGCTGAGGGGTATGGGCCATTGGCCAGATCACCGAACTTTACAGCCTCTTTGTATGCTTCCACAACCTCTGAATCTATCTTTTCCTCAAGTTCTGAATGACTCTCCTCGCTCCACTCTCCGATATTGACTAGATGCTCCTTGAGCCTTAACACGGGGTCCCCTCCTGGCCACTTCGTATGTTCATCACCGGGCCTATACCTGCTGGGATCATCGCTACTACTGTGGGCTCCTGTTCTGTAGGTGAGAACTTCGATATGAGTTGCACCTGCTCCGGAAGCAGCCCTTTCTCTAGCCCATTTGGTTACCGAATACAGTGCTAAGAAGTCATTCCCGTCTACTCTGATGGAGGGCAGCCCATAGGGCAGGCCTCTGGAAGCAAAATCACCAATTCCAGTTGCGAAGTTAGCATGTGTGGAAATTGCCCATTGGTTGTTCACGACATTCAGAATGACCGGGGCATTGAAAACACTAGCAAAATTCAGAGCATAGTGGTAATCGCCCTCTGCACTGGCCCCGTCCCCTATCCATGTAATCGTCACCTCGTCAAGACCCTTGTAGCTGGAAGCTAGCGCCACTCCGACTGCCTGACTGAACTGAGTCCCGACCGGACTCGAAACAGAAATGAATCTTCCTTCCCTGTAGGAGTAGTGTACTGGCATCTGCCTGCCCTTGATGTTGTCTTCCTCATTACCGATGCAGTGACAAATCATGCTGACCATGTCCCTTCCTCGGACAAACTGGGCTCCTGGCTGTCTGTATGTGGGGAAAATCCAATCTTGCTCCTGGAGGGCCATTGTCTGTGCGATAGCCACCGCCTCCTCACCTAGTGACCTCATGTAGAATGAAAGCAACCCTGTCCTCTGCATCTTCATCATCCGATCATCGAATATCCTAAGTCTAACCATATGCTCTAAACCGATACGCAACTCCTCCGCGGAAAGTCCTGGGTCCCATTCCCCTGAGGCTAAACCATCGTCATCGAGAACCCTGACCAGACCGTTTGCTAGCTCTGTGGTATCTTTGAATTCGCAAGTTTTAGGATCTGGCATAGAGAAGTCCCCTGGCTTCCATGGCCAACTATCGAAACTAGCCTCCTCTCCCGGCCTGAATGGTGCATCCGGGACTCGTATGCTTCCCTTGCTACCGTCTGACGACATCACCGCACTCCCTATTCATGGATTCCCCCCCTTTGTCGAAGTGGCACTCTTTGCAGAAAAAATATGACTTACCGCAGAACCAGTTGAGTCTCTTGTAACAACAGGCTCGCCACCCATTGCTTCCTCCCACAGGAGACCGGCTCGATAGCTTGACCTAACTAGAGGGCCACTAGCCACGGCTCTGAAGCCTAGCTCCCTAGCAGTTCCATCCCAGTCGGCGAAGCTCTCGGGTTCGGGAAATCTGTCAATAGGGAGGTGCCTGATGCTTGGTTGCAAGTATTGTCCCAGAGTAATCATGTCCACTCCCGCTTCTCTCACCATTTCCATTGCCTCCGAAATCTCTTCATCGGTCTCTCCTAATCCGACCATGAGGCTGGTCTTTGTCATTAAATCGGGGCGAATCTCCTTAGCATAACTGAGTATTTTGAGTGATTGCTCAAATGAAGCACGTGGGTCCCTAACAACACTATCTAATCGAGGCACACACTCGACATTGTGAGCAAAAACCTTCAGGGGCAGCCCTTCGAGTAACATCTCGAGCGAGTCTAGGTTTCCATCTAAGTCCGAGCACAGAAGCTCTAGACCAACCCCCGGGTTAGTCTCAGAAACTCTCTGAATGCAATCCTTGTAGTGTGAAGCCCCCCCATCATAGAGATCATCCCTGTTTACAACCGTAATCACTGCATAACTAAGTCCCATTCTCTTAATTGCATCCGCCAACTCTTTTGGCTCCTCAGGGTCCAGTTCAGGTGGCGTTCTGACCGTACCCACTGCACAGAACCTGCACCCTCTGGTGCAAACTTCACCAGCAATCATGAAAGTAGCAGTTCCCCTTCCCCAGCAATCGTGGATGTTCGGACATCTAGCCTCCTCGCATACGGTATTCAGGCCGTGTTCTACGACTTTTCCCTTGGTTCCATTGAATCTAGCCTGTGCAACTCCTGTCGGGAGGGAGGTCTTGAACCAATCCGGTAGCCTTTTGCGCATCGATTTCCGCTTCTCCAGAGGGCTCATTTCTTCAGAGACTCCACAGCCTCCAGTCCCATCCATATCGAGGTTGACGATTGGCAACCGCCTCTCCATCAAAATAGGCGGATAGAGGTACGACATTAACCGTTCTCATCTGCAAGTCCCACTTCATCTGAGAAATTGGTAAAATAGACATCCCATGCGGATGGCATGAACGACGTGGTGATAGTAACCGGAGGAGCAATCAGAATTGGACGAGAGATATGCTTGAAACTCTCCGAAGAGGGATACAAAATTGCCATCCATTACAGGAGTTCAGAAGGTGATGCCAGAGACCTCCAACAAGAAATCGAGTCCGCAGGCGGAAATGCATGTACTATCCAATGCGATTTGAACGATTCAGACTCCGTAAAAGAACTAATCAAGAATGCTTCCGATTCGCTGGGGGCAGTTGTCGGGGTTGTGAACAACGCGTCTCTGTTCGTGTTAGACCGAATCGAGGATGTTTCCGAGGAAACCTGGGTAGAGCACATGAAAGTCAACGCCTTGGCGCCATTACTACTGATTCAAAGCCTCCTTGAGTCACCCGTCGAAGGCTCATGGGTGGTCAATATTCTCGACTTTAAGGTGGAATCGCCCAACGCCGACTATCTCTCTTACACAGGCTCTAGATTTGCTTTGCACGGCCTGACTTCTGCTCTTGCACTCGATTTAGCGCCTAAGGTAAGAATAAACTCGGTTGCTCCGGGACACGTTCTTACCAGTGACATCCTAGATGCAGAATCCCTGCAGAGAGTCCAATCAGCGTCCCCTCTTGGATACGGGCCATCTGCTAGGGACGTTGCGGAATCAGTTGCATTCCTTGCAAAGTCCCCAGCAATTACCGGACAAACGATTTTCGTCGACTCAGGCGAGAGATTTAGGCAGATGAAGAAGGATCCTGCACTTGATAAGGGTGAGTAGAATTGAGCAAAACAACCCCTCACCTATTCTCGATAATTTCACGGATCGATACGAATGGGTGGACAACGGTCCTGTTAGAGGATGTAGTTATGCAATTGGATATCGGAGCCCATGATTTCGAGAAAGGAGTAAAGCAGCCAATCAGGTTCGACATAGAAGTCTTGGTAGAAGGGGCAGAATCACCGATTAGGGACGATATCGATGAAGTACTCAACTATGAGTATCTCCACAGTTCAATAGAATCTGCAATTTCAAAGAGGCATTCTCTGTTGGAAAACTTGGCTGCCTCGATACTGGAGGAGATTTTACTGCCCGAGAAAGCAGTAGCCGGAGTTGTCTGCCTGACCAAACTATCCCCCACTGGATTCGAGGGCAAGTTAGGATGCTCTATGGGCAAGGTAAAACCCGGCCGAATAAATTGATGGTGCAGGGGATGGGATTCGAACCCATGAAGCACTAAGCACCGGAGCTTAAGTCCGGCCCCTTTGACCAACTCGGGTACCCCTGCAAGTCAACGAGCACCGACTTTGAATTTCAACCGAGCGGACGATTACCGTCCTGTAACCGATGCATATAGTACTCCAATCTCCCGAACTCTTTAACATCTCGAATGCGGCGCATGAATGTGCGAAATAAGACCTCAGCCCCGTTTGGTACTCGAAGTGCCCTTGTTTCCCTAACTCTTGTCGTATTGATGGTATCGCCAACGGGAATGAATCTGCAGGCAGATGAGCTAACGAATTTCTACAGGTCTGACTCATCCGAAAGCGATCCAGCAGCAAATCTGTACAAACTCTACTTCGTAGAGCCCGGACAGAACCGGACGTCAGGTATGGACGGACTCATCAGCACTCAACCCCCAGCATCAAATGCCGATCAGGTAACCGCTAGCGCTCTCGATGACGACGTCCAGTTCATGTCAATATCGATGATGTCCACTTTGGAGTTATTCGGAAGAAAATTCTTTGCTAATGAAACACACTACGTTCCTGTCGAACTATTCCTCAAGTCAGAGGGCCCTCAGAATTCTAATGTGGATTGGACAGTATCCATCATGACCACAGAAAGGACTCTTGGCTCCACTACTTACTCTGGATCAGTTTGTACTGCTTCGTTTGGTAGCAGTTGCGACTTTGATCACGAAATAATCGATGTCGGCATCGGCTCATCAGAGTCCTTTGATGTAAGGAAAGGTGAAAGGCTGATAGTCAAAGTTAGGGCGAGTATGTCTGGATGCGATGGAGGGGATAGTCCATTCGGTGGTTCCGACTGCTCCGCAGACGTCGCCTTCAACAGGATAGACAACGAGCCAAATAAATTCTCCAAGATGGAGGCCAACGGCAATGCTCTAATGAATAGCATCATTGTTGTACAGAGGGAAGGAGCCAACATTGCCGAGGGCTCCGAATTAGATTGGTATCCCAACGATGTAATCGAAGACAGAAAGATGCAATTCTCAATGGACGCAATCAGTGCTTTCGGGAGGAGCGATATATCACGGGTCGATATCCTGATGAGGGGTCCAAATGGTAATTACGAGGTCGATGAAAGAATTACTGGGGATATGGAAGAAATAGAGGACTCCAGTACGGGGATATTCGGAAAGTATGTCCATACTTACAACAGCGGGCTAAGCCCTGGTGAATACACAGTCATCCTCAAGGTAAGAGACGTTGGAGGTAATGAGATCGAGATAGAGCACGAGCCAATCGAAATGCACCAATTTGGCGTCTCATTGAAGCATAGATTCGATCGTTCAGTGGAGTATTTCGCACCGGGGAAGGTAACGCCCGTGCCAATGGTTCTAGTGCACAGGGGGGACTCGACAAAATCGATGACCGTAGAGCTGGAAGTCCTAACAAATCTAGGGAGCTCGTGGTTAGTAGAGTTCGATTCTCCAGCCGGGTACGAGATGAGTTCGGGCGGTTCTGTTCTCAATCCAACAGTCACACTCACAGCCCCGGATGACCTCACAGGAATGCCCAAGAAGATAGAGATTCGAGCCATAGCCGAGGCAGATGTTGATGGGGTTATCTCAGTTGTACATCAGGATACTTTGGTCTTGAACGTCGAGAAGATCGATGTATACCAACCACCAGTAGTTTCTATTTGGTCAGAGGATCACAAGATTCCCATTGCTAACTCCTCAAGAGGAGATGCCTTAGACTCAACGATACCAAGATTCGCTGAGTATGGAGAGTTCAACCCATTCATACTCGAGATTTTCAACTCTGGCTTCGATGCCGATACCTTCAGGATCGACATCCTAAAAAGGTCGAAGTCAATATTCCAACTACACGACAATCTAACCGGTCAACGGATACTCCAGGATGAGGGTGATGGTACATTCCATACCTCTCTGCTTGAGAGGCACAATACCCAAGTTTTGATTCTAGGAATTAAGCCAAGTCTTGATAGAGAGGACGACGATATCGGAGAAATCGAAATTGAGGTAATAAGTGGGGGGAACGCATCTACGACCACTAAGGTCTCATTCACCATTCAGAGAACTTATGGGATTAGAGGCGAGATTTCTCAGGACTGCGACGGCACCCCATTGGGTCACATGGAGGTCGCTCTGTGTGCCCCCGGGCAGGATAGGCCGGTACTGGAATTCAGAGCAAGGATCACAAACAGCGATACTGAACTAGGCCCCGCCTCATGGTGGTTGCTAAAGAATCCAGCCAGCCTCCAGGAGAATTTGGAAAGAGATACGAAATATGGTAATTGGGAATATAGAATCACCAACTCAGACGGTGAGGCAGTTCCTCGTGTTTCACTTGGCCCAGGGGACTTCACTGAAGTTTTCCTCAGCGTCACTATGACCAATCAGGTGGATGCGGGTAATCACACAGTATTCCTCAGAATCGTAGAGGATGTGGACGAAGATAATCCTCGCTATTTCGACCTGCCTATGACATTCGAAGTCGATGCAGTAGATCCCAAGTTGGAGATAGTTCAAGAATCCCCAAACAAGAAGTTCTCACCTGGTAACGATTACTCAATTACAATGATCGTCAAAAACGAAGGGAACAGTCCCATGACAGTCTTGCTTGAGGCTGATGCCGATGCGAGCGGCTGGGCAGTCTCAATAGGTGGGCTATCAGGCTCTCCTTTAATTGAAATAGATCAATTTGATCAAGCTACTTTTACAGTAGAGATTTCTGTACCAAGCTCAGCAAATAACGGACAGTCGGTTCCGATTTCAATTACTGCGGCCCCCCTAGATACTGAGCAGAGCTTTGCCGACTCATTGAAGGCCCAGTTCACTCTAGTTGCGATAGTCGAAATTTCATCAATCACCAAGATAGTGGTCAACGAGATTGTTCATCCAAGGCCGATTTCTATGGTACTCTTTGCAGTCAGCGTTTTACTCTTGTTTGCAGGAGTCCAGAGCAGACTCAACAGAAGGCGGTGGGCAGCACAGATGAGGATGCTAGAATCCCTATCGGAACCAGAAGAAGATGTACCGTCTGAGGTGCCAGACATACCAGCACCAGTAGTGGTAGAAGAATCACCTAGAGCAGTGGACAGATACGACGATGACGACGTTGAGCTTATTTGAGCAGTTCAGATGTACGAACGACGCTCCATTCTTCTTAAGACCCCGAGTTATCGCCAGGAAACTGTGACACATATCATGAGGTTCGTAATTGCGAATTACGAAGGTAATCTCGAATCATCAAAGAAGAGATCAGCAACTCTTTTGACATTCCTATTCCTGATATCAAGTACAGCTTCTATCCATTTTTCTGCATTCGAGGCTTCGGCTACAAACAACGACCAGGATGCGGACGGCCTTCCATACGGTATCGAGTTCATCATCAACACACAACCCCAAGATTGGGATTCTGACAATGATGGCCTCCCAGATGGGTGGGAGTGGCAGTACGGACTGGATCCACTATCTTCATTGGGAGATAACGGATCTACTGGAGATCCAGATTCCGATGGCCTGACAAACCTCAATGAGTACCTCTTCGGAATACCCTCTGGCTGGGACGAACCCTCGACTACCAATGTCCTTGACAATGGTGTTTGGTGGAACGGGACCATCCCAGTTTCAAACTGGGACGAGGAAAGCGCGATGCAAGTTATCCAAGGCTCAGGATCCGATGGTGCTGATGAGGATCCGGTAGGAAACATCTGTACCGACACCTTCGACAATGACCATGATGGGATGGTCGACTCAAATGACAATGACTTCGACGGTGACGCAGATTGCAACTCTGATGATGACGATGGGGACGGAGAAATCGATGAAGACCCCAATGGCTGGGATACCGATGGAGATGGTATGCCAGATGGCTGGGAGGTAGCAAACGGTTTGGATCCTACTTCAAATTCCAATCAGGACGGAACATACGGGGATCCGGACTTCGATGGCTTAGCTAACATCTACGAGTACGTCAATCCTGCATGGGGGACCAGGAACGGCTCGACATTCCCTCCTACACAGTATTTCAGACCAGGTCCGGTAAACATGACAATCACTGAGTCGCCATGCAACCCAGTCCTCTCTATAGGGCCAGGAGGATGTG
>LURZ01000013.1:9318-10125 GCA_001629255.1 Marine group II euryarchaeote REDSEA-S42_B7
GACCCACAGAACAACGATACTGACGGCGACGGCCTTAATGACTCATTCGAGGGACTAGTGTTGCTTACCGATCCGACCTCCCCTGACACTGATGGTGATGGGATATTGGATGGAATCGAGTACAACGGCTCTTACGGAGACCCCGCACAAGGCTCAGATCCACGTGACAATAACACCGATGGTGATCATCTTGATGATGGGGATGAGGACCTTAACGGAAACGGGGTGATTGACACAGGAGAGACTGATCCGACCAGGATAAACGACGAAGGGGACTTCGATGGCGACGGTCTTCAGAACTGGGAGGAGAACAACTCATGCACCCTTTGGAACGTCGCTGATACGGATGGAGGGGGCATAAACGATGGAGACGAAGGCTTCCCCGGACAGACCGATCCATGCACCTCGACATTTGATCTTGTCTTCACGGTAATAGCGTGGGACGGAGAGGCGGACACGCTTACTCTGAACTCTACAGAGGGAATCGACCCGGATCCCGTAGACTGGAGGGGAAGCCCCCCAATGGCTTACTACATTTCTCCAAATGGCACGCAAACACCGTTCGGCTACTCCTCACTGGAGTCACTTTTCATGAGGGGCGTTGACGTCGAACCCCCTGCGGGTTCCAATACCATACTAATTACAAACGGATCTTGGTGCTGGGATGCTTCTCCAAACGCATCCAATGACCCATGGTGTGACGACGACTACAAGGACACCGATGGTGACGGACTGGCCGACTGGGAGGAACTGACCGCAACTTGGGGGTACCTATCCGATCCCACTCTATTCGATACAGATGGAGAC
>LURZ01000014.1:0-62079 GCA_001629255.1 Marine group II euryarchaeote REDSEA-S42_B7
CTTCTGGACTCGTGCTGGCAATCCAAAGTATGAGAGCCCCTGTAAATAGGAACATGGACAACCTGGACCCCTTTTCGGGAAAGGGCTGAAGCCTACTGAGATAGTAGCAATAGGATCCCAACCCCAGGAGAAGAGCTAACCAAAGAAACATCTCAATCATCTACCTTGCTGCCCCACCCTGCTTTCCAGAAGTCCTCATCGTCAAGCAAATCTGACCATTCTGGATCCCCTGCTCCTAAGAGCATCATAGCTCTCCTTTCGAGTCCTTCCAGAAGTGCTTCATCCACCTCTTTCTGAGAAAATGCCTTGTGCCATTCTACTCTAAGAGACTCGACTTCTAATTGACCGGCCTCTCTGTTATCGAAACTCTTTTCGCAGATCTCCCTAAGATCTTGAATCCACATCTTCGAACTTCTTACATGCGGCTCGCTGTGGAGACTCCTCTTTTTTCGGAAGGGCCACCATCCCATGGTAACAGGTGCACGTCGAAGCCAGACGTCTTGATGCTTTGTGAACTCCTAAGTGCCTAAGGCCGCACGGGACAATATGGGCCGTGTTGTCGTATACCTGGATAGCAATCCGAAGGACAGCGACATTGCATCCATTATCAGCAGATATTTGCAGAGAGTCAAATCAAGAGGTATATCGATCGAGATATTTGGATCCAAACGCGGAACCAAGACCTATGAATCAGAGCTGTCAAGATTACCGGGAAGGCTAGTCCTTCTAGATGAGGCGGGGCCTTCAATATCAAGTGAGGGATTCGCCGAATGGCTGAATTCCGCCCGTATAGACAGCAATCCAACCAATTTGGCGGTGGGGCCCGCAGATGGATTTAGCGATGAACTCAAGCAATCCGCCGACCAACTAATATCTCTGTCAGAACTAACTCTTACCCATGAGATGGCCGCGGCCTTACTGATGGAACAGCTCTACCGCGCGTCTGAAATCATCCGCGGTTCGGCTTATCACAGGAATTGAAAATCCCAGATGATACATCGGGGCTGCTGTGATACCCAAATCACCATACCGTGGCATCCATTGATAAGCACACAGAATCGGGCTTTTATCTGCCCGAGGGGAAGCAGTGATTTGCATGAACATCAAACTAGAGAGAAAGACACAGAAGAAAATAATCCCAGCATTTTCAATGATAGCGATAATGCTGCTCAGTCCTCAGATATCGCTGCTACTGAACACTGACGATTCTCCGGAGCAAGACAGCCGTGTCGAACCCCCCAAAAGAACGGCATACCAACAATTGGAGCAACTTGGGGGATCAGTCCAAGGAGGGAATCAAAATTCTCCATCCATGATGAGCCAATTCCAGACCGCAGCATATCAAGACCCATTCTACAACGATCCGGCCGCAATCTACGGAAAGGTATCCGATCCATCCGCCCTGGCACTCAACCCGATGTACGGATTCTTTCTCGAAGAAACGAACACAGACGATCACGATAACGATGGTATTGACGATTTGAATGACCTAGATGATGATAATGATGGAATCAACGACCTTATCGAGCGATTCGATGGTTGTTTTGGAACAGATCCCCTTGACCACGATAATGATGGGGTTAGGGACGAGTTTGACTGGGATGACGACAATGACGGGATACTGGAGGGCCCAATCGACTACTCACAGGGAAACGACCCGTGGAATGTAACTTCAGACAGGTATGTGGAGCCCTTGACCAGACACCCTTGGACAGGGCAGGAAGTTGGCGACAACTACTTAGTAGACCAGAATCCAATGGATCACGATAATGACGGAATCACCGATGAGGACGTAGATGGATCGGGTCGCGGATCGTACGATGAGGATGACGATAATGACGGAAGAATCGATCAGTTCGTTTGGCCCTGTGATTTCGATTCAGACGGAATACAGGATTACTTCGACGATGACGATGACAACGATGGTGTAGTAGACATCTCAGACATACACCCATGGGACCCCCTGCAGAATTCGTCTATCGAAACCGCACCCGAAATACTGTGGGACTCTTGGGTCAGGTGGGATCCTGAGGATTACGGCGAATACGTCGATGGGCTTGACTACGTCGCCCTTCACGCCCTGGAACACCCCAGAGAACAGGCTTTCTCTGAGATAGTGGACGGTGACCTCGATGGAGATGGAATTCCAAACTTCCTTGATCCCGACAACGACAACGATGGGGCCCCCGACTCCTCAGACACCGATGACGATAATGATGGTCTGGCGGACATGTATGATGTAGACGACGACAATGACGGTATACCCGACTCATGCAGGCAGTTGGATACGAATGGAGATGGCCAAGGAGATTATCCTTTACAGGCATTCAACGGCGCTATAGTGGCCATCCAAGTACCCGGAACCGAATGTGAAATAGACTATGACGGGGATCTTGATGATGATAGATTCAGAGCCATAGACGGAGATTACGACATGGTCTGGGACTGGCTCGATCCCGATATGGGGGGTACGACAAATCCAGACAACCTACAGGGAGGATCACAGCCTTGGGATTTGGATGATGACGGAATCCCCAATGAGGATGATCCGTACCCGATGAACTCAACAGCCGAGGTAGCAACATGGGACTGTGCCAGCGTTGCGAACCCGAATCCCCAGGACCCTAGCGACAATTGTGTACTTTGGCGGACGTCCTACACCGGGTTCAACGACTGGGATGGAGATGGCCTGAACAACTGGGTCGACATGGATGACGACAATGACGGAATCCTGGATTGGCTGGATATAGACCCCGACTGCGATTTGGATAACGATGCAGATCTACATGAGCTAAACGGTTCGATGTTTAGGGACGACGGAGCGAATGACATAGATACCGATGTGGATGGAGACGGTCTCCAGAACGATGAGGACTGGGACGACGACAACGATGGGATCAATGATTTCTTCGACCCTGACGACGGAAACTGCGGTGTAGTGGACATAGACAATACGGATAACTTCTGGGGCAATAGCTGGCCTCAGGGAGACGGCGATGCCATTGATGGTTCCGAGGACGGCGATGCATATGTTGCAGTCCCGAACTACTACTGGAACCTCACTTGGGGGTTCAACCCCTTCAATACTAACAACAGCTTCATGCTCGACTACAACGGGTACGATCCAAACAACCTCGACGACCCAAGTGGAATTATTCCTGAGATGTACTGGACTCTGATGATGAAGTGGAGCCCCTACAATGGGGACAACTTCTTCGATATCGACAGCGATGGAGACTCACTGGTAAACGGAATAGACGTGGACCAGGATGGAGATGGAATGCCAGATTGGTGGGATCAAGACGAGGGCAATGACGGAGTTCTGGATGTCGACGACGTCAAAATGGGAGGTACCTTGGATGGCAACTCATGTGGAACAGTCATCCTTTCCCCAACAACTGAGAGATTCTGCGGTCACATTTACGCATTCCAATTCAAGGCGCCTCTACTTACTCCAACTCAATCAGGAGGGCAATCTTTCACTGTTCCGTACAGCAGCAGACCCGACTCTGAATGGGACGATGGGGCATATGATGGGACAAATCACCCCACTGGAATGGGTAGTTGTGACAGCAACTGTTTCTGGTTCACCTTTGACCCTACTAGCAACCCAACCCCTTCAGTTGCGTACAGATACGACGACATCAAAAATAACAGGGATCTTTGGATAGCTTACCTCGGTGTTACCGTCTTCGGATTCTTTCAGTGGACTTCGGACGCAAATAACAACTTCTTCCCCGATGAGATTGCTGACGATCTCAACGATGACGTAGATCCAGACGTGGACTGCGGGCAGCCCATGCCGGAGGTATCGTGGACCCCAAGTTGCATGTACAACAATACTAACGACCTGGACGACGACTGGGACATAGTCTACGATCACTTCGATGTGGACGATGACAATGACGGTATCTGGGATTATTTCGAAATCGACTCAAATGACGATCTAGATGATGATTCAGGTATAGAGGAGCCATACTACTTCACAGGAAGCAATTGCGAGGATAATGACGACGACGGTCTGGACACTGACCCCGACGATGATGGAATATACCAGGCAGTATGGGATAAAGGAGTACTAGGTCAGGCCCTACTATTCCCAGAGTACTACGATGTGGATAACGATAACGACGGAGTTCCGGACGGAGAAGACCCAGACGACGATAATAATGGACTTCTAGATGATGCTCAGGAGGCATTCGAAGGATGCTTCACAGGGGAGGAACAGAGCCCATGGGATCACGATAACGATGGGATAGTTAACTGGGCAGATGACGACTGGGACGGCGACGGAATTCCAAATTCCCTAGAGCTCCAGAACTTCAACGATACCAACGGTACGGCAGATCCTATCGACGACACCCCCACCCTTAACTTCCCCATAGCCCCATGGGACCATGACAATGACGGAATAAGGGACGATATAGACGAAGACGATGATTATGACGGTATGAAGGACGAGGATGAAGTGATGCTGTGGCCTTCACGATACGGTACTGAATCAACGAACCCATGGGACCACGACGACTTTGGAGGAGGGGTCGGACTGGCAAACCCCAACAACAACTCCACGGGTCCAGATTACTACGATGTAGACGACGACAACGATGGAAGGGCGGACTTGGACTGGAACAACCCCTCTTCGGGGGATTGGGCTACACCATCAAACAAGATTGAGGAATCCTCAGGATGGAGCTCGGATTGGGATTCTGACAACGATGGAATTCTAGACAACGACGATAAGATACCGACTAGAATCACTCTGACTGCTCCATCTGTAATGTGGCTAGACGAAAACCGGCCAGTAATATTCAACGGCTCTGTATTCTGGCTGGACGACACAGGTTTCGTCCCAGCACCAGACCTCCCTGTCCAAGTCCACATTAGGTACTCTGCGAACGGGACGTCCGTCATAGAGACAATCGACGTCCTCACTGATGACAACGGGGAGTATATCGTCGGCCAGTTCTTGTTCCCGGAAGACATCGATGTAGGGCCTAACTCAACCTATGAGGTCTACTCAGAGGTTACAGAGATGTTCGTTCACGACTACAGCTCGACGCTTTCAGACACTGACGGAGACGGCATCGGAGACTCGGGGATGCCTGTCGAGGTAAGGGCGAACACCACGATTGGATTCGTATCCGGGGAGAGGTTCAGATCGGACGAGCAACCCCTCAAGTTAGACTTCAAGGTCCACTATTCGGCAGACTATAACAGAGGGATTTTCGACAACAGACTGCCCTATGCGCCAGTTTCCTTCACGATTAGCGACCCAGGCCCCCAGTTCGGGAACATCACCCATCCGACTGTCTATGATGGATACGGGAACGGATACAGGGCTGACGCAGGGGGCTGGGTTTCACTGGCTTACAACCAATCCCTGGATGTATGGGAACAGGTCCAGTGGAACTCACTGCTCGATAATGGACCGGGCGTACCGACAGGCGGATATGAGGAGATAGTGTGGAATCCCTGTGGACCGCTCAATCCGGTAGGATCCCATTCTGTCATAGCGCCATATGAGTACAAGAACACCTCGCTCCCTGTTGGTGACTATACCTTCATCGGATTCTCACGTCCCGATCTGGGAGGATGCACTGACGACTCCTACGAATGGCCATGGTCCCACCTCGAGGGTTCAGAGACGGACGCCTTCTACATACGTTCCATGCACAGGATGTTCATAGAGGCCGAGATGTCAGCGGCCTCCTTCAGACCAGTCTACTTCTGGGATTCTACTCAGTTCACAGGATCGTCCTTCGGTGCATGGAGAGCTCTCTTCCATGCCCCATCCCTTGTTAATGCGAACATGACATACCAGGAGGCAAGCCTTGGCAAGCCATACCCGCTTCTGTGGGACGGGACTCCCTCGGGGCTTTCTGGAATAGCAGCCGGCGCGCTAGCCCCGTTCCTGTCCTCAGATGGGATAAACTGGACCATAACGATGCAGAATGCGGCTGACTTTGACTCGCCTCCATGCGGCCCGGTCGACCCACTTGATCCCAGCAGCCAGATTCGCTGCGAGATAGTACCAGAGATATTCGCAGGTGAGTCCGTCAGGGTAAGGGGACACGTCTGGAACAAGACAATGGTGCCCGTAACTGACTTCGACGGTGATGGAACGAAGGACCCCATAGCAGTACAGATAGACTTGGACTACAATGGGATCTTCGCTGGATCCATAGAGACTCGAGTGAACCAGAGACTTGACATCGATACGGAAGGCCTGGCAACATTCGATCACGACATAATCTGGGACCCATATTGGCCAGCATCGACGTACGGCTTCAGAGCCGACTTCGGTCAGGCCGACTACTTCTTCACTGGAGAGCAAGCAGGAGTCTTAGCGGCCACCGGCGCGTACGGAAATGTGTCTGTCATAGGTTCTACTGACTTCCTATTGACATCTCTGACGCGCCTCTACAGGGGACAGAACGCGACTGTCGAGGCCCGTCTGATTGACAATGCCGGGCTTCCTGTACGTGAAGCCCCAGTGAACTGGTCATGGGCCGAGGACCAATCGAGCGGTGTGGTTTTCACAGACAATAACGGAATATTCAGGGTCAATCTGACAGACATTGACACCTTGGGGAACTTCTCGCTCAGTTTCACCTACCTCGGAGACAAGTTCAGGCTAGGAAGCACAGACTCAGTAGACATGTGGGTCGTTTCGAGGACGTTCATCAATGTCCAGAGCACCAGTCCAAACATCAGATCTAATGGAGATTTGTGGGAATTCACCGCTGTTGTCACTGATGATAATAGAACTCCATTCGACAAGGACGGAGGCCAGGTTCTGAATAGCTGTGAGGGAGAGATGCAGAATCCTGAGGGATACGACCTGGGAGGCAACGTAACTGTAATATTCGAGGGAATAGACTTCGAGGACAGGACCCACCGACAGATAGTCTCCGTCGAGTGCCCGGCATCCGGCTCCATCGGCTATGGACAATACCTGGACCCGCAGCTGCTGAAGGACGACCCATTCTCCTTCCTTCCCGATGGTTTCGGACCTGTGAACGTAATCCTACGGTTCGAGGAGAACCTACCTCACGAGGGTTGCGAACCCATAGACGCGGGAATGCTGTCCACATCAGGAGCATGGGACCCCTGCGTGACCATCCTCAACAGTGATCACTTCAGGAAGGTACTGCAGTTCCAAGTAGATGGGTTCAGCCTCATCGGGAACACCGATCTGCAAGTAGACCAACAGATAGTCTACACCTCTGAGATAGATCTGGATACCGGACAGATACTTGAGAAGCCAATGATAGTGACCGGACAGTTAACCGATGAGCTCGGAGGAAACCTGTCAAACAGACAAATCAGAGTCACATTCGAGATGGGATCTATGGTATTCGACCCTGTCGAGAATCGAATGAAATTCCGTGCAGGAGATGACGGCATAGAGGCCTGTATCCCGGGAGCAACCGATGAGAACGGATTCTTCGACATCAACTGCCCTATGACTGGCGTCGACGCAGGAATGGCCAAGGTGAAGATAGAGTACAATGCCTGGGACCCGCTAAACAATGACCGATACAGATACAAGAATAAGACACAAGCAATGTTCTTCCCCGTCTTCTCCAACTCGACGATCGACGTAACGGAAGTAGGTCCGTTTAGGTCAGACTACCTAACATACACCTTCCCGAACGGCTCAACCTTCGAAGTTCTGTACCTGAAAGAGGCATTCCACATCAATGCCAGGCTCTCCCAGTCAAACGGAAAGCCAGTCGGTGGGAAGTGCGTCAACATTTACCTAGATCCAGAAGTAAACACCAGGCCGATAGCCACAGCATTCACAGCCGGTGGGACCGGTGAATTTGTTTGGTACTCGGCAGATCCAGATGACAACCCCAGTAGGAGGGGAGTCGAGCCTAGCGGAAACAACCTCGAAGGGTTCCGTACTGTCAGAGTTGCTTACGAGCCAGAACGGTACGTACCAGGGGGCTGCGACTACGAAGCACTGGAACCAAACCCGGTTCTGAATAGCTCTGTAGTAGACGTCGAAGTCCTAGTGAGAAGCAAGGTTGACATTCTGCTGAAGCAGCACTGGTCGAGCCCCGCTGGATACCAAGAGGGTGATATTATCGCGGGGGAGGTCGCAATCCTTAGAGACAGGCTGGATCTCACTGTTGAGGGACAGAGAGTAGAATTCCACCGGCAGTTCTGGAATGAGTCCGGAGAGTGGCAGACAGAGAGAGTGGAGATACTGATCACCAATGAGAGGGGATCTGCGAACTTCTCCTTCCCATACACCGGTGAAACCATTCCCGGACACCCGGAGTGGAGCGCCCCAGGAGGTAAATGGAGGGTCTTGGTTCACTTTGAATCAGTAGACGCTAACAAACCCTACTTTGTAGAGAAGTGGCTAAATAGCACCCCGGAGATAAAACTGGGGGTTGGCACCTCTTCGGCTTCGGGCGGGCTCTGGACTACCCAAGTCCTGCTCCTCGCCGGAATATCGCTCTCAACAGTGGCACTGGTGGGTGCGATGATGTACAACAACTACAGAGAGAGAAGAAAGGTCGAGGTCCTCCGGGGCATACTGACCGACGCGCTAATGTCCCTCAAGGCCTCGAACAATTACATCGAGGCTATCTTCTCCTGCTACAAGGATCTCATCAAGTACTTCAGGATGAAAGGCGCCATGAAGAAGGTCTTCGAGACCACCAGAGAGTTCGAGGATGTCATCAACAACATGCTCGGAGGAATAGTACCACCAGAGGAGATCGACTCCTTCTTCTCGATATTCGAGGAGGCTCGCTATTCTGATCACGATATAGGATCGGAGGAGAGGGACAGGGCGATACAGATATTCCAGTCGATGATTGGTAGGATGAACAGATCTCTCGGAGATAGCTTGCTTACAAGGGAGGCGATCGGCGAGTCCTCTTTGTACGGTCCCTCAGTGAAGGCAGGGCAGTTCGTCGATGCAGATGGAAACATTAGGTTCGCCGGAGTAGATGATGCAGAGGAAAACGACGGTTTCAAAATCTGAAGTAATGAGGAAATCCATTGTCCTAACGCCCCTATGGGCCTGATTATGGGAGGGATACCGTGGGTAAGCAAGAGAGGAAGACCAACTCAGCGCTAGTTTCGCTCATAGGAGACCTGAAGGATCACAGCAGAACAACCGGCTCTCCAATATGGAGGGACACTGCCTCTAGGTTAGAGACCAGCAGGAAAAACTGGGCAGAGCCCAATCTCAGCCATATTTCCAGGCACTCTGCAAAGAAGGAGACAATACTGGTGCCCGGCAAGGTTCTGGGCAGCGGAAGCATCAGCGGAGGGCAGACGGTAGCCGCCTTCAGCTTCAGCGATGGAGCCAGGACCAAGATAGAGGCCTCCGGAGGGAGGACTCTTAGCATTCGCGAACTTATGGACGAGAACCCCAACGGCAAGGGGGTGAGAATCCTTGTCTGAGACGACCATGGTATACGATGCCACGGATAAGATTCTTGGCAGGCTAGCCAGTCAGGTGGCGAAAGAGATGATTTCTGCCAGGAAGTCAGGCAGGCAGCAGAGGGTCATCATAATCAACGCAGAGGATGCCATTGTTTCGGGACCCAGGACCAAGGTACTGGGCGACTACAGGGCGAAATACAATCTCAACCACGCCAGAAAAGGGCCATTCTTCCCAAGGATGCCTGACAAGATAATCAAGAGAACAGTCAGGGGAATGCTCCCGTATCAGAAGAACAGCAGCGGAAGGGGGGCCCTGAGGGACCTCAGAGTCATGATAGGGACCCCGCAAAACCTCTCTATGGAAGAACTCCCAGACGGACACGAGTGGGGGCCGACAGAGAACATTGTTCGCGATACTCCCAATAAGTACGTCAGACTGGGCGAGATTAGTTCCCACCTTGGAGTGGATGCAAGTAGATGGAGAGGTGAGTGAATTGGCAAGAAAGAAGCGGACCAAGGTGGTCAACACCAGTGGAAAGAGAAAGACCGCAATAGCCAGAGCCACTCTGAAACCCGGCAAGGGTAGGGTCAGGATCAACGGTCACCCAATCCACATCCTTGAGCCGGAACTCGCTCGGAGGAAGGCACTTGAACCAATTAGAATCGCCGAGGCAATGAACAGAATTGACAGAGTAGACATCTCTGTCGATGTGAAGGGCGGTGGACAGATGGGCCAAGTCGATGCCATCAGGACCGCCATAGCCCGTGGTCTGGTGAAGTACAACGATGGAGCCGAGGGCGATGATGAGGAACTGAGGGACGAGTTCGTACGATTCGAGAGGAAGATTCTGGTAAACGACCCCAGGAGAAAGGAACCCAAGCATCAAATGGGTAGAGGCGCTCGAAAGAAGTGGCAGAAGTCGTACAGGTAGTTGGAAATATGCTAATACCAGTCAGATGTTGGAGTTGCGGGAAGGTCATAGCCCACAAATACGAGGAGTATCAGAATGCTATCGCGGAGGGGAAGGACGCCGGAGAAGTCCTCGACGATCTTGGTTTCAACCGCTACTGCTGCAGAAGAATGTTTGTGGGGCACATCGACCTTGTCGATGAGGTCGCACCATTCAGCATTGACAGACAACAGTAACCTCTCCGTCAGGGCTTTGACTGAACGCTCACTCGCAGGAGCCCAATTGGGGCCTGTAGGTTAGTTTGGCCTATACTTCGCGGCTGGGGGTCGCGCGACCCAGGTTCAAATCCTGGCAGGCCCACCATTGGGAGAGTACTGCAAAAATGGTCAGTTTGAAGGCCATCGCCCCCTTTGCATCGTCATGGGTTCTACGCATTCGGACGAGGGAACCTCCGAGGCACGGGTTGACTGGCTAGCGGAGCAGTTAGAGCGGCACTCAGACCTTTACTACAACAAAGCAGAACCCGAGATATCAGATGCAGATTTCGATGCATTGAGAGACGAGCTGCAGCTCCTGTCCCCCAATCATCCCCAACTGAGCAGAGTGGGTTCAGATCCTCCTCCAGGCTCTGAAAAGGTCGACCACCTATTCAGGATGATGAGCCTGGACAAGGCTAATTCGGACGAGGAGGTATCTCACTTCGTTTCCGAGACCACCGCCAGTGGCCGGCGGTTCGTTTGCCAACCGAAGCTCGATGGCTCAGCCCTCTCATTGGAATATCGTCGAGGCCGACTAATCAGAGCAGCCACTAGGGGCAATGGCAGGAGGGGGGAGGATGTGACGGCAAATGCAAGAAGAATGATGAATGTCCCGGAAAAACTCGTTTGGGACGGAGACTGTCACGTGAGGGGGGAGGTCGTAATGCCTCTGCAAGTATTCAGAGAGAAATACTCAGAGGTTGCGCCCAATCCAAGGAATTTAGCCGCAGGAGCACTTAGGCAGAAGTATGCCGATGCAGGCAAAGGAAGCCCGAGAGACTTGAAGTTCCTTGCCTATGGGGTTGAGTTCCCAAGCGATAAAGACCGCCATCCAGACAGTCCTGAGCCCCCAAACTTCAAGCTAGACTCGGAGATAATCTCATGGATAGGCGAGATGGGGATTCAGGTGGCAGGAAACCATGTGGTTTCAGGTGACGACGACACCACTACCACAGAATCCATACTGGCAGTGACAAGGGAATGGCTCGAGTCGAGAGACTCTGCAGACTGGGAAATAGACGGGGTCGTAATCAAACTAGACCGTCTAGACAAGCGCGACCTCCTGGGCGAGACCGCACATCACCCTCGATGGGCACTGGCATGGAAATTCCCTGCCGAGGAGGCGGTAACGGTGCTGATGGACGTCTTCTGGCAGACCGGGAGGACGGGCAACGTCACCCCGGTTTCGCGCGTAGCACCAGTGGTAGTTTCAGGAGTTACCGTTGAGAATACGACACTCCACAACAAGGGCGAGGTTGAGAGACTCGGGATAATGATCGGGGACAAGGTGAGAGTAGTTAGAAGAGGGGACGTGATACCAAAGATCACTGAGGTCCTCGGACCGGCCCATGATAGCGACCTCATTGACAGGTCCCATTCAGATGGAACCCCTTTCTCAGAATCACTACCTTCTAGGTCCGAGATTCCAGTTCCCGAGAGATGCCCAAGATGTTCTACTGACCTAATTATCGATGGGGCATTCATCAGATGCACCAACATAGACTGCCCATCGAGACTAGAGAGAGGAATACTGTACTGGTGCAGGAAGCTGGGTATGGATGGGATAGGCGAGAAGCTGGCAGAGCAACTTTGCTCATCGGGGCTGGTCACGAGATTGGGGGATCTATATCGTTTGGAGGACAGGGAGCAGGAGCTAATCTCACTGGAGAGAATGGCAGAGAAGTCAGCCAGCAACGTCCTCGCGGAATTGAACTCCACCAAAGCAATGACCTTCAGCACCTTCATCTCAGGACTTGGACTACCTAGGATTGGTCCTGAGATAGCAACTCTCGTATGTGCGGAGGTGAGGAATCTCGAAGAGCTGATACAGATGACCGAAGAAAGACATGAGGCCGTCCAGAGACTAGTTTCCATAGACAGGGTAGGAGAGACCATGGCCAACCTTCTGCTGGACGGTATTTCCGATAGGAAGGAGTCGATAATCGACCTCTATGAGCAGGTGGAAATCGTCGAAGGAGAGCAGGTTTCCGTCGATGGCCCCCTCTCCGGCTCTTCCTTCTGCATTACAGGCACTCTGAGCAGACCAAGGAAGGAAATCGCTCTTTCTATAAAGTCGGAGGGAGGCAAAGTTGTCTCGTCCGTCTCACGGAACCTAGACTTCCTAGTCGCAGGAGAGTCAACGGGATCAAAGTTCGACAAGGCCAACAGGCTTGGCGTCCGAATCATATCGGAATCGGAGTTGGACGAGATACTGGGGGGGTCAATACTGGAGGAGCTACCAGAAGAGAGGCAGTCTACACTTGGAGAGTTCTAATCATCCGTACATTCCAGTAGAAGCACCGCTACTCTCCTGAGGGGGATTGAGGTGCACAGCCATCATCTCACGTATCTGACCCTCTATTCGTTGAGCCTCCTCCATGAGGGGTTCTGGATCAAGATGGACTGCAGGGAGCAGTCCGTCTAAGCATCCGATTATTCCCGCTGCTGCACGGGCATCGGGGATCGTCCCTTGGCCGATCTCTCCATCCGACTCTGCAAGTATCGCCAAAGCGTCAATCCCTCTTCTCCTACATTCTCCCATCATAACTCCAGTCATGCCCCCCACTACTCCTTGTTTCAGAAGAGGGACGCCGATTCCCTTGAGCACATCGTGGGTAGAATCTGTGGATCCTAGACCCAGAATCGAATCTGTCCCCGGATCTTCGTCGAAAATACTGTGCAGACTCTCTATTCCGTGTGCAAATGAATCGACCATTATCGTAGAACTCACTCCCGAGTCCTCTATCCAGTCTAATATTCCAGTAGATAATGGAAGATTGAGCTCAGATGGGATCTGTATCTCCGATGCGATAAGAACCACCTTGTCGCATTTCTCCATGTTGCATATCGGCTCTCCAGCATAGAATCTCAGTGGAGGTAGGGGCTTGCCATCTTGGACCAAGCACATGGGGGGGAGGGTTGGGTGCCTGACGCCCCCCACGAGCTCCAAATCCAGCTTTTCCACCATGAAGTGTGCAACTATGCTGCTAACGAATCCGACTGACGGGAAACAACTAACCAATAGGGCTCCAGAAGCGTTCACGTCATCGCCAACCTCGACCAGAGGGGCCTCTTGCATGAACCTAGAAACTACTCAATGGTGTTAATCGTTGTTACCGACGCGACTCAATTCCGAGGACAGTGGCGAGATGGCAGGGACAACGCACAACTTCCAGATTTCTCCGTCTTCATGGAACAGTTTTGAGGAATGTCCTAGGAAATACTGGCTTTCCCGACAGAGGCTTCCCCGCAAGGCGAGCATGGCTGCCTCAATGGGTACCGCCATACATAACTCAGTAGAGGATCTGTGCAACTTCGATTTTTCTGACAGGGAGGATGAAGAAATTGGTTGGCTCCATTCTTCCTGTAGAGAGACTCTGCAAAAGAGATGGGAGGAAGAAAGGACATTGTTCTCGGAGACTCCTAGGCATCCTCGATGGAAGGATGAGTCATTCTCAATGGCGCTCGACGGACTGTATGGGGCTATCTCCATACTTTTTGACAAGGCGATGCTCCCATTGGAGGAACTATCTTCGGTCACTGTAAAGACATGGAAGCAGGTTCAGGATATTGTCGTCGCAACCGAAGCAAATCTTGAGTCGAAATGCGGACGATTGATGGGGCGGCTAGATCTTCTGATCAAGGATTTTGAGGATGGAGCTGATGATGGATTAATCGTTGCTGACTTGAAGACAGGAAAGCCACCGGAAGACGAACTTAGCGAGAAGGTAAGCAGGCAATTGCTATTCTACAGAGATATAATGAGGGAGAATGTAACAGAAAACCAGGTTCTTCGGGCAGAGGGGTGGTACTCTTCCAACAATACAGTTTACCGAGTCGAAGGACCGCCAATCTTGGAAGAAGCCATTGGGGCATGGGAGAGGATGAAACTGACTAAAACCCCATTCCAGGCCACACCTAGCGAAGATGCCTGCTCATTCTGTGACTGGAAGGCATGGTGTCCCAGTTGGTGGGAAGCGAAGTACGAGGGAGAACTTAGCCACGAGGGGATGTTCAGAGACGAGGTAGTGAGGCTGGTCAGGCTTGACCAGGAATCGGGCGCGGCCCTTTTCGAGCGAACAACCCCTGTAGGGGGCGATGGGGAACTGAGGGTATCTGATCACCGCTTCGGGGCGCTGCTTAAGGGGAAATCCCTAGAGAAGATACGACAAATGGATCAATCAGAACTAGACGGATACCTATTCCTGGGTAGCATCATGTTTGGCGGTAAGACCGCACGAATGGGGGATTGGTCGGAGATTCTCCCTTGGTCCCCTCTACTCCGGTCTGTGAGAAATTGAGTCCAAAACGTCTCGCGGGGCTCCTTCGAACCTTTCGGGAAAGGTGACCATGAATTTCCAAAGAAGGAGTAGGGTAGCCCCAGCATCCGCATCTGCGCTGTGGGATCTCTCGAGTGATATCCCGAAGCGTTCGCAAAGAACACCTAACCTGTGCCCTCCCGGGATAGCAAGAGTCCTTGCTAACTCAAGAGTGTCCACTAAGGCTAGCGGAGAGGGCACCCCTCTCCCAATTCGCATGCACTCCATTTCTAGGAACCTCCAGTCGAATGCTACGACATTATGTCCTACAATTATCGAACCTTCAATCATCTCGCAGATAGAGTCCAGGTGCCCACCAAAACTCTCCGCATCTATCACATCCTCGTCAAATATGCCATGTACGTTACTAGACTCCACGGGAATCCTACACCCTGGGTTAACCAGCGATTGCATACTAAGTTTCGAGCCATCAGAATCACTGCCAACTAGTGCGAACTGCACCACTCTATCCTGCCGAGGATTGAATCCAGTGGTTTCCAAATCGAATCCAAGGACCCTGAACCCCTCTAGAAAATCAGAGACCACGAGTCCTCGCTGCCGGCACCAACCATGAACCCTACCAAAGCCATTCTAGATTGACCGCCGTCCAACACGCATATGAGTGACCTTCGATTTCTGATGGTATGACGAGACGCAGGCAAAGCCTCACGATGCTCCTTGGAATCCTGATGATTTCCCATTCTCTAGCCGGATGCGGAGGCATAGGTCCAGGCAGCCCAAACGCAGCTCTCACATCAGACAGATTAACCGTAAACTCCGGAGAGACGATAAATTTCGATGCACGCAGCTCTACTACTCCTAATCCGACGATTATCGACGAATTCAGATGGAACTTCGGTGATGGCGAGAAGAAGACAACGAAGCAGGGCGTAATCAGTCATGTGTTCACAAAGGCCGGGAACTTCGAAGTGACAGTTGAGGTTTTCAATGACAATGGAGACTCAGACTCAGCCAGCATCCTAGTTTTCGTAAATGCGATACCAGAAATCGTCCTCAACATCCCAGACTTCGTCAAGACAGGACAAGAGGCTAGACTCGACGCTAGTGGCTCCTTCGATCCCGAGGGGGGAGGAGTGGAGATTGTGTGGGACTTCGATGCCAACACAGATTCCGATGGAGACAGCGATCCTCTCAATGACGTCGATGGAAGCGGTCCAGTGACTAGGATCACAGTTACCGAAGCCGGGAATATCACTGGGGCCGTAACGGTCTCAGACGATAGCGGAGGGAAGAATACCACACTTTGGACGCTCAGAGTCATCTCTCGTACGTTCAGGATTGTTTGGGAAGAAGTATTCGTCGACTACGACTGGTCAGGCTACCTAGAACAGGGCGATACTCATGAGATTCAGTTCCAACCCGGGGAAGGAGCCAGGCTAATCGATGTGTCCGCAACCCTCTCTCTAGCTCGAGATATCCTCCCAATCACTTGGCCGGAGGACAATTTCACGCTAGAGTTAGACATCCCTTCCTCCGGATGGTCCTACACCGTTATTACAACTCAGGAAAATATCACAGAGAACTCATCTGCGATAATCGAGATGACAGAAATGAATCCTTCTCCAGAATCCGATTACACAGTTTTCGCAGACTCCAAGGAAGAATTGGAGCAGTTGCTTCTCGGAGATCCCGATGGAAGATTTGGACAGGGAGACTGGTTCTGGAGGATTACCGCACTGGAATGTGATCCCGATACTCCTGTAGATGGGGTGGATCCAGACCAAGGTAATGATTGGACTCTTGAGGCTCAGTTCGTCGTATTGGTCCTAAGGGTAAGTGAAGTAAGCGTCTGAGGACATCGAGCGAAGACCTTTCAACCCCCAGTCATTGGGATAATCATGGCAAAGTCGTTTGAGATCACAAAGGTGTCCATTCGAGAACGCCTAGTAGTAGATGCGAAGGTGGGCATGAAGGACCCCCAGGACTATGACTTCTCCCCCAGAGCAAACCTCTCAGGCACCACTCTGAGCATAGTCAATGAGTCCGGGGAACCCTCTTCTACTTTTGAGCTGGACGAGGAGCAGGTCATAACTGCCGAGAGGGACAGAATGCTAGAACTGAGAGTCAAGTTCAACGTGGAGGGGATGCATGGTGTTCTTACTCACAGAACACCGCAGCCGATGACAGGTCCGAAGTCGAAGAAGCTAGCCGAGCCAAGTTGGAAAACCATCCTGCCTCTTTCAATGTGACTTTGTACCGTCGGGATTAAGCCGGGTCCTACGGTCCACAACACGCTGGACCCATAGTGTAGCCTGGATATCACATGAGCTTGCGGAGCTTGTAACCCGTGTTCGAATCGCGGTGGGTCCGCCACCTAGTAGACGAGGATGAAGGGCGACCGGTTCAATAGTGAGCGTACTGGGGGTGTATTCAGGACCCATAGTGTAGCCTGGATATCACTCTAGCCTCCGGAGCTGGAAACCCGTGTTCGAATCGCGGTGGGTCCGCCATTTCTACGCTTTACATATACAAACCATACTAAATACCCGACCAACAAATCAATGACGTGAAATCTGTTGCCTTAGTAACACTGGTTATCTTTTCGTCGACTTTGACTGGGTGTACGGGTGATACAACCTCCGAAAATGTAGAGGATACCACTTCTGAGATAGAATCAGACAACGAGAGAGTCGTAGTTACGACCCTGATTGGTAAAGAAGAATGCGAGGAACGGGAGGGCACATGGTTCGAGGAATCAAATCGGGGTAGAGAATCGTATTGCTCCCTAGATGAGGAACCAACCTACGATCCAGATTCTCCAAAAATATACTGCGAGCAGAGAGGTGGAACTTGGGACGAGGAAATACGCGATTGTTCATTCCCAGAACAGAACTCGGAAGGAGAGCAGATACAGGAAGGACCAACATACGTGCCGCCATGTAATGTCACAGCGTCTGTGGGGCTGAATTCAACCAACAACCCGATCGAATGGTCTGAATTTCAGAGTGGTAAATGGCTATCCGTTGATGGCTTGACCGCTGTCTCCTACGCCTCGGATGATTATGATAACGAGACCGAAATAGTGGTCGATGAAAGACTTGATTGGATGTGCGGATACACGTATTCTGTCAAGATTCCACCCTCGTACAACTCCAGTCACTCCTACCCAGTCTTCGCCTTCCTTCATGGAGATATATACGATCTAAATTTCTACAACAACTTCCTGACCAATAACTTCCATATGCCCGAGGATGACAAATACATAATTGTTAGACCCTCAAAGTTGGAATTGGATTGGGACCCCAAGAAGGTGCTCGATGTTATCGAGGACGTCAAATCAAATCTCAATGTAGACGATGACAGGGTCTACCTAACCGGCTATAGTATGGGTGGAAGGGGGACTTTCATTGTCGCCGCAGCGCTCCCTGACTACTTTGCTGCCATAATGCCGCTCCAGCCTCATCACGAGCCATACTCATATCTCACGCTAGCGGAAGATGTTGCGCACCTGCCTGTTTGGATGAGCCATGGAACAAATGACAGCACATCCTCATATGATATGGCGGCCAAGATGGCAGAAAATCTCTCAAACCTGGGTACGGAAATAGAATTCCAGATAGTTGTGGGCGGCGAGCATGGGGGCTATTTCGTTATTTACAATAATCCAGAAATAATGCAATGGATTCTATCTCATGTTCGAGGCCAGTAGATTTCCATAACAGCCTTCAACCATGGCTTCCTGTCAGCACCATGGCTTTCATCTCACAGAGGCGTATTGACTTCCCGATGGTAGATCTGGCCAAGATAATGTATTACCCTCGTTTCTGGGATTTGGCGCATAGGTTCTACGAGGAGTCCTGGGAATTCACCTGCGGCATGCATTACAACGAAATCCTCTCTGATAAGAAGATTGCATTCCCACTAGTCCACAGCGAGGCGAAGTTCCTCCATCCTATTTCCTACGGTGATACCGTGGAATGCACAATCACGGTGACCAGAATCGGGGAAACCTCCATCACGTGGCACTACGAGTTCAGGAACCAGCACAGAACACTCTGCTGGACGGCAGACCAAGTCACTGTCTGCACAGACATGAACGAGGTCAAGAGTAAAATGGCTGTCCCCGATTGGATGAGGGATTGCCTAGCCAAGATCGAATCATCATGACTAATCTCTAGGCCACTTCTTCGATAGTGCCTTAATCAGCGACTCGTCCATCGTCGCATCCCACCAGTTAGCGCCTCTCCAGACCGCATACTTCCCCCTTATTCCTCTCATATCCGCTCCGTCCAGCCTCGCTCCCTGGAGGTTGGATAGGCCAAGCCTGGCCTTAACCATTCTAGCCCCCCTAAGATCGGCACCATCCAGTGCTGCCTTCATCAGGTTAGTGCCCTTCAGTGACGCATTTCTTAGATCGGCACCAGAAAGATCCGCACCCTCCAGGTCGGCCCTATCTAGAATCGCCCTCCTTAGGTTGGCACCGGATAGGTCAGCTCCTCGCAAGTCCTCTCCAACATGCGACGTGAATGACCAGTCTTTGCTATCTCCTTCTGCCAAATCCTCACCTCTTTAGAGACAACTGGTCAAGATGGTCTCTTCCCGCTTCAGTAAGAACCACGAAGGCATTCTTTCTTGGTCTTCTTCGAGGGTATTCCAGGAAAGATCCAGAACCACCAGGACCACCCTCGAGCATTCTCCCTATGTACAATGATACATTCCACTTCTTCACCGATCTCTTAGTCCACTTGCCGGTCTCTACAACTAGCCTCCTTATCTCCCTAGGAGGAGTATTTCCCTCTTTCTCAACAGACCTCATGTACTGTATCGCGGCCAGTATAACATCAGACTTATTCTCGATTCCGCATGAGTCCAGTAGTCTGGCGAAAGAAGTCCCTCTATCCGGAAAGCCACTGGACCTGATCGCCTCAAGAGTCATCTCCATGGCCTCCTGCCTGGCAATTCTCACACGCGAGAGAGTTGAGGACCATGTATCCTGACTGGTAACCTTCAGCCATCTATCGCTTGCCTCCTTGGTGTAGTCAGCCAGATTGATGTCTTGTGAACCTAGTCTCAGAAAGAGCCCCCCGAGCTCCTTGTAGTCCTTCGCAGACATGATCATCCCTGCGTGATTTCACTTATCAGGTTATTTTTTTTTATATTTCTTTAACATCTCGGGAACTGCTAAGTAGCCGTGAAATTCAAAGAGCGTCAGCATAACGAAACCCCATGAGCGCGGAATCTGGCGACGGCTATCCACTGGTTTTGCACTCAGAGGCCGACCCCTCCAAATTAGGCGGCACCGCAGTATGCGGCTTCTCAACCGTGGGATCTGTTGGAGTCATTGCGACATCCCATCTCATCAGCTCACTTCAGCTTAGCCCGATGGGCACTGTTCTCCATCCTCAATTTCCTGCAGTAGCCCTGATTCACGATTCTGTACCCAAGCACCCTGTGAGAGTGTACCAGGGTGATGGAATTGGTGTTTTCACATCAGAAATCCAATTCACCAGCGAACACGACGTCTACTTTGCCAATACTGTTCTCGAGTGGTTCACCAAAGGTGGCTTCGACAGACTGATCGTAATTGATGGAGTCGTCAGCAACGACTTGGGGATTAAGGAGGACAGTGAACTTTGGGGGGTATCCTCTACATCGGTAGGTCGTGACCAACTTGACAACTCAAGCATCCAGAGAATTCAGCAAGGAGTAGTTACTGGAATAGCCGGATACCTCATCGCTGAGGGAGAAAGGAGAGGCTTAGACGTAACAGCATTACTGGCCGAGTGCAATCCCATGTACCCTGATGCAAGAGCCGCCATCATTGCAGTCGAGGGCCTTAGCGAGTTGGTGGGGCTAGAGGTCCCCGTCGAGGGTCTGCTAGAGGATGCGAGGAATATCGAAGAAAAAGTTAGGGAAGCCTTCGAGAAAGCTCAGTCGAATGCTCTTCCTGCTCCTGACTCAGATGACGACGAAGACGATGTACCAATGTACTGATCAATAGAATGGATTGGTACCAGCATCGTGATCTGTCAGATCGACAACTGCCGTGATTTCCGGAACCCCCTCTGTGATCATGACCTCTATCCCCTCCTTCAGAGTCACATCCACCATGCCGCAGCCCTGGCAACCACCTCCAAATGAGATCATTGCCTTCCCGTCATCCACGCCTACGAGATCAACGTGGCCACCGTGAGCCGCGACAAGCGGATTCACCTTACTTTCTATTACCTCTGCAACGGACTTGGAGACTTCATCTATCCAGAGAGGATTTGGGTTTTCAAAACTGAATCCCCCGCCCATCAGCGTCTCCTTGTAGTCCAGAATAGTTCCGTCCAGATAGGGAGCGCTCCTAGAACCAACGAAGACTACGAGACCGTCAACTTCCGTTTCGATGTCATCATCCAATGCATCATCACTTCCTATTAGTTGCAAGTCATACTGGAAGCCCTTGGGTCCTCTTCCTAGTATCACGATCTTGAGTGCCACATCGTCCTCCTCCGCCTGTTCGGCGAACTTGTCCAGCATCTCCCGGGCCTTCTCGGTAATCTGTAGCATGGTTAGTTGCAGGAAACCCTCATTCTTCAACCTGTTCTTCTCTCAGACAAACTATTCACCTGACACCCAGCCCACTGGACGTGGCACTAGACAGACTGGGCAGGCCTCTTAGAGACCTCAGGATCTCTGTTACAGATAGGTGCAACTTCAGATGCAGGTACTGCATGCCTAGGGAGGAGTTCGGAAAGGGCCACGACTTCATCCCAAAGACTGAGATCTTGTCATACGAAGAGATAACGAATTTCGTCAAAGCATGCGAACCCTTGGGGCTAAGAAAGGTGAGAATTACCGGCGGGGAACCTCTTCTAAGGAAGGACATCCACCATCTAGTCGGACAACTATCTTCCATGGATATGGAAGTCGCACTCACAACAAACGGGTCACTTCTGGAAAATAACGCAGCAGACCTAGCCGAATCAGGACTCTCAAGAGTCACAATCAGCCTAGATGCAATTGACCAAGAGGTACATTCCAAAATAACGGACTCTAAAGTCTCAGTTACAGATATCCTAGACGGAATCTCCGCAGCAATCAGATACGAACTGGGACCTGTGAAGATAAACTGCGTAGTGCAACGCGGGGTAAACGAGCATCAGATTCCCAAGCTAGTCAGAAAATTCAGAGGTACTGGCGTTATTGTGCGATTCATCGAGTTCATGGACGTCGGTAGCACAAATGGATGGACACAGGGCCAAGTCGTACCGACTTCCGAGATTATCGATTTCCTTTCCAGTGAATTCGATCTTATTCCTTTAGGAAGGAAATCTGCTAGCGATGTGGCATCCAGATGGGCCCACTCAGACGATTCGGGTGAGATCGGATTCATATCTTCCGTTTCACAACCATTCTGCGGAGATTGCGTGAGAGCCAGGCTTTCTTCCGATGGCAAGTTTTTCACCTGCCTTTTCACAACCACTGGGCACGACATGTCCGCCTTGATCAAGTCAGGGGGGAAAACGGAGGTACTCACTCAATCAATAGAAGAAGTATGGTCTGCTAGGAAAGACAGATACAGCGAGGAACGCCCCTCGGTTGCGATCTCCCTTCCTAGGGTGGAGATGTCCTACATAGGCGGATGAATAGACATAGCGGCCTCAACCACTGCCTCCCAAGGGGCCGCGGTCCTGAACGAAGGCTTTCCGTAACCGGAAACCGCGGCCACATGTCCGTTCTGCCTTAGCGACTCAACAATCTTTCGTGGACTAGGGGGAGCACCAGTTCCAAGCCATGCGGCTAGGTCGTCCACAACAACCAGGTTGCAGGAATCAATCGCCTGCGACTCCTCGGCGAGGTGTCTGACGCTCTTGGCGATTCTTCTCCTCTCCTTTTCGAAGTCCTTCTGGCTCCAACCTACTGGATCATCGGGTATGAAGATAGGTCCACAGCTCTCCAGTGCTCGTTCCTCAGACATTGAAGCCATAGCCCCCCTATCGCCGGTAGGTCCTGTCCATAGGGGACCAGATACGCGGGAGTCTTTCCTATCCACTGGAAAGTTGAGTGGAAGCATGCAGTGCATTGGAAGAACATCTCCTCCAGTTTCCACTTGTAACCCAGAATCAATTGAAGCGGCAACCTCCTCCTTGCGCGGGGAGAAAACCCTCCAGCCAATTCTTTCCTCCAATTCATTGGCCGCAGACACACTCTTCACGACCCTGAATGATACCCTAAGGTGATGAGAGTCCCAAACCGAAAGTAGTGGCTCAATCGCCCTATCGTGTCTGGCAGCTATTCTGGAGATACACGACAGCATCACTCTCATTCCAGAATCATGGGCCAGGCAATCAGTCCTTACTCTGGCACCATACCTCCTCATCAGAGCAGTTTTCGATGATCCAGTCAAAGCAGCGGTATCCGTGGCGCTGACCTCCATCACTCCACTTCTGGCCATGGACTGCATGGCCGAATCAACGAATGGGGCGGGTGAACCATATGGGTCGATGTCAATCCAGTGTCTTCCACTACTGAGAACTGCTGCTCTAAGGTCCCCCTGGAGGGTTTGCAAGTCCCCAACTCCATCGGATGGCGGGAACTCCTTGTGAGAGGACCTAGCCCAGTCAAGAGATTCTTTCTCCAAATCAACTATTGTGGCTGAGATTCTAGACGATAACCCCCATGGTAACTCATTAAGCCATCTCCTTGCTCTGAGACCCGAGGCAGTGAGCCCATCGAGAGCGTAAACTGTACCATCACCGAGCATGCCCTCTTCCATCGCATGTCTGAAGAGTAGAACGCTCCGAGTCCTACTTCCAGCCATTGCCGGATTGTAGAAAACCTCTCCAGAAGACTTTGCAGATGGGCCCTGCGCATCCTCGGGAAGTTGGGGCAGAAGCATTAGCGTCCTTCCTTCGCGATGAGGGAAGGCCCCGTTGCCGAATGGCATGGCCCCCGCAGGGCAACCCGACAAAAGGAATTACCAACGATTAGTAGTGAGAGAATACAACTTCTGGGTCGGGATGTGTTACCCTTCTACCATTCGAGACTACTCGTCCCACAATTCTACTTCCTGCGAGTCGTTTACTAATCCATCTCTCAGCCGAAGCAGCACATTCTTGTGATACGGCTACCACCATGCCCATCCCCATATTGAAGGTCCTATGCATCTCCAGTGCGCTAACGGATCCGATTTCAGATATCCATTTAAACTCTGGATGGGGATTCAGCGGCATCTGTATTTCCCAACCCAGAGTACTGTGGAGACGAAGCAAGTTCGACAAACCTCCTCCCGTGATGTGCGCAATTGCCTTTATGCAATCTGGACCAATCACTCCACCCACTCTCCTTGACTCCAGCACCAGCTCAACTACCGGATCAACGTATATCCTTGTTGGGTTCAAAATCACCTCAGCCAGAGTGATGGCTCCGTCTTTCTCAGAGAATCTTCTAACCTCTCTGCAATCATGGCTTGGATCGAAAGGACAAGAGTCATCTAATATGCAGCCAGACCTCTCAATCACTGCTCTGACAAGGGTGAATCCATTGGAGTGAATCCCACTGCTGGGAAGGCCAATCAGTACATCCCCTTCCTCAAGATTCTCTCCTGTGATCCCCCCTCCTTTGGGAAACCACCCCAGTGCAGTTCCAGACAGGTCTAGTTCCTTCACGATACCTGGTAGCGTAGCTGTCTCCCCTCCCGCCAATGTGACCCTTGCTAAATTGCATGCTTGAGAAAGAGAATAGCCCAAAGATGAGTGAACCTCTGGGTCTGCTTCTGGGACTGCGATGTAATCTACGAACGCAAGGGGCTCGGCCCCAACACAGATTAGATCATTCACGTTCATAGCAACGCAATCGAAGCCCACACCACCCAATTGTCCTACTTTGCTCGCGATTTGCAATTTGGAACCAACGCCATCGGTCGCTAGTGCAAGACAAGAGTCACCAAATTCGATAATCCCTCCGAATCCCCCTGGGAGGTGTACCGGAGCGCCAAGCTCACCTGGAGCTCTGCTAGAGGAGGCCAATGAACCGATCAGACTAGCCACTGCCTTGGCTTCTAGATCTATGTCGACCCCGCTAGACGCGTAGTCCATTGGCTCGTCCATAACCAGCCGCACAGAGACAGCAACTTCATTGTCTCGGAAGGACAATCCTCAATCACTGGAAATTTTCTGACAAAAAAACCTCGTTTTTCGAACACTAGGGCTGTTTTTTTCCCCTTATTTATAAAGATAATAATCAATAATCTCTATATGCACAATGTATTTCGCGGGGGCACGGATAGTGTGAACACTATGTACAACAAGAAAATGATAGCAATGATGCTTACCCTGAGCATGCTAGCGGCTAGTCTCGCTGGTTGCGCAGGGGGGGATGACGACGATGACGCCGATTGGGCCATTTCGATGGCAAGCGATGTCGAGGTCGTCTGGGTGGAGTCCGGATGGGACCCCATCATCCCCAACCTGAATGCCGGCGAGATGTGTGACGTAATCATCTCGGCGATGACCAAGACTGAGGCACGCGACCAGGTCGTTGACTTCACCAGGGCTTACTACACAAGCAGCCAGGGTGTGATCGGCGGATCCGGCTCTGCGTCCATCAGTGATGTATCCGAGCTTAACGCCGCAGGGATAACTGTGGGTGTACAGTCCGGTACGACTTCGGACATCTTCGCCAATGGGGATGCCGATAACATGGCAAGCCTTCCAGATGCGACCGTTGTTGCATACGAGGACTTCCCATCGGTAATCGCAGCTCTGGACAACGGAGATGTCATGTACGCTCTGGGCGACGCACCTGTGCTCTCCCTAGAAGGCACACTGATGACCCAGTTCTCGGACGAGAACTTCGGGTTCGCAGTACGCGAGGACTCAGGGGAACTCCTAGACGCCCTCAACGTGGCAATCGGCGCAATAGTCGATTCTGGAGAGTACGACACAATCTTCCAGGCCTCGTTCGATGGTGCAGCAGTTCTCGCAGACGACACCACCACCGACACCGCAACGGCTTACCCAGCCTCACCCAGCGAGGGATCCACCTTGACTGGAGTTCTGGAGTCAGGGCAGCTGAAGGTATGCACAGACCCGTTCTACCCGCCATTCGAGAGCTACGACGCGGACAACAACGTAGTCGGCTTCGATGCAGATGTGGCACACGCGGTGGTCGACGAGATTGCAGCTCACTACATGGGAACCGCAAACCCTGTGTTCGTGGCTCCAGTTGTGGCAACCACAATCAAGATCGGGTTCCTGAACGACGCTACAGGACCAATATCACAGTTTGCAGGCGCATTCACTTTTGCTTGGAATGCTGCTAAGGATGACTTGAATGCTATGGGAGACGAATACGTCTTCGAGGTAGTAGAGGCAGACTCTGGATGCGATGGACAAATGGCCGCGACTGCGGCACAATCGTTAGTTGACGCTGGAGTGGTTGGTGTAGCCGGAGCAGCATGCTCTGGAGCATCAATAGGCGCCAATGCAGTCCTATCTGCAGCAGGCATACCAATGATCTCGTATGCGAGTACATCGCCTTCGCTATCTAGCGATGAAAACTACCCTCACTTCTACAGGATAGTACCAAGCGATGCATACCAGGCAGGGGTAATGTCCGAAATGGTCTCAGCAGACGGTCACACAAATCCAGCGATAATCCACATGGTTAACGCTTATGGAGCAGGTCTAGCCGATGCTTTCATCGCTAACTGGGATGGAGATGTCTGCCTGCAGGCAGGTTATGATGAGCAAGTCCAAGTGGACTTCCAAGCGCAGGTTCAATCTGTAATCGATGCAGGATGTGACTCAGTTGTTCTGGGATCATACTCGGCAGACGGCGCTCTAATCGTCGAGACCATGGCAGGAATGGGAGCCGTGCTCCCTACCTACAGTGCTGACGGAATGGCAGGCGAGAACGCGCTGGCCGATTACACCGCACCAGCAGCTGCAAACGGACTCAAGGTCACCAGACCTGCATCTGATCCCGCAAGCGCTGCTCCTGGTGGAGAATTCGCCGCCGCTTGTGCAGCCGCCGAAGCCTGCTCTGGCGGAATTTACCAGAACGAGGCGTACGATACGGTCATGATGCTGGGTCACGCTGCAATGCATGAAGACGGAGCGAACATGGCCACCCATATCGAAATGGTTGGCAACGGCTACCAGGGAGAGAGTGGTACTCACACTTTCGAGGCTAACGGAGAAGTGCCAGGTCTGTACTACGATGTGTGCACCTTCCACCACGTCCCAACATATGGTGAGTACTTCAACTGCGACAGAGGCTGGAACGCTGAACAAGGCATCCACGATGTTACGTGGGCCGGTGCTACAGTCAAGATTGGCTTCTTGAATGACGCTACAGGACCGATTGCGGTTTACGCTGGCGGATTCGTAGCAGCTTCACAGATAGCTCTAGGACTAGCTAACACAATCGGATACAGCAATGGTGTACAGTTCGAAATCGTATATGCTGACTCCGGTTGCGACGGTACAATGGGCGCAACGGCGGCCCAGACACTAGTCGATGCTGGAGCTTGGGGAGTAGTAGGAGCCGCATGCTCTGGGGCTTCTCAGGGTGCAAACGCCATCTTGGCAGCCGCAAATATCCCTCAGGTTTCCTATGCTAGCACAAGCCCGACGCTTGAGAGTGACGAGAACTACCCTGGGTTCTTCAGAGTGGTACCCAGTGACGCTTACCAAGGATCAGTTATGGCAGAGGTAGTCGCCGGTGACGGTTACACGAATGTTGCTGTATTCCACATGGTTAATGCGTACGGGGCAGGACTAGCAGATACCTTTGTGCAGACAATCGGATCAGAGAATGTTTGCACACAGGTGGGCTATGACGAGCAGACCCAGGTTGACCACAGCGCCATGGTACAGTCAGCAATAGACAACAACTGTGACTCTGTGTTCATGGTTTCCTACGCTGCTGATGGAGCAGCTATTATCGAGGAACTAGAAACTCAGGGATTCTCAGGCCAGATTTATGGTGGAGACGGAATAGCCGAAGAGGGACTTGGTTCTGGAATGGCAGACAACAGTACACTGTCTGGAATCATTGCCTCGAAACCCCACAACCCCAACCCAATGGGCGACGTCGGAATGCTGTTCGCCTCTCTGTGCAATGCTAATCCAGCTTGCGCTGACGGAATCTACACTGCAGAAGCCTTTGATGCGGTTACAATCGTAGCTTTCGCTGCGTTCACCGCATTGGCTACTCCTAACCTAACAGCCGAACTCGCTGTCATGGGGACTGGACAGGGATGGAACGGAGCAAGTGGGACAATCTCATTCCTGACGAATGGAGATATCATCCCTGCAGGATTCTGCATCGGAGAGTTCTCGGTGACAACCGACGCAACGGATGGAGTCAATACTGTCTCCTACGATTGCGCTAGGTACTGGGATCCAGAAAACGGTATCACCACCGCTACCGCTTGATGGAAACGTAAAGCAGTACGGCGGGCAGTAGTGCCCGCCGTACTGCCCCAACAATTAATTTCAATCGGGCATTAGGGGCTTTGTACCCTATGTTCGACAGAGTGAGAAACCTATATTCTGACCTCTCAAGAGGCAATAGAAGACTCTTAATCGCACTTCTCCTGTTTATTGATGCTAATTTTCTTGGCACTCTAAATGGATACGGAACTCTGAATTTACTAGACCGGTTAATCGGAGATGGGTTGCCAGATGATTTGGTCTGGCTTCTACAAATACTAGAGTCAATATCTGCCGGTTTCATTGTTGTGAAGGTACTATTCGACGATATTCCTAGCGGTGCTTCAAGAACTCTAGGAATTATCCTATCACCAATTTTCATGGTAATAGTGACGTTCTTTTCTCTGGATCTACTACTGAAGGGGCAGGATTCCAGCGCCTCATTCACCCTTGACTTAGTTTCGATTTCCACTGGTACTCTCACGTGGTCATCAACATACTTGGCTATCGCTATTGGATTAACGCTGACCTACAAGGTTCAGAGATACGGTAATTTCGCCCAATCTGAATTATTCATGATTGGGATGTATCTGTCGATGATTATGATTTGGAGTGACTTTCTATTCCCTATGTCAAACCTACAGTCTTCCAAGGACGGTGTGATTACATGGTCAGTACTAATTTTCACCCTAATAGCAGCATTTGTTCTAACCGGAACTGCTGGGATAATTATAGACAGGTTGGTTTACAAAGATTTCAGAGAGAAGAAGGCAAGCCCCCAAGTTATGATGATAGCATCTCTGGGAGTCGCTCTAATCCTACGATCTTTGACATTTCTAAGATTCGGCAACGGGAGGAACCTATTCGAGCCCGAGGGTGACTGGAGAATGCCAACTCAAAGGTGGGAACTTCCAACCACAAAGATGCGCCTGAATCTTGGAGAGAGAAGTCTAGATGAAGGACGTACATACACTCAATTTAGTTGTGAAGAAACTCTCCATGCCGAAACAGGTGAGCCTACCCTGACCAGGATAATTAGCGAGACCTCGAAACCGGCAATTGAGATATATGATACAACTGCTGATTGCATAACTCAGGCCACCACGAACTACGCGTATCACAAAGGTGCGGTCCCATTCGTCATTTTTTCCTCCGTTCTACTACTGATGCTTCTGTTGAACAAAACCAGACTGGGAAGGAGAATGAGAGCAGTCGCTGACAATCCAGATTTGGCCGCAAGTAGTGGTATCAACGTCGAAGGAGTCCATCTAACTAGTGCCTTCCTATCCGCGGGGATTTCTGGGATGGGCGGTGCAATTTTCGCAATGACTCTTAGATTCAACCCAGAAACCGCATTTGCTCTTCTACTACCCTCATTCGCAATTATCGTTTTAGGCACGATTGGCTCTATTCCAGGTGCGATCGTTGGCTCTTTGGTGGTAGGTTTTGTTCGCTCACTCTCCACTCCAGTATTGATTGGCGTAGGCCTTCCTCTCGGTCGCTCAAATTATACAGCTTTGGATGGAGTAATGCCGTACATTTTCTTAATTGCAATCCTACTGATTATGCCCCAGGGAATCGGTGAAGCATACGAGAAATGGAAAATTGAAAGACTTCGAAAAAGGAGATTAGATCCAACCAATGATTCCGATAAAACAACATTAGCTCTCGCTATACTCCCTACAGGTATCCTCGGATTGCATCATTGGAGGGCGAATAGGATGCACAAGGTCCAATCCTTCACAGCGATAGCCTTCTCAGCATACATATTTTCCAAACTCAGCCATTTTATAGGTAACAATTCTTTTGCAAAGGGGGCTTGCTCAGACGTCTGTGAATCAAACTCTTTTGCGGAAACAAACCTAGCCACAATAACTGGGAGAAACGATGGAACACTGACACTTCAAGATTCTCCGATTGACGAAACAATTCTACTAAGCCAAATTGATCCCCCAGAGGGCCTTTCTCCTTTTGAGATTGAACAATGGACAGCCGATGCCCTATCCGCAGCAAACAATTCCTGGCTCAATATGATGAATATAGAGATTGAACTGGTAAATCTGATAGTTAATCTCGGGGAATTTGTCTGGCCATTGGTCCCTCTGCTCCTTTGGGTATACGCAATTTCAGAGGTCGTACCCAATAGGAATCTTGGCTTGAGGTACAGAGCTCCGAAATTTGGAAAGTACAAAAATAAAATTTCTGCTTTAGTTTCTACTAGGTCTCACACACTCAAAGAAGAATGGACAAAATTCGATGAGGGGCATAAAAATACAATTTCCTCTTTCCAGGGAAAATTATCTGAAACCATTTCAAAAAATAAAGAAACAATTTCTGATATTGTAAAAGGTATTCTACACAAGATTGTAGCTTTATTCCCAGGAGACCCCGAAAAGCATAGACAGGATATCGATTTGTATGGTAGGGAGAGTAAATCAGGTTCGATGCTATTCTTCCTCGCTTTGATTATTGTATTAATCCTATTCTTGATATGGCTGCCAATAGCGGAATCCGATAATTATAGATTCAAGAAAGTCCTACAGGTATCAAACGTTCTATTGACGTTATCGATTTTTATTCTGATGTCATTCTCTTTGAACTTACACACCGGATATACCGGAATGGTCAATTTCGGAGTTATTTTCTTTGTATCAATAGGTGCAATTTCTGTGGGCATACTAACCGCCCCTAAGGATCTCCACGGATATGAGTGGAATATTTTGCTGGCTACTTTGTTCGGGGTTATTTTAGCGGGGCTTATAGGCTGGAGTCTTGCATATCCTACCGCAAGGCTAAGGACAGACTATTTTGCAATCGTCACAATATCTCTTGGGGAAATTACGAGAGTTCTACTGGGAGGAGAGCCACTGCTGCGAGTTGGCTCTATTGGTCTCGCCATAGGAATTGCCGCCTATCCTCTGCCCCTAGAGAATTTCTGGTTTTGCGGGTCTGAAAGTGTTGGTCCGGACTCAACCTACTCAAATGCTGCGGATTGTCGTGACAGCACACTCTTGACTGACTCGCCGGCAAATCAGATTGGCGACCTACTAGGTCTAGGAGAACCGGCCCCATATCTCTTCTTGCTTATGTCCATGGCACTCATTTCAGTGTTTATTGTGTGGTGGCTTCTGGAAACACTGCTATCCTCTCCGTGGGGTAGAACTCTCAAGGCGATAAGAGAAGATGAAGAGGTTGCACAGCACCATGGTCACGATATACTCACTCACAAGGCTGCAAGCCTTGCCTTAGGCGCGTCTATAGCCTCTCTGGCAGGGGCGTTTTGGGCTTGGAAGCTGACTGGATTTGAACCGTCTTTCATGGCCCCAGCAAGATCCACTTTCCTTGTCTGGGCTGCATTCATTATCGGTGGAACTTCAAACAACCGAGGAATGGTCGTCGGAGCATTCATAATTGTACTGATGGAGTTTGTTTTCAATGTGCTAGTAGCCGGACAGGGCTCAGCAGATTTGCCCCTACACACAACAGCAGAAAGAATAGACATCTTGTTTGAGTGGCTTATCACCAGTCAATGGGATGTGGTGGGGACATTCTCTCTGGTTCTGATTGCAGGTCTAGCCCTCCGATATAGAAAGATGGTAGAGATTGGAATTTCCGGCTGTATCCTGTTCGGCTTTTCAGCAGTCGCACTAAGACAGAGATCAATCGATGAGTCATTCTTTGGTGGCGTTGTAAGTGCAGACATGCTCTATGTCAAACTTCTTCTCATCGGCTGCTTAATGCTGTTCTCGCTAAAGTATAACCCCAAAGGATTACTTCCAGAAGTTCCCACTAGGCCCGACAGGCCAATCAAAATCCGGAGTGATTCACAATGAGTTCGGTATTGAAAGTCGAAGGGCTGAGGAAAGAATTCGGAGGTTTGGTTGCCGTCCAGGATATTTCTTTCGATATAGGAGAAGGCGAGTTCGTCGGCTTAATCGGGCCAAACGGATGTGGCAAATCAACCACATTCAATTGCATTAGTGGACTACTGCACAAAACCGCGGGAACTGTCGAAATCTTCGGAAAGGACGTGACCGAGCACCGTCCGGATCAGATACAGAATTTAGGACTGACCAGAACATTCCAACACACAAGGCTATGGCGCCAGATGACGGTTATCGAGAATCTTCTTGTACCGCCAAGACATCAGTTTGGCTCTAGTTTCTCAGACCGAATCAAAGCACTCTTGGCTCCAAAATTGAATCAGCAGGAGTCCGATAGATTGGAGAAAGCATACTCTGTTTTGGATCAGTTGGAGGTGCCACACATGGCTCACAACCTTACCAGTGAACTGTCAGGAGGGCAGAGCAAACTAGTAGACATCGGTAGATCAATGATGGGCGATCCGAGACTACTTCTTTTGGACGAACCAGTGGCAGGAGTGGCAGGCCCTCTTGCTATGAAAATCTTCAATAATCTAAGAAATATTGTTGATGAAACAGGAATAAGCATTCTAATTATCGAACATAACATGGACTTCATCCTAAGACAGGGAGTGGACAGGATAATTGTGATGAATGAGGGTCGAGTATTGATGCAAGGAACCCCAGAAGAAGTTCGTAACAACAGGCAGGTTGTAGAGGCCTACCTGGGGTCAGATGGTATGTCGGGAGATGTAGAAGAGTGACTAGAGTACTGGAAGTTAGCGCTCTCGAAGGCGGCTATGGCTCTGTTCAGATTATCTACGGAATTGACATACATGTAGACGAAGGAGAATTCGTGACAATAATTGGGCCCAATGGCTGCGGCAAGTCTACATTCATCAAGACTATTTTTGGGATTGCAACATACTACAGTGGGAGCATACTCTACAGAGGAATGGACGTATCTGGATTGAGGACGGACCAGTTAGTAAACCATGGAATAGCCTATGTTCCACAGGTGGACAACGTCTTCCCATCTCTATCGGTTTTAGAAAACCTCCAGATGGGCGGGAACTCACTATCGCCCGGAGTTCTAGCAGAGAGGATGGAGCGGTCCCTGGAGATGTTCCCTGACCTCAGGAACAGGGAGTACGATCTGGCCGCCTCACTCTCAGGCGGGGAGAGACAGATGTTAGCCATATCCAGGGCACTAATTTCGGACCCCAAGTTCCTATTGTTGGACGAGCCCACAGCTGCACTGTCCCCACTCTACCAGCAGCAGATAATCGAGAGCATCGACTCGCTTAGGGACAGAGGAATCACGATTCTGATAGTCGAGCAGAACGCCAGACTTTCCCTTGCCAGGTCCGACAGAGGATACATCATCTCCAACGGCAAGGTAGTTCACAAGGGAGATGCCCAGCACATCCTGACCGATCCGGAAATAGGGGAGTACTTCCTAGGATCAACCGAGGACCACTAGTTACTCACTAATCCATCAGTGCCTTTGCCTGCTGTGCCCACATCATCTTCGAAACCCTCCCTGGCATCATTCCTAGCGCACCATTCACAGCATCTGCGGTTTCCGCATCCATTCTGGAGAGTTGGTCATAGGTTCTAATGCCTAGGACCTTCAGCTTTTTCTGAGTCTCAGCATCAACTCCTTTGATCTTAGTCAGATCATCCGACTTCTTGTCTCCAGCCTTACCTATCTGGGCCCATTTTATTTGAGCAGCACTCAGGTCTGCAAAGATCTCATGGCCCCCATCTTCGATGACGCTCGAAGATGCATTGTCGACCCCCTTCAACTCGAGCATCGTTATCGCCTGCTTGGTCCAATCCATCTCAATGACCTTCCCTGGTAACATCTCGAGCGCGTCATTCACTTTCTTGGCATTGGTTGAATCCATTCTGGACAATTGCTCGTAGGAGAACACGCCCAAAGAGTTGAGCTTCCTCTGGGTGAACTCGTCTATCCCGTTAATCAATGTCAGATCGTCAGATAAATTTCCTCCGAACTCACCAATCTTCTCCCAGTCTATTGAGGACCTTCTCCTTCCGACTCTCTCGAGAATCAGCAACTCCCTCTTCTCATCCTCTACCTCCGAGGTGATCTCTTGTACATCTTTACCAGCGATCTCTGCTCTCAGGATTGCATCTGCCAGCTTCCTCTTTGCCGCGGCAGCTTCGACCTTTGCCTCCCTTGCCTCCTCCTCTTCCATCTCTGCGATTAATCGGGCCTCCTCGGCCTCAGCCTCCTCGACCTCGGCCTTCTTGGTTGCCTCCTCGACCTCTGCTCTGGCTTCCTCAACCTCTTGCTCAGCCTTCTGAACCGCCTCGCTCGCCTCCATCGACTGGAGCTCTCTTTCAATCTCCTCCTCTTCTTTCTCCAGAGCCAACTCATCTATCCGAGCTTCCTTCTTCGAGGCTTCCAGCTTCTCTTTCTTCTTCGCCATCCGCACTTCCAGCTTCTTCATCTCGGCCTCGAGCAGTTCGATTTCTTCCTCAGGATCGTTCTCGAACTCGAGATTAGGCTCGTCCTCAGCGACACTCACCCCTTGCGATACTTCCTCCTGTACCTCAACCTTCTGTCCCTCATTCGGGTAGCTAACAAATCCGTCCATGAGTTCGAATACAATTTCCTGGATAACACTCAATGAATCCTTCATCCTATGTCCGTCATCTGTCTCGTAAAGAGTGACATTATCGCAGGATTGGTCCACCTTGCGCGAATAGCTGATGGGAACGACCTCATCGAACCTTCCATGCATTATTGCAGTGGGGTGTGCAGGAATTGGCCACGACATCTTTTCTGCGGATTCCATAAATTCCCATGGAAGAACAATGTCCAATTCGTAACCAGTGTATCGCCTTTCTCCTGTGGTTTTCCAAGCATTCCTACCCGTTTCTTCCATCCCTTCCCAGTTCTCCGCAAGTCCAAATGCAGGGGCTATCAACAGTAATCTGATGTCCTCATTAGGCCTCATTGATGAGGCGTTAGCCGCGGCTAGCCCGCCCATGGAAGAACCGACGACCAAGTCATACTCTCCTTCGTCCAAGTGCTTGATTAGAACGTCCGTCTGACTCGCGATGCTCCATCCTAGCTCAGACATCTTCGGTGCCGTAACCTTCCATCCCAAAGCCTCCCTCATGTAGGTGGGCTTGGATCCAGTTGGACTACCCTCGAATCCATGTGCGAAAAGCACTCGCACGACTAACCCTCCAAATCATGGAATGAGAGTCCGAAGAAGTCGCTCTCTGTCGCCTTTCTTACCATGGATGCCTCTCCCTTGTCCAATAACCTCATATGAATCTCTGCCGTAACCTCGACGGTTGCCTCGAAGAGGTGACCGCCCCTGACGACGTGATCATCATCTGAGGCTACAATGTGGATGTGTGTGAAAGCCCCATCTGGGCCGGGAGTCAGGTTGCCCTGCATCGAAAGTAACTCCATCGGCTCCTCAATCTTCATCTTCTGGTAAATTCCGTCAGAGTCAAGGAACCCTATTTCCGTTCCTCTCACCCTCCCTATTCCGCTTGTGATTGCTGCAGTGCTAATTCCATGATTGCTCAGACTCCTAATGGCATCATGTAATCCCTCCCCCTTGTCCAGCCTCACGAATAGGTCGCGACCAAATCGTCGAAACTCCATGCTTGTCGATTAGGGTTCTAGACTTCAATATCACCGTATCTAAATCAGTCCGGAGGACTAGCTTTCTAACTTGCAGTAGAAGTGAAAAAAATCCAGAAAAGCATCCTGAAGGAGTTTCATTTCTCCACTGGAATTAAGGGGGTTGGAAAAAGCAACCATACTGTTCATAGGCCGTGTGTTCCGAGTCCCGAAGCCCGGTGACGAATATGACAATGGCAGCACATGACGCTTCTGCTAGATGGAGGACCTTCCTTGAGGAGGCTAAGGAGTCAGAGGTCATGACATTGTTGTCTCGTCAGACCAACTTCCCCTACCTCTCCGTTCCATTCCACGAGATCCAGACTTTCGATCCGGAATTCGCGGAGGACGTACTGGAGCACCCAAAGCAGATCCTCTCTGCTGGCTCTAAGACTCTGATGGAGATTTGCAGAGAGAGGGGAGAGGAAATAGATGCTTTGCTACGGGTCGGAGAGCTGCCTGGAGACACAAGGATGCCCCTGCGAGAGATAGGTAGCTCGGACATAGACAAACTACGCAGCGTCGACGTCATTGTCACCAAGATTTCCGAGATTAAACCCAGAATACACAGGGCGGTTTTCAAATGCGAGTCGTGCGGTCATGACATAGAAATCGACCAAGAAAACGAGAGAGAATTGAAGGAACCACTCAACTGTCCGCAGGCTCTGGGTGGATGTGGGAGCAACAAAGCCGAAACTCGGTTCGATTTGGTACTCCTAAGTTCTAGAATGGTAAACAACCAGTGGATAGAGATTCAGGAGCAACCCGAGTACGTTCCAAGCGGAGCTCAGCCAAGGAGGGGGATGGTGCTTATCGAGGGGGACCAAGTCAACAAGCATCTCCCGGGTGAGAGGATTACTGCAAATGTAATCCCGGTTGTGAGAAGTGAAGTAAGAAACAGAAAGAAGACACCTATGTTCGATGTAATCTATCATTTGATAAGCTCCGAGCATGAGAGTACTCCGTTTACTGAGATTTCTATTGAAGAGGAGGATAGCGAGAGGATTATCGAGATTTCAAAGAGAGAGGACCTGATGTCCCTGATTCAGCGTTCTATTGCACCATCTATTTTTGCTACCGGTATACTAGGCCATGTGAAACGCTCCTTAGCGTTGCAACTCTTTGGAGGTGTGTCAAGGAAGCTGAATGATAAGACAAGGTCTAGAGGAGATATCCACATCCTCTTGATGGGGGACCCAGGAGTCGCCAAGTCCCAATTGCTTTCCTTCATCTCTGCACTATCTCCTCGAGGAAGATTTGCTACTGGCGGGGGAGTCTCTGGAGCAGGTCTCACTGCGGCTGCGGTCAGGGATGCATTCGGGGATGGCCGATTCGCACTAGAGGCAGGGGTCCTCCCACTATCGGATAGGGGGTTGGCTGCCATCGATGAGTTCGATAAGATTTCACCAGATGACAAACGAATGATGCATCCCGCAATGGAACAGCAAAAGGTCCATGTGGCCAAGGGCGGAATTACAGCTACACTACACTCAAGGTGCTCAATCCTGGCCGCTGCAAACCCGAAGGAAGGACGATTTACCAAGAGGGGAATTAATACAAGTGTAATTAGGTCATTCAAAGAGACAGGGTTACCACCTCCACTAGCATCTAGGTTCGATATCATCTGGATGATCAGGGACGAAGTGCGGATCCATGACGATGAGAGAATTGCCAGGCACATACTCGACAACAGGACTTCGGGAAAGAGTGAGGCACAGTTGGAGAATACGATCGAACTGGGTCCATCCGAACTAGACGAAGAGTCATTCATCATCACCTCTGAAAACGGAAATGAGCACCTATCCCAGGACTTCCTAAGGAAGTACATCGCATTCGCTAAGAGAACAGTACACCCACAGTTAGACGAGGATGCCAAAAATGCGATACTCAAGTACTACACAGAAGAGCGACAGTCATTCGGGAGAGAAGATCAGAGCCCATCACAGTTCGAGTCTGATAATGATAACGACACGGTCATCCCAATTACAGCAAGAGCTTTGGAGGCCCTGATAAGACTAACAGAAGCCCATGCCAGGATGCACCTCCAAGAGATAGCAACCGTAGATAATGCAAAAGTGGCTTTAGCCGTCTTCAAACACTGGAGAGAAGAATCGGGAATAGAGGACGAATCAGAACTGCACTCAGGGGTCTCCGTGAAAGAGCGTTCAAACAACTCTACTATCATGAATATAGTTAGGAAATTATGCCAGGAGAAAGGACAGGCGGAACTGACGGAGATTTACAATATCGCAATCAATAGAAAAATCAGCGAAGCCGAAGTCGATAAAGTCGTGCAGAAAATGAATCAAACTGGTGAGTTATATGAATCATCTTCTAACCCTCTCGCATGGCGATTTGCCCGTTGACCCTATGAGCACAACCCCCTCCCAAGGAATTGTAATGGAGCCGTTAGGAGAAGTCAACAATCCTGCACGTCTTGATCCGGTAGCTCTTGGATTCATGTGCGGGCTGGAGATTCATCAGCAGTTGGCTACCGACAAATTACACTCTAGAATGCCGAGCGAACTATTCGACTACAAGTCCGAGGAAATCCCTCATCACTGGCCGCGTTCCACAAGAAGGCTCCGAGCTTCACAGGGAGAAGGAGGGAGTACAGATGTAGCCGCTAGATTCGAGCAAAGGAGGAATCGGACATTTGAGTATGTTCAATCTCCCAATGCCGGCCTCATCGAGTTGGATGAGTCGCCACCAAGAAATCATGACTCTGAAGCAGTAGATGTTGTTCTCACTATGGCCGCTCTGATGGGTGCAAAACCTATCCCAAACCTGCAAGCAATGAGAAAGACTGTAGTGGATGGCTCCAACACCAGTGGTTTCCAGAGAACAACGATTGTGGCTACTGATGGACGAATAGAGACCGACTCTTGCCAGGTTGGAATCGATCTGATTTCGTTGGAGGAAGACTCTGCTCGGAAGCTCGAGACCAAGAGGAGCGATGTCGGAGAAACCGTAGTGTACAATCTTGACAGGCTAGGCGTCCCTCTAGTGGAAGTCGCTACTTCTCCGGATGTCCGTTCTCCGGAACATGCAAAGGAGACCGCATTGGCACTGGGCCGCCTGCTTCGTGATACTCGCAGGGTCAGGAGGGGGCTAGGGTCAATCAGACAAGACCTCAATGTCAGCATCTCTTGTGGAGATAGGGTCGAGATCAAAGGATGCCAGGACCTAGACTGGATTCCGAGAATTATTCGATTGGAGATGGCTCGTCAACTCCATTTCTACCGTCTGGCGAATGAACTGAGAAGCGAGTTCTCCCTCCCTCCCCTTCCTCCGGATAGGGAATCTGACTCGATGCCAGTGGAGAATAGAGTGGCACTTTCCACGAAGAAGAGAATACCCTACTATACTTACGATGTGACAGAATTCTTCTCAGAATGCGATTCAGACATGGTATCATCGTCCTTGCAGAATGGTTCTTCTATCCTCGGAATATCCCTACCAGGATTCTCAGGAAAGATCGGAAGGAAGACTATGGACGAAAAAGACTCACAGTTGCCAAGATTGGGGAGGGAGCTAGCCAGTGCCGCCAAGCTTGCTGGGGTATCGGGAATCTTCCATTCTGACGAGCTACCCGCATACGGGATTTCTCAAACTGAGGTCAACTCGGTCAGGAGTCAACTGTCACTGTCAGAAGCCGACGCATTCGTTCTGTGCATGGCTCCAAAATGGCAGTCCGAACTGGCACTAGAGGCAGTCGTTGACAGGGCACGACTAGCCTTCCACAGGATACCCAGAGAGGTGAGGAACGTAGTGGTACGGAAGGGGAAGCCGGAAGATGGAACGACAACGGCCCTAAGGCCTCTCCCGGGAGGTGCTAGGATGTATCCCGAGACAGACATACCAGTTCTGGAAATCTCACCAGAGAGATGGGATTCTATTTGCAAAAACCTTCCACTGTCCGCTCAGGAAAGGAAGAATAGACTATCAGGTCTGGGGTTATCAAAAAACCAGGAAGAGGCGTTGCTCAACGGGGAGATCGATGACATACTATTCGAGGGAATCGAAGGCCCTCTTAAACTCCCAGCCAAGGCGTGGGCAAGCGCCCTCCTAGAGAGTGGCATCTCCAAACCAAACTCCCTAGCGGCAACTGTTCACCTTCGAGAGGAGGGCCTCCTGACAAGGGAGGGAGCGGAGACACTTCTGATGGAATCAGTGGAGGGCCCAGTTGAGAGAATAGTGGACTTCATGTCCTCCGAGGCCAAATCACGAGGCTTCGTTCCAGCGGACCAGTCATCTGTCGAAGAGGCGGTAGAAGAAGTGATTACTGCACGATCTGATTTTGTTCATGAGCGTGGACTTGGTGCGATTGGACCACTAATGGGTTCGGTCATGGGTAAGTTAGGCGGGACGGCTGACGGGAAAGTGGTTAGCCAAATCCTGAAACAGAAAATAAGTGAAATGATTGATGATTAATATTATTCTGAAGGGTCTCTATGAACTAACTTCTTAGACCTAACTCGGAGAGGGGTGGTTCTATGACTGCACAAACGAAACTTGCGATTTCCCTAATATTACTGATTGGCCTTTCTTCAACTCTTGCCGGTTGTACGTCGGAGACCGAACCGCTTTCGGAGGATGAAATTGGAGAACTCAGTGTTGTGATGACTTTGGATTTCTTAGAACAGGGCAACGAAACAACAAATTTAGGAGACAGATTAACAAATGGAAGTATTACATTTGACCCAATACTAGTCGCCCATAATGTCTCTGCATACAGAGTCATGGAAGCCCTGCAACTAAGAGAAAACTTCACAATTGATGTTACTTACTACGTTGGAATGGGGGCGTTTATTCACACTATCGACGGGGTTTCAGGAGCCGATGATTGGTCGACATACTGGGGCTTTTACCACGATGGTGAGCTAGCCCAGGTCGGCGCGTCTAGTTATCTTATCACCTCAGATACCCATCTGAGTTGGGTAATCACGCCTTCCGCCTAATTGAACGAGGAATAATTTCTTGACGGTTTCTCCAAGAAACACTATGAAGTAACTATCAGGAGCGAATAATATGTACGATTTTCATAACTTCGGCCTAACTCCGTTACAGGACTTGGTTTTGAACATTGTAATTTTGTCCGCACTAGTGCTTGCCATCTTCAAAGGAGAAAAGAGAATCCTAAACTCCAACCCCCTACTTATCCTTGCATTAGTAACGGTTTTTTGCATCGCAGGAAGAATACTACTCCAACCACTGCCTAACGTTCAACCAGTCACTGTAACGATTATTCTAGTTGGGATCTACTATCGTTCTCCTTGGGCAATCGCAGTATCTGGATTGGTTGCTCTGAGTACCAACCTACTATCGCTCGGGCACGGTCCCTGGACCTTTTTTCAGTTCGTAGGATGGAGTGTAGTTGGCATAGGAGGTTCAATATTTGCCGACAAATTACTTATTGATGGCAGAATTGCACTGAATCGGCTAATCGCTTTTTCAGTACTCTCGGCATTTGCATTTGATTGGATAGTATCAGCGAGCATACTGCTAAACCACGATTTCTCAGTCTTTTACCCATACCTGATTAACGGACTTCTTTTTGACGTATTCCACGCACTTGGGAATGCCGTATTTGTGGTACTACTTGCTAATCCTCTAGGCGAACTTATGTCACGTCATAGAACTGTCAATAGAGGTTTTGCGGTGAGTGAAGTTGTCACAAGCTGATGAAATTACAATGGTCTTAGTGACCCGGACGGACCTTAAACTGTCAAAAGGCAAGTTAGCAGCACAAGCCGGCCATGCTGTAATGGAATGTACTCTGAGGGCAAAAAAAGAATCTCCTCGTACCCTAGACAGATACCGAAGGGAGGGTGCTAGAAAGATAGTCTGCAAAGTGCCGGACGAAGAATCACTCCGAAAGACGCTTGGCCATGCAAAGAAAGCGGGACTCATCAGCTATCTCGTTAAGGATGCAGGCCACACGGAGATACCGCCAGGAACCGTCACCGTTGTCGGGATAGGACCAGGACCTAGGTCTGACATAGACAAGATAACCGGGCAGCTATCACTAGTTAGTTGACTTCAACTATGCTTGACTGGCCAATTACTTCGCAAAAAGGGTCTTGAATCGAGACCCCCTCAGGTGTTCGTGGTTACCCAAGCGCCACTATCCGAAGAGCAGCGCTCGACTCTATTGTCCAAGTGCGAATCTCTCAAAAACCTCACAGAATGGCTGGATGGAATCGACAGGAGGCCCGGTCTCGATGAGCTAGACGCTCGACTTTCTTCATTGGAAGTAAACGTCGATGCTCTGGAGGATTGTATAGGGTATTCTGAGGATGGCTATCAGAGGAATGTGATCAAGAAGAATGAGCACTACGAACTCGTGGCCATATGCTGGACGCCAGGTCAGGATACGCCCATACACGATCATACTGGTAGCGACTGCGCATTCCTGATCGTCTCTGGAGTGTCTACGGAGACAGTGTACGAGACCAACGAGGGAGGTTTGGCCTACCCAGTATCAAACCGGAGATACGTCCCAGGAGAGGTTTGTGCCGCAGATGAGCCAGATATCCACCGAGTTTCAAACGATGAAACAACCAATCTCATTAATTTGCATGTCTATACCCCGCCTCTTAGCGAGTACAAGATATATGCTCCAGCCGAGTGACTAACGGCCTCTCTCTGCCATCAGCTGGACTGATTGCTGCACCCACATCATCTTGGTTACTCTTCCAGGTGTGAACTCCATGGCGTCATTGACGACCTCGGCCGTGACTGGGTCCATCTTGGAAATCTGGTCGTAAGTGTGGATTCCAAGAACGTTGAGCTTCTTTTGTGAGAACTCATCCAGGCCCTGTATTCGAGTCAAATCGTCTGGCCTCTGACCCTCTGCTTCCCCGATCTGAGCCCAGTTAATCTGAACAGCCTTTAGGCTGACCCTCTCTAGGATTAACTCCTCTCTTTCCATCAGGTTAGCCTTGAGTTTCAACTCTTCATGAGCTGCTTCCCTCTCGGCCTTCATTGCAGCGGTCTCGACTCCGACAAGGGCCTCTTCCTTCCCTTTCATCTCGCTCTGGATTTTCTCTATCTCCTGCTCGACCTCCTCGGCCTTCTTCGCTGTCTCCGACTTGAATTTGTGACTGTCCTCTATCTCCTGTTGGACCTTGATCTTCTGTGCTTCGGCCTTCTTCGCCTCTTCCTCCACTCTCGCTATTTCCTTCTGCTTGGCCTTGACTTCCTTCTCCAAGGACTTGGCAGCCGCCATCTCGGTTTTCATCTGATCCTTGACGTCCTTCAGAGCATCTTTCGCTTCCTCGGCCTCTGCCTTAGAAGCCTCCAGGGCCTCCTGTTTCTTGGCCATGGTACTCTCCATCTTTGACTCTGCTAGCTCACGCTTTGCACGGAATTCCTCGAGCTGCTGTTCCGCCTTCGACTTCGCCTTGCCAGAGGCCTTGATTTGCTTCTCTGCTACTTTTCTCTCCATCTCGGCCTTTTTCAGCTCCGCCTCGGCCTTTGCTGCCGCCTTTCCTTCCTTAGCAACCTCTGCTCCCAGCTTCTTAGCCTCGGCCATAGATTCCTTGGCTTCCTTACCGAACTCTTTTGCTGCAGCGGTCTCCGTCCTTATTTTCTCCTTCAGTTCGACCTCTTTGGCCTTAAGCTCATCTGGGGAAAGCTTGGCGGAACTCTTCAGATCATCTAGGGCCTTCCTTGCAGCCTCTGCCTGCTTCTCTGCTGCTTTTCTTCCTGCCTCGGCCTTCTTCGCCTCGACCTCTGCCTTAGCAACTGCCTTTGCCTCCTTCGCAGCCTTCTTCGCATCTCCCATTTGCGCCTTCTTAGCAGCCTCCAACTCCTTCTTAGCTGCAGCAGCCTCAGCCTTTGCCTCGGCCTCCTTGGCTTTCGCCTTTGCTGGATCAGATGCCTTCTTGACCTTCTTAGTCTCTGGTTCGGGCTCAGGCTCTGGTTCGGGCTCAGGCTCTGGTTCGGGCTCAGGCTCTGGTTCGGGCTCTGGTTCCGATGACTTTTTGCTCACCTTTCCGTACTTCTTCTGAAGTCCCTTGACCATAGTTCCATAGTTACCTTCGAACTTCTTCAGCAGCTTTGGGATATTCGCAATTTGCTTGGAACGTTCAGGCTCTTCCAAGAATTGAGTATACGTCGCCTTAGCCAACTTGGCTGCTTGTTGCGCGGTTGGTCCTGTCGCCACAGCGCGTGGAGGAAATCCATCACTTAAGGATTTGACCAAATTTAGAGTTCAATCTCTTTCCTGTAATCATCGAAAACTTCTCTGAATAATTCGATGTCTGAATCAAAGGTTTCAGGAAGCAGCGGACCAAAGGAAAATCGGAAGAACCGGGAATAAGGCGACTCATAGCTCGGGTCTTTAGAATGTGGACGTGCCATGTCGCAATCAGTAGCGCATAATATTGCAGCGCCGTGCTTGAACAATCGTTTGTTTAACTCGGAACTTGTCATGCCTTCAGGCAGCTCCAGCCAGTGGTAGAAGCCACCATCGCCAGTGTACACTCCAAGCCCCATTTCCTCGAATGCGTCACCATACCTACTTCTTTGCCAGTTGTAATGCTCCTCCACTGCCTTCCTCGCCTTCTTGACTCTACTGGGCTCTAGGAGTTTTACCGCATAGTGTTGGGAAGGATGACTGACTCCACCCATGCCGAAGCTGGAGAAGTTGGACAGCGTTTCGATGTTCTTCTTACTAGAGACGATCCATCCAATTCTGATTCCTGGAGACTGCAATCCCTTTGTACAGGCCCCTGCGATGAATACGTTGCTGTTGTCCAGGTCCTCTATGTACTGAATTCCGCTCACGGAAGGCGAGTGAAACATCTCGTATGCCTCATCTAGAAGGATGCCATTTTTGGGACCCTCCGCCAATCTGATTAAGTCCCGCAACTCATCTCCCCATCTTGTCTGACCGGAGGGGTTCTGGGGGTTCGAGATAATCGGCATCAGGCTTGTCTTTGCATTCAGGCCAGATCTATCGAAGTACTCCTCGTTGCTAGGGTGGAAGCCGTTCTCCTTGGTGAACGGGACAATTTGGAAGTCCGTATCGGTCTGCTCCAAGATATCCAGATAGGCCGGCCACTCAATGTTGCCAATTCGTACCTGCACGTGTTCTTTGAGGAATGCCAGAACAGTGAATATTCCTGGCCTACCACCAGCGAACACCATCACATTCTCGGGCTCTACTTTCGACCCATATTGCTCGTTGTAGTATCCTGAAATCGCTTCTCGCAGGTCCGGATGGCCCCATGCCTTCGGATAGAACCGATCCTCCCAAGTCACCTCTACACTGCTCGGAAGAGGGGGGCCTCCGAATTTCTCCAGTGGGGTGGTGAGTGGGAATCCCTGAGACCATGGGTGAGTGCCCTTTTCTCCCATGAAACTCCCGAAAGAATCTCGAAAGGCGTATAGGGTTTCATAGATTCCCATAGGCGGGCAGTTGTCAGATAGGAACGACTCAACAGGTGCCCCACTATTCGGCATGGTTGTCCGTGGAGTATGTCACAAATTAGTTTCACCGTCAAGCAGGGATATCTCCAATTGACGAAAAAACGGTTAATACACCCATTCTACTTCGACAGCCATGAGCGGACGTATCGAAGTTAACAGGACTCTAGCACTGACCATTACCATCCTATTTCTGGGCATGACACTTTCCGTGGGTCTACACCAACAAGGTAGGGAAATCCTTGAAGCAGAACCAACCTCAATGGAAACCCATTCTGGCCTTAATATGCCAGGCTCTACCGTAGGCTCCATCCATTCCCTCACTGCACTCGGGGCATCTCACGGCTATACCTGCGCCGTACTCGCCAACAACACAATGAAGTGCTGGGGGAAGGCAGAAAACGGGTCGCTAGGCAATGGCGATGATGGTCAAAATCAGTTTACTCCGGTAGGGGTGAATGAACTGAACTCGGATACTTGCTGTTTTTCCGATATCGAGGAGACAAGCCCAGATGGGGACCACTCATGCGCGCTCTCCGATGGATCAGTCTACTGTTGGGGCCTAGACACAGCCGGACAAATAGGGCATGGGCATCTGAGTTGTATTGGTAATGGATACTGCGTTAATCCACACGGTCCATCGGTTTTGAATAGAAACATCGTGACCTTCACAACCGGCCTTCGTCACACATGCGCGATAGCAGACGACTCGACCGCATGGTGCTGGGGAGAGAACGACTTTGGACAACTCGGAGTTGGCGACAATGACGACAGGAACGCTCCAACCCAGGTCTTGTTGCCCGCCGGAACGACACCAATCTCAATTAACGCCGGTGGGCATACCACATGCGTCATCTTGGACAACGGAACTGGCCTTTGCTGGGGCAAGAGTGATTACGGACATCTCGGAGACGGAACTTACAACAATAGGGATGAGCCGACTCCAATCTCAATACTCCCTTCAAACAGGTCACTGGTTGCAATGGATTTGGGTGCTGGCCACGCATGCGGAATTCTGGACGACGGTACGGCTTACTGTTGGGGCAACGGCACCTTCTCCTCTGGAGAGTCCGGAGGTCGGTTGGGCGACGGCTCCAACGAGAGCTCCAGGTTCCCTCGAAGTGTCTCACTTCCGTCTGGAAGGAACGCTATTTCGATAGACGTGGGCGTTGACCACACATGCGTAATACTGGATGACAACAGCGCAGTCTGCTGGGGCCTAAACGAAGAGGGGCAGCTTGGCGACGGTAGCACTTCCAACAGTACGACGCCAGTTAATGTATCCGTTCCGCTCGGCCTGACCTTTGGAGAGATCTCGGCAGGGCTTTCTCACACGGGTGCAGTTGCAACAAATGGATCCGTTTACTGCTGGGGGGATCACGAGGATGGGGCCCTGGGACTAGGGGAGGATGTGGATAGCGATGTCCCAGCCTACGTCGACCTGGGTACAGGAGGACACGCCCTGATGAGCGAGAGGGACAACGACGATGATGGAATTGTCAACATCCTTGACCCGTTCCCCGACGGATGCCCCTCAGGACATTACGCAACTAGCGGCACTTGTGATTTGGTCGAGCCGGGGTACTACACAAACGACCTACCGCCATACGAGAAATTTCCCTGTCAACCGGGTACTTACCAACCGAGCTACGGCCAGCTGGATTGCATAGACGCAAGTCCTGGGCACTACGTAACGAACTCCGGCTCCGCATCTCAAACCCCGTGTCCATTAGGAAACTACCAACCAGACTCCGGTAAGTTATCATGCATCCAGTCCGATCCAGGCAACTACGTCTCGGATGAAGGATCGATACGCCAAAATCAGTGCCCTACAGGTACTTATCAGCCATCTTCTGGGGCAGCAGATTGCATAGATGCAAGTCCCGGATTCTACGTTAGTGGCTTCGCATCGGAAGAGCAGACACCTTGCGCAGCAGGAACGTATCAGATCCTGTCAGGCGCAACCTCGTGTTTCCAAGCCGGACAGGGATTCCACGTCCCATCAGAGGGATCGGACTCCCAGCAGCAATGTCAACCGGGAACATTCTCGTCCCAGCAGGGCCAAGCGAACTGCACCTATGCCTCACCAGGGTATTTCGTCCCCCTGCCTGCCAGGCGAGTTCCAGGGTTCTTCCGGACAGACCTCCTGCTTGTCAACCACCCCTGGGCACTACACAGATTCGGAGGGCTCGGCAGAGCAGATCCAGTGCGCCGCTGGAACTTACCAACCCGACTCAGGACAGACATCGTGCATAGAAGCAGAACCTGGATTTTACTCCGAACTAGGCTCTATATCGCAGAACCAATGTCAAAGCGGAACATACTCATCTGAGCCAGGACAGGGCTCCTGCATCCCTTCAGAGCCGGGGTTCTTCGTCGACTTGGATGGAGCCACGGGGCCGACCCCATGCCCTCCTGGACAGTTCCAGTCAGAATCAGGGTCATCCGGATGCGAGACGCCTCCCCCCGGCCAGATAGCCAGTCCGGACGGGTCGACCACGACTTCATGCCCACCTGGGAAGTACCAGCCCGGTGACCAGTCGATTTGCTTGGACACATCTCCAGGATATTTCGTCAACGAATCTGGGTCTTCATCCCAGAGCCAATGTCCATCTGGCACATATCAACCAGAACCTGGACAGACATCCTGTTTACCGGCAAATCCCGGAAACTTCGTCGACTCTCCAGGATCATCAAGCCAGACACCATGCCCAACCGGTCAGTTCCAGTCTTTCGGTGGACAGCAATCATGCACCCCTGCTATGGCAGGCCATCATGTCCCCGAAGAGGGCGCGATGTCCCAGACCACGTGCAAGGCAGGTAATTACCAACCAGATGAGGGCATGGACAGCTGCATGCCCTCAGATCCTGGATATTTCGTTCCTTCATCGGGCGCGATTTCTCAGAGCCCCTGCCAACCCGGTAACTTCCAGCCAGAGGGCGGAAAGTCGGGGTGTCTGCCTGCCGATCCCGGGAACTACGTCTCCGAAGCTGCGTCAACTGAACAGAGCAAGTGCCCGTCTGGACAGGAGCAGGAGCTGAGCGGACAGGTCTCGTGCATCGATGTGGAGAGGCCTTTGTGGATGTCGATATTGATGTTCGGAGTTCCAGCCATACTGGCAGGGACCATGGCAATCCTCTACATCTCCAACAAGAAGAGTACCGGTTCAAGTGGCAAAGGAAAGTCATACATGTACTCAGAGGACATCAGGAAGAAGCAGCCCTAGCTATCGCACCAGTTATGTGAAGACATCCGTCGGATATGGACATGAGGGACTACCCGGGTGACAGAGTCGACCTCCGAAGCGACACGGTGACCCAGCCAACCCCTCCGATGAGGGAGGCGATGGCAGGAGCCAGAGTTGGGGACGACGTATGGGGGGATGACCCCACAGTGATCCAACTTCAAAAGATGGTGGCTGAAATGCTCGGAAAGGAGGAATCCTTGTTCGTACCCTCCGGCACAATGTCTAACACGATTGCGATAAAAACCCAGACAAACCACGGTGACGAGATAGTTACACATCGCCATAGCCACATCTATCTATGGGAATCCGGAGCATACGCATCTGTAGCAGGGTGCTCTATCGCGTTTGTCGATGGACGATTGGGCCAGATGAGTCCGGAAGGAGTCGAAAGTGCAATCAGGAAGACGGCCGGAAGCAACTATCACTTCCCTGACTGCAAATTAGTTTGTGTCGAAAACACTGCTAACGTAGGAGGGGGATCAATCTACGATCAAGATACTCTGGACGGGATTTGTCACGTCGCTCACGAAAACGACTGTAGAGCCCACCTAGATGGTGCCAGGCTTTTCAATGCCGCAATAGGCAGTGGGACGGACCCAGCTCGCATGGTCAGGGACTTCGATACCATCTCGGTTTGTCTGTCAAAGGGACTAGGGGCCCCAGTCGGCTCTGTTCTTGTCGGTGACGCAGATACAATCTCCCGATCTCGTAGGTGGAGGAAGACCTTCGGAGGTGGGATGCGACAATCCGGAATACTGGCCGCTGCTGGCATCTATGCCCTGGAAAACAACATCGAACGACTCTCTGAGGATCATATACGAGCCTCTAGGCTTGCTGAAACGGTCAATGCTATGGATTCCTTCTCCGTAGAACTGGAGGGAGTCCAATCGAATATGGTCTACGTGCAGTGCATGGAAGAAAGCTCTAGGGAAGTGGCTAGGAGGCTCGCCGAACTAGGAGTAGATGTGAGCGTGGAGACAGACTCCATAGTGAGGGCCGTTGTTCATCTCCACGTCACTGACGAGGACATAAACACGGCCATAGGGGCCTTCGAGAAATCACAATAACCCGTAACCGTTCAATAACCCCTCCTAGTCGAATAGTCATGAGACGCCTGGTGGCACTAGTCCTAATTGCACTTATCGTAATCCCGATGCAATCCTCAGCTGCAACGGAAAGCCTCTGGGACGATGCAAGGATAACCGACGAGATAGGGACCAAATACGGGACCATTGGAGGGATCTCGATTGAACTGTCCAATACGACTTATGAGGAATCCACATCTGGAATAACCGATCTGCCGAGCATAGTGGAGGTCTATACAGCCACATGGTGTTCCAACTGCATCAAGACCGAACAGGCCCTTGATGATGCCATCGGAAACCTCGACGTCACTAGGATACACTATCACAGACATCTCTACGAGACTCTGGACCCTTTCGGGAGCAACTCTACCGACTCTAGATGGGTGGAAAACTACGGGGCTGGATCCCTTCTTTCCACCGAGAGGTCAATGTCCGCATCCGATGGTGGGGTAATTACGATTCCCGGGACAGAAAGATCCGCTCCAAGCAAGGTCTTCGACGGAGAGAGGATGTACACAGGAATCAGTACAAAATCCAACAGTTTGCTGACCGACTACTCTACCGCACTGGCATTGGGATCGAGCCACCCCTTCTCATCAAATGGCTCAATTTCCCTAGAAGTGTCTGCTTCCATGTCCATGCCGGCCAACGACCAGGGGGGAAACCATTCTGGCGGGATTCTGGACTACAAATTCCAGTGGAACATAAGCCTCTGGTCGGAGGAAGACTCCCCATGGGAGCTGAACACATGGCTGATGTTCGTTGAGGATGTTGCATACCACCCAGAGGGGAGCAACGGAAAGGCGAACTACACTAATGTCCTTCACGAGGCTGTCAACGTGGGCATAAGCCATTCAGGGTTCTTCGCATTCGAGCCCCCCCAACCCTGGGATGGGGACGATATGTCCGTTGTCCTGATTGTAGACTGGGAATCTCGAGAAGACGCCAATAGTTCGAACTCTGTCCCAGCACCGGGAGTGACTACTCTTCTGTGTATGCTTGCTGCCTTGGTCCCTAGACGCCAAGGAAACCCAGGTCAGAACCCCTCGCTAAATCAGTGGGTTGAATAACCACCGTCGAGCATGCCCAACGCTCGGAGATGGTGATTTGCTACCAACGGAACATTCTGTGACTATCGAGGAGGTCCCAGCTGGGAGGATACCGGACTGGTTGAAACAACACATCCGACTACAGTCCCTAGGAAAACCCGGCAATGATTCAAACCGCCATGGGAGGATTCTCATTATCTACCCAACAGAGAAATCCAAGGGACAAGCACTGTCATCAATAGACCTCAGAGGAGCCATAGATCGCACCCTCCACCATACCATGGATTCACTGATTTCTTCACTGGTCGCAGACCTGAGGCTACCTCGAGTGATCTCCAATCAAGGCCCACTCAGTGCCATCATTCACGCCGAGTGTCAGAAGGAGTCCTCGAGGCTGGGATTCCCGATGATCAACCCGCTACCAGAGATGAAGTGGGGAAAGGGCAAGACAGAGGCACTAGCACACCTCCATCACCACCTTTCCAGGGAGTTGGTCGCTGAGAGGTGGGAAGGACCCGGAATACCCACATTCAGGAGGGTAATCACCAGACTCGAGGAGAAACTTCGATTCACACACCCGGACATGGCATGCGAACGGATCATCGATGCTTTGGAAGAGGGGAGAACACCATTCACCATTTCGGATATAGATGGGATAATCATGCTCGACCACTCACCGGTGATGAGCAAATCTCACACTCAGATTCTCCTGTCCCTTTCGAAGATTAGACCGATACACCAACTAACATTCCCGGGAAACTTCCGACTTGGTCACCATGGACACATGCTAGTAGACCAACACCCGATCGGAGATCCAAGTGAACTTCCCGACTGGATCCCATCCCAAAGAGACCCTCTACTAGAGCAAACCAATAATGTGAAGCGGATACTCCTGAACAGAGAGTCCCACTCCTTCGAAGTAGCGATTCGAATTGTTGCTGAAAGGCTAGGCCGCGAGGACTCTGAGGTAATTATCGTAGACCCGGCCCTGGAGAAAAACAGGCACAAATGGGAGCAACTGCTTGGGGAAATAGGCGTCTGTATGGAAAGGAGGAGGGCACCTCCTTCATCCCACCCCATCGGTCACTGGATACTATTCCTAGCAAGATTGGGGCACGGGGCCGACGCCTTCTCGCTCGAGAGCCTCAGAGCCCTATCTCTCCAAACCTCGATCGTTCCATTCGAGGAACTAGGAGAACATCCATCACATCCAGAAATCTCCCCTCTAGCCGACTCTGAATTACTAACTAGGCTAGCTAGGAACGAGCATGTCCTTGGCGGACCGGGCGCACTGTCAAAGTGGCTTGAGACACTTTCCAGGCAACCAACTGATGAGAGAGACGGTCCAATAAAGGAATCAACACAATGGTGGCTAATTTGCCTGGCAGCATCTATTCGACCGTTGCTCCGCGGGCATGACAGAGAAATGATTGGCAATCTAAACGAAGCCGTAGGATGCCATTCTGGCCAGCGACTTCCTGTGCCGGATTCCCCGAAAGATGGCGACGAATGGCTGCATAACACGCTCTCCCTAATCGACATTCCATCTCAGATGGCCCGCTTCCCGGGTAGAGGACTCTCCCCGGCAGCAGCAGTACGTGCACTCATCGAAGAGCGAGCAACCCTGAGGGAGATGCAGAGAAGATCAGGACACCCCACGCTCACCCTAGGGTCCGACTGGGTCGACGAGCTCTGCTCAATTGCCGATCAGACCAAGGCAATGACAGGGGGTTCCAACTTCACTAGCAGCGTTTCTGTGTTGACTCCAGAGGAGGCTCTGGGATGCTCTGCCGACCTGGTGGTCCTTTCAAACCTGTCCAGTTCATCATGGGAATTGAGAGTGCCAAAGGTACCATTCGTTGGTGAGGACGAACGACACTCGCTAGGAATCCTGAGACCAGACGCACCAATCAGAGACGCCAGACACAATTTGCTGCACTTACTGAATTGCTCTCGAGAGGTGTTCGTCCTCGACCCGAGCATGGACGAAACGTCACCACCAGCAGCGCCAATAAGAGAATGGGCCATGGACTTCGAGTTGTCCAGCATCGAATCCGAAACCCACGAAATGACCTATGCGCCCTCCTCTCCTAGGGCCACTAGACAGATTGATGGTCTCAGGATAAGACAGGGCAAGCCTCCTCGCAACCCGCCAATCAACCCCAGCGCCGTCTCGATCCCTCTAGACACAGCTGTTCAGAGGGACCGAGAGAGAAGGCAGCCCACCATAGCCTCCACGGACGGATATCTGCCCAAGGAAAACCACTCGCACATACTCTCCATTGAGAACCTGAAGTTTCACGGCAAACCACCAGAAGGAATAGAATCACCCAGAACCAATGGTAGATGGCCAGTGGTGGGAGCCTCCGTAAACGGGAAGATTACCCCATCTATAGATCCCCGACCCCTCTCTCCAATGGCTACTGGTAGCCAAGTCAGCGACTCCAGACACGGTCACTCTGGCGAGGCCCCTCAAGAGATACAGGTGTGGTCCCCAACTAGACTCCAGGACTGGTTAAGGTGTCCGAGAAGAGGATGGCTCTCCAGGGAACTTGGTGCAGAAAGAGAGGAGTTGCAGGGAGAGGACATAGACAATAGGACGTACGGGGAACTTCTTCACAACGTCCATCATGATATAATCGCCAAAACCCTAGGCTTCGAGACCAGCGTAGAGAGGGAGCACGACGGTCTTGGCCATGTTAGCGTACAGAGATCTGGACTGGACCAAGATGAGATCATGCGCATAGCACTCGAGTCATTGGACTCCAGAGCTCCCTGGCTGGAGAGGACCGATGCGGTATCGACCCAACGACTCAGATCTCTTACCGGGATGGATAGGGAAGAATGGGGCAGTTGGCTGGCAGATCCAAAACCGATCACCCCCAAAGGCAGAATAGGAAGCATAGTAACAGCGGAGCTCGGTATCGGGGACTCTGCACCCTTGTCGATCGAGTGGAAGATTGGAAACACCTCAGACCACGTTCAGCTTCACCCCACTCCTGAGATATCCGTAAGAGGGGGGATAGATCCAATCAGAGTCAGAGGATGGATAGATCGAGTCGACTTACTACCAATAGAACTGGCTTCAGATACCTGGATTGACGACGAGGGGAGCAATTCCGTGGCACCGATTCGAGTCACTGGATCGGGATGGAGGCCGAGAAGACTGATTGCAATCAGGGATCTCAAGACCTCTGAGGAATCTTCCCCGAGGAATAGACATTACACGGGTCTTCTCGAAGAACTCCAACTTGCGATTTACGCCAGGGCGTGGGAGGAAGCCCATCCCGGTGACTTGGTCGTTGCAGCTGGAATTTCCGTCATCGGGCACAAATCAGAACACTTCCTAGAATTATCCTCACTATTCGGATCTCCTTGCTCGGGAACAAATATCGGTACACAAACCACAATCACCTCTGGATTGCATAGATTCATGGATGAGGACGAGAAAGCCGACTCAGATCATTTCAGGGCTTGGTTGGCCCAACGGCTCTCCGTAGCCATGGGAGTAGCTAGCGATGCCAGAATGGGAAAGGTACACCCCACTCCTTCCCCAAAAGTCTGTGCATATTGTCCCGTGAGAGAGATCTGCGAAGTTAGGATGGAGGGGTCCTTCTGATTCGACTGAACACGGCTCAGAGACTGGCCCTAAATCTTGACTCGCATATCGTTATCGACGCAGGAGCCGGAACCGGTAAGACAAGTACCATCGTTGAAAGAGTCATTGAGCACTATCTGGCCAATGACCAGAGAGCAACCCGAATCCTCCCAAAGCCAGCTAGGGCACCTAGCATAGGAGGAGGGATGGTAACCGCACCTGCCTCTGAGCGGACCAATCTGCAGGATTGGGATGGTCTACTGCCAAGCGAGGTAGTACTACTCACATTCACCAACAGGGCAGCCGACGAGATGAAGGACAGACTGCGAAGAACCATCTCGAGAATCAGGCCTGGACCTCTAGGGGAAGACAGTAAACATCGCTACGATCCAAGGGTCAAGAGCCAAGGTTTCATCGAACAACTCCTAACTCTCCTCGAGGATGCCCCCATCGGCACCATTGACTCGTTCCTGTCTCAGCTAGTTTCTCCGTATAGAGGGAAACTTGGGGATGCCCTTAGTAGGGAGAATGTTTCTGACGCTGCGAGGGCAATCCTAGTGGAGACGTCCCTAAGAACGATATGGAGGCTCGCAAGCGACAAATCCAGAATCGGGGATGCAGTCGATGCGGGGATTCCCGCGCATATCGCTACCGAGGTACTTTCCGCGAGAGACAGGGTTGCCCAGCACTACTCCGGACGGACATCTGCTTCACGGGTGCTCCGAGCACTGGTGGGGAAATCGGTGTTCGTTGAAGAGTCATCTCGTAAAGTAATGGACGAAGAAGGCAACGTGGACAGGGACAAGCTACTCGCGATGATCATGTCATCGATAGAAGGGGCGGACATCAACGAGCAAGCCGAGAGGGTCCACAAAATCATCCGGGTAGTTTTCGAGACAATCAAGGAATGCATCCAGACTCCCTCTGCATCCGGATGGGCAGCCGAGACTAGGATGGCTTGCCTGGAAGAGCTCGATAGAACTGGACCACGTACTGACGTGCACCGTAAGCCCAACCACGCTGATGGCAAAGGAAATGAGGCACTTCCCTAGATTGAAGCTCCCATCAGATGAGTGGGAAGCAGGGATTAGGAGTTTCGCTGACATCAAAGATGCGAACCTGAAGGCACTTTACAAAACCACATTGAAGGACAAATCAGCAGAACTATCTGGTATCTGGTCGGATGAATTGGGCAGTATGGTCCTCCACTTCGTGAGGGTGGCAATCCTACTAGGAGAGTCCGAGCCGCCGCAGGTCCCCGATGATTGGTCGAAGCCGATAATCGCCCTGGAAATGAATATCCCCGAGAGACTCGAGGATCCCAATAAGCACCATCATTTCAGCCTAGAGGCCGAGATTCAGAATCTCAGAGACCTCCACCTTCTGCACCTGGGATTCCAGGGCGTCATAAAGAATCTGAAGCAACGGGATGAGGCTCACGACTTCGACGACATCCAGAGGCTAGCAGGAGACCTACTGCTGGCAAACTGCCCCGAGGTATGCAGGACCTTCTACCACCCTAGTGTCCAACAGGCTCTGGACTCCATAGACCAGAACAGCCCATGGAGGGACGATCATATACACAGGGCATTAGATGTAATCTCCAATCTGGAAAAAAACCGTAACCTGGCCGGCGAGGCGGCCTCGAGACTGGAAGCTATGCGAGCCGATATCGAGAGTCGACACCTCCTCCTAGGCCAAATCCGAAGGAGGTTCAGGGCATTCATCATCGATGAGGCCCAAGACAACTCGCCTCTACAATGGAGGCTCCTTTCGCGTCTCTGGGGCCCTAGGGAGGTAAGGGAAGGGGACGGCCCGAGGGCGGATACCCCCTGGGAACCAACGGTGTGCTATGTCGGAGACGTCAAGCAGAGCATCTATGCCTTCAGACAGGCGGAGGTCACGGGATTCCTAGACTATGCAAAGTCCCTGAGGGCAGTGAACGTTCACGAGTTCTCCAGTGTGCCGGAACTCACCAGAAAACCATCACTAAGGAGGGAGACACACAGCAGGGATCCGAGGAATGACCACCTTTCGTCAATAGCTAGGGCCACTGAGTATTTGGAGAGGGGCGGCAGGGACTTGGCCCCCTGGATTCCTTTCGACGCAACCGACTGGGACCTTCCCGCCCCATCTTCAGAGGAGGTAAGGGCCCGACAAGAGGGAATGGTATCTCTGAAGGTGAACTATCGTTCTGCTGGAGGGCTGTTGGAAGTAATGAACGAATGGTGGGAAGACATTTTCTCCGACAGGCATAGGATACTCTCGAAGGCAGACTTCTACGCATCCTCTCAGACGCTGCACTCGTTCCCCGATAAGAGGGACGCCTCAGCATCAATCGAGTGGATATGCCCGCCTGACTCTGATGACTCATCTGACCCCCCAACCGATCTGGGGACGCACTTGGACCCCTTCGGGCCAGGTAGCCCAGACAGGCTAGAGAGGCAGGCGCTGCTGATCGCATTGAGGGTAAAAAGCCTGATTGAGGGAACACCGGTCAGGGTAAAGTCCTCATGCGGTAAGTGGAAAGAAGTGGATTCCGGAGAACCAATCCAGCCCAGCGACATCACAATACTTCTTCCTAACAGGGTGAACCTCAGAGACGTTATCGTCAGGAACCTGCAAGATGTAGGGGTGCCATCGCAGGTAGATCGAGAGGGAAGCCTTCTGGAACGTCCTGCGGCATCAGCTCTAGAGGGATTGGTCCAATTGGCTGCGAGACCGAATTCCCGCCATAATGCAGCATGGGTCGCCCGTTCTCCTCTGATTGGGATGAGCGACGGACAACTTCAGAGGTACCTGTCATCGGCAGAGAAGGGTGCGAACCTTCTCTCAGTCATGTTATCCCACTGTAGTGACGAGAGGCAGAGGGCATTAGTATCTAGGTGGTGCGCGCTCTCATCTTCCTCCAGGTTGGCGGAACTTCTCGAGGATACAATAGATCGCTCTGACTTGCTAGTGGCATATCCAGATGACGTGTCGCGCCAGGATGCCGAGCAATTTGTCGAACTGTTCAGGGAGCTATCGGCGCAGGTCGGCGGTGATCCGATAGTCCTCGCCGACCGACTAAGAGAACTTAAAGAAAGGAGTTCCCAGTCTCTCGAGGCATCCACGATTCCGCAAAGCGATTCTGTACAGGTCATGACGATTCACAGCTCCAAGGGACTAGAGGCGAAGGTGGTTGTCCTGGCAGACCTTTTTTCCTCCAGACAGACAAACATGAGGAATGAACAGAACAGCAGGCTGATAGTCGGACCAGAGATATTTGCAGGTCACCCAAAGCCATGGCCCTCGGGAAAGACGCCTATTTCCGCACTCTGGAATCACGCGACCCTCCTCCACAGAGCCAGGAAGAACGCCGAGGCAAGGAGGCTCCTATATGTCGCAGCCACCAGGGCAGAGGAGAGGCTAATCATTGCTGGATCCCCCAAGGGCACTGAATGGGTAGAAGACGAGGGGATCTTACTTCCATGGACGTATGATAAGCAAGCTCCTCAACTAGGACAGATGTGGCTGGAATCCTTGAGGATGGGCTCATGGAGAAGGAATGAGTACAACTCTCCATGGTTGAGCCCCACAGATGCCCACTCAGAACCAATGTTAGTCAACGGGGGTGACAGAAAGATATGTCCAGTCTCGATAATGGAAGACGCATACTTGGGCTGTAGGAACAAGACTGGCATCATAATGCTACACCATCCAGAGTGCTTCCCCGGACTCGGAAGCGATGGAAACGTCTTCACTACCCCAATTCAACAAGTCGAGATTGTTGACACAGCATCCCGTATCATCAAAGAAAAAGATCCTGAGCCAGTTATTCCAGAACCGATTAGCTACTCGACGATAGTCAGGGCGAATCCCAGCAAGCTACCATCCTACTTCGATTGCCCAAGGTGCCATTGGATGGAGGTGAGAGCCGGATTAGAGTCAAGAAATACCATGACAAACGAAGACTCTCAGAATTGGCAAGAACACTCGCTGTCTGTTGATCCAGCAATATTCGGAAACGTTTTCCATAGGATAATCGAGATTGGAATCGGAAACCCAGGACCCGAACAGAACGGACCAAGCACCCCTCTGCCCAAGTCCTGGACCACTCGCACAGAGGACAGGATAAACAACAGAGAGATACATCAGACCGCCTTCAGAGAACTACTTCCTCCAGGAGCCGACCTACAGAAGGTTTCAGAGGTCACTTCAACCATGTCGCACAGAATTTCCGACGGAAAACTGGGTGCTATGGTCAGGGGCATGGAGGTTGATGGTAGGAAGGTAGAGGGCTTGAGGACTGAGATGCCATTCCACATATCCATCCCCACCGAATTCGAATCTGTGACAAGAGGGAAGTGGACACCAGACGGAGAGGAAGTACTAATTTCACTCAACTCCACCAGAGTCGAATTAAGCGGGATCATAGACTTGGTTCTGTGCACTAAGAGTGATGACGGAGCTCCAGCGATTCGAGCCATTGACCTGAAAACTACGGATGCAAGCTCCCTAATTGGAGACTGGGAAAGTGGCCTTCTGGACTCTCTAGGTGAGGACTCAACAGGACCCGCTTGTCAGGCCGAGGAATCCCTGCTACACAAGCACAGGCTGCAGATGGCTCTCTACCACCTTGCATTGGAAGAGTCGGAGTCGGACAAGGAGCGTGAAGGACTACCTAGGCGGGAGGTCCTCCCTCCAGCGATACTAGTAGGGGTTTCTGGAAGGCTAGTGGAGTATCCCTTAGAGACTCTAAATAAGGCCAAGAAAGACCTGGAGAAGACGCTTGCTCTGACGGCCAGGATGTCGTTAGCCTCAGAGTTCCCCCTGTCCGACGTAGAGAAGGACTACGAGAATCGGATTTCGAAGTGCAGGACCTGCTCGATTCCAGAGGAAATCGAGTCGAAGAGTCCATGAGTGAACGCCAAGGGTTGGGGTCATGACGCTTAACCTAGGACGACTGATGGATAGGAGCGAAGAGATATGGGAGTCCTCCATTTTGCCCAGTCTGTCCGATTTCATCGGAATAAAGGCCCTATCTCCCCTATTCGAGCCCAACTGGGCCGAGATGGGCGAACTTGATGCCACTATCGAACTATTTTGCGAGTGGTTGGACGATCAGGGAATAGCAGGAATGTCGTACGAGAAGCATAGGATAGGCGAACTATCGCCCGTACTAATCGTCACAATAGAGGGAACCGGCCCGGGCGAGGTAATATTCTACTCCCATCTGGACAAGCAGCCGTCAAAGCCTGAATTGTGGTCAGAGGGTCTACATCCGCTGAAAGCAGTGAGGAGGGATCCATGGCTCTATGGCAGGGGCTCCGTCGATGATGGATATGGGGGATACCTTTGCGCCACATCTGTAAGACTCCTGCAAGAGGCGGGTGCCCCCCATCCCCGTTGCACCATGGTTATCGAGACATGCGAGGAATCCGGTTCATTCGATCTCCCAACGTACCTGGAGGCACTTACCGAGAAGCTTGGAAATCCTGACATGGTGGTCGTTTTGGACAGCGGTGGTCCCGATTATGACCATATTTGGATGACGGAGGCCCTTCGTGGGCTCGTCTCCGGGACTCTCTCTGTGAAGGTATCTCACGAGGGAATTCACTCAGGGAACTCCGGGGGCTCGATCCCTTCTTCTTTCAGGATCCAGCGAATTCTACTGGACAGGGTGGAGGACTCATCCTCCGGAAAGGTCAGAATCCCAGAGATGCACGTGGAAATCCCCGGAGAAGTCAGAGAGAACGCAATCTCCCTCAAGGATATAGTAGGCGACAGCATATGGGAACAGTTCCCAACGGTGGATACCCTCAGACAGGCCTCCGAAACCACGGAGGACATGATAGTGGCAATGAACTGGGAGCCTACCCTGTCCATCATCGGAGCAGATGGAATTCCTTCGGTGCAGGACGCGGGAAACGTCCTCCGAACGAACACAGACCTGAAACTGAGCTTCAGAATACCCCCGGGGGTCGATTCGGAGTATGCTTTAGCTCGTGCAAAGGAAATCCTGGAGGAGGACCCCCCATACGGGGCAGAGGTCACATTCACTCCTGACTCATGTTCCGACGGTTTCCATGCACCGCCACTAGACGGACCGATCTCAGAAGCCATCAACGAGGCATCGATGGAGTTGACAGGGCTGCCCCCACTGGCAACATGGACAGGGGGAACCATCCCCTTCATGTCGATGATGCAGGGCAAATACCCAGAAGCTATGTTTCTGTGCACCGGTACTTCGGGACCAGGTAACAACGCCCATGGACCCGACGAGAAACTGCACATCCCTTCATCAAAGAGGCTGACAGTCGCTCTTTCTGCGACAATAACAGCAATTTCCGAAAACCTCTGATTTGCCCGGACTCACCAATCCTGTTGCCGCCGAGGTTATATCGGGGGCACCTTCGGACTATGGAGGATGATGGACCAAGACGACTCTGCAGGAGCCGATCCCCAACAGACAATCCGAGACCTCGAACAGCAGGCCGAGAAGGACAAGGAGGCATTGGACAAACTCCTCGTTGCTTACCAGGCCCAGGAGGCTGACATCGGAGAGATGAAGGCTCAAGTTGAGGCGCTGAACCGTGAACTTATCGTCAAAGAGACCGAGAAGGAGGGAATCAACAATCTCCTCAGCAACCTCCGCAGGCAGAAGGACGAGATGGAAGTGGAACTCGCGAAGGCCAACACAAAGATCCCATTCTTAGAGAGTAAACTCGACAAGACCGAGGAGATGCTGGAGAGGGAGAAGGCAAGACTCGGGCAGGTACTCACCGTCGCAGAGGAGATCGATGAGTCCAACCAAGCCGCCCAATCGGAGCTAGCAGCCAGGGACGACTGGTACGTGCAGCACATGCAACTGTTCGAGGACCTTAGTGATGCGATTCAGACTCGTCACGATATGATTGACAGGGCCATTTCGACCGCCAAGGATATCCAGTCTAAGCAGGAGTCATTCCAGGAGCAGAAGCAGGCAGTGATAGAGGAAATCAAGGAGATGTCCACCGAAGAAGAGCCGACAGAGGAAGAAGGCCCTGAAACAGAAAACGAGTAGCGATTCATTCCTCTTTCTTCTTGATAAATCTTGCAGGAATCCCTCCCCAGACTTCTCCTGCTGGAATTTCGGTCCACTTTGGAACGACAGCCCTGGAAGCCACAACAGCGCCATTCCCTATCGTACACCCAGGCTGCACAATACTACCTCCGCCAATTAGGGCGCCATCCCCGATCCTCACTGGTGCGAGCACTATCTCCCCGCTCTCAACTAGGTGAGCGTTTATCGCAGCATTCCCACCTACGACTACATTGTCTCCGATAGTAACCATGGATGCGTCATTAATCATCATCGAATTTAGTTGGGCGCCTCTCCCAATCTTAGCACCCATCATCCTGTAATACAAATTTGCAAGGAAGGAGGGTACTACGAGGCCTAGGAAAGTCTGAGCGACCCTGTGAGACACCAATGAGAATGCCCATTGAATTGTAATGAAAGACCTCAAAGAATACCTCCCCTCTTCTTTCCTAATCCTGAAAAGACCTCCCATCAATCCGCATACAATTAGTAGCACGACTCCCCAAATGATGTAACCCAGGCCCAAACCGACACAGATTCCAACTGCCTCAACCAGTCCTCCTTTCCCTTCTGTCATCGAAGTCAACTCGATGAATAGTAGATACGAGGGAACCATAGCCAAACCGATGATAACCCCAAAGAGCGCCATCACGAGAACTGAGAGTACATTCTGAACCAGTTCGAAATTCTTCATCCTAATCCTCCTCGAAATACAATCCAGCATCAGTATCTGCCTGTCTAGCAACCCTCTTTCCTTCCTCAACGTCAATTAACGGGAA
>LURZ01000014.1:62143-93294 GCA_001629255.1 Marine group II euryarchaeote REDSEA-S42_B7
GGACCAATCACTGCGGCAGCCTTGCCCATGAAGCCGAAGAAGCCGAAGAACTCAGTAGTCCTCGTCTTTGGAACAAGATATGCGAACAGACTCCTTGCCTGTGCCCCAGCAGAGCCCTGGACGAACCCAACCATGGTGCCGAGCAGTATCCATTGTAGCGTTACTCCGAAGTTTAGAGGACCCCAGACGTTGTCTCTTAGGAAATTAGGCCACCAGTCAATAGGCCCTCCTTCGATAATCGTGATATGATTGCTCCCCACAGAGTGATCACCATCCAGGACTCCACCCTTGAATGAGAATGACCACCTGTGATCGAGCATTCCGTGCATTTCAGACTCAAGAAGCGTTGCCTCATCTACCGATATCCTCGTTCTCTCTACGTCAGAATCAGACCAAACGTCACCATCCAAGGCTCCTTCAATCATGTAATGCAGGAAGGCGTTCCTGAACTCCTCATCGCCCGATCCAGACTTGCTAACCCAACCCTTAACTCCTCTATCATGAAGGGTGGAGAGGACGTATTCATCAGATTCAGAATCAAAATCGTACCTGAAGTCGAACCTATCGTGATCATCTTCCAGGTCAAGCGGTGCGAACCCAGTTGCAAGGATTAGAACAACCATGTAGACACCGATGGATCCCCCGAGAACTGACTTTGCCCCATATCTAGCAGCCAACATCCCTCCTACTACTGACATCGGGATGGCAATTATGTTGGCCAGAAGAATAAGAACGAAATTCATCAATACCGGCAGTCGAAGATCATTTTCAGCGAATGAAGTCGCAACTCCTCCAACAGTGTGGAGAACGTCATAGAACAGAAGGTAAGATAACAGGTAAATTACTAAAATTCTGTACTTCTTTACTTCTCTGAAAGTACCCCTGACCTCGTTAAACCCATCACCAACAGCTTCCATAATTGAACCATAAGACCTCTCATTTGCGATTTCCGGCTCCGGAGTATTCCTAAAGAATGGTAGACCAAAACCAAGCCACCAGAGAGAAGTGGTCACGAATGCAAAGGTCAGTGTCCATGGACCGTAAGCATCTGTTAATCCGAACGCACCCGTTACCAAGACGACTAGGTGCAATATCAGAATTAGAGACCCACCAGCAAAGCCGTAGGCAAACCCCCAGCTCGACACCTTCTCCATCTGGTTTTGTTCTGCTAGATAGGGCATGAATGCATAGTATATCGTGTTGCCACCAGCCATTCCTATCTGCCCCATTAAGAAGCAGAAAGCCAGAAGCCTGTAGGCAGAATTAGCATCTAGATGGGGTGCCACCCCCATGAATGCAGTAAACACTACTCCTACTAACGTGTATATCCACACTATCTTCTTCTTGATTCTGATCCTATCTGCAATGGCTCCGAGAATGGGACTGGAGATAGCGACAAAAACCATCGACAAACCAAGTACGGCCGCGTAGAAAGACGTCCCAGTGACATTGAATCCTGCGATTTCGGACGAGCCCCCAGTTGCTAGATTGAAGTACCTAGTAATTAGTTGACCGCCAAGCACGGTCCCAACTGTCAGCGCGAATGCTTGGTTAGCCCAATCGTACCAGTACCAACTCGTCAGAGCCCTGTTGTCATCTTCATTCATCCCGTCAATTTTTCCTCCTAATGAAAACTCCATCTAATTACCACCATTAACCACAGCGAGAGGACCTTTAGTGTGTTCTGCCACATCTAGTGTTAATCGCTTTTGAAGCACGTCAATATCAATAGGAGAACATGGAACGGGCATCATGGCCAATGCATGCGGAGTGCTGGGAGATGGCTCCAAGGCTGTCAAGGTCCATCACCTAATCAAGGCTCCAGAGAACACTCCAGAGTCGGTTTCATTCCGTGAATCTTGGGATGCAAGTAAGCCGGTTACTGTCTACAAGACTCCCGAGAATCTACCCGATGGTACGCCATGTACTGCAGCTACAGTGATACTGAGATCAAAGGGTTGTGCTTGGTGGTGGAAGTCAGGCTGCACATTCTGTGGCTACTTCAATGATGTCAGAGACGATGTGTCCGCAGAAGATATGTTTTCTCAGTGGGAATTTGCTAAGGACACTACGAATCAATTTGAAGACTGTGGCATGGTCAAGGTTTACACCTCGGGAACCTTCTTCGAAGATCGAGAGAACCCTCCCGAGTGGCAGGATCTTGTTCTTAGAGAAACTGCCCGGATGGGACTACATCTTGTAGTCGAAGCACAGGCTCAGATGTGTACTCCCGAGAAGATATCATGGGTCGCAGAGAGACATCCTGGTTGTACTGTGGCAATTGGACTAGAAGCCTATGACGACAAAGTCCTTCGTTTCCACGTCAATAAGGGTTTCACTACGAAGCAATGGCATGCAGCGGTCCAGATGCTTAGGGACAACAACTTGCGTGTGAAGACATACCTTCTGTTCAAGCCACCCTTCATGTCCGAGGGCGACGCATTGGTGCATACGACCTCCTGGCTCACCAATGTGGCTCAATATTCTGATGAAGTATCAGTCAACCCAATGAACATCCAGAAGAACACTATTGTCGATAGGCTGTTCAGGAACAAGGAGTACAGGCCCCCCTGGCTATGGTCGTTGGTTGAGATGATTTTGAGGTCGCACGAGCATCTTGGAGACGAATCTTGCAGGATCATCGTCCACCCTACGGCAGGTGGAAAGATTCGTGGGGCTCACAATTGCGGGCAATGTGACAGCGAGGTCGTAGCAGCTATAGAGAGATACTCAGTATCCGGAGATACTGAAGAATTCAGTCACCTTGAATGCTCATGTAAGTCGCATTGGAGAGCAGAAATCGAGAATGACAACAGCTTCCCCCTGCCTCTAGGTTTCGGGACGTTCCGTAGAGGAAACCCGACAGACATTGTTCGTGCCCCTTAACGCGGCTGACTAACTGTGTACGCCCAAGGCTTAAGGGCAAATCTCCGGTGGTAGGATTGGAATTGTGAGATTCCGGGGTGATTGATTGTCCGATGAGGAATCAACTTTGATCGGCGAGTTCCTCCAAGGCGAGGGAGAACCATCATCATCCTGGGTAATGCTGGTGATGGGATTTGTCTCCACGATAGTGTTCCTGGTCCTGTATGGGATCCTCTTCCCTTCAAGTGACCTTCCAGTAATTTCTAGCGTTCTTCCCGTCTTCGATGGCGTTTTCGACTCAGGAATATGGTTCTTCATCCTAGGGGCCATGATTGGGATTTTTGCGATATTGGGGACAATGCTAGCCGAGGCAACCAGTGAGTGAGGCAATCATATGGGGCTAATCACTGCAATGATAACCTTCTGGCTGATTATCCTAGCTGTTTTCATCATGGTAAATAGGGGAATATGGGTATTCACAGATGTCTCGAAGAGTATGAGTTTGTTCATGCTCGAGAAGGCACTTGGACCGCCCATAGACTTCGTAGACGGGAAAAAGGGCTCAGCATCCACCACCTGGATATTGCAAGGAACCCTCTGGATAATCCCCGCCTCATTGGTTACATTCTGCGGACTCTGGCTTTCACACGATCCCCAAGCTCTTCACAGCCTAACAGCATGGGGGTTGAATCCGGTATCAACATCCTTGACGACATCGGGAATACTAATTGCAGTATACGGGTCAATGGGGATGCTCCTAATCGGCTCCTCGATGCATATAGTACCAGAATTGGGCGCAACCTCTCTAGCTACGGAGAAGAATGCAACTCTCATGTCTTTTGTTTGGACGCTAGCAGTGATCGTGATGTTTGTCGGCGCAAACAAACCTGAAATCGCAGGCGTTCCAGTTATGCCGATAGCTACCATACTCACCAACCTAGTACTTCTTGCGGTAATTGTCAACATGCTACTCACCGCCTCGTCTCGGACAAGGAAGATGCCCCTACCTGCCTGGATGATGATTATTGGTATGATTTCAGCACCAATCTCAATACTATCCCTAGCGCTCACGGGTTCTCTTGACTCAGGATCAGGTCAGTGGCTGGCCACTAGGTTCAGCGGGACTACATTCTTCCTGATGGTTTCTGGAGCGCTTCTCTATGGTTCTTCAAGAGGTAGTGGAAACCCACTTTGGTCTAGATCTCTGGCAGCGGTTACCATGGTCGGGGCTATCATCTCGATTAATCCAGCTGGTCTTATCGAAGGCGAGATTTCTTCTGACTTCCTCGGAATCGGGACTGCAACCTTCGAACCAACAAGAAACGATATCCTAGCAGGATCTTTCCTACTGGCACTTTCACTCATACCGATTATCGCTCTTTCTGCCAACGTTCTAGCGACAATGAGGGGAGATGACGTGTTTATAGAGAACCCTGACTCTCCCGGAATGCCAGAAATCAACCTAGCTGCGTTCATGGCCGTACCTATTGCTATCGGGGGGCTATTTGTCCACACTGACTACATCACAGGAACCAATGAACTAACGGGAATCCACACTTCTCTAGTTCTTCTGGGCCTTTGGGTAGTCTTCATCCCTGCGTCACTGGGCTCCGCTCTATCCATTTTCCCTGAGGTCTCAGGGAGGAACATGCTTTCCATTAATCGTTCTAGATGGGCATTCTGGTTGATGGCGGGAGGAGCTTTCTCCGGGCTAGTCTTCACAATGATGGCCGATTTCTCCGACATGGCACTTATTGAAGCGGCAGTCGACGACGAAAACTCGACTGCGAATAGAATCCGCGTTCTTGGATCCGTCCTTTTCTACGGCACGGTCATCGGTTCAGTTTATCACTCATTGAACATGATTAGCGGGACATTCAGAGGGGCCCCGGCTAGTGAGGAGCAAAACCTCTCCTCAACGTCAATTTCCAGCCCTTACATGCTAACAAAGGAGACCACGGTCAGGAAGATCCTAGCCCAGAGGGAGGGGAAACTAGACACAGTAGTGGTACCAGAATCCAGCACTGACCTCCCAGGTAGCGCTACAGAGATTTAACCCGACCACATAGTCCATGGTTCAATAGCCACTGCCTCAATCGGGATACCATGAGAATAGGACTGGTCGGGAAGCCCAATGTGGGGAAATCGACAGCATTCTCAGCTTTGACGGAGATGCCGGTTGATATCGCAAACTATCCTTTTACGACAATAGAACCCAATGTGGGTGTCACTTGGATACCGCTCCCAAGCCCCTGTGCCTGTTCAGAACTACGTGATAGAAGGGAATCCTCGGGCCGTCTGGACATCTCTGGGCCAGATGATGATAGGAAGGGTAGCATATGCTCGCCAAACACCGGTTCATGTTCCGGATTCAAGAGACTGGTTCCGGTGACCCTGGTCGATGTAGCCGGTTTGGTTCCCGGAGCTCACGAGGGAAGGGGCAGGGGGAACCAATTCCTCTCAGATCTCTCCAGGTGTGATGCACTAATCCAGGTCGTCGACGTATCCGGAACAACTGACTTAGAGGGAAATCCGGTAGGTTCGGGTGGCTCGGAGCCGATTGAAGAGCATCGTTTCCTCCTGTCCGAGCTGGACTTGTGGATTATGGGCATAATAGGGAATGGATGGGACAGAGTCTCGAGAAGGGCCCAAGCAGAAGGAAACAGAGCCGTACAAGAGCACCTAATGGACAGATTGACTGGAATCGGGGCTAAGGACATCCATATTTCTGTGGCCCTCTCATCCGTTCAGAGGGAATACCCAGATTCACAAGACATCACATCGTGGGGGGATGACCAACTGAGGACAATCGCTTCATCAATCCGGAAGAGCATGTTCCCGATATCTATTGCAGCAAACAAGGCAGACAATCAGATCCACAGCTGTACAGAGTTAGAATCGGAAATCGAGTCCTCTGGAGGGAGGGTTATTTTCACCAGTGCCGAGGCTGAACTGGCTCTTCGGAGAGCTTCTTCTTCTGGAATGATAGTCTACCAACCAGGAGACTCTGACTTCAGCCTAACAGAAGTGGGTGAGGACACGCTCTCAGAAAGGCAGAGAGAAGCACTGGGGTCAATCTCCAATTCAATTTCTTCTTGGAGAGGTGGTGGTCTAGTTGGCCTTATTTCTGACATGGTCTTCAGACAACTGTCAAGAGTTGTCTGCTACCCTGTTCAGGATGAGACCCATTGGGTGGATGGAGACGGCAGATCCCTGCCTGACGCTATTCTAGTCCCTGCCGGAACCACCGCTAAGGGACTCGCGTATCGAGTGCATTCTGATTTAGGGGAAGGATTCGTCAGGGCCATAGATGCAAGAACTGGAAGAGTGATCGGGGGCGATCACGAACTTTCTGACGGAGCTGTGGTCTCCATCCTAGCAAAGACCTAGTCCTGAGTCGAGGATTCGGATACCCCAATTATCAAATCGTAGCTCACAGCAGTCCAACTGATATCGAAGTCCTCATCGTCGTCAATCGCTTCCCCGGCTATTGGGACTGGGACTGCTTCAATATCAGCAGTGATAGTGGCTATCCAGGCGCCTCTGCCCCTGCCTCCGTCGTTCCAAAACTCTCTGATTTCTTTCTCTGTCATATTCTGCTCTGAGTAACTCTCGCCAGTATAGCCCTCTGTGACGTCCCACCTCATTGTGAATCCACCATTTCCTCCTCCAGTGCAGGCTCCATCAGCAGTCTGGTCATCGACTCCCTCAATGTCACTTAGATCGCTTTCTCCATCAACGGAGTCCGTGAATCCCGGTCCGGCCTCGTCGTTATCGAAGCATGATATCTGCAGTTGCACGTATCCTATGCTTAGTTCCGTTTCAATCATCAAGTCGAAGAATGAGTCGTGACTCTGCCCATCACCTAGCGTGACTGACTCTGTCAGCGTTGTCGAAACTTCCTCAAAACTAACCTGCAGAGAACCCGAAAGGCCTGAAGATCCGCCACCTTCAAGACCATCGTCTATCAGAGATGGCAGAGCCTCGAAGTATATGGGAAATGCAACGAGGAACACTACGGTCCCAGCCAGAGTCTTTACCTTCTGAGGGGTATCTACTAGGTCTTGAAAGTCCATGCCGCTTCGCTTGTCGCTCTCTGGCCTCCCTATCAATTTCTCTCCCAATGTGAATCATAGTAGTGTCAATCATTACTCTTGAAGTCCCTTCCAGTCACCTATATCCACGCCCTCTTCAGAGAAGATCTTCCTGGATTTTCTGAATTCTGGAAGGAGATAACCTATTATCGATCTCTCTATGAAAGTCCACTTCCATGGGCACCTTGGCAGTTTTGCAGTCCATTGATTCAGGAATTCTTTCCAACCCTCATCAAATTCCTCTGGAATTCTGAAGACCACGAAGGACAGCCTTCCAGATGACCCGGGGACGTAGCTCCAAGATCTGATCTCCAGTCCCTTGGCCTCTCCATCTGTAACCTTCAAACCGAGAACCCTAGCTCTCTTTGCTATTGGAACAATAATCGCCCAACGGTGAACCAAAGTTGAGTCTTGAAACCGACTCATTTCCCATCCGCGACTCTCGCCAATTATCCTCATAGCCCTGATGGCATCGGTGGGCACTATGCTGACGGGAATTTCCAGCATCCGCTCCACTGACATTGGGACACCCTCGAGGCCCTCGCCCATAGCGGCTTCGCGTTAATTCGTTCCAATCGTTGCTTCAGCCGAACAGGGAGCCAAGACCTTCGAAGCCGCCCGCCTCTTCCTCGGGCTCCTCAGCCGCCTCTTCCTCAGCGGGAGCAGCCTCAGCAGCATCTCCACCGGAAGAAGCAGCAGGAGCAGCCGATGCCACTGGGGCGGCGACCGCGGTCGCCATGGCCTCATCGATGTCCACAGAGCCTAGAGAGGCTACTAGGGCCTTCACTCGGGCCCCATCAGCCTCGACTCCTGCAGCCTTCAGCACTGAGCCGACGGCCTTGTCATCGATGTCCTTTCCTGCAGAATGCAACAACATTGCAGCATATACATATTCCATTTCATTCACCTTTTTATTCATCCGAAGAGATCGCCGAGTCCACCGAACCCAGCATCCTCTTCCTCCTCTTCCTCTTCGACTTCGGCCTCTTCGACCTCTTCCGAGCTTGCTGCCTCGGAGGGGGCAGCTACAGCACTTTGAGAGGCTGCTCCTAGAGCAGCTTGCAACTCTTCATCAAGAGCTGAGGAATCTAGTTGTCCTGCTAGGGACAGAGCACGAGCACGCGCTTGGGATAGTATGGAAGCAGCAGTAGCATCGTTCAACACCCCCGCCTCCACAGCAACAGATAGTGCCTCTGAAGAGGCTTTTGAGATGAGGGTTGGAGTTGTAATGGAGGAGAACCACCTGATGTTACATGCCAGATTGAAAGCACCAGAAGTCCCCAACACTATGTCGTTACGGAGTCCGTCTGTGTCTAGGTCCAAGTCAGATGACTGGAAAATATGCCCTTCTTCAATTGCGCCAGTTAGTATAAGGCCAATCTCAATCGGATTGACTCCCAGCTTGGCAAGCATTATCCCCAAATCCGCCGATATCTCATCTCCCTTGGAGAAAGTCGTCTCTCTCTGGATAGCAACCTTGCCTTTGTCGATCTTGGCTGGTATGCCCACTGCATTGAACTCTCCAACTATTGGACCTGGACCGAACTCTGTAGGGCCTGCAGGAATCGTCACGTCATCTGGGAAAGTCTCTCCAGCCTTTGCGGCCCTACCTTGACGAGTCTTCTCCAGTTCGGCGAAAACCTCGAAGGCATTCATTGAGTTACTATGGACCACGCAAGGAATGTGAGCGCCTTCTAGCAAGGCGTCTATTTCCTCTTGGGGTCTTCCAGCGTTTGACCATGCTATCCTCATTAGTGACTTCTTGGCCATTGTAATGCTCATTCTGTCTCGTAGGGTGTTCCGCATATCGATCATATTGCTCGCAGGCACACCGGACACATCGACAACGGCCACCACTCCATCACTGCTGAAGATTTCAGTTAGTTCTGAAACTCGATCCTTTTTCCATCCCGCTACCTTAGGAATCAAATGATCACCTCCACTCTAATTGATGGCCCCATAGAGGTTTTAACGAAACACGATCGGATATTCCCCGCGCCCCTCTCAAGCTTGCCCGTCACTCTTTCCCAGACGGCCACAGCGTTGGAGGTCAAGTCATCAATACCCTGTTCTCTAGATCCTACTGCTGTGTGGAATGTCACCCTGTCCCTTGAACGAACTATGGCTGTATCCTTCAGTCCTGCCGCAAGAGCGGACGGATCCAGAGTGGGGGGAACCGGTCTTGGCATCTTCCCTCTAGGTCCTAGAACTCCTCCGAGGAATCTTCCGACAGTACCCATATGCGGAATTTCCGATAGGAAGAAATCATATTGCTTTGCTATCTTTCTGGCCTTCTGACGATTTCCACCTAAGTCCTCGATGGTGGTGGGATCGATAACTTCGAGACCCCCAGCCTTCGCCTTTGCCGCCATCTCGCCACCGGCAAACATCGCGATTTTCGTTGGCTTTCCCCTTCCGGATGGAAGCCTGACCTCTTCTTGGATTCTATTTGTGGGGACTTTCAGATCAACGTCCTTGATAGTGAAAGAAATCTCGATAGATTCCACGAAGCCCCTCTCTGGTGCTTCGTCAATTGCTCTCTGAATCGCCGTTTGCAGATTTTCCTTCATTTTTCTCACCTCTGCGGTTCACGAGGCTCTTCACCTCTCCCGCAACTCGTGTGAATCTAGCTGAAATGCTCGCTAAACTCCCCCTCGCTCATTGCGTTTAGAGCCATTTTCGGCTCCATTCCTTCGACTTTGACTCTCATAGCAACGCACGTTCCCATTACTTCTCGGCAGCGCGCGTAAAGCGACTTACCTGTCAATCGGTCCTTCTGTTCCTCGGCTATGCCCTTAACTTGGTCCATAGTCAGATTCTCAGTTGACTCCTCCCATGACCCATTGCACTTCTTCTTCCCGAGAGCCTGAACCACTTTGTGAGGGGTCTCGTTGCGTGCTGACATGAAAATAGCCTCCTTTCGCGGACCTCGCCGACCTGCTCTCCCTATATGATAATGATGTCGTCGCAGAAAATCGTTATTTCAGGTCACTCCACTCTCTGAGTAACTCTGACCTGGTCTGCCCGGACAGTGAGTGCCACGGGTACGGCTGCCTCGAATAACTCGACTGTCACCTCTTCCTTTGTCTCTGCAACTCTGGTGACTCTAGCAGCCTGGCCCCTGAATGCTCCGCCAGATATCTCAACAATACAGCCTTCTTCTATTCCAGAAGTCGCAGCCTTGGGCTCCAAGTAAGGAAGAACGTCCTCAAGAGGTGCCTCTCCATCCAGAACCTTGCTGCAATTCTTCAGAGGAGTAACTCCGACGCCAACTCTTCCGATTAGTTTCTGCACATGGTGCATAGCAGTGGCTTCAACGAAAATGAATCCCTTCATGTAATGAGGACTGAGAACTCCGAAGATTTTGTCCTGGATATCCTTGAGTGAACCAGTTCCAGACAATCTAGCACGTATTTCTCCCGCTACATTCTGCTCTTGACCGATCGAGGTTTTCAGAATATACAGGTAAGAGGCAACGTCGCCATACATCTCTCTCAGCTGCGGAGTCGCGTAGTCCTTGGTCTGAATTGCACCTGGATCTACCCACTCACTATTCTTGTAAAGGGCTCCAGGACTGACCTCAGCTTCTTCTGTAATGAACAGGATAGGCGTAACGTCATTCAGTCGATTTCCGTAGGCAAGCCCACGTGCCATATCAGAGCGAACCAATTGCAGACTTTCCGCAGAAATCCCGGTACACTCTGTAATCCTTGTAACTACCGAATCATGGTCATTGGGATCACCTATGCCGTGAATTCCATCCCATGCACCCGGAAAGTCAGCAACCTCATCGGAGCGCTGCATCAGAAGCACCTTCTCTCCGCTTCGAAGATATACAGTATATGCCTCTGACATTTTATCGCCTCAACCTATCAGCCATTGGAAGAATGGTGGGAAAACATTGACCATTAGGGCTAGGATTACGAAACCTATCGCCCCCAGAACAAACATGCCAATTCCACAGACGATTACAGTTTGCCTGAACTCTTGCTTAGTAGGCTTCTTGGCCATCTTCAGGATTCTAGCATAAGAACCGGTCTGTAGTCCCTTGACGCGCCCCTCGATCTCGTCCTGCCAGGACTGAGCCACCTCTTCGATAGGGCCCACCTTAGAGTTCTCAACCGCCATGCTATCACCTAGAAGCATCACCCCGACCTACAGATTCCATTTAAGGACAACGGGAAGCAATCAACCTTCATTTATTCTATTTTGGTAGCGTCAACTAACGAACTCTACCGTTCTATTTCTTAGGTTCCTCATCTGAGTGTGTAGGGAAGCACCGTGAATCTGTTCGCTCTTCACCCCAGTCAGAACGAGAAGAACTCTGATATCGCTACCCATTGATTCGTCTGTAGTCACCCCCCAAATCATTCTCGCATACGGATTGATGCTCTCTCGGATTATCTTGGCACACTGTTCTGCTTCTCCGAGGGTTAGACCCGGTCCACCTACTACATTGACCAGAGCTCCTCTGGCATCTGAAATATCAATATCAAGAAGAGGGGATTTTAGTGCCTCCATGGTTGCTTTCTCTGCTCCTTCTTCTACTGAAGCCTCTCCGAGTCCGATCATCGCCACTCCTCCACCGTTCTCCATGACTGAGCGGAGGTCTTGGAAGTCGAGGTTGACGACTCCTTCCTTGGCGATCATTTCAGAGACTCCGGATATGCTCCTCATCAGTAGCTCATCTGCAACCCTGAATGCTGCATCCAGAGGGAGATCCCTCACTCCCTCGACTTCGAGCAGTCTTTCGTTTGGAAGAACTATGACGGTGTCGCATACTTCTCTCAGCCTCTCTAGCCCCCATTCCGCATTTTGTCTACGTACGGCGCCTTCTGATACGAAGGGGTAGCTAACTACAGCAATAGTCAGAGCTTCGGATGCTTTTGCGAGCCTGGCGACGACATGGGCACTGCCTGTCCCAGTGCCGCCACCCAGACCCGCGGTGATGAATGCCAAATCGCACTCCTCAACCTCTGTTTTCAGCACACGCTCTGACTCGTACGCTGCTTGCTCTCCCTTCTCTGGATCGCCCCCCGCCCCCCTGCCTCGGGCGGACCGACCAATCAGTACCTTGTTCTCGACATTCACTCTCAACAGATGTTGAGCGTCTGTGTTTACTGCCATCCCCTTGACATATTCATCATCGAACAGGCCCTCTTGCTCTAATCGGGCAACCGTGTTTGATCCACACCCACCGCAACCAAAGACCCTAATCTTCGGTTGTAGCGATTTCAGAAGGTTCTCGAGGTCTGGGACTTCCTCGACTTCGGGAACTGTCGGTGACTGTGCCTCGTCATCTTGGAGCTCCAAAACTCTCTCAATTAGGTGCTTCACGTGAGTCAGGGGCGTTGAATAGAGGATAACCATTGCCCCATTGTATACGGGTCAGACAATCGTTTTCACGCCTCAGTCTTATCGCCAATCAGGCCAGTAGCCCGTTTCTCGTTTTGACAAATCTGACTAGGAATGTGTACACTCCACCCCAAGCTGAAATACCCAAAGCGAAAGTCATGCCGTTCAATTCACTGTTCCCCAAAAGCGCCCATTCTCCTAACCAGTGGAGATCGGACATTTCTATTCCTTCTACACCCCAGTGCGCCTGCCATGCTGCCAGAACCAGTGCAACCAGTGTTAGCACCATCCTGTCGGCTCTTGAGAATCCTCCATAAATTCTGTCCAGACCGACCGATTGAGCCTGAGTGCCCATGTAAGAACCGAATAGGGTGAGGAGGCCAGCCAGATATCCAGAGCCGACGTTGTCCACGAATGCTGCATTCATCCCGATTGCAACTAGAATTCCAACGTCGACTATCCTGTCAATAGTGTGGTCGAGAAAGTCTCCATATGGCCCATCAGTTCCTTGGTGCCTTGCCAGGGCTCCGTCTAATCCGTCTAAAACTCCGGCGACTAGAATTACGACCACACCTCCAACGATTAGGATTGCTCCATTGGTGTCGTCCCCTGCGGTCATTAGCAGATAGAATGCGAAAATAGACAGGATGAGGCTGGTCCATGTAAGTAAACTAGGATCGACGCCCCCCATTCTGTGAACTAGTGGATTAATCACTTTCGTCCACCTCTCCCTCATCTTCTCGAACATCCTAAACCTCTCCTCTCTCTATCCAGTCGATTAGTCTGAGTGGCCTTCTCGGCTTGAAGTCATCTGCTACCCAATCCATAATCCCCTGAAACACCGTTTCCACTCCATCTGACGAAGTGTCAAACTCTATTGCCGGAACAGTATCATCCATCTCGGCCCAAGCCGATCCAAGTATCTCCCAGTCAACATTACCTGAGATTTTTTGTTCCGTATATGATCTCCCAGTCAATCTTTTCCTGAGAACAGATGGACTGCAGCGAAGAACAACAACGCAGTCAACCGGTAGTAAGTGAGAGAGATGACCGTCAATAACGATTGATTTAATCGGATTATTTTTCCATTCAGAATGAATCTGGTTATTCAAGTCGTCAATATCGATAGGTCTTGCGCCATCCTCTGAGTCAACATCGTCAATACAACCAAACCTCTCTGCAATGTCCTGCACTGTTTCGACCTGATATTCAACATCAGCGAGTAGTGAGGATATAGTGGTCTTTCCAACCCCCGGGGTCCCCGTAAGTGCCAACCTTAAGCACCTATCCATGAACACATCGAGTGGTCCGAACGACAAGAATACTCCGTGCCGAATCGCAACATTGACCTAGAAAACTACTGTCCCTACCAGTATGGCGGAGTCAGTTAGCTGGTTGAGAGCAATGGATCCAAGGGAAACAAAGCTGAACATACTACTATTCGCATTACCGATAACTCTCTACTTCAACTACGTAGATCAGAATCACTCCATGGCATTCTTCTCCTCTCTGATAGCAATCATGCCTCTGGCATTCCTCATGGGTAGAGCAACAGAGGAAATAGCATTGAGGACAACCGAATCTCTTGGTGGATTGCTGAATGCTACATTCGGAAACGCTGCAGAACTCATTATCGCGGTCCTCCTTATCTTGGAGGCATCCAGGGTTGCTGACCCTGAAACGCAGTCCTTCTTCATCCAACTTGTCCAAGCCAGCCTGATTGGTAGTATCCTCGGAAACCTCCTGCTGGTAATGGGACTCGCATTTGTATGGGGTGGAATCCATCATTCAGAGCAGAAATATTCCGAGACCCAAGTTAGCTCCAACGGCTCCCTCCTCCTCCTCTCGATGATTGTCCTGGTAATTCCGACGGTATTCCACTCTTCGGTTGGGGGTGAGGGGGGAGACTCCAGACTTCTGGATCTGAGCCATATCGCTGCGGCGATCCTTCTCTTGGTCTATGGCCTGTTCCTGCTCTTCCAATTCCGTACCCATGTACACCTTTTCGCTACGGACGGGTCTCACCACGAGGAACCGGAAATGACACAACGAGACTCAATCATCCTGCTGGTTGTTGCGACCGTCCTAGTTTCGTGGATGGCCGAGATCCTCGTTCACTCCGTCGAGTATGCTGCAGAAGACTTCGGACTTCCCCACCTTTTCATCGGCGTCATACTTCTTCCGCTGTTCGGAAACGCTGCAGAGCACTTTACCGCAGTCACAGTCGCTGGTAAGGACAAGATGGACCTTTCCTTCGCGATTTCTATGGGGTCCTCGACCCAGATTGCAGTTTTCATCGCTCCCCTGATGGTAATCATCGCATGGGCACTCGGTGTTCCACTGACCTTCGAGTTTGGCACCCTCGAGACAGTCTCGGCCTTCCTGGCGGTGCTAATAGTCAACTCGATCGCAGCGGATGGGAAATCTAACTGGTTGGAAGGAGCCATGCTCCTATCATCCTACGGAGTACTTGCTGCAGCGTTTCTATTCCACCCTTGAGTCAAACGTCTTGGTAGTACTCGGTCACGGACTCTTCCAATTCCTTGGCAACCATATCCTCTTCTAGAGTCAAAGTCCTTCCATCCCTCCTGACCGCTTCCCCTCCTACGAATACGTCTAGGACCTTAGACCCAGAGTAGATCAGATTGGATAGCAACCTCCTACCATCCCTGCCAAATGGCCTCATCCTGATGTCCGAAAGGTCCCATGTAATCCAGTCCTGTGACCCTTTTGTTGCCAGATCCCAGGTCTGTTCAGGTCCGAGTATCCGAGCATCCCAGTGATCGTGCCTCTGTACGAGGCTAGCAGCCTTGGCCTCGGCTCTCAGATCCAGTGAATTATTGCTCGCTGAACCATCGGTTCCAAGCCTAACGTCTACTCCCGCCTCCTTCATCGCGGGATATGACATGGTACCTCCGCATGCCAACTTCTGATTCGAGGTCGGACAGTGTACAGCATGAGCCCCGTGCCCGGCAAGAATCCTCATCTCTTTCTTGGTGACCCAGCCGCAATGGGCGCAAACCGTACCTCCGCTTTCTGCGTCCTGGAAGTAGTCAAGAGAGTCAAGATACTCAATGGGGTACATGCCGTGTTTGGCATGGCAGTCGGCTACTTCCTTCCTAGTCTCAGAAGTATGTATGTGCAACAGTGATCCTGTCTTTTTCGCTAGCTCCGAACCCTTGCGAAGTATCTCCTCGTCGCAGACGTAAACCGAGTGTGTGCCTATCCCGTAATCGATTCTACCAGGACGTGGGGAAGGGTCGGTGATCAGACTCTCCATATGGCGCAAAGCATCTCCAGAGCCCGGCTTGAAGTTGGGTGTCAAGCCATCTGTAATGGGCCCGCAGAGCGTCGCTCTGACACCTGTTTCCGCTAGTGTCTCGCCCACGGTCTGGGTGTAATAGTACATGTCACAAGCATAGGTTGTACCGGTCGCAATCATCTCTGCAGCAGCAGCTCTTGTTCCGATTTCCACCAGCTTACCCGTGAGTCTTTTCTCGACGGGAAATATCGCTGTTTCCAACCACTCCATAAGAGGCAAACCCTCTCCCATTCCTCGATTGAGTACCATGCCGAGATGCGTGTGCCAGTTCTGCAATGAGCGGGTTACTAAGCGACTCTTACCATCGATAGTCTCGATAACGTCCTCGTCACCCTTGCTATCTGACACAGATCCATCGCTGTGTAGAAGGAAGTCCCCTCTGCTTGCGGAACCGCCCTCTCGAATTAACCACGTATTCGTGATTCTCCTAGTGCCGGAGTCCATCTTAGCACCCATGAAATCCCTATTCGCATACTGCATTCAGTACGCTGATCCTGTCTCCTTCCGAATTGTCCATCCAGGCACTCACTGAATCGCCCGGGCTCATTGGCCCGACTCCCTTAGGAGTCCCCGTCCATACCAGGTCCCCTTGCTCTAGGTCGTACCAGTTATTGAGATGCTCCAACAAGGACTCAACCGAGTGAACCATGGTCTCTGTCGAGGCTAGTTGCCTAGTCTCACCGTTCAATGACAGGCCTATCTCCATCGGCCTTCCGTCCCAGTCAGTCCAGGTTCCAAGTACCCCAGACCCTCTGAAACCCTTTCCCTCGAGCCAGGGCCACCCTTCCTTCTTTGCCATGGTCTGGCGGGTCCTATTAGTTGTGTCAACACCAACACACATCTGTGCCGGAGTAAGATCCTCTCCCAACCTGAAGACCATCTCGACTTCATGGTCTATGTGCTCATCCGGCTCAAGAAGAGTCACAACATTTTCTCCATCTTCAGTCGCCTCTACCATCGCGGAGGGGGGCATCAGGAAGAACCTCGGATAGTCAGTCACGTCCCCTAGTATCTCCTTCGCATGTCCAGCATAGTTTCTGAAAACGGCCCAGCCAACTCCCATGGTTGGCCTAGTCAGGCCCCAATGATTAGCACATCGGTGCGTTCTCCTCACTCATCAGGTTGAAGGAAGATGCCTTGCTGACAACTGGCATGACGGGGGATCCATACAGAACACTCGATGTGTCGAAGGATGCTTCTGATGCAGAAATAAAGAGAGCTTACAGGAAGCTAGCCCGGCAGTATCACCCCGACAGAAATCCGGGAGATGCTGCAGCAGAAGAGAGGTTCAAGTCCATTCAGTCTGCATACGACAAGGTTGGGACCGCGGAAGGAAGAAGAGAGTACGACGAGCAGAGGAGGATGGAAGAGATGTTCCAGGGGGGGAGATCGCGCTCCCCGTTCGGAGGAGGCGTGGATATAGGTGATATTTTCTCTCAGTTCATGGGTGGCAGGGGAGCCCAACAGCCCAGTTCAGGATTCAGATTCGATAGCTCGAACCGGAGCCCCAGAGAACCAAAGAAGACTGCCAAGGGAGCAGACATCGAGGCTGGTCTGGACATCACATTGGAACAGGCTTTGACCGGAACCGAGGTCAAATTCAGCCATAGGAGGATGAGGCGGTGCTCAGATTGCGACGGTTCTAGCTTCGGCACTTCCAGAAGATGCTCATCGTGCGGGGGAACGGGAATTCAGACAAAAGGGAGCACCATCACAGTCAAAGTTCCGAAGGACGCTGAGCATGGCCATCAACTGCGACTCAAGGGAATGGGTCATGAGCACCCAGAGGGAGATTCAGGAGACCTCCTGATTACAGTGCGCCTGGATGCTGAGGAGGGTCGTCGATGGGAGGATGGACGCCTAATCCAAGAAGTTCGAATTCCATACTCCATGCTATCCTTGGGGGGGAAAGTCAGGATAACCACCCCTTCTGGGAAGAGGCTCCAGATCGAGATCCCCAAGGGGACGAGAATAGGGGACCGGAGACGTTTGCAGGGGCACGGCCATGCCGGTGGCGCACTCGACGTGGAGTTCACTCTCTCCGAGCCAGAAGAGCTGTCTGAGTCACAGGTCGAGGCACTTAACAGCCTCAGAGATGCCGGACTGTAAAGATACAATCAGTCAAATAAAGAGATTCTCAGGATATTGCATGAGAAGTTTCGAAGGCCTCGCGGACTATCTCATTCCTAGAAGGAAAAAGGTGCACTTCCTCGTTTTGGTAGTCTCGGTACTCATGATTCCCGGAATCATTGCCTCCTTCGAACCGATAGACATTGAGTCTTACGACATGGAATCGCCCGAACTGGAAGCGAATCAGGTTCTACGAGACGAGTTCACTGCCGCTGGCAACATCTGGGGTTTCGGAATCTTTGTCAGAGATCCAGCGTACGTAGGGGATCCTGACTCGGATGTCGACATGATCGCAGAGTACCCCGGAGTCGGGGCGGGCGTGACAGATCCCCGGGGTGGAATCCTGAACCTCACTGTCCTGAGAGAAATAGACACTGATGCGGACACTCTGCGTTCTAGCGAGATCTCCCAGTTCTACCTCCCCCTGGCCTCGGAGATATCGGGCGATCCAACCTTCGGGATCCTGGACCTGGCAACAGAGTTCAGGACATTCATGGCGAACGAGTCCTCACTGACCAAACCCAGGATAGACCCATACAAACTGTCTGCAACTCTTGATATCGAGGCATCCACGGACCCGGCCCCGACGAATTGGAGCGATTGTGGAGAGTTGGAGTGTCTGACCTTCGATGATCCAAACCTAACTCAGGACCACATAGACCTAGCCGCACACAGAATGGCCAACAACAGCAACGGAGCATTCCTGAGATTTCTATCCAATGACAGGGCTTTCCTACCAGACGAGGATGGATTTGTCATAGGGCCAGTGGGACATCGAATCTCCGAGAACGGGTCACTTGTTTCGGACAAGTGGGAGAGGGGACGTTGGTCAGCGTCAGCCGCGTGGCTGATCGTAAACTTCGATCGTGATGAGATGCAGAGGAACGGCTGGACCTTCACCTGGAAGAATGCAACCTCGCAGTTCGGATACGAGCGGAACGGTCTGGAGCTAAAGACCGATCCCGTACGGAACTCGGTAGAATTCTGCAGGGAGAGGGAGGCGCAAGGGCAGAAACTCTGCTCTGTCGAATGGCTATACCTCTCTCTCGAGGAGGACCTTCGCGAGTCCGACGATTCGATTGTCTCCCTGATGTTCGCCGAGGCAATCAACGTCGAAATCAACCGAGAGCTCCTCTCCAGCGCTCACCTACTCCTCCTGATGGGTGTAGCGATCATGGTTCTGCTCTGGGCTAGCCTCAGGAGGGTGTCCGATGTCGCGATAGTTGGCACAAGCCTGGCTCTCTCTTTGGTGTGGATGTACGGGCTAATCGGCTGGGCGATAGTCCTGGGCAAGGCCACTGGACACGAGTTCATCTTCCGGTCCCAGTTCTCCAACCTGCTTCCCATACTGATACTGGCGTTGGAAATAGACGACAGCCTGCACAGCTTGCACAGGTACAAGGAGGAGCGCAGAGGAGGGGCTTCCTCGGAACAGGCAGTGCACAAGGCGATCAGCAAGGTCGGACTAGCCATCATGCTAACTTCGGTCACCACGATCGTGGCGTTCATGGCTAACATGACTTCGAGCATAGCCGCCCTCAGGTCTTTCGGGATAGAGGCGGGGATCGGGGTGTTCTGCGCCTTCTTCCTCACCGGGCTCTGGGTGCCCCTCACTAGGCTAGACATCGACAACTGGCTGGAGTCCAAGGGTAGGCTGGATGAAGAGCCACTCGATGTGGTGCATATGATACCCAGCTCCTGGCTGTCCAACTTAGCCTCCCAGTCAGCCAGACTCGCTCCCGTGGTCCTCCTTGCCTCCCTGATACTCACTGCGCTCGCTGCCCCGATCATGCTCTCGCTGGAGGGGGATTTCCAAGTGGAGGACTTCGTGGAGGCGGACTCCGACCTGGCAGTGGGCGTCGGCATGATCAACGACCGCTTCAGCGATGAGGGCGAGCCTGCCTACGTTCTGGTCGAAGGCAACATCACGAACCCAATGGTGATCCAAGCGATAGAGGATGTCAGGAGGAACATGAACTCCCACGGTCCCGATGACCCCGACCAAATCTCAAGGATGCCGAACGGGGACGTGGAGCTTCTGGGAGTGGACCTGCTGCTCTGGTACACCAGAGCTGCGATGGCGTGGAACCAGACCCAGTTCGAGGAGGCGGGTTGGAACTTCGGATCCGCAGACGGGGGGATTGGGTGCGAGACAGTAAACATCCCCAACAGGGAGATGGACTTCATCTACGTCCCAATAGTCGACGACAGCAAGTGCCTCTCATTCCTCTTCGGGTTCATGCTGACCAGGGGGGTCCCGGCCAGCGGGGGATACCCCTCCCTATCGCCCAGCATAGTGGGCGAGTTCCTACAGGTGGAGGGGGACCTGGACTTCGACAAGCCATGGCTGACCGAATCAGGAGAAGAACCGAGATACCCCCGGACTGCGATGAGGTACGGAATCTCCAGCCCCGAGCAGTTCTCCCTGGTGGAGCCCGCACTGGAGCAGTTGGAGAGAGACCTTTCCCCCCTCCAGAACCTGTCCGCGACCCCCAACCGGGTCAGGGGCGACCTGGAGGCGGCGTTCCTCGACGCAGAGAATCCCGTGACCTGGGCCATCCCCACGGGGGAGCCGGTGATCCGCTTCGTCGCTGCTGACTCGATGCAGGACGACCTCCAGGAAACCCTGCTCCTGGGACTGGTCTTCTGCATAATGGCCCTATGGTGGGGGTTCCGCGAGGAGTCCCCGCTCTCCGAGCGACTTGGCGAGCTCTCCCAGAACAAGGTTCCTACCGCATCGAAAATCGCGATAAATTCGGTACTGATGGCCTCGATAACCTACGTGCTCGCAGGGCCGAACTACGCTTTGGCGTTCGGGCTCATAGCAGTGGGTTGCTCGTTGGTCTGGGGCACCAGGCCCCTCCTGCTAGCCACCATCACCTCAGCACCGATCTTCCTGATGATCGTGTGGCTCTATGCCATCGTGGGCCTTACCGGCTACGGCCTCAACATGGTCACCGTTTCTATTGCCGCGATCTCCCTGGGCGTGGGTATCGACTACGTGATACACGTGATAGAGCGGTTCCGAGAGGAGATGGAGAAGGGAGTCGGGACGATGAAGTCGATCGAGGCGGTCGGCGGGGCGTCCGGCATCGCCCTGTTCGGGTCGGCGGTCTCCGACACAACCGGGTTCGTGATAATCAACCAGTCAGAGATGGGCTTCTTCTCCACCTTCGGGCTGTTCTGCGCCGTGATGATCGGCCTGTCCCTCATCGCCAGCCTGATACTGGCACCAGCAGCGCTCAGGCTCGCTTACCCAGAGGGCCAGACCAGCTCGTGAGGGCTAGGGGCAAACTCCTACCCGGAGGGCTGGTTCGGTGATGACTGACAAGTATTCAAAATCATCAACCCCCTAGTGTTACCATGACATACAGGGCATGCGGTAACTGCTTCAGCATGGACGTCTATCCCTACTTGGGATTCGAGACAGGTCGGAAGTACCAGTGCAAGGCCTGCGGCACGATATCCCCATTAGTCGTTGAATTCGAGACACTGGAGGCGCTCAAGGCGTTCAAGGAGGCCTCGAAATAGCTCGAGGTGGGGCTTAGTTAGCCAATCTCCTAGCGCACTCTTCCAGGCTCTCCTCCTCATTCCTGAGACTTCTGATATAGTTGGGGATTGATGATTCGGAGAACTCCAAGTCTCGCAGGTCTCCGATCCACTCCAATTCCGTCGGGGACTTCTCGGAGTCTTCTCGGAATTCATGCACGCTCCACACTGAGCACCCCGACCCATCCTCACTCTGGACTTGCTTGAACCAGGGAATCCCCTCAGGCTCTCTGTTCAAATCGTGCCTTTGCACGAATCTCACGATACAGTCATTCTTGACGTAGCTCCATCCTGCTACATCAAGCCAGCCTTCGGCGACAGTGTCTTCGGACCCGTGCTGGAACCAGACCAGTGCGGGAGAGTCGTAGTTTGTTACTAGGAGCCTCTTCACAGCCTCACGCGCGCTCTCCGGTCCTAGGAATAGAACGACAACCTCCGGGAGAACACCGTCTTCGATTCTCGGTCTTACCGGGTATCCAACAATGCTGGCACCCGCATCCCTGGGATGTACGGGAACCGGATTCCACCCCCTCTCTGATAAGTCTGAAATCGCCGTGTTTGCTGGTTTTTCCGAGTTCATACCTGCCCCGAGTACATGGACGAACTTGATTCGTGAGACCAATTCTCTCAGTTCCTTAGAATCACTCATTCTCATATCTATCGAATCGATAAGCCGTAGGGAATTTATTTAATTCTGTATTGAAAATATAGAATTCTATGCCTTTGTGATGTATCCAAAATTTAGTGAGAGCCGTACAAGGCATTTGATTCGGCAGCCGCCACAAACAGATCATGGAAGGCATCTACGGTATGCTCGATTGGGTCAGAGTAGCCACCGCCCATGAAGAGAACGCACGGTGTCCTGCGCTCCAGAGATGAGAACACCATTTCATTTCTGATTCTCATGCCATCCTGGGACACATCCAGATTCCCGAGCGCATCATGTTCGAGCGCATCAACTCCGGCTTGGAACAATAGAATCTCAGGGGAGAAATCTTCAATGATGGCAAGAGATTCTTTCACGGCAAGCAGGTAACCCTCGTCCCCTGTACCGTTTGGCAGCGGAAAATCGTGGTCACTTTTCGCTTTCCTGAATGGGAAGTTCTTCTCGCCGTGGACTGAAATGGTGATGATTCCTTCCTCGCCCTCCAGTATGGTAGCAGTCCCGTCTCCTTGGTGCACATCGAGGTCCAGTACCGCGATTCTCTCGTATCCGTGTTCGTCTCTGGCCAGGAACGCGCATATCGCAAGATCGTTGAACACGCAGTACCCCGATCCGAATGATCTGTGAGAATGGTGGGTCCCTCCCGCCATGTTGGCCGCCATCCCCCCGAAGCGAGTGACGTGCGCGAGGGCTTCCACCGCCCCTCCGATAATCCTCATCGTACGAGGTACGAAAGCGTCCGTCCAAGGCTCCAAACCTATCCTCCTTACCTCCTTGGGATTCAGGGACCCTCTCAGAAACCTGTCCACGTAATCCTGTTCGTGAGCTATCAGGAGGATGCCCCTGTCGATCGGTTCGGGACTCTCGATGTTGATGAGTCCCGTTCCATGCAGGTCATTGAGCCTCTCTCTTAGCATTCGATAGCGGTCCCTGGGGAATCTCGCGGACTTGTTAATTCCCTCTGTGTAGGTCTCGTGGTACCACACCGGCATGGGTCGCATGGCATAATCCTCCGAGTAGGACATAGGAGTGTTTCGGTTCCATCAATTCCTGAATCTATTTGGTCACCAAAGGCCCAATGTGTCCTCTAAAGCAGTCTCCAGGTCTGGGTGGAGGAACTCATACCCTTCCTCGAGCAGCCTATTGGGAAGCACCTTCTGACTCTCCAGCGTGAGCTTAACTCCCATCTCTCCGAACAGTATCTTGATCACGAAACCGGGTAATGGGGCGAATGCAGGCCTTCTCAGTACTCTGCCCAGTGTCTTTGCGAAGCCCTTCTGCCTGACCGGATTCGGCGCGGTCAGGTTGTAGACCCCCTTAGAATCGGTTTCCATCAGGAGATGGTGGATGGCGTATATCTCATCGTCGAGGGATATCCACGACATCCACTGCTTTCCATTGCCCATCGGCCCCCCGGCTCCCATCTTGAATGGCAGCAGCATCTTGCCCAGAGCGCCACCGGTCCCTGAAAGTACAATGCCCGACCTAAGGTAAACATGTCTTACTTCATCCGGGAGGTTTGCGGATGCTTCTTCCCAATCCGAGCAGGTCTCCGGGAGGAAACCCTCGCCAATCTCACTCTCCTCGGTCAGCTCTTCATCGCCACGGTCTCCATACCAGCCAATCGCACTCGCCACGATGAAAACCTCCGGCTTCTTCTTCATCTTCGCTATTGCCTCCGAAAGAAGGGTGGTACTATCCACTCTGGAGTTCCTGATGGCACTCTTCCTCTTCTTGCTCCATCTCTTGTCACCGATCCCCTCTCCTCCGAGGTGGATGATAGAGTCGAATCCTTCCAGAATTCCTGCATCCATTTCTCCCGAGGCCGGATCCCAGAAGAGCTCCTTCTTACCCTCTTTGGGGCTCCTTCTGACCAGCCTCCAAACCTCATGCCCCCCGGTATCTAGGAAGGCAACCAGCTGGGTACCTATCATCCCGGACGAACCGGCCACCAGGATTTTTCTTCGAGGAGAGTCGCCGAACTTCGAATGATGAGCCATGTCCCTCTTGAGACGAAGCTCCCTGGCAGTGAACATCTGAGAGAGGCGTCTCCTGACCAACCTACCGCCCAGAACTCTGTCAGCTAGGTTTCCTAGAGGTCCGAAGGGGACTTGGTAGCTGACCTCGTCCACGACCTTGGTCACACCCTCTTCTTCTATCAGGTGGTGATCGTGGTTCCACGACCAGAATGGCCCCTTTACCATGGTGTCCGAGAAGAAATGGGGCGGTTTGTATCCTGTGTGTTCCGCTACCCATGTCATCTTGATTGGCCCCATGGGGAACCTGAACACTCTCTGGGAGCCGACTTCCAATGAGTCATCGGCCCTGACCTCCTCGGCGACCTCCCATGGAGGCATCAGTCTTCGGAAGGACCCTTCGTGTTCGAACCAGGCGAAAGTCGACTCTGCGTCGGCCTCCACCTCCGTTTCGTGTCTATATTGGTACATGCTAAAAAACCCCAAATCGTTCGTATTTCATATGTTGTATGGAATCGGCCCTTCCTCCGCTAACCTAGGCTTGATTTCCATCTCCCCAATGAGGCCTCCTCGAAGTCTTCCATTGTCAGTCGGTACCCCCAGTGCTGTAGAGACTGCCTTACGACCGGGCTAATCGATTCGTCATCATAGTCCCCACTCTTTGCGATTATTCTGTTAATGAGATGGTTCCTGAACCTCCCCCTTGGACCTGCGAATGCCTTCCACCTCTTGACCTGCCGGGGGTCATCCTCCGATCTCCTGCCCTTGTAGAATCTGCAGTACCATTGCACCCATCCGTATGGGTCCTGCTCGACTATCCATCCTTTCTCTTCCCACATGTCAAGAGTGGTCCCGCACTTCACCTTGTATCGATTCCTGTTCTTGTCATACTTCTCGCTGGTGAGTAAGCTCTCATCTATTCCATCCCACCAGTCATCGAATTCTAAGTGCTCATTACTGAGATCCATTGAGACTACGGAGGAATAAATCGGCCTCCAGTAGAAACCCCCAAAGCTACCCTCTGAGAAGATTTCTCTGGGAGTCATGTTCGGCTGGAATTCTGGCCAGTCTTCGAATGAAATAACGTCGCCTATGGACCTCATCAGACAATCCACTAGGATAAGGTAGATTTTCTTTGTGACAAGGCAAATGCATCATATCTTATGCTCCCCCCTCTTCAATTAAACTGGCAGGCGGTGCAATGTCCAGAGAATTGCTTGTGGAACTGGACAGGAAAGACGAATACTGCATCATGAGGTTCGCTGATGGCGAGTCTTTTCGTTTGGGCTATCTGAAAATACGCTCCAATTGCCAATGCGCGAAATGCAAGCCCAGACAGGAAAACGAACAGAGGAGAATAGAATTCGAGCAGGAGATAATGAGGCTCAGGTTGGAGAAGCCGAAGGCGAGTCCCGTAGGACATTACGGAATCCAACTCGAGTGGCCTACAGGTTGCTCAAGCGGAATCCACTCGTTCTCACACCTCAGAGAGGTCTGTGAGAAGCACGGAACCAAGTCGGATTAGTCCAATACGAACACTCAAATCCTCGATTCCCCACCCAACCACATCGAGGTGACCGGTCTTCTCGGCCTCCTCGGTGGGGATAACATGGATGATGGAGAACCGGAGGATTCCGGCAAGAAGCTGGATGAAGAGGATGAGTGGCAGCTCTACGCTTCAGCCGGTTATGCCTCATCCGAGTCCGAAAATGAGGACATTCAGACTGAACTGGACCAGGAAGAAATCTGGTTCGACGGCGATGATTTCGACTTCGAAGGAAGCACGGTGAACTGGGATTCCCCGCCATGCCCAGCCCCACTCGGGATTGCTCATGTGATCAAGATAGGAGTCTGCAACCATTGCCTGGCTAGAGTCTCAGGAAGCCTGATCAGAGGGGATTCTTCAGAGGCTGGCGCCTCAATCAGGGAAGAGGCATATTCCAGAGATAATGAACTGGAATCAAAGATAGCCCAGGACTACTGCCCTCTGTGCGAGAATCTGTTCGATGATATCGAGAATATCGTGGACAGGGTACTAGGGGAGCTGTCCGAGACCGAATTCAAGACCATGCAGTTTGGAATCCATCTCCCCAAGGACCTTGTCCAAGAAGAGGACAGAATCAGGAGCAAGTACGGCGCCCAGGGTTCTTACCACCTCAAAGGAGCAATTGTCGAGGCAATTCATGCCAGGATAGGAGAGTTGGATAAGACAATCGAGTTCGTCAAGGAGAAGCCAGATGTCATGGTTCTCGTGGATGGTCTTACTCTGAGGGTAGACGTGGATGTGAGGCCTATTTTCCTACACGGGAGGTACAGGAAAGTCTCTCGTGGAATCCCTCAGACACGCTGGCCATGTAGGGCTTGCCGAGGGAGAAAAGGAGGCTGCGAATCCTGCGAGGGAACCGGGCTCCAATACGTCGACTCCGTACAGGACCTAATCGGGGAACCGATCAGGGAGGCCCTGGGAGCCGAGGACACTTCATTTCATGGGATGGGCAGGGAAGACATCGATGTCCGCTGCCTGGGATCAGGGAGGCCGTTCGTACTGGAATTAAAACGCCCGCTGAGGAGAAATCTACCAACGAAGGATTTGGTGGACATGGTCCAAACTCACGCCTCGGGCAAGGTCGAGGTGGACGAATTGATTTGGTGCACTAGGAAGAAGGTCAATGAAGTCAAACAGTCCAGGTCTGAAAAGACGTACACGATTCGATTCAGGGCAGAAGGAATCGACGACGAGAAAAAAGCAGAGGAGGCAATACTCTCCCTTTCTGGACAAATCATCTATCAGGAGACTCCCAGGAGGGTCTCACACAGGAGGGCTGCAAAGACGAGAAGACGAAAAGTCACCTCGATCGACAATGTCAGTTTTGAGGAGGGCGAGATCGAGTTGACGCTAAGGTGCGAGGCAGGAACATACGTCAAGGAACTGGTCCACTCCGACGAGGGAAGAACCAAGCCCTCAGTTCAGGGCGTCCTAGATGCAGATTGTGAAGTGATATGGTTGGACGTGCTCGAGATTCACGATGACTGAGAAGAACATCATCATCCGAGTCCTTAAGAACGCCCCACAGGTCGCCCGGATTCGCGATAATGGGGTTATGAGAACATGGTTACCAGGACAAAGGGGTCTAGACAGGGAACTCGTAGCATCCTCAGAAAGAGCAAGAGGGAGCGAAGGAGACTCTTCATTGGCAGGACAATGCACACCTACCAGGAGGGCGACAAAGTGGCTATTGTTCTCGATGGCGCCCAGCAAAAGGGAATGCCACACAGGCGCTTCCAGGGAAGGACGGGAGAGATCGCCGGTACCCAGGGAAGGGCATATGTCATCAGGGTCGCGGACGGGAACATGATGAAGACGGTCGTCGCTAGGCCAGAGCATCTTAGACCGATAGAGTAGGTGGAAAAAGTGACTGAGAGAGAATTCGTAGACTTCGCAACTGTAAGAGACAAGCTCCTGGAGGCCATAGAGAGGAGAGGGGAGATTTCCTACGAGCAGACGATGGCTCTTCAGCACGCAGAGTGGAAGGCCAGTGCCAGTGGACATCCTTCCAACGAAATCAAGACCGATCCAGCAGTCTTCTCCGGATTATTCGCCGAACTGATGGAGAATGAGAAACTTAAGCAGTATCCTGAGGTCTCTTCCAAGATTGCAGAGTTATCCCCACTCACCGTAGCAGACGTTAGGGTAATTATCGCTAGCAAGAGAATCGCGATGGATACCTCGGAAATCGAGGAAATCATCACGGTGATTCGCCAACACGTTCTCTAGCCTAAGGCCGTTACAAGCAACTTATTCATGAGGGAGAACCATTCTCGGGAGGTTGGAGAATATGCAGCCTAGGGATTCCAACGAGGCCGGTGACGAGGCTGCGGACCCCTTCCAGCGTGAAGCTAGGATCAGGATTCTTGACATTCAGGAGAGGAGACCCGTGGGTCACGAGGTTCAATGCATAAGCGAACCCTCTTTGTTCATTCTCAGGGCTAGAGTGTCCGATGCGTCCGGTATCTCCGTCGGTGAAACGCTAGACCTACCTTCTGAGGGCGTCGGACCCCTTTCTGAGGTACGCCTCAAGGATCTCAGCGGCTCATCACAACAGGAGCTAGTAGCTTCAGTATCCGCTTCGATATCCTCCGAACCAGAAAGACACCTCTCTTTCTACAACAGCGCAGGTCCAATGTCACTCAAGTTTCACGCATTCCAACTGCTTCCAGGAATAGGCAACGCGAAGGCTATCCAGATGGTCCAGAAGAGGGGAGGATCCGGGTGGAACTCCTTTGAGGACGTTGATGGCGACTGCGGTATCGAGTCGGTGAGACTACTGGCTGAGCGATACGTGAAGGAGATGGAGGATACAGCACAGACTCCCCGCTTACTTGATTTGCTAGTCCGCATAGAGCAGTAACATGGATGGGCTGGATGACCTCGATACTTGCTTATTGGTCGATCTACTGAGGGACCATCGCGACCCAAGAAAATCTCTGGGTCAGCACTACCTGGTGGATGACAAAGTCATAGACAGGACGATGGAAATCCCAGGCGAGTTCTCCGAGCAACCATCTAGGGATTCCCATATCCTCGAGGTCGGTCCTGGACCGGGTTCGCTAACCCTAGCCATCCTCAGAAGCCATGCCAAGGTTACGGCGATCGAGATTGACGAAGAATCCGTAGCCCACCTGGAAAGAGTGTTCGGCAATAGAGAAAAACCTCTACACATCCAAGCAGGGGACGCAGTCAGGGAGAACTGGCCCGCAGGAATCACCCACGTGATTTCCAATCTTCCATATCAGATATCTAGTCCGATAATCGAGAGAATAACCAGGTACAACGAATCAGACGGAATAAAACTGGCAATAATCCTGGTTCAGGAGGAGTTCGCACACAGGATGGCGATGTCAACGCCCCCTTACGATATTGGCCCGTTGGGGCTCAGCCTTTGGCTCGACTTCGACGTTTTCTTGGATAGAAAGGTCCCACCGAGCTCCTTCAGCCCAGCTCCCAGGGTAAACTCCAGACTTGTCGTCATGAAGCCAGTGAATAGGGAGGAAGCAAACGGAATTGACAAGCGTCTTTTTCGGATGATCACGAAGCACTGCTTCGCAAACAGGAGGAGGAAGCTGAGGACTCTTCTGTCCAAGCCACCTTCTCGGATTTCGAGAATAAACGGTTGGCACAAGGATAGATGGAAAAAGGCCTCATCTGGAATCCTCTCAACCGACTCCACCATATTGGCCGGCGACTGGGCAGATATGAGGCCTGAGAACCTAGACCCGTCGGATTGGTTGACGATAGTTAGAGAACTTTCCTCGAAATAGGCCCAATGCGCATTTTTACATCGACTTGATAGAGGCCCCCCCCTTCCGAGGCTTTGCCCCGGACGTGAAGCGGTCTGGGACACAGGGAGGGATTCAGTGGCAAAGAAGGACACCTATCTCGCTCTGCTGAGGAGGGGGATAGATGAGACGACCGCCCAGGTTCTCGCAGACGGCGGCATCAAGATCGGTGACCTGAAGAAGCTAGATTCCGAGACACTGATCAACAACTATGGCATAAAGAAGGAGGTGGCAAAATCGGTCTTGGACGCCGTAAAGTCCGGACCGAGGTCCTCGAGCAGGCAGCGTTTCCTTGCGGACGTCCTCTCCGATGACAAGAAGAAGGTCGACAAGATAGAAGAGACCCGTTTCAAGCGGGAACAGAAGGACATACACGCCGAATTGCAAGAGAAGAAGGAGCAACTTCGTCTAGCAAGGGTTGAGGACTTCAGAAACAAGAAGCTAGTGATGAACCGCCTCGGGAAGACGATAGAGCTGATAGTGAAGCTTGAGAACAACCTGGACGATGAGTCCAAGGACGAGCAGAGATCGAAGCTCAGGGACCAACTTGAGACTCGTGGCCTCGAGGCCGCTAGGGATCACGAGATGCTGGAATTGGACGGGACTCCTCAGGATATCGTAGACTTCCGCAGGAAGATCGCCCCGGTCCTCTGCCTGCACGCGTGCCCGCACTGTGGGGAGGAGATGGACCCCAGGGGGAGTAATATCATGGAGAGCCCCTCCGATTTCTCGTTCATATGCTGGGACTGCGAGGAGGAATTTCACGCTCCCATGGCCCAGTCTGTGGAATCTAGACTGAACAATGGATCTAGGATTTCAATCGACCCGAACGTCAAGCCCCGCCTCCCGGTCGTCAAGGCTCCACTCAAGGAACAGTCAAGCTCGATAACTGATCTGATGATGAGGGACTTGGAGTCTGCCGGTGCCTCTGCAGACGAATTGGAGGCCGCTTTGGAATCCAGTACCCTCTCCGGTGTTCTGATGAGCATAGATGAGTGGATAGATCAGACGATAGCTGCAAAGGGATACATCCAGGCCCAAGAGGACAGAGAGGAGTTCATCATTGCGACCGGTGCAGGAGCTACGAAGTTCAACAAGTGGATGAAGAAGGCAGGGTTGCGATTCAACAAGCAGACTGGAAGATGGACTAGATGGGAGGACCGGTGAATTCGGGATGGCAGAGGCATCCGACTTCGTGGTCTCACTAACAATATCAATAATCGGAATTTCCGTTATGGCTTGGTGGTTGTACACCAGGGTGTCCCAGAAGCTCACTGAGGTAGAGGAGCGAAACAACTGGGGCGGAGGCAAAGGGGAATAGAGATAGTCATTCGTTAATGGCTGCAGTCCACCTTTCCGAATCGGGAATTCCGACGATCTCAATGTGGCATGCAAGAACACCGCGTTGATCCTTCAATGAACTCCTCAAGTCAATCAGATCATCTAGGCAGCAGGGGCAATGTGGGTGGTTAGGTCTAATCCAAAGCTCCACTATTCCAGACTCATCAATTTCTACTCCCTTCAGGATTGAAGAATCCACAATCGGTTTCCCATGCGGGTCCGTCCTTTTCCTAAGCGCTCTAGCCACGGCTCTATGGATAGGGCTCGCGCTCTCACTCATGTTATGCCCTGGATGAATCAGGAAATAGGGCTAACTGTGGCATTTTGCGCTACCAGTGGATCAATGGTGGCAGATCGGCACCGGGAGTCAGGCTCTCCATCCCATCCGAACACCTAGTCCAGCTATCTTCAATCCCTATTGCACCATCTCTGTAGATAACCTTGGGCTCAATCGCCATCGTCCCTCCGATTTCAAGAGGCCTTTCGAACCCCTCTGCAATCACCGGTGTCTCGTCAAG
>LURZ01000015.1 GCA_001629255.1 Marine group II euryarchaeote REDSEA-S42_B7
ACCAAAGAGAGTGCGAAGCACAGGGGCATGAACAGCATGTTGGTAAGATTTGAGAGTGCGTAGAAGTACTCCCACGGTGGGACGAAATTTGTTGCTCCATCTGTTATTTGCAGCACAAAAGCATCGCATGGGTAGGCTATGGACTTGGATAGGAAGATCCATGCTAGGATGTACCCAGCGGCTTTCTCATTCCATTTTAGGTGATTTGACCTGTAAACGATGTACAGTGAAATGGTCCCTAAGAAGAACGAGAGAAGACCCGCTATAGAAAGGAGATTCTCCTCTGACATGCCTCAACCATAGCAGATAATGACATTAATCTTGCCTGAAATACCCATTGCCCAGAATTTATCCATCCCTTGTTATAGCCAAGAAGGGCCTACGTACTCGTCAAAGTACCAAATGAAGTATCTTATTAAGAAATACGAAATCAAAAGAGACACTAATATGATTAAACCTATCAAAATACCTATTTGGATTGTTTTCTTAGTTTTACCGCTGATTGAATTTTCCGTTTCGTTGTCGGGAAAGCCGCTACTCTGCCCCCCTGATTCAGGGGAACTAGGGGCGAGTATGACCTGCCCGGAGGTTGCCTGATTCCCATTGAGTGTTATTGCTAGGATGGTACCAAGGAACCAAGTCATCCACGAGAAAACAGTGACTGCCGAAGTATATCGAACCAGCACTGAGTATTAGCCCAACGAAACCAAGCATCAGTACATAGAATGCGAACCTGTGCACGTCAGGTAGACGGGGGGTGGGGGCATCAACATTAACCCGGCACAAGCTTCCCTACCCTCGATGATGCGAGTAGAATTCACGTTACCTTGCAGATAATGATGCTCGAAGAGTTCCGATTGACTCTCTCCTCCCAGAGAACTTCCATACCACAATCCTCTATGAGCTTTAGAAAGTCGACTTTCATTCCCAGCCCTAGCCTCTTTCTGAGTGGGTTCCATAGTCCAAGAGCCAAACTACGTCTCTTAGAGTAGTGATTTACTATGCATATCTTGCCGCCTCTTTTTGTAACTCTCTTCATCTCTGAGAGAACCCTACTGGGTTTCGAGACAACAGATAAGGCATGAGCAACTAAAGAATGGTCGAAGGTTTCGTCGTCGAACTCAAGCTCGTGAGCATCCATCTTGGAAAGAACGACATTGCTCCCAATTCCACCATCATCCAACTTTTGTCTTGCCTGCCTTAGCATCGACTCGCTGAAATCTATACCCTCCACCTGTACATAGTCCGGGCAGAAGGCTAACGATATCCCGGTTCCCACCCCAACCTCCAATATCCTGTCACCTTCCTCAAGATCGAGGGATTGGTACATTTTTCGGTGACCCTCGGAGAAACTTGGCGCGAAGACACGATCATACACAGGAGCATAGAGTCTGTAGGGGCCGATTCTGTGTTTCAAACTCTCTTTTGCCATAGCCGTGAGGTAGGGCCATCGGACAAAATAGTTATCCAATTCTCCTGATAACCCCGGGCATGATAGAAATTCACAATGGGGCCCTAGTTGTTTTTGGGGACATAGTGTTGCCCCCCAAGCCTAACGAACTGGGTGTGTGTGATACTTTTCTATAGGGGGTTTGATGACCGTACAAGCGGGATCCGTACTTGCGCATACATGATGAAGGGGGCAGTGTGACGCGATTTGGGGGAGTAAGAATAGACGCCATTGTTTGGTTGAAGGAAATGTTCCGCCACGAGTTGGATCTGAGGCCTCCGTCTTTAGCAAGAATTAACGACAAAAGCATAATCATCTATGACGACGAAGACAAACCGATTGCTCATGCAATTAAAACAAATAGGTGGAAGGGGTTTGAAATTAACAGTCTGGTGGTGGTGGTAGACCCAACTCATAGAGGGAAAGGAATATCGCATAAATTGCTAGAAAAATGCGGCAATGGACGGCTTTTCGCATATACACGAGACGCTCGCCTTCAATCTGCACTAGAGAAGGCGGGCTTTGAAAGATCGACAACTCCGGGATTTTTGAGTTCGCTGAACCTACTGGTTAGTAGATTAGGAATGGTCTCTTGGATGATATTCTCATTGGAATTCAAACGAATTCTACACCAACTGAAACATATTCGAGATTACGAGTTATATGTAAGGGAATAGCCAATTAAAGGGCATGGTAATGATCCCGAATCCACTCTTTAACGTAGAAAAAGATTAGATGTAGAGAAACGAGTAGAACCACTTGGTGACCAGTAGCCCATGGGCATTTTCAGGATAACAATAGCCTTGGATCTGATCATACTTGTTTTCATCTTTTTACTCTTCCAAAACGACCTAGTTGACTATACAATCCTCCCGGTTGTTTGCGGACCAATGGCATGGGTGACGTATCTCGTTGGCGTACAAGCTACGGTCGGCGAATTGGGAAGAGCCATTGCCGCAAACACCAAACAGTCAAAGCGTGAAAAAGAAGAACGCGATAATTTAGCCATCCCCATGCCCATAAAAGGCGGGAAAGACGCAAACGGGCGAAGTGAAGAAGCAGAGTCGCCTTGGTGGGAATAACCGATTTCAACAGCAGAGAATATTACATATCGAGGGATTACTTTAGGGGGGTTTTGATGCTTCCTTTCGGGGACATGGATGCTCGTTAACCCATAACTCCCTCGGGAAGGCGATGCCCATTAGCAGGCCGGTTAGAACTAGGGAACAAGAAAAACCAACGCGAAGAAACCCCCGCCCAGACTCATGATGGCGAAGGCCAAAAGCATACCCAAAAGTTTCGTCAGAAGTCCGTGTTTCAAGACCTCGGGATGTGAAGAGTCTACTTTTTCATTGATGGGAGAATTCTCAAAAATATCCCCGCCAATTCGCTTATTGTTAACCAATATTTTCGCCTTGACAGTAAATAGAGTCGCCTTGAATCGGACATCAACTCTGTCTCCAGTATCGGTCAATTCCGTACTGAGGAGTATCTCCCCTCGGGGTATGATATAACCATCATCTCCTCCCTCCTCGTCTCGCAATTCGCCGTCGATGTATAACTTGGCTCTATCGCTGGCATCAAGTTGGTTTGTCACTCTTATTTCGCGCCCCTCATACTCAGCGGACCATTCTTGGTGGGTGAATGGGTTACGATGTCTGGGTTCGTCGGAGCCCCCCTCATCTTCAATAACCCACCACACATCTTCCGCATTCGCTCTGTGCTTGTAGCAGACCGGACTACTGTACATCCGAGTTCTCTCGCATCCTTCGATGTAGCAAGGCCCGCCCACGGCCATAATCCTAGATTGGGGGGCGAATATTCAATTTTGTCCCGGCATATCATGGCAACGCGGATTCCTCCGACGCAGATGCCTGCTGCTGAAAGAATCAACCACCGGTCTTCGATAGTATGATAGAATCATTCTGCCCATAGAATGTCAATGTTAGCAGAATCCGTTGGAAGGCCCACGATGGTGGTGAATCTCTGGGCATCACTCGCTTACGGACTAGTTCTCCTCCTCACTCCAGACCTGTTCTGCGACATACTCCAGGCGGATGCGGTAAACACTGCGTGGTTGAGGACCATAGGTGCCGCTTTGCTAGGCACCAATGTTCTGGGTAGCTGGCTGTGGCTCAGAGAACCCAGTCTCGACATGGGCCGAGTCCAGACGACAACCGCCGGCCTCGAGGCAGCGGCGATGGCTGCGTCACTCCTGCTTGGAGAATTCACGGCGGACAATATCTGGATGGTCCAGGCATCCGTATTCCTTGCACTAATTGTGACGATTGGGCTTGTGCCCACCGCCATGGAGGTTTCGTACGATTCCAACGCTGATTCGACCTAATTGGGCAGGCAAAAAGATGGTGCCGTAGCAAAGGCTATTTTTGAAATTGGACATTTTGAGGCGTGGGCGAGAGGAAATGTGCCTTCGAGGGTTGCAATGCCCTCGAATTCCGAACCTCCGGCTATTGCCTACGTCACAAGAATGGCACTCCCGTGGAAAAAAAGTTCAGCGCGGCAAATACAAGAGTCAGCCCATCTACTAAGTCATCTTCATTTTCTTGGTTGAAGTCTTCATTTTCTTGGTTGAAGTCTTCATTTTCATGGTGGAAAATGGCTGTTATTCTCTACGTCGCAGTACCCATAATTCTTTTCGTAAATATACTCACACACGAGGAACCATCAGGGTCGATTGCACCCACTGGACTCCTCAACATCCCCTGTTTTGTTTTCTCCCTTCTCCCGTTGTTTACGGGTGCTTTTGTGAAATACCTCAGATCAGAGCACTGGCTGAAGAGATACAGGCGATAGAGGCCCTAGTCACCGAATGGCACACGAACCTCCTCGAGGGGTTACTCGGGGCATCACACCGCACAGGGAAGATGATGCAGGCAGAACATTGATGGCAAGAAGGGAAATCTAGAACCATGGGTGGAGATGTCAAATGCCCCGCTGGCTGCGGCCATATGGAATACAAGAAAAATAGAGATCTGAAAATTAGGGCATGGGACCCACTCGGCAGCGTGTTTTACCTGGCGGGATTAATCTTAATCGTCAGCTATACTGAAGTAGGAAGCGGCGAATTTCATCCTCGTGCTATCGTTGGTATGCTACTTTTCATCCCAGGGGTTTACTTCTCATCATTGGTAACCACCGATCTATCATGCAATACCTGCACTGGAGTCATTCTAGAGTCCAAGTCCATCGATAAAAAGCTCAAGGGTGATCTCCTTGGCTTGTCAGAGAACAAAGCAGAATACATTCGAACAGCACTTTCTTCTTCGACGGAGGATAGCGAGTACGACTGTCCAGATTGTTCTAAGAAAATGAGCCACATCATCGTCCCAATCGAACGCGAACGTAAGGCGCATGAGGATCCTCTGCTGCCGGATGTCGTTGCCGACTTGACCAGCAAATCAGACACCGTAAAGATAGATGGTTGCAAGGAGTGTGATCTGTTATGGTTCAAGAATGCGAAGAGTGAGCAAAAAATCTCCATGGACACCGCAATAATCACAAAGACATAGCTTGGGATTAATCATATTCCGTAGGTAATATGGAACCTATGGCCTGCCATTTTCCTGCTGTTCGAGTTTTTCCTTGTATGCGATGAATAGGAGTGGGTAGAAGACTATGGTGGCCAGGAATATTGACCACCATGGGGGATTAATTGGAATTATTTCTGTACCTTGCATCGCGGATAGCCATTCGATGATCGAGTAAAGCCCGCTAACGAGGAAGTAGCATATTGCAAATCCGACGAAATGGAGAAGCTGGTGGTAGGGCATTTTCTTCTCGTCCTTGTCACGGGATAGACGAGGTTGCCACAGGTCAAGTCGTTCTTCTGATATGTGTCGAAGTCAGCTCGCAGATTTGGGTCAGGCTAGTTCGAGGCTAGGTGGATATCCTCGTTTTCCGCCAGGAACCAGATTTCCACCCCCCTCGAACCATCATCAGCGAGGACGTATATCTTCTCGCCCAAGACGGTAATTTCACGGGGGTGGCTGGATCCTGTGGGATTTATGTCAAATGCAAGCTCGGTACTATCTTGCGAGCCACTCGACCTCCATACTTCAGTTCCGTTTGCACCGTCGTCAGCGACAAAGTACAGGTTCCCGTTATGGCTGAGAAGATGGCTTGCCCCGCTAGTCTCCGTTCCAACTCTTATGTCTCTGAGCAGCTGAGGCTCGATACCCGTGGCTTGCAGGAGCCCATCAAACACCGTGAGATTTCTAGGACTGCTGCTTCCCTCCGTGGCTATATCAGCGACCAACACGGTCCCGTTGAACGATCCGTTGGTGGCCCACAACTCCGCTCCGGTGTTCCCGCTGTCCGCCGAGAAATAGACTCTGTTATCGAAAACTCTGAGCCCGGTGACACCGCTGGAAAGCTCTCCGAACCTTATGTCCCTGACAATAGTGGATTCGGAGGTTATCAAGTTGGTCTTGTACAATTCCCGGCCTAGATTTGCGACTTTATTCTCAGCGGTGAAGAAGATCTCGTCTCCCATCATGACTGGTTCCATTGGCTTCCCCCCGACTGAATCGTAGCAACAGATATCTGGGGGGCACTTCCCTTGAACGCCGAGAAGACTACGAAATCTGCGAAACTTGGATTTTGGTCTTTGGTTATCGCAAAGAAGATTTCCGGACCGTCATATGAAATGGTCACGTCGTAGTACTGATTAGGAATCTGGAACAAGTCGATTACCATGTTTGTTCCCTGCTCAGTTCCATCCGAGACCCAGAGTTCCCTGCCCTCGTCCATCGTTGTAGCGACGAAAAATATCTTGGTATCTGAGGCGAATATCTGGCCAATATCGCTTTCGAGGAAAAAGGGACAATCCTCGCAAACGTCCTTCAGCATCTCGGTCCCACCCACCGTTCCATCCGACTTCCACAGCTCACGTCCATGCACCCCGTCATCTGCGACGAAGTAGAGGTTTCCACCCATGGATGCGATATTCGAGACCGTGGACTCGCTGCCGGCACCTAAATCGGCCACCATTCCCTGATTCCCTGGGCACCCACCAAACCTAGTTAGAACCTCTTGGCCTCGGAGCCTACCATCATCCGGTTCCCCAATGCCGCTCCCATCGTCTATTCCGATCAGAAGCTCTGTACCCGGGTTGTCTAGCGGACAGGAGGAAATCTTCGGAATCACCTCGGTCACGATGTTCCCGAGCGCCCCCTGGAGAGCGGAGATGGTCTCCTCCAAGGATGAGATCGTTGGCCTCCAGCACTTCCATCAGCCCAGTAGTATTATTCTCTGAAGAAATCAACTGCGTCATTAGGTCGTGAATGGACATGTTTAGAGCCGTGCTTTGGTTAAACAGGGCAGCCTTTTCGGAATTCAGGCCTTCGATTGCCTCCCTGAGTAATTCTAATTCAGCGTTCGCTCCATCTAGAACTGCAGAGAGGTCAGAAGCGTTAGAGTTCGCTTGGTTGATGGCGTTTTGGAGGTCCTCGTTCAGGGCGGTTAGATTGGATAATTCGCCCTCCAAGTCATCAATCTGCTCATTTAAAGAGACTTCATCCTGGCCTCCTGTACAGCCCGCAACCGAGACTAGGATCATTATCACAGAAAATACAATTGCCCTAGTTTTCATAGGGCGGCGCCCATGGTTCCTTGACATAAACCCTCTACCTTACGATGGAAGTAAATGATGAGGGTGCTCCATTTTTTCCTTTTGATTTCGGCAAGGAAGATGATGCCGTAGAAAAACAAATAATCCCGGCTCGTAACTTCGTTATGATTTGAATGTTGGAGGAGATATGTGGTCAGATTCTGTTCGAGATACTAATTTTTGCAATCATTGCTATCCTTGTAAATGCAGGGATGTCTGAACCCGAGGCAGAATTTACTGTATTTGCCACAGGTGTTATTTTTCTAATTGTCATTCTCATAAGATTGCGAATAAGAAGGAAGGCCCTGGGTAAGGCAGTGGAACTGGACACGGATGGGGATGGCCGTATTTCTGAGGAGGAATGGGCTGCGGCCGGTATGTTGAACGAAAAGGAAGAAGAAAGGGGGGAAGAAAATGACTGGTGGGGGCCAGATGGTCAAGAAGAGTAGAGTCGTTTTTCCGAGCATAAACTAGGTTTCTCTGAGTGACGTGGGCATACTCAAGGTGTGCCCTGGATTACGAGCTTTCAGGGTCAAGAGGGGATGCGTCCTCGGAGTCTAATACGCCATCGTTGTCATCATCATCATCGCACTCGTCACCCCTTCCATCTTCATCGGTATCGATTTGATCCGGGTTGGCCACGATGACGCAGTTGTCACCCGGCGTGTATAGCCACCAATCCGAGATGGATCCGTTCACTGGGCCTTCTTCAAATCCGTCCCCGTCATCGTCATGGTCCTCGAACATCCAGCACCCATCGCCGTCCCAGTCCAGGTATATGTCTGGGGTGCTTTCAGCTGAGAGGTTCATCGAGGGCTCAATTGCTTCCGTGAAATCAGATAATCCAATTTGGTGTACAATCATTAGACTCATAAAATCTAAATTGATAACCGCCAAGATGTCCGAACTCACCGGGCATTCGTCGACTGAGTCCTCTATCCCGTCATTATCATCATCTGTATCGGCATTATCCCCGACTCCGTCTGAGTCCGAGTCAACTGTCTCTGAGGGATCAAATGGTAATGCATCCGCATTGTTTCCAACGCCATCTGAGTCCGTATCATATGCCTCTGAGGGATCAGATGGGAATGCATCCGAATTATCCCCAACTCCGTCTGAGTCCGAGTCAACTGTCTCCGAAGGGTCAAGTGGGAACGCGTCATCAACGTCGTTTACCCCATCGCCATCGTCATCCTCGTCGGCATTGTCTCCGATTCCGTCCGTGTCTGTATCCCTGGACTCGTTTGAGTCAAGGGGAAACGCATCGTATGTATCGTTGACCCCGTCACCATCGTCATCGTTATCCATCTCGTCCTCAATCCCATCTCCATCATGGTCAGGCCCTGTTTCGTTGGTATTGGGGCTTTCATCAACCTCATTTCCCTCGTCTACAGTGCCATCCAGAGAACTATCTTCCACTTCATCCAGATCACCTGTGACCTCTTCCCCAACATCTTCTCCAGCACAACCGGCTAAGGTGGCTGAGAAAACCAGCAGACTCGCAATCAGTAATTGTGCTCTCATGAACTCCGCTAGAGGTCGCTTTGTTTTATCCTGCCGGCATAAATCGTGGTCGGGAGTATTACAATAGCACTTCTACTAAACTATCGATATCTACAGGAAATTCATTACTTTCTCTGCGACCTCTTCATCTCTGAGTATCCTCCTGTGCCCAAGCCCTTCGGTCATGTACAACACGGAGTTCTTCATATCTCTATGCAGGGAGTTGGCAATTTCCTTACTCGCCTCCCTGTCATCCTCGCAATGGACAATCAGCGTCTCCGTCTCGATATGTTCAGCGAACCGGTCCAAGCCAAACTCCCCAGGGCTGGCGCCGAATAGTGACTCAGCGAGGTCAAACAACCTATCTGCATAGTATTCCTCATCCAAACCAAAGAGGCCGACGAAGGTCTCGAACATGGGCTTGATCTCATAGACTCCCGGAGAAATTAGAACCAATTTCTCGAAGGCAGCTCCGAGTCTTACAGAGTTGAGCGCTGCCACGCCCCCGAAGGAGTGGCAGACAATTCCATGATAAGGCCCTGTAGATTCCGCAACCTCAGATATCAAATCTGTAATTTCTGGTAGGTTTGTGGTGCTCCTAGTTGACCTTCCATGTCCCGGAAGATCGAAGGCCGTAATATCATAACCACTATCGGAAAGCAATTCTATTATCCGGAAAAATTGACTTGATCTCCCATTCCAACCATGCACAAATAGTACCTTTTGGCCGTCGTTTGGAATCCGATAGAGCATGATTCCCCTGCTCGTAGATTTCGCCCGTATCTTCTCCTGTTCGGCCTTTTTGTAAAACCCGGCCTCTCTCGGGGGGGTCTTGAATTTGATTGGCCCACGGAAAATTCTCCAGAGGAAGCGAGTTGTAAGACGCTTAGAACTGAAATCTAGTATTCTTGCAAAGGAAGTCATAAACCAAGGCAGCTTGTAATGAGCGGCAACTGATACCTTCTTTGGCTTCATGGATGTAAATTATGAGATTAGTATTTGATTTATCTCCAATGAATGCAACAAAACCATGAGCGTGCGAGATAAGGATGTGATTGAAGAAAGCATAAATTTTCACGCCGATACCATTGTAATCCTGGGGGGCGGCAAGAATGCAGGAGGCCAAGCAAACATTTCCAGGTAACTCTGATGGCGAAGATGATCACTTTCGTGAAATCGTTGTGAAGGGCACCGTCAAGCGTAAAGAAGATGAGAATTCTTTGGTCGACAGTGTAGTTATTCTGGGTTTTACGTCAGTCTTCGGCGTTCTCTTCCTGATGGTCGGCGTATCCGGGCTACACGTTGCTTCGACCGGTTCTGGGTCGGATGGTGATTTGTTTTTTTCTTGGGGCCTTCCATCACTATCCACTCTCATCGGGGCCTTCCTCAGCCTAGTCACGGTCGCACTCGTATTGTTGCTTTTCGAGGACCGGCGCCTCCAAACCTCGTACACCGGTGAACGCGACACCCCTCCCGACGATTCGGAGGACTGGTGGGGCCCGAAGTCACGGTTGGAGTGGGGCGAGGTCGACCTGGTTATCAAGAACAGTACCGCGGGAGTGATCAGAGGAGGATTGCTCTTGGCCGTGGCAGTAGCGATCATGTTCATCCCCCCGTTTGTTGGATTCGCTGTCCTAGTATTGGTTGTTGAACTTGACATTGCCGCGTTTATGATTGGGCAAGTTGACCAGCTCGGGGAAGTGCTATTTTCCGTTCAATTACTTGTGTTAACCTTCATGTTCCTCGCCTGCTTCCTAGCAGTTCCCTTTTACGGGTTGTATACAATCTTCGAGGGTCCTACGCTCCGCCGGCAGGTCAAGTGTGTTCTCGCGAGCAGGGGGGGTGTTATGGAAATCCACTACGTGAACTGGAGGGGCCTCGAGGACGTAGTCCATTTGGAGGCTAGCGAGATCACGGCAGTCCACCAGACGACCCACCCATCATGGGCCGGTCCACCCTCAGATGCTTTCATCATCGCTGGATGGGACGTCTTTAGAGTACCATTGCATGGTAATGCAGGACTGCTCTGCGAGTTAATCGGGCTCGAGCTCAGAAAGACCGCGCCGAACCTAGCCGACCTCTACGTGAAGCAGGGCGACATGTCCGGGAGCAGGCCCAGAGAAGCCCTTCAGGACGCCGATTTTGAAGGCTATCGGGACCGCAAGAGGCCGTACGGGGCGTTCTTCCTCAGCACGTTTGTGTGGTTCTTCATTCTCATTCTCTCTGGATTTTTAGGGTTAGCACTCGGCTCTGACGCGGGCGCTCTTCTGGCCACCGGACTCGGTCTGTGGGTGATATGGAGGATGTTCGCATGGTCCTTCCGTCAACCGGTTCTGAGGGTCCTACACACCAAGGGGTCGCTCGTTGTCGAGGGCGTGTCCTTCGGGCGCGTGGGGCCGAGGGAGGGGTGGCCGATAGCTGAGGCGTCGCACATTGTCGTAGGAGGGGAGAGGCCCTACCCTGGAACCAACAGGGAGTGGTTCACCCTGGTGGGAGTGAACTCGAAGGGGGGCGAATGGGGGCCGGCCTGGGAGTACGATCTCGAGTACCTCTTGCCCCAGAGAGATCGCAGAGGCGATGTCGTCGAGGAGGGATCCGTGGCGATGGGAATCGCGATGGGAATCGCGGACGCCATCGGGATACCCATCGTTACTAGGCCATACGAGAAAATGAAGTTCCAGCAGCTGAAGGAGGAGGCCCGAGGCAGAGGCCTCGAGGTAGGCCGTCGGAAGGATGATCTGGTCTCGAGGCTCTACGAGAGCGATGCCATGGCCCGCCGGGGTTGACCATTGGATGGGAAACACGGGCCAGGCCATCATTATGCCTACAATACTTCAAGGGAGGGCCCCCTCGCAGCATCATGTCCGTGGGAGGAGATAGTTGGATCAGTAGAGCCGGTCGAACCGGTCTCGGAATGATCATTGGGGCGGTTCTCATATACGTCCCCGCAATAATAGGCTATTATCTGGTTGGAGGTGTGGGAGTTCTTGCTGGAGCCGCCTTGGGTTTCTTTCTGGCCATTAGGCTCTCTCGCAGCATTAAGCTCATGCGCAGTGGTATCGAAGTCCACTTGTAGCCCCATGACTGGCTATGCCTCATAGTGGCCCCATCTATGGTATCGGCAGAATTCACATTACGGATCATTCTGATAGAGAAGCCTTCAGCTCCCTCTTCTTCCTGTTCTGGCGCTTCTTGTACCAAGGGTATATCGGCCACTTAGCTAGTCCAGTCCACATCACCATGAAGACGAAAGTCGTGGACACGAACTTGTCTATGTCACTTGACCAGGCGGTGTCAATCCAACCGTATTCCACATACGCTATCCTGGAGTGGTAGACTACAAGCATTAATCCCAGTCCTAAGTGCATCCATCTCCATATCTTGTTCCAGTTTCTCTGCATAGTCCATGCTCGAGTTGATTTGTATATAATTATCATATCTCCTTCGCGACGCCCCAGAGCCAATTTTCTAGTTGACAACAGCCATGAAGGGTTACACAATCGAAAGTAATGCCGGGAAAAATATTATGTCGGGTTAATGCTATTCGAGACCATGACCGCAGAAGACGCAGTTAAGCAAGTTATAGGGACGTACATCGAAAGTATGGAGAAGTCTAGTGGTGACATGGTCACCGAGGCTTTCCACGAGAATGCAAAGGTTGTGGGCTATCTCAATGGGGATTTCCTGCAGCTTTCAACATCTGATTTCGCTGGATTCGTATCAGCCCAGGAGCCCGGGACGGTGGAGTTTGAAATTCTGTCTTGTGAGGTAAACGGGGACACGGCAACAGCGAAGGTCCGGGACAAGTATCTCGGGATATCCTTCCTGGACTCTTTGTCCCTAGTCAAAGAAGACGGAAAATGGTCAATTTACAACAAGCTATTCCACGTAGAAGCCTGATCGAGGAAATTCATGAGGCCGGCGCAGGGAAAAAAATATCTGAGTCGTATCTAAATCGAAATTGACATGGATCTAACGGGCCTGTTGTGTCTGGTTTGGGTTTTCGGCCTTTTCCTCCCTTTGCCTGCCATCGGGAAGCACTGGAAGGTCTTGTCGGCCATTGCAGTATTACTAGCGTGGATTCCGATTTCCTTGGTTTCTCTCTTTATTGTGATGGACCAAGCCGAGGCTTACACCTTTGAAAGCACCAATGGAGTGATGGAAGAGAGCTACTATGAGAAAGTAAGGCCTTATTCTACGAGTTACACTTACGGCGAGCCGGTCACTTGCGTATACGAACTTCACATAGCGTATAGCTACTCCATCCCAGGTTCCGAATTTCATTACAGTGGTACGGCCTTCGCTCTTTGGGACCGAAACCTGAGGAGAGAAGTGCAAGACTCGCATTGGACTTGCCAAGACACACCACCCCCGGGGCTGATTGCTAGTTTTGTTGAGGATTATCCAGAAGGGGCGTCAGTGACAGTCTACTACGACCCTAGTGACCCACAGCGGAGCGTTGTGAAAAGGGGCTTTGAGGGTGGAACAACAAATTTTGTCACTATGGTAAACATCATTCTCTTACTCCTCCTAGTATACAAACTAAGCCGGTCTGATTACCCAAGGATGAGATATGCGAAGAACGCATTATACTCGAGAATAAGATCTGCAAAGGAGGTCTTGGATAAAGAAGAAACAGTAGAGGAGGACCAAATTAAGCCGATCGATGAAATCATGCGAGAGATTTAGATCAACCGATTACCATGGCATCATAATCCTAGGTAGCATGGCGGCGACGCCTCAGACGGTTCCATTTGTTCCTTCTCTGAAAAATGCGAGCACGTCCCCATACGTCTCATCGTCTGAGACTGGCAGATAGTGGTCCGCGGTGCTGCTGATTATCATCCTCGGCTCCTGATAGACACCAGCGAGTTCTTCTGCCCCGAATATGAAAACATCATTTTCTGCGCCGAAAATGAGCGCGTCTACATCCAAAGGGGCTGCTTCGTTGATGGTGTCGTTGAGCCCGGAGTGAGTCGTAGGCAGGTATCCGTTGAATAGGAACGCTTTCTCGAAGGTTGTATTCGAGTTGGCGATGTATACAGTCGCCATCGGGCACCCTTGTGAGTATCCGAGGATGCCGTAGAATGGACCATGCTCCTCCACTATTCCGTCTAGATAATCTATCGATACATCCGCCCAGTTCCTATCCTCATTAGGCTCTCCCTTCCCCCCCGGGGGATCAGCGTACCAGCATTGATCGCACATGCTGTCGTGGTCAGGAGCATCTGCAAAGAAGAACTCGAACTCTGGTAGGTCGGCCATCAGGTCTTGCATTCCAGGCTGTCCCATTAGGCCCTCCGGACTATCCCCCCCTCCATGCAAAGCAAGTATCTTGAACTCGCCAGTGGCAGCCCCTGAGTCAACCGAGCCTTCTTCCGAGCCAGTGCACCCTGTAAGGGTAGCAAGGAATATGAGCAGGAATAAATTCAGTGCGCTGCCCTTCATGATGCTTGCATCCTATTCTCCTTTATGACCAGTCCGTCAACTCAGGTAGCGATAGTGATGGGGCGCAGTGCAACGGTGACTTTGTGACGCACCCATCATCGACGGTATGCCCAGTCAACCTAAGCAATTAGGATCCATCAGTAAGGGCGGATGGGTAGACCTCCCAAATGACGCCCCCGTGACTATTGCAGTGGCAAAATTGATGCACGCTACAAAAATCGATTATTCGTAATGATCGACATTCTCTGTGGGTTAGTAGTATTATTGGCGTGGATTTTCGACAAGATATTCAACAATGGAGATTTTTTCGCAGCACTCAATGACGAATCTTCGGAAGACAAGGATCCGAATCCATCAAAGGATAACCACATAGATGACCCTTCAGAAAGGCAGATGAAACAGTTGGTTAAGTGTAAAATGGATCGATGTAACTTGCTGAGCTTCAGGGATTCCGAATACTGCTGGAAGCACAAAGACGGTAAGAGGCATGAAAAAGACGGCCCTGCTTGGTGGGAAGAGGGAGGAAACTCACTCTGACCACAGTGAGAATCAATGACCCAATCTGAGGACTAGCAGTGGGCCGAAACATTAGCTACGGAATGTTGTACAAAGTGTTCTAGTTCTTGCTATGCCCGTCGTACAAGCTCATGGGGACAATGATGCCACGGTGAGCAACCCGATGGTACTCTTCGTATCTATCATCTCATCGGTTTTTGCATGGTCGGCAGGTAGTGAATGGCTAACAAAGAACTCCTCAATAGGCTCCCCCCTAGTCTTTTGCCTGGCAGTATTTTCAGGAACGGTACATATCCTTCTAGGACTCGATGACCTCGTTTTGATGGTGGGTGGAGTTGGTGTAATTGGAATGCTAATTGCCTCTCTTATCCCAACCCTAAAACGATTCGAATCACAACTAAAACTCGGGCTAGGATTAGTGGTTTCAACGATGATAATTGGATATTTCGTAACGAATCATGATCTGCATTACATCTCCGAAGACTATCTGGGAATAATAACAAAATTCGCCGAGCTAGGGCTGTTGCAACAGTTACTCACCAATGCGGACATTCACGAAAGCAGGATGACGTGAATTCCACTGGCATCATAGAGGATCTACTGAGCTACCCCTGAATGACAGAAGCCATCATCATGGGTCTGTGGGTAGGACCCAGGAATACGCATACGTCACAAAGCAACCGTGGTACTCGTCAATAGATAGAGTGTCTAACCGAACCCAATCAATCTTTGATGGCCAATTGATACGGAGTCTATACTGTAAAAAACTCCTTGGAAATATGTCACAACTAAAAAAACCAGTCACTTAGGTCGCTCATGGACACATTTTTTCTTCTTGTCCACATCGCCTTTGGTAGCGTAGCATTGCTCACTGCAGCCCTTGCTTTTCTCACTGAAAAAGGCCCAAAATTTCATGCAAAGGTTGGGAGAATCTACGCTCTTGCCATGATTGGTGTTGGGTTGACAGCAGGGGCCTTGTGGTGGATGGGAAGCACTGATTTCCTTCTTTTCATTGCGTTCTTTTCCACTTACATGGTCCTCGTGGGTTGGAGGCTAGGGCAGAATCGAAAAGGTTCAGTCGGCAACATCGATCAAGCGCTTGTTGGGTTGGGAATCATCGGCACATTGGGTCTTCTGTTCATTTCTCTAGATATTGCATTCTGGGATGAAGGGGCCAGTTTTGCAATCGTCCCTCTCGTGTTTTCGTTTATTTGTGGTTCATTGACTTATTTCCAACGCCTTTCATTGAAGAGTGGCAAAGCCCCACGCGGGAAAGAGAGAATTCGACTTCACGGTATCTTCATGGGTGCTGGAACCATTTCGACTGTGACCGCCTTCTCGCTCACGGCCATTGGCGGTGGGATTGTGGTCTGGCTTCTACCTACGGCCATCGGCAGCGCTCTGATCACTTACAACTTGAGCGGGCTTCGAAGCGGCAGTGTGCAAATTCCGAGCAATTCAGAATCTGCATAAACCCCTTACGATACTCTTCGATGAAACGACTGTCGCTTCGGTAGCGGAAGCAGTTTCCATGGCAAATAGTAGATGTGAGCTACCCATTTCAGCCTCTAGAAGAAGATGGGTATGGCCCATGGGCCCAACCTACTAGCCGCTAGTTGCATGGGTCTGCGGGATAAACCGAAGATATCACGATAATTGCATTCTAGCCGACGTACTACGAGGCGGTAGGTTTGCTAGGGAATATGATGCCTAGGAGTACCACGGTTACTTTGTGACGTATCCATAATCCTTGGTCCTACCCACAACCCATAATGATGGCCTTTGTCACTCAGGGGTTGCTCAGTGAACCCTCGATGATACGGGCAGAGTTCACGTTACTTCTCAGTCCACCATCCTTCAGAATTGGACTCATCCTCGCTGACCCTACGTCGCCTCATTTCTTCCAAGATTGGATTGCTACCTTCAATCCAATCTTGGCCCGTTCCAGGAGGTAGTTCTCTAGGAATTGGTGTAGTATCCGCAGTTCCTCCTAAGCCCCCACTTATCATTTTCAGGCCGAAATATTGGACAAGGAGCCCTGCCATCAAGAATGGTATTGAGAAAATTATCATGAGCAATGATTCGAATGGGTAATCTGGATCAATTTCGCCCCAACTGAACATCATTAATGGGACCAATGTGAAAGGCAATCCGAAAAAGAAGAGGAACAACCCGAAAAACATTGACCCTATTCTATTGACAGTCTCTTCTCTCATATCTCACCTCTTTATTGGTCCCTCTATTATCAATTCCTCATCTAGCCTCCTAGGGTTGTTTGTAACAAAGGGACCCATGTATATGCGGACGTAATACAGGGTACCCTGATGTATGTCCGCATACAAATGGGCATCCCGCTAACCCTCAATGACGTATGCATACCCAAGGTCCCTTTTGTTACAACTAACCCTAAGGAGAATTATGCCCACTATACGAAATTCGATAAAACGGAATAGTTATTTGAAATCTAAATTAT
>LURZ01000016.1 GCA_001629255.1 Marine group II euryarchaeote REDSEA-S42_B7
GTTTAGCGCCGTCCAAGGCTGATTCGGTGCCTAGGTAAATCCTACCTATCGAAGAAGGGTCAAGTGAATTTCTGTCAATAAGTCTGGAAACAGCATTTGCACCCATTGTTGCAGTGTCTTCGTGCACATCAGGTATCGCCATTGCCTCTAGTCCCAGGCCTTTGCTTAGTTTGCCATAGTCGGCACCTCTGAACTCCGCAAAATCTTGCATTGCGAAATATAGTCTTGGGAAATGGAGGGCGATGTCATCAATGCCAACAACTGACATGCTACCAATACGACGGGTAATAGGCCTACATTATGATTACTATGGGACCAATCCCTCAAGCATCAATTAGAACCATTCTACGATTTGCCGGAAATACTGTTTATTGACTCGATTAGATCTTGCTTGTCTGAGAAATGCTGAGAGATGGGCTCTAGTACCTCGAATAGAGCATCGGCTACCGCCATCTTTGCGTCCAGCGGGTGTATTTCTCCATTTGATACTGCATCTACAAATTGCTGTTGATCGGTCCATTCCGACGGTTTGCCGTACTTAGGATCTGGAGACACTACTACCTTCCCAAGTTTAGGCATTATTACATGTTGAGAAATCTCGAATATTGGGGATTTATCGTTCCCCACATCTAGGAAGGACTTTCTAATCTTAGTTCTGATTGATTCCGAATCGTCATCCAAGAGGATCGCATTCTCCGGATCTGACTTGGACATTTTATGGTCAAAGGAGTCCATCCTCCCTCCTGGCCCCTTTAGGCCAGAGAGCATGGGAGTGTGGATGCATGTCGGCTTTGTCCATTGATTCTTCTCCGCAACCTCGCGCATGTACATGTGTGCTTTTCTCTGGTCCATGCCTCCGAAAGCTATGTCGACCTCAAGTTCGAAAATATCCGCAGCCTGCAGGGCAGGATAGTAGAATGCAGCCAGGTCGTTATCGGAAGAGTCCTCGTCCCTACCCATTATGCTGAAGGTTCTCCTCACTCTTGAAAGGCTCATGTTCTTCGAGCATCTGAGGACTCGCTCCCAGTATTTCCCGGAGTCCATAACATCAGATGCGCGAATAAATTGGATTTCACCTGGTCCGGTCCCCTCTCCAGGATTCTCCAAAATTGCCCGAAACATCTCGGACATGTAGTCTGCGGCTGTGGAAATCTTCTCCATGTCTCTTCCGAACTTGTCGTTCACCCAAGCGTGCCAATCTGCCAGAAGTATGATGACATTGACTCCCTCATCCAACAAATTCCTGATTGTATCTCCTAGGATAATCCATCCAAGATGCGCCTTCCCACTAGGTTCCAAGCCTATGTAAGCAGAAAGTTGACCATCTCCGGAATGACATGGAGCACCTCGAAATACAGACTCTAGATGTTCTACGCCAATTACTTCCTGGCATCCAAAGAACATCCTATCAATACGAGCCTTGGATTCGGCAGATATCTCTGGAAGAGTCACTTCTTCTCCCATTGCATCACCTAATTGAACAGTTTATTCAGCTTCTCTGATTTCCCTTTGGCCTTGGTATTCTCATTTTCTTGCAGGAGGGACTCAATCTCCTCAATCAACGATTCCGCTTTCTCTATCTTGTCAGCGGGAATACTATCAGACATCTCCATGAAATGTCGTGCTGACGAAACGGCCGATTTGGCCTTCGCAGCCTTCTTGGCCCATTCCTTCGCCTTGTCCCCCCTTTGTTTGGAATTGTACCCTGTAGCCTTGTCTAGGAACGTAGTCCATCGCTTCCGGTCCTCCATTGCCGATTTCATTGATTCTGGATCGTCGAAATCGGGAGCGACGTTAGTCACATCAACAATCAAAGCACTATTCTCAAACCTTCCAGCTATTGAGGTCATGACCCCGTGAGATCCCTCAAAGGATTCTGCAGAAGTCCTTTCCACCTTCTCGAAGAATTCCTTCGCGAGTTCTGAAAGCCCTCCATTTTCTTCTACTTCTTTGATAATTCCTCTTCGTACGTCGAATCGCTCCATATGCCCTCGAAACGACATTATCACTTCAATACTGCCGACCACAGAGGTTGGGAAGTCAGTAGAATACCTAAACGGTCGCCGCCTTTCGGAGTCATATGCGCAGAGATATTATGGCGCCTTTAGTTGGATTATCAATCATCCTTCTTGTACCATCTTCACTGGCACAATCTACGGTGGAGCTAGGAGGTTCAATTAGTATGTCAGGCGGCGATATGGGCATTGAAGGGATTTCTGTTTCTGAAAATCAAGATTTAATCCTGGCTCATGGTGCAAACTCGGGGATTTTCCTTATCGATTCCAATTCTCCCGAAAACAATTCACACATCGAATGGAGTGGTGACTATTCGCTTCTGGACTCTTCATTCCACCCCGGTGGAAAAACTGCAATCATGGTCGGAGAAGGTGGGAATGTCTTGAGAATGACCTTGGCGAACTCAAGTATCGAGCAGGCCGGTGGCCCTTCCACCTTCGGAGACACCCTGCTAACTTCTGTATCATGGAATGGGGATGGAAGTTGGGCCTATATCGGTGGAGAGGATGGATGGATTTGGAGGTTCAGAGGAACCTCTGACGGAGGAATTGAGGCTATAGTTCTCGAGAATAGAGGAGATAGGGTCATATCGGGCATCTCTTGTCTGAGGGGGCATAATATCTGTGCGATAACCTCGACTTTAGGAGGCATAGGGATTATTGATCAGGAACATGGTTTGCACTGGATAGGCGGTTTTGGGACTCCATGGGTGGACATTGTCTGTCACTCTTCAGAAGTACCAGAATGCATCGCAATATCCAGCGACTTAACCATCGCAAGTATTGTTGTGGTAGTTTCAGAGCCCTCGGAAACCAGAGTTTTTGACAACGACATAGTTCAACTCCAAGGTTTCGTTGGTGCTATGACAGGTATAGAAGCTCAATCTGACGGAATTTCCCTTATTTCACTGGCTCCATTCGGATTAATTGAGCATGATAAAGAAGCTGGGAGGTCATTCCACTGGCTAGATAATATTGACGCTGTAGAATTTGACGTAGAAATCTCGGATCAGAGAATCGTTGGCACATGGGGATCGGGATTCTTCGAGGGGTGGCTAATTACCGACAGGGGCACTTTAGTCTCTTTCGGACCCGTCGATCAGAACGAGGGCGATTCAATTCTAGAAATTTGGATAGGGGTAATTATCCTTGGCGGGGCCACATTGCTGGTGGCATCTCTGATGGTGAGTTCCTCGCCGAAACTAAGCAATTGGTTGACGAAAAGGATTGGTAGCGAGGAAGAGCGCAAAGATGTCCTGAGAAAGGAAAGGGTCCAGTCAAGGAAAAAGGGACGAGCATAGATTCATTTGCAAACTTGTTCGCGGCGGGGCAATAACATGGCATATGAGGCGTTGGACTTTTACGATATCGATTCACTTCTGACCGATGAAGAGAGGATGATTAGGGATGTTGTACGGGACTGGGTGGAGGAAAGAATACTACCAAACATCGAGGAGGCATGCCGGGAAGGCGTTTTTCCTGATGAATGGAGGGCTGAGATCGGAGAAATGGGGATTCTCGGGGCTCCGTTGAAGGGATATGGATGCCCGGGACTCTCATACACCGCTTATGGCCTAATATGTCAGGAGTTGGAAAGGGGAGATAGCGGCGTACGCTCGTTTGCTAGCGTTCAAGGGTCTCTTGTTATGTACCCAATCTGGGACTTTGGCAGCGAAGAACAGAAGGAGCAATACCTGCCAAAAATGGCCAGTGGAGAGTTGGTCGGGTGCTTCGGTCTGACTGAGCCGGACTACGGTTCAAATCCCGGTGATATGCTAACCAAGGCAGAGGATAAGGGCGACTACTTCCTACTCAACGGCGCCAAGATGTGGATTACAAACGGAACTATTGCGGACTTGGCGGTCGTCTGGGCCAAGCTTGACGGCGTAATCAGGGGATTCATCGTAGAGAAGGAGGATGAGGGCTTCACGGCCCCGGAGATGAAGGGTAAGCATTCGCTAAAGGCTAGCGTTACAAGTGAGCTTGTATTCCAAGATTGCAAAATACCCAAGGACAGAATCCTACCTAATGTACAGGGCCTTAGAGGGCCATTTAGCTGTCTCAATAATGCTAGGTTCGGGATCTCCTGGGGTGCAGTAGGGGCTGCTCAGTCGTGTTTCAATTCAGCCAAGGAGTATGCTTTGAGTAGGATTCAATTCGGGCATCCAATTGCATCATTCCAACTGGTCCAGAATAAGTTATCTTGGATGCTGAGAGAAATAACGAAGGGGCAATTGCTTGCGTACCACCTAGGTAAGAAAAAGGACGATGGGACTTGGATTCCAGAACAGATCTCTCTTGCGAAGATGAACAATGTGGATATGGCGCTTGAGATAGCCAGAATGTCGAGAGAAATTCACGGAGCTAATGGGATTCTCGATGAATACCCCGTCATGAGGCACATGGCAAATCTGGAATCTGTAAAGACATACGAGGGGACTCATGATATCCACAATCTGATTTTGGGGAGGCACATCACTGGAATTCAGTCGTTCACCAGAGAGCCATGAATTGTCTAGGGAGTGCGTACCAATATTGAAAGGTCCAGAACATGCCCAGGGGACAGGGATACTGATGGGAGTTGCTGTTCTTCTCAAGCAAGTCCCAGACACAACCGCTAAGATCAGTGTATCGGGTTCGAGGGTGGATGAGTCCGCCATTATCAAGTGGTCGATTAGCCCCTATGACGAGTATGCTCTGGAAAGCGCGATAGCGCTGAAAGAATCAGGTTCTGAAGAGGTGGTTGCGATTACTTGTGGACCCCAGAGGGCCTCGAAATGCCTTACTGAAGCGGCAGCTGTTGGTGCGGATAGGCTGATTCACATCGTGACCGACGCGGATTTCATGGATAGTTGCACTGTTCAGTCGATACTGTCCTCTGCAATCGAAAGATCAGAATGCGATATCGTACTTTGCGGTAAACAGGCTGCTGATACGAACAGCGGTTCTACAGGCCCAGGAGTAGCTAGTCTGCTTGGTTACTCGTGCGTGGGCTCCGTGACCGAGGTCTCCGTGGATGGGGGCAAACTCTCTGCAACCAGGCTTGGGGCTTCGGGATTGGAAAGGATCGAGGTCAGCGGCCCCTGCCTGTTCACATTCGATAAAGGCGAAGTTGAGCTGAGGAGGCCCAACGTCAGGGGCATAATGATGGCAAAGAAAAAGCCAATTGAAAGCATCGGGATAGAAGAACTGGGGATAGAAATTGGCAGCCCCAGAGCATCCCTTCAATCCCAATCATCTCCTCCGGAGAAGCCCCCGGGCCAGAAGTTCGAGGGAGCCAGTTCAATCGAAATAGTCGTGGGCAAGTTGAGAGATGAGGCCAAGGTAATTTAGAGGTGTGAAAATGAATATCGTGATAATTTCTGAAGCTAGCAACGAGTCTTTGCATCCTGTGACTGCGCAGATAGTCGGAGCGGCTTCTTCTCTCGGAGGGCAAATTAGCGTGATTTGCCCGGGAGGGGTTGGTTCACGAGAAGCCGCAGATATTACTGGGGTTAGCAAAGTCATCTCCGTTGAAGGGGATTGCTTCGACAGCTACGACTGTATGGCATGGTCTGATGCGATTTCACCCTTCATCGACGGGGATCTCGTGCTCACGTCTTCCTCAGCAATTGGAAGGGAGATGTCGTCGGCAATTGCAGCCAAGAAGGCATTTCCTGTGGTTCAAGACATCACAAGCCTGAACGATGGAATCTCAGTTACAAGATCAATCTTCTCAGGTAAGGCAATCGAAAAAGTGGAAGTGTCATTGCCGTGCGCACTGAGCCTACGCGCCAACACTTTCCAGCCTGCGGAGGGAGGAGGAAACGCGGAGATATCGACGGTCAATGTGAGTCAGGAAGTTTCCGTCGCAGTAAAAGAGGCCCTGGCTAAAGCAGGAGAGAGACTAGACGTGGCAGAGGCGGACATCGTTATCTCTGGTGGAAGGGGGATGGGCAATCCGTCGAACTTCTCGCATCTTTATGAGGTTGCAGAAGAGATAGGAGCCGCAGTTGGGGCTAGCAGGGCCGCTGTTGACACATGGGAGGATATACCCCATAGCATGCAGGTAGGCCAGACAGGTAAGACCGTGACGCCAAGCCTGTACATTGCAGTAGGAATCAGCGGAGCCATACAGCATCTGGCTGGGATGAGGTCCAGCAGATACATCCTAGCGATAAACAAGGATCCGGATGCCCCTATCTTCGGAGTGGCCGATTACGGCATTGTTGCCAGTTGGGAAGATTCTATTCCCGCGCTTAAAGAGCACTTGTCTGCAATCATGTCAGACTGATGCCTGCTCTTTGCTTGAGTCGGAGCGAGTTCTACTTATCCTACTCAGATACTCCTCAGTAATTCCGCCTGTGACGTAAATCCCATTGAAGCATGAGCAATCGAATTCTGCGATTTGGCTGCCGCTCATTCCTGTGCAGGCATCGACCAAGTCACCCAGATCTTGGTATATCAGCCAATCAGCCCCAATTGCCTGGCGGATTTCGTCGTTGGTCTTACCATAAGCCACATACTCCTCCTTAGCGGGCATGTCTATCCCATACACGTTAGGATGTACAATAGGGGGGGAAGAGGAAGCAAACAAGACTCGTGATGCCCCCGCATCTCTGGCCATCTGGACTATCCTCCTGGAAGTATTACCCCTGACTATGCTATCATCAACGATCAACACAGTCTTGCCGTTGAATTCCTCGGATATCGTATTCAGTTTCTTCCTGACGGAGTCCTTGCGAATTTTCTGCCCCGGCATGATGAACGTCCTACCAATGTATCGATTCTTCACGAATCCCTCCCTGTATGGAACTCCAAGTGCGCTTGATAATCCTAGAGCGGCAATCCTTCCACTGTCTGGGACTGGAATAACGGCATCTATACCATGGTCTGGAAACAAAGACTCGATCCTACTAGCCAGAGCTTCCCCCATCCTCAATCTAGCCTGGTGCACTGAAATTCCATCGATTACTGAGTCTGGCCTTGCAAAGTACACATGCTCGAAAACACATGGCGTATGATTAACATCAGAGTGGCAATTCTTCGCATGAATCTCACCATCCATCCTCACTATTACTGCTTCTCCAGGAGATATGTCCCTGTCGTTCTCGAACCCTATGGACTGGCAGACTACGCTTTCTGAAGATACTAGTCTCTCTGTGAATCCGTCGACCTCCCTCTTTCCGAGAAATAGGGGCCTTATCCCATGTGGGTCCCTGAAGGCCACCACGCCCCAACCAGTAATTAGGCATACCACACTATAGCTTCCTTCCGCTCTCAAATGGGTCCTTTCTACGGCTCTGAAGATGTCTTCCTCGTTCAGTGCCGCCATCCCTCCTGGCCTCCCATTTACAGATCTCTGAATCTCTGCAGCGAATAGATTGAGTAGGGCCTCTGAGTCCGAACTCGTGTTAATCCTCCGATGATCATACTCTAGGAGTCCTGAAATTATATCCGGGGTGTTGTTCAGATTACCATTGTGAGCCAAGCTGACTCCGAACGGGGTATTGGTGTAGAACGGTTGTGCCTCATCCGAAGAGCTAGAGCCCGCCGTTGGATATCTGACATGCCCAATTCCCATTGATCCTTCTAGCCTCTTCATGTGCCTGTCTAGGAAAACATCGCGGACTAGTCCGTTCGCCCTCCTATGGCAAATGTTCTCAGAATCACTGGTAACAATTCCAGCAGCATCCTGCCCTCTGTGCTGAAGAACAATTAGACCATCATACACAGACGGAGCTACATGAGTGTTAGGAGAACCAACTATTCCGATGATGCCGCACATCGGTATCATCATCCGGTAAGAGAACAAGGCTTAGGCATTTACGGCTCGTACTACTTCTTCTGCCACATAGTTCTGTTGCGCTTGTTCCACCTATACTTCCTCATTCTGGACGTAACTCCATAACCACAACTTGCGCATTGCCCCTTTTGCTTATGATAAGAATGACGCCCACATCTACGACAACGGATATGGGTGGACTTCTGCCTCTTCCCCATACTCGGAGTTCCCTTCGACATGCACTACAACCTCACTGAGACGACGCGCCCACCGACCGATTTGTTAAGAGGGTTATCCTGAACAAGGCGATTGTTAGTATAGCAGCAAATACGGGAAAAAGGCTGACTAAGGTCACTATTGATGAAGCGATTGAGTCTTTAAAAGAAGAAGCTGGTCCTGTGTCGGAAAGCATCATTGTCGTGTATATGGAAGCGCCGACAAGAACGATTGGAACGAATAGTGCGAGCGATCTATTGAATCTGTTTAAAGTAGAGGCGAAATGAATGAAGCAGAAAGACGCAGACAGAGCGACACCCCCTGCAACCATAAGCATGAATTCTGAGAAGTCAATCTCCATGGCCATCCCCTCCCAGTCGTCTAAGTAGAATTGCCCGAACAAGTTCCCCCTCCTCTTCTGAGAGGGGATCGGAATAGGATTCCAGTCCAATAGACCTGTCGAGAAAAGAAGCGCCAGTATAGACTAGGGCGATTCCCAAAAAGATTCCCAGGAGGGAGGATGAGGCTCCAATTACGTCTATGGAAGAAACTGAGACATGTTCGAGATAGCCAATTATCCACGAGATGGCGATAACCACCCATCCCAGAAGTAGTCCAGAAGAGGATGGCTCGCCATATGTCGAAGAGCTTTTCAGAACAAGAATCGCACCCAAGACTAATGGGGCACCCCATTTTATTAGAGCGATAATTGAGTTATACACTTCACTTTCCGCATCGTCCAATTTTTCAGGTAACAGAACGAATGATGCTATTCCAAGGAGGGCTAAGGGAGGGCCGAATCTGCTCCTTTTGAAGGATGGTCCCATTCTATGTAGGCTGAACCCTGCAGCTAGTAAAACTAGTGAGGACCAGAGGATGGCCTCATCGACAACCATGGGCCCCGGATGTAAGTGAGATTCTTGTGTTTTTCTTGCAGCGGAGGGAGCACATCACCTAATCGCTCGACTAGATTCATATACGGGTCATCGGTGGCTCGCGGCGCACAAGCAGTGAGGAGGGTGACAAATGGTAAAGATGCCAAGGAAGGTCATGAGATACAGCCCCTCTGCTGGAAAGCATACCGAACACACGGTTGAGAGAGTCAAGAAGAGGAGGGCTAGCGAACTAAAGTGGGGTCAAAGAAGGTTCAGAAGAGTAACTGCCGGGTACAGAGGTTTCCCTCGTCCGAAGCCTTCTGGTGAGAAGCCTACGAAAAGGGTAAACTTGGTTTACAGGTGCACAGAAACAGGGAAAGCCCACTCTCCGAAAGGGAAGAGAGCAAGAAAATTCGAACTTGTAGATAATTGAGGAGAGAAAATGGCGGGAAGATTTCTTAGAGTTTCTTGCAAGGATTGCGGTAGTGAGGCCATAATTTTCGATAGACCCGCGACCACAATTGCATGTGCTATTTGTGGATCGACTCTTGCAGTGCCGGCAGGCGGGCTAGCAGAACTTACAGGATGCACTGTCGTCGAGGTTCTGAACTAGAGAGGCAGAATCTTGGCGGATCAATCCAACGACTGGCCCGAGGAAGGGGAGTTGGTAGTCTGCTCCGTAAAAAGCGTGAAGGAAAACGGGGCCTACTTGTCCCTGGACGCATATCCCGAAAGGGAAGGGTTCGTTTTCATTGGGGAGATAGCTACTGGATGGGTCAGGAACATCAGAGCCCATGTTAGAGAGGGGCAGAGGTTGGTTGCCAAAGTAATCGGAGTGAAAAAGGACAGAGACAGCATCACCCTCTCAATAAAATCAGTTTCCGAAGAGAGAAGAAGGGATGCATTGCAGTCGTGGAAGAACGAACAGCGTGCTTCCCAGATCATGAGGGTGGCTGCAGAGAGAATTGGTTGGAAGGAGAATAAGACCGAGGAAGTCTCCGAAGAAATGAAAGAGGCCTTCGGATCACTTTATGGGGCCTTGGAGGAATGTGCCATAAACGAGAGTGCGCTGGAGGAATCGGGGTTCGAAGGGGATTGGATAGCAACGGTCACTGAGCTGGCAATAGAGAATATCATCCCTCCATTCGTGGAAATAAGAGGAATGTTCGAAATCAAGGTTTGGGGCCCAGAGGGAGTCAATGCCATCAGTAGCGCCCTGCAGGCTGCAGAGGATAGCGCTAAGAGCGAGGAGGAGGTAACCCTCACCTGTCACTATGACGGGGCCCCTAATTACAGAGTTGACATCAAGGCCCCAGACTACCCATCTGCAGAGTCGGTATGGGAATATAATTCATGAACCGAATCGATAGGCCTAGTCTCAATCATGGCTAGGACCAGACTCCAGAGATGCATCGAATGCAGAGAATTCGGCCTTGGGGAAAAGTGCAAGACCTGTGGAGGGAAGATGGAGTCTGCAGCTTCACTGAAATTCTCTCCCGAGGACCCCCAGGGGTCCAGGCGGAGAAAGAGGCAAGATGCTGGAAGTGACAAGTGGGTCAAATCGCTACCCACCCCCAGGAAGGATGATGCTGCTTGAACAGAGCCAAGATTCACTGGCTTGAGGGGGCAGGGCTTCCAGAGGGCTCGATGATTCTGGAGGCGGTACCCGGAGTGGGCAATGTCGGCAAGATACTGATTGACGCGGTGGTAGAAAAGCACCCTTCGAGGACGATTGGCTGGATACTGCATCCCGACTTCCCCCCTCATGCCACCTTATCCGAGACCGGTTTGATTGGCCCTCCAAGGTTGGACATCAGCAAGATAGTCCTCCCGGACGGGGAAGAACTGGTGACAATAACCGGAATAATGCAACCAATGACAGCATCGGGTCAGTTCGAAGTGGCAGAGGCCGTTCTGGACCTTGCTGATGGGTCGGGGGCGAGTCGTTTGCTCGTTCTAGCGGGCCTTGCCTCTGAGCCTGAACGGCGTTCGATTTTCGCAGTCTGCTCGGCAAAGGAGATCCGGAAGGCTCTCGAGGCGGATGACATTGAGGTCAGTAAAGACCAACCGAAGGCAGGAATGATCGGAGTCGCTGGGATGGTTCTTTCCTTGGCCCCGACCAAGGGCGTCCCTGCGATAGGGGTAATCGCAGAGACTATCGGGGCAAGTTCCGACATTCTGGCCGCTGAGAGAATGTCGAGGTGGATAGAGCAGGCCTTCGATGTGACTCTGGATCTTGATCTGGACACCACGAAGGAGATCGCTGCCAGGCTGATGGAGAGAATAGGGGAGGAGGGTTCCATTGATGATTACCTGAGGATGGACGAGAACGAGGCTTCCTCTGACTTCTACGTTTGAAGGGCCTATCTTCTGGTTCTTCTCTTGCTCTTGCTTCTGCCACCGGAGGATTCCTCTACGGAAATCTTCCTACCCTTGAACTCTGACTTATTCATCGCCTTTATGGCGGCCTTTGCCCCTTTCTTGTCTGCGAATGTAATGAAGGCAAAGCCGCGAGGCTTCTTCGTCTCCCTATCCAATGCCATGTGGACGTCGTTCAACTTTCCATGGACTGAGAAGGCTTCTCTCAGGTCATCCTCAGAGGCATCGTAGGACACGCCTCCCACGAACAGTTTGACTCCGTGCTCCTTCTGTGCCTTTGATCTCGCCCTCTTCATGACCTCCCTCTCCTTGGCGAGCTCTTCCTTGGTTGCCTTGCCTGACTCGACTTTCTCCATGCAGTCTCGACACCTCAGAGGCTTGCCGGGAGTAGGTTTGAAGGGCACCTTGGTATCAATACCACAAAGAGTGCAAGTTGCGGGGAACATCTCCCTCTGAGGCCTAACCCCTCTGCCTCTTGGAGAAGGCGCCCTCTTTGCAGATTCGGGAATCTCATGAGTCCAACCCCTCCTATGATCCGCGGCAGGTGAGAGGTATGGCCTAGCGCCCTCGTGCCCCAGCATCGACTCGGCCTCCTTGGACCAACGCTCACCTGGGCGGTTCAGACTTTGGACATCGGAGTCAGAGGGTATCTCGAAACCATGCCCGAATCCGTTTGAGAGGGCTCTGAATCCGCTGTAGTCACATCGAGGGCATTCCACATTGAAGTCTGGCTTTCTGTCGCTGGCCAGAAGATCAACGCCGCATACGGGGCATGAAGCGTACAGGACGCCTAGTTTCGGATCTCCCTTGGTGGAGGCTTTCAGCATGGGCTCCACGTTGATTACTCTTGCACGGACTATGTCCCGCTTCCTCATTCCGTCTCCTGCGGATGGGATGAAACGGTCGACTATCTCTGAGACATAGATATCTGCGAAGAGTTTCAATGCTGGAACAGACCTGTGTCCCCCTTCATTGGTCTCTATGTGCAGGACTCTCAATTCGGCAGTCTTCTCATTGAGCCTATTGACCTCCCCTATGATTACATCCCCCATCTTTGGCGAGTTTAATGGAGGTACGGCGGAATCAACCGAAATCACACCTGAGTTATTCACGATTCTTCCAGATACTAATGCAACATGCCCTCTTTCTGTGGAGTGGATTCCACTTCCCAGCTCCTCCCCGGTCCCGATCTCAATGAGATTTCCCGGCGTGACTTGGTCACCGACTGATGCTGCCATCGGCCCGCCGACCCGAAGACCCCCTATGAACGGTACGGCAGTAAAAGAAGAGGAGTCACTTGGGAGAAATGCGCCAAAGCGAGGCTCTAGTTCTTCCTCTCATTCTTGAATGGTGTCCATAAGTTGCGGGAAGGGCGAATTCTAGATCTCCGTATTCTTCAGAAGACCAGTCAAATTCCTTGAAGAAATTCCTGATGTGAGTCGCTCTTGAGCTATGCATCAAATGTGCAATGGTACCGATTGAGATGATTTCCTCTAAAAATGGCCTATCAGAGGCTTTCTTTTGAGTTCCCCACGGAGGATTGGATACTACAATATCGGCTTCACGGATTCCAATATCCTTTTTACCGATTTTAGAATTTATAATTTTAACACGGTCACTGATTCCTAGAGACTGGGCATTTCTAGTGGAAACTTCACAAGAATCTGCGTCTGAATCCACCAGTATTGCTGACCCTGCCCCCAATAGAACGGCTCCAATCCCCAGAATCCCATTTCCACACCCCAAATCTACTACTCTACAACCAGGCTTTAGGTCATTGAACGATTGAATATCGAAAAGCCATCTTGCTGCGATTTCTCCCTCTGTCTGGTATTGCTCAAGATTCAGATCAGGGTCCGATATTCCCTCCAACTTTGAGAGTTTGATCGCTAACGAGCGTAGGCGCATGGTTCGACATTACCCCGAGGTGTTTGAATTAATCCAAACGCTAGTTCGAATGGATAGTTCAAATACTCTCGATTATTTACTCCCATCATGGAAGCAATGGGCCTGGCCTATGTGGCATTGGGGATGCTAGCGGGTGCAAGCTTGGGATGGGCACTGGCTAGGTCAAGAACCAAGTCGGAAACAAATTCAGTAGAAGAGGAGCTGATTAGGGCGAAGGCACTTCTGGAAGTTGGAAGCAAATCGGAAGAAAAGACACATCAGCAGATGCTGGATGGATTCAGAATAGCAGCTGGGGAGGCCTTCTCTAAAGCTGTAGAGACTGCTGACAAGCAAAAAGAGTCCTCATTCAAGAGGGCTACAGAGGATCTTAGACAGGACCTTGGGGGATATATCGAAGCAATTCAAGACGCTAAGGAGAAAGACATTGCAAGAGTTGCCAAATTAGGTGCCAAGGTCGACAATGTGAGTGCTCTGGGGACAAGCCTCGCCCAGGAAACAAGAGAGCTTACCTTGGCTTTGAGAGGTGATTCCCAGGCACAGGGGGCTTGGGGGGAAGTAGTAGTTGAGAACCTTTTGCAGAGTATGGGTTTTGTTGAGGGAAGGGACTACATCAAGCAAGAGTGGGATAAAGGAAAGAATGGTGAGAAGGGTAAAAGGGCGGATTTCATACTGAAACTACCTGAAAACCGTCAAGTGGTAATCGATTCAAAGGTCTCCCTGACTGCTTATACAGAATTCGTGAATGCGGAAGATGATGCAACCTCTGATTCGGCGATGAAAGCGCATTGCAGGTCTATCAGAGAACATTCAAAGAAATTAGCTACTAAGAACTATGAGGACATGGAAGGGTATAACACTCCTGATTTCGTCCTAATGGTGGTCCCCCTAGAAGGAGCTTTCATCGATGCAATGAGAGCGGATCAGAGTCTCTACGAGGATTTGCTCGTAGACAGGAGGGTGAAGGTTGTTAGTGGTTCGAGTCTGATGCTTACTCTAATGCTCATTCAGGAATTATGGAAAAGAGAGAAACAAACTAGGAACCAGAAAGAGATAGTGGAAAGAGGGGGGAGGCTCCATGACAAGGTTGTTCTATTCTTGGAGACGTTTACAGCCTTGGGGTACGAACTAGGACAAGCTACAGATGCATATGAAAAGGCTCTGGAGCAACTTAGCTCAGGTTCGGGGAACGTCATAAGGCAAACTGAGATGCTCAAGGAGCTAGGTTCCAAGACTAAGAAGGACTTGCGCGAAAAGAGTGGCTTGAGAAGTCTAGCGGAGAGGGCGGAAGAGGAGGAGTCATTTCCTGAGTCTTCTTCGGAAGACCATGATAGATTGGGAGAAGCACAAATTCAATGAAGTCGTCAATATCGTTGGCGAATATACTGTTCTAGATCTCTCCAAGGGCCATTGGGTAGCTCCTGAGACGGAGTTCAGCGTAGGGAAGTATGATGAGCTCAGACCTGGCATGTATAACACAGAGATATTTGCAGGAGAACGCTTCCTCCACGTGGGTATCGATATTTGCGGACCTGTGGGCACCCCTTGTATGTCTTTCATGGAAGGGGAGATATCACACTTCGGATACAACCCAGAACCAGGAGATTACGGAAATGTAATAATTTCCAAACACGATTTGGGCGGAGTAAGTCTTTGGGCCCTATATGGGCACCTGAGCGACGAGTCAATAGAAAAAATGAGAGTAGGCAAGAAGATTTCTCCTGGAGAGGTAATTGCATGGTTCGGGGATTATCACGAGAACGGTGGATGGGAGCCTCACTTACACTTCCAACTATCTTTGGTTGAGCCGACTACGCATGACCTTCCAGGTGTCGTTTCCCCCCTAGAAAGAGAGCAGGCTCTCAGAGACTATCCCGATCCCAGATTAGTTCTTGGTCCACTCTACTGAAGAGATGAGAGGTGAGACTTCAGAGACTCTATGGCAGGCATATCCGATGGATCCTCGCCCGTCAGTAATGCTAGGCCAATTGAAACCCAATCTGTAACATGTGCAGCGTAGAGTAGCCTTTCCAGAAGGCTCTCTCCTTCGCAATCTATCACCCACGCCGGTTTGGCTTCGATTTCTTCCAGCATCCACTCAATCCTTGAGTTCGTTCTAGGGTGGATGTCCTTGCTGGTCAGAACAAGTAGTGCCCGGTCGTGAGGGGATTCGCTAGTCCATGCAACTATCTCGTTGTGGTTCATCTCAGGGACATCGGTAGCACCTGCAAACTTAGCAGAGTTCTCGTTCAGCTGACACGTGAAACGGTATGCTGCTGCTCCCAGGCATGTTGGGGAGACTATCCCAATCTCCCTCCCAACCAGTGATCTGGAGAGCGTAGCAGCCATCCCGGAGTTAGTAGAAAGGTCTGATTCTGAAGACGCCCTAGACAGTCTGCTGAGCATCTCTTCTATCTCAACGGAGCTGGGTTTTGGAAGAATTCCCAATGCCCAACAGGCCGATAATTGAGTCCCGAAGATATGCCCGAAGGCAGAGCGAGGCATTTGGCCCGGGGGCACATTGAGGCACGCCGATCCTTCGGATTGAGAGATGACGTCCTCTAACTCCCCTCCTGAGCAAATGCCTACAACGGTTCCACCGGCAGAGATAACCTCCCTGACACCATCGAGGGTCTCCTCTGTATTGCCCGAGTATGAAGTAGCGATAACAAGCCACTCGGGCCCCCACCAGCTTGGCACTCCATAGTCGGTCCAAACAACAAATGGAAGTCCTCCGGAGTCATCGGATAGGGCCTTCAGGAACAAGCCGCCTGCTCCGGACCCGCCCATGCCCAGGCATAGCACGCCACTCCAGTCCGTGTCTTCTTCCAAGTCCAATCCGGTAGTCAAAGACAATCTCAGATCCTCAACGAATTTCCTGGTGAAACCTGCCATATCACGTAAGTCAAATTCGGAGAGAAGTGACTCAAAATCGGGCTCGTCCATCTTCACTCACCTTTACCTGATACTGGCAGTGCTAGCCACTCACCATCTATGAAACCAATGCGTAACTCTACCGAAGACCCGTCATCGTCGTAGGGAAGGGCCACCGTCGACACCTTGTAGTCGCCGGGATCCATGAATTCAGCACCGGAGGTGTCCCTGTTCAGGATCTGCACAACGCACTGGTCGGAAAAGGAGCAAACCACGGAGGAGGACTCCATATCTCGCCATGTTGCTCCTGTCCTCTCAAATCTGTCCAGCCTTCTCAGAATCGGGCCCTCCTTCTGCCAGCTGTCGACTATCCACAGCGCCTTCCTGAGACGGACCACGTCGCCTACCGAATATGCTGGCTTCCTGTAGCTTAGGGTCAGCCTTGTCACTTCCACTCCGTCATTTACTCCTACCACAGTCGAGCTCTCCTTCACCGAACCTCCAAACGACTTTGTAAGCCTCCTGCCCCAATTCCTAGCAAGGCTCTTGGATCCTAGTTGGAGGTCCCATCCCCCTGGAACTGGCCCTTCCTTCGATATGAAGAACATGGGGTTTGGTTCCATTGAGGCCAGTAAATCGTCCAAAGTTGAGCGGATTCGAGATAATTCATCTTCGTCTAGCTTCCTTCCTGCTGATCTTAGTTGTACCGTGGCCTCGAAGTAGTCGCCATCCTTCCTGGTGCATGGAGTGCAAACCGCATTACTAGTCTGTAACAATGGAGCATGGGAGTCTTGGAATTCGTAACCGTCTATCGAACCCGAAACATCCACATGAAGTCTGTTTGTTCTCTGGTCTATCTCTTGAACAGAGAATGAGACCTTGACATCCTTAGCCCTCTCTTCTAGAGTCAGATTCTCTCTAATCCTGAGGTCTGCGACGCTATGGGCATCCATTGAGGACCACCCCCCTCGTATCTCGAAGGCCTCGCACTTTGCACATCTCTTCTGTTGGATCGTCTCTGGCATCTTTGACAGAGTGGTACGCTTCCTCAGACATACCTCACACAGCCTATCCGAGGAAAGCGGTGGGTCTGCGCCGCAAGTGATACAGAACGACCCTCCAGACATGCTTCTCCCAGTTCTCCGCTCAACCTCCCTGTTAGAAGGCTTACGACCAGTTTGAGGCTATTCTTTGGAATCTTCTGTTGGCTTTCCTGCTATCTCTCTTTTCAGTTTTGACAGGGATGAAATCCTACTGAACGTGTAGGAGAAAAGCATAGCGGCCAGGATCGAATAGGTCACAATTGCCTCGATCTCGCCATTCATGTCAGCACTTCCTTGTCGATTATCCTGTTCTCCTCCTCCAATTCCCTTCTCAGCGTGTATATCGAGTAGTTCAGCAATACCAGCCCGATGAACAGTACCAAGAAAGAGAATGCTCCAAAGCCCATTAGTTGCTTGATTTCCAAATCAACTCCCGTCTCCCCTGATTCCCTCAGAATCACACCAGGGTGTCGATTCCTCCATAGAGTGGTCGCAACAGCTGTGACGGGGACAAGAACGAAGCCGAACAAACCTATTGCAGCTAGGGTGTCTCTAGTTTCCTCGCCATCCGGCTGGCTTCTAATCGACATAACCAGGAACAACGCGACTGACGTAAGAAGGGCGTATGAGTTCAGCCTCACGTCTCCCCAATCCCATGGAACCCCCCATTCGGCAGAACCCCAGATAGGGCCTGAAATAATCACCCCAAGCCCGAAGAGAAGACCTAGTTGCGAGCCTATGACCAGCATTGTCCAACCACTCTCGGACCTCCTTACATACCAAGATGAGGCCCCTATGAAGAGGAGGCAAAAGGATAGGAAAGAGGTCCAAGCGAATGGAACATGCCAGTACAGGATTCTATAGGCTTCGGGGGCATTCCACGAGTTCGGGTCTACCAACGGTGCGTAGAAGAAGCCTAGTAGAGCCGTTATGACTACGCAAATCACACCAACGATTGTAATTGGAATCGCCAAGGTACTGTAATTTTCCATATCACTGGGATTTTATCATTAGTCATGAATGCTATTAGTCAGTAATCTGGAATCATCACTGCCGCCAACCAGACCAAGGCTGAGATTAGGCTAGCGATTATGCAACTAACTACTGGGTCATGTACTGAGAGACTCCATGACATTCCATTGTCCATAATAGAGGAAAGTGCATCGGTCAACTCTAGAAAAGGCCATACCAATACAATCAGTATTAGGGGAGCCGGGGCGGAAGACGATCTAGAGAGGTCGGAGACCAGTAGATGCAGAGCAGTAGCGGCTATTGCCAAATCCATTAGGGCTAGAGCCGGAATCCATAGCCAGATAGCCACATCTTCGTATTCCCCTCCGTTGAAAGTTCCCGAAAGAACTACCCATGACAAGTAAGTAATGGGAATCGGCAGAAGAATAGAGGCTCCTGTGATCGAGAGTGCCGGTCGTGCTATGGGCCCCATTACTGCATTCCACCAACGCCCACAATCCGATTCAGAGAGTCGCTGCACCAGGGCAGGGGAGGAAACCGCGGCGATGAATGCGGGAGCTAGTATCAATGATGCATGAAGGCGGCTGTCTTGGAGTTGGAAATCCTGCCCAGACAATAGAGCATATGACAGGAGGATCGCCACTAATGCCGGCGTGACTCTTCCGACGGTTTCTATGGGATTCCGCACCTCCATCTTCAAAGACCACTTGACTAGTGAGGAAACTGGAGTTTTGTTGCCTCTTTCTTCTGATTGTGGCAAATCGCATATGTCACCCAATGACTTTCCTATTTGCTCTTCTATGGATCCATCCCTGATGGTAAGTACTCTATCCGCGGTTGAGGAGATATCTTTGTCATGAGTTGCAATCAGAATAGCATGATTCCTGGAGGATAATGATCTAATCCAGCTACTTAGGATATCCTTGGCGGAGTCGTCTAATCCTTCTGATGGCTCATCAAGAAGTACCACCAGTGGGGAGTTACTGAGAGCTGCTGGAGCTAAGCCACCCAGGATTGCCACCCTTCTACTCAGTCCTCCGGACAGATGGGCCAACCTATCATTGGCCCTATGTTCTAGACCCCATAGAGACAATAGTTCCATGATTTGGTCGTCACTATGTTCTATTCCGGCCACTGAGAGTGAAACGGAAATTCTCTCCATGACGGTCTCGTCAAACCCATAGAAGGAGGTTGGTTTCGCCTTCCCTGTGAATCTCTGACAACTATCGAGTTTCCGTTTTCTGCCCAAATCACGTCTCCTGACCGAAGTGGAATAAGTCCTGCGAATGCCTCAATGAGGGTTGTCTTTCCGGACCCATTCTCACCCATGATCACAACGACTTCCCCCTGGCAAAGAGTCTCTGAGACCCCATCCAGCACCCGCTGTGTCCCTCGATGTACAACTAACTCAACGACTCGGGCCAGTGCTGGCGAGGACATGTTTGTACGAGGGCGACTACTCATATTGATTATTCCACGGCAAACGAATCCCTATTTAGAGCGGTCATACGGGAAGTGTCATGCCAAGGGACCTTGACTTCACATGGGCTCAACTAGAGGGGTCAGACCTCGTGCTGATGGCTTTCCTAGTGATAATAGCAATAGTTCCAATCGCCAATGCTGCCAGGAATAGGGATAGTATTGCCCTAGGAGTTGTTCTTTCCATAATTCTCGTACATTTTGTACAGTTCTTCCTATCCACTTTCGAAAGCGCTCTGGATTTCTACCCTGTCGACATATTCAGCGTCATTCCGGTTTTGGCTGACGACCCTCTACACCAACACAGGATCTTAACGTCAGCTTGGCTGCATGGAGACTTCATCCACGTCCTAGGAAACGCACTAGTGATCGCACTGGCAGGAGTGCCTTTGGAGCAGAGAATGGGCGGAAAGAGGTGGATTGCGATTTACGTTATTGGATTGGTGGGGGGGAATCTAGCCTGGATCATTTCACATCAGGATTCAGCCGTCCCTGCGATAGGGGCCAGCGGTGCCGCATTCGGAATACTGGGAGCATACATGGCCTGCTGGCCGGAGGACAAAATCGAGTTTCCACTGATCTTCTTGATCAGGGCATGGCCTGTATGGTTGATTGCGTTCGTACGACTTGGGTTGGAAATCTTCCAGATGTACTCAATACAAAGTGGAACTGCCGGAGAGACGAATATTGCACATTTAGCTCACATCGGCGGCTTCTTCCTAGCATATGCGTTGGCCAGACCGATAGCGAAAGGAGCTCCCAGTCCCATCGGATTAACTGACCATTCCATGGGCGGGTCTTCGGTTTCCGATCAGATCAGGATACAGTTGCAGGAAAACCCCTAGAAGGAAGAGCTGAAAGAGTTCTGATGAAATTGAGGGAGGAAGGCGACGAGCTTGAGACAAGGAGGGCCTGGCTTGAGGAGTTGGCCGAGAATACCATTTGCCCCGTTTGTGGAGGGGAAGTTTTGACTGTTGACGACAGAGGAGTTTGCCGATTAAGTTGTAATGTTACCGCTGAACATATTAGGTGGCCATAAGTGATAATCCGACGCACACAGACCGGTTGGAATTATACAGGTCTTGAGTTTGGCTCTCTAAGAGAGCCATGAAAACGAATAAAGGCAAGTTATCCCCTATGTTGGTTGCCTTACTGGTTTTCTTACTAGACGTACCAATAGGTTCTGCATATATTTCCGATGCACAGGACGCCCCTCTGGAGGAGTTTGTTGGGGAAAATCCCTCATCTATTCCGCCAATGGTTTGCAGTGAACAAGCGTGCAACAAGGACTGGAGCTTGGAGCATACTCCTGTCGACTCAACTCCACCGACTATGGAGTTTGGATGGTGGGAGGAATTCTGGTCCGACTCCGACTCGAATGGATTTGACGACAGGCTACAGATGATTCTTGCAGGTGAGAGGGAATCCGTGTCACTAACTTCCATCATCGGTAGCGACGGTAGGCCAACTGTAGCAATAATAGTTCACTATGCATGGCATCCGGGACCGACAGACATTGAGTCGCTTAGAAGCACGATTGAGTCGCATGGGTGGAAGTCTGATGGTTCTTGGTTCATGGTCATGGACCATCTTGATGCAATCGTTCTGGATCACGTACCGGTCATCTCTCTAATTGACATCTGGAAATTGGAGGGAGTTGTCCTAGTGGAGGAGCAAAGCGTAATCGTGCCCTACCTGGACAAGGCCACCAAGGGGTCTAAGGTTAGAACTTCAGGAGTGTACGATGAGACTTTGAGAGGCCTTGGCTACCATGGTTCTGGGAAGGTAATAGCAATCCTGGATACTGGAGTAGACAACGAACATTTCTCACTCGATGACTTCTCGGACAATAACAGGGACAATACGAATGATCCTGATGATATCGAGGACCCCAAATGGTTAGGAGGGTGCGACTCAACTGGAGTGGGCCAATCTGGTTGCAATGACGAAGATCCTGATGATGGAGACGGGCATGGTACGCATGTAGCAGGGATTGCATTGGGAACAGGAGATTCCAGTCGTGTGAATCAGGGTTACTCACCGGGATCATATCTTGTCGATGTTAAGGTTATGGAAGACTACGGAGGAGGTAATTCGCAATCAATCCTGGCGGGCCTGCAATGGGTCATCAACAACAGAGATACCGATTGGGGGAACAACGCATCAAGCAGAGGCATACAAGTAGTCTCGATGTCGTTCGGCAGGGCTAGCTCGGCTGTCGGAGATAGTAATGAGGACGGGACTTCAGCAGAAGCAAATCTAGTCAACCAGGCTTCAGAGAATGGGCTAGTGTGTGTTGCTGCCATTGGGAACGATGGAGCAAACAACGTAAACTCTGTTGGTGCTGCTGACACATCTATCACCGTCGGTTGGCTGGATGATAAGAATACTATAGATCGAAATGATGACTCAATAAGTTCCAACTCAAACTACGGACCTAGAAGCGACGATGGAGATGGAGATTCGTGGGATGAAATGAAGCCATGGGTAGTTGCTCCTGGTTCGAACATCAATTCTGCTCAACATGCAGAGTCATCTGGAATAATACCTGGTTCGGAGGTGAATAGAGCTAGCGACGATTATACACAAGCATCCGGATCGAGTATGTCTACGCCCGCAGTAGCGGGAATGGTTGCAATAATGCTGGAAATAGGCGAAATGAGAAAGATGCCATTCATGGACGAAGATGAGCCGGGAATTGAGAGGTACGAGGCCATCAGAAGTTTCCTAGCTAGTGGATCGGAATTTAGGAGTGAGTGGTCTACGGACGGTACTTTCCAGGAAAACAACTGGAACACGAGATATGGATTCGGAATAATTGATGGCGGGAAAGTTGCCAGTGAGATGTTCGATACCGGTACCGGTGGTGGCGGTGGCGGCGGAGAGAATGAGACATCAGGCCCGGGACCCAATCAAGAAGGGAAGTGGGTAGAGATAGAGAGTCCTGCGGAGTTCTCATGGCTAGTAGAAGGGCAAGAGTACAATCTCAGAGGTCATATCAACGAACATGGGGAAGACAATGGTACGATAGAAGAGATAGTCGTGAAGGTTGAGATGGAGTTCAGAGAGTCCTCGGATACTCCCAAGCAAAGAGTCACTATTACGGATTGGTCAAATCCTATTGGGATCGTTAATTGGACTTCACCGTTCCAAGTCCCCGACCTCCCAGAGGACTACACAGATGTCTCAATCACCGGGATGGCTGCAGCGAGGAATGATATAGGCAGGTGGAGCAATACTACAGAGTTTTTCTTCCCCGTTGGAAGAGTCAACATAACCATGGAAGGACCGAGCGGACAGGACGGACTCGAAGGTTCCGTGGAGGTTCATGGGGAGTTCCAGTCTATCGGAAACGCGACAATACAATGGAGATTAGACAACGAAGACTGGCAGGATGGGCCCAACTATCATGACGGTGAATGGACCGAGGAAGACCTGAATGGTCTTTGTCACTCGACTTCTCAATTCAAGGGAGACGGAAGTAGCGACCCTTGCTACCAAGGTCACGCGTTCTGCGTGCACATGTTCAGGCAGGGCGAGAATTCCAATTCTGGCCTAAGATGCGAAGATGGGGACGATGGGTGGACTAGATGGAGTTTCAAATGGGATACAACCCAGTTTAAGGATGATGAGTATAGGATATCAGTTAGGGTAGTGAGTGCAGTTGGCGTTGTATCCGATGAGATTCGAAGAGTAGTGACGGTAGACAACATTGACCCTATGCCAGATCTATTGTTCGTTAGCAAGTCCATCTCCGTCCAAGAGTTCGGTATCCCCATGCAAGAGTCATACGTTAACACGTTCCTAGAGGTCAGGGCAACCATGAGGAATACGGGAGACCAAGCTGCAACCGATGTGGGCATAATTTTGGAGGAGTGGGGAGAGAGAAAGGACGAGTACATCATACCTATTATTGACTCTGGTCAGTTTGTCGAAGTAGTCCTTTATTGGAATCCAACTGAATCCGGAGATGCCCTTCTTACAATCTCAATAGATCCCCTGAACGCAATTCAAGAGCTGGATAACAGCAATAACGAGTTATCAGGTACCTTCTCTGTCACCCCAAGGCCACCGGGAGTTGACCTAGCAATAAGGGCTGGAGCGATTTCCGCCGTAACCGTATCTAGCCCGATTCCACGGCCCGATGAGTCTGTCGTGGTTCAAGCCAGAATCGACAACCTGGGCTCTCAAGATGCCGTGGGGGTTTCTGGAACATTGGAAATGATGACTTTCCGGGGGTGGGAAATGGTAGCGAACTCAACCGTACCCTTAGTCCTGGGAGGGTCCCATTCCACCATCTCATTCCCCATTGTGCCAAATTCAACGGGACCACTGAAAGTCAGGATCAGCGTTTTGATAGAGAGCGGTTCTGACAATGATTGGTCTGACAATGTTAGAGAAAAGACGCTGTTGGTCGATAGTACGACTTTGACCGGACCAAGGGATGTAAGGATGAATCCGGGAGAAGCCCCAGTAGCAGTTGTGAGCCTGAACAGTGAGGAGGGAGAAGACCTACTCATCGGAGAGAAAGACGGGACCCTGATAATGTACAAGCTGACTCAAAGCAAGTCCCTAATCGAGTGTAACAACGTAATTGAGGAGCGTTGGTCGGGAGACATTTCTATTGTCAGTACCGAGGACGAGTTTGCACACGTTGTTTGGACTAGGAGATATATGTTGTTTCGGGCTATCACAGGGATGTATTCAGCGCCGGGACTCTCGAGGACGTTACTGACATCTTTCTCCTACATGCAGAGAGTCCACTCTCCTCCGATGACTGGACCCTGATGCCAGGAATTATCCATGACATTGACGCCGACCCCGCGCAAAGAGATTCTTTGTCCGTGGAGCTCGGAGAGGAACAGGCACACCTACTGTATCAGACGATCAGGAATGACTCCACGGGGAAGGACAGGTTAGGAATTTGGTACTCCCATGGGGAAATTGGTCAGGAAACATGGACATACAGGAGGGCCGTTGGGGACGAGGCTGCACTGCCAGTATTGACTGTTATGGAACATGAAGATATGGACGTACTTGTCTCCATTTGGAGAGAGGGGCCCCTCCAGGACTCTGAACTAGTGACTTATGTTACAGATTCCAATTTCAAAACCATAGACGATTTGGAAACTAGGATTTCAGCTAGGGGACTGGCAGGAATCGGGACAGTGGAATCTGAGAGGGGTATCCAGGTAATTTTCGACAGAGTAGGGCCAAATGGACCGCAAGTTGAGTACGGACTAATTGATATCGAACAAGGTTGGATAGGACTCTCGGATTCCCTGACCAGGGGGCAGTTCAACTCAATGGATAGATCTGAAGACTCCCTCGAAACAATGATCGTTGTAACGACCTCGAATGGATGGCAAATTAGAACTCTGATCGATGACGGGGCTTCTGAGAGAGGAGGGAGTATTGCTGACCAGCTGAGATCTTCGTTAGGACTAGACCAAGAGAGCTTTGAAATTCTACTCATTGGGGTGGCACTGGCCGTACTGATCCTCGGAATGGTAACACTCGTCGGTCTTTCTGCTCAGGGTTTCAGATGGATTGGGAGGAAGAGATCCATAGACGCTGGTTCCAACGTGATAATGGAAGACGATGTTGTTGATCTTGTGGAAGAGTCTGACCTTGAAGTAGGAGTAGATTTGGTAGAAATTGTAGATTCTGATGAGGCGGGGAGCGGGGAGAATGGCAGAATTAGTAGAATGGCAAGAAGGGCCAGGAGAAATGCTGAAAATTCGCATGATGAAATCGCGGAAGGATTCCTCGTGAAGCCTTCTGAGGCGGGAGACGTTACTATGATGCCAGTTCCAGAAATGGCTAATTCGGGGTTCCAAATTTCCTGCCCAAATTGCCAGAGTAGGGTAATCACGGAACCTGGCGTCAGTTCTGCTAAATGCCCCATCTGTGATACGAAAATAGATTTCTGAGGTCGCATATGCCTCTCATACTACTTGCTTCCGCATCGGAAAGGAGACGCCAAATTCTGTCGGAATATCTGGAGGATCGAGATACATGTCTGGAATTCCGCATTCTAAGAGAGCCTGAGCAAGAGGTTTCATCTGGAATGGAGGTTAACTTGCAAGTAGAGAGTTCGTGTATTAAGAAGGCCATTTCAGCTGTAAAGGAAATGGCCTCAGAAACAGAAAATGTGGTAGATATTATCCTTGTCTCGGATACGCTAGTGGAAGATCCAGATGACCACAGAGCGGCACTTGGAAAGCCAAAGGATGAGAGTAGTGCGGCATTCAGCTTAATCAGGTTATCAGGAAGAAGGCATAGGGTATGGTCGTCGACAGCAATTCTCAGCAGGAAAATAGGAGATATAAGAGTCGGAGAGGATTGGCTAGCGACGATATGGACCGATTACGCTATTGTTGAGTTCGAGCACATGGGGGAGGATGATATTATTGATTTGATAAATTGTCGTTCGTGGGAGGGTAAGGCTGGAGGATATGACTTGGCAGGGGATGCTGGTAAATTCGCCAGTGTTGTCGATGGAGAAGAGGTGACAGTGCTGGGATTTTCTAATAGGGCCATCGATTCTCTTGGTGGTTTGCTAAACTAGGCAAATGTAACGCCGCCGAATTGCAGAATGAACTCTCTTTGAATGTCATCGAACCATTCTAGCATTGAGG
>LURZ01000017.1 GCA_001629255.1 Marine group II euryarchaeote REDSEA-S42_B7
GATAATATAGATCCTAGCACCTTAATGCCGCCGCCTCTTTCTTCCAATTTGTAGCGCAGATCGGATTTCGTCCTCTCCGATCCTGAAGATACAGTCCCAGCCCGTACTTGCGCGTCTCTGCCAATTTTTAACGAATCAGACCTTAGGAAAGTTCCATTTTCTTGAAGTCCTATTAGGACATCGTTCAAAATGGTTCCACTGCCAATATTGCCCGTTCTCAGAAGCCCGAACCAATCACTCTTTCCCGATACCCTGGTGACCAACTCAAAATCTACCATTTCTCCGATTTCCATTGAGATATGGGCTACAGAGTCAACCACTCCGGTTTGTACATCAAGAATTATCGGACTCTCGAATCTGAAACCACTCTCGACAATAAGCAACCAGTTGGATGAATTCGACATTGCATGAAGAAAGGAGTTGGTCAATGCGTTATCCATCGATAGATCAAGATCCTCTCCATTGCCTCTGACAAGACTAACTCCGGGAGGGACCTCTGTTCCATCCATCATTGAGATACTCAGAGTGGCACTAGCTAACTCGGGAATTTCTGTTATCTCACCAGTAGGATGGACCCTCCTCCAAGGGGTGTACTTCCATAGGTGGTTTGACTTGTCAGGCTCGCTCATGCTAAGGTATTGTGAGGCAGAATCCATTGTCCGACCTCATCCTATGCTGCCTTCCATCTCAAGAGCCATTAGTTGATTCAACTCAACTGCGTATTCCATTGGCAACTCTCTAGTGAAAGGCTCGAAGAATCCATTGACAATCATTGCCAATGACTCTTCTTCGGAGTGACCTCTACTCATAAGATAGAACAGTTGGTCATCGCTGACCTTTGAAACGCTGGCTTCATGCTCGCATCTAGCACTTGGATTTGCCACTTCCATTGTCGGATATGTGTCGGACCTACTTCCTTCATCCAGGATCAAAGCATCGCACACAACGTTCAATTTGCAATTGTCCGCTTTTGGAGAAACAGTGACCATTCCTCTGTATGATCCTCTTCCTCCGTTCTTGCTTATGCTCTTGGAAAGGATCTTGCTGGTCGTATTGGATGCCAAATGATGAATCTTCGCTCCGGCATCCTGGTGCTGACCTTCTCCAGAGTATGCCACTGAAATGACTTCTGCGTGACTCCCTTCTCCCTTCAAAATCACTGCCGGATACTTCATTGTAAGCTTGCTACCGATGTTTCCGTCTACCCACTCGATCTTGGCATCCTCATGGGCAATCCCCCTCTTAGTGACTAGGTTGTAAACATTGGAACTCCAATTCTGTATGGTCGAGTATCTGATATGGGAACCTGGGAGTGCTACTAATTCTACCACTGCAGAATGTAGTGAGTCAGTGGAATAGGATGGCGCAGTGCAACCTTCGACATAATGTATGCTGCTCCCCTTGTCCGCAATAATCAGAGTCCTTTCGAATTGCCCCATATTCTTTGCATTGATTCTGAAGTATGCCTGGACAGGCATCTCCACGTGTACTCCTTCTGGGACGTAAATGAAGGACCCGCCAGACCATACCGCCGTATTTAGAGCAGAGAATTTGTTATCAGAATAAGGAATAACAGAACAGAACCACTTCTTCACTATTTCAGGGTACTCCTTTAGTCCACTATCCATGTCTAGGAATATCACTCCTTGTTTCTCCAAGTCTTCACGGATGCTGTGGTAAACTGCTTCTGATTCATACTGTGCCGTAACTCCAGACAGCCACTTCTGTTCGGCCTCCGGAATACCAAGCCTTTCGAATGTGTTTCTTATGTCATCAGGGACATCTTCCCAGTCCCTCTCAGTTGAGTCTGATGATTTGAGGTAGTAGCAGATGTTTTCGAAGTCAATTTCCTCCAGCATTGACGTGTTCCCCCATGTTGGCATCGGCCGTTCTGAAAAGTGTTTAAACGCCTTAACACGAATGTCTGTCATCCATTCAGGCTCTTCTTTCAGTTCGGAAATCTGTCTAACTACCTCCTCGGAGAGTCCGAAATCGAATCTAATCGTTGAGTTTTCTGGATCATGCCAGCCTGCTTTGTACTCTCCCACTGCCTCTCTGGCTTCACTATCTCCCGACACGTTAATCACTCCTCCATCAGCCATTCATAGCCTCTCTCTTCAAGTTTTGTTGCCAGCTCTGGGCCGCCAGACGCTACTATTCTACCATCTAGTAGAACGTGTACCCTGTCGGGCTGCACGTGCTCGAGGATTCTAGAGTAGTGGGTGATGATGAGTGCGGCAGAGTCGGTTCCTCGTATTGCGGCATTTACTCCCTCAGAGACCGTTCTAATGCCATCGATATCTAGTCCACTATCGGTCTCATCCAGAACGGCCAGACGGGGCTTGAGGAGCATTAACTGTAGAATCTCGAATCTCTTCTTCTCCCCTCCGCTGAATCCGTCATTAACATACCTTGACATGAAGGAACGGGGAATATCTAGAGATTCCATTGCTGAGGTCAGCTCTTTTCGGAATACTGAGCCTTTTGCTTCGTCTTCGCCCCTTATGCTAGCAACTGACTTCCTGAGGAAGTTACCTACTTGTAGGCCCGGAACCGCTTGTGGGTACTGGAATGAAAGGAAAACTCCCTTTCTAGCCCTTTCCCAAGCCTCCAATTCTAGCAGACTCTCTCCCTCTAGGACCACGTCCCCTTTCTCCACATCAAAGTCTGGATGCCCCATTATCACATTCGCAGTAGTCGTCTTCCCGCTACCGTTTCTCCCCATAATTGCGTGAATTTCTCCTGGCCCTATTTTCAGGTCAATCCCCTTTAGGATTTCATTTCCATCTATCCCTACGTGGAGGTCACGAATCTCCAGGAGAGCTCTCTGTCCAGACATGTTATAGTCTCCCGCAGACAAACTATCATTTGAATCTCTGCCTACTCCTAGATGATCCTATAATGTCACACACTCGCGCACCGGCGTGGAAACGGGGGAATCCGAAGGCCAAAGGCCAAACGATGATCTGGAGGATAAGTACAGATCTCAAATCGAAGAAATCATGAGGTCTGAGGC
>LURZ01000018.1 GCA_001629255.1 Marine group II euryarchaeote REDSEA-S42_B7
ATATCTACCTCAAACATAAGGGCGCTAGTTCACAAAGAAGCCGTTGAGGGCGATAAAATTGACAGAGTATACGGCGATTTTCTTTCCGATGAAAACCAATTTGAAAAATGGATAGATGGAGTTAATTCAATTATTCATACCGCTAGGCCATCCTCCGGAAATACAGCAGGAAGGTACCGGATAGCGAGAAGAACTAGGAAAGCGAATATTTCAATGGTCTCCGCCGTCAAAGAGGCAAAGATTCCCTCTACGATACTAATGCATGGATCCCTATCATATGGAAATAGAGGAGAGGAACTTGTGCAGACGGATTCAATTCTGAATCCCGTAGGCTATGCCGAGGCCTACTCCATCGGAGAAAGGCCTTGGGTGGATTACCTTTACTCTGGAGGTGGAGTAAAGGTTGTCAGGGCACCTTGGGTACTGGGACCCGGATCTTGGTTCGAAATGTTATACTGCGAGGAAAAAATTCCCGTGTTTGGAGATGGCAGTCAGTGGATGTCACTGGTCTCTGTTGAATCTCTGGCCGATTTCACATGGTCGGTTCTGAGTGATGAACCCGGAGTGTATCATCCCCAACTTCTGTACAGGTGCCGTCAATCCGATTTCGCCAAGATAGTCAGTGAAATTAGAGGGGTTGCCATATCGGTTGTCAGCCGTTCTCGTTTAACAAGAAAATATGGGAAGATGGCCACTGACTCGATATGCTCTAGCATGAGGTTGGATGATGGTAATGGAATGTCCAGCGAATCGGACTCTTCCCAGGAGAAACTCGTGAACTACTTAGAATCCATGTTGGGGTTCTCGAATACATAGAGGCTGTATTCTCCAAAATTCCAGAATGGAGTCCACTGCAAAAAATAGTCAATCCCACGCAAGAGCCGACTTCTTATTGACCCTTTAGGAGCCCAGTGCTTCCTGTACCAGGCTGGGTGTAAGATGCAGTACCCTCTTCGCTCTACGAGATCTAGATACGGCTGGAAGCTTCTCCTAATCTCTCGTGCGGAAAAACAGCGTGAAGGAAGGCTTCTTGTCGGGCTGTAACCAGTCCAAATTTCACCCAGCCGTGCTAATGATTTTCGAGGCCTCAGAAGCAGAGCATTCCATAGAATATCGAAAATGTACCACCGGTTTACGAAGGTCAGAATAGCTACGCCGCCTGGTTCTAGGACCTGGGAGATACCCGCTGCCACCTTTTTCAAATCCTTGGAGGTGTTAAGAGCGCCGAAGTAGACAAATACAGTATCTACGCCTCTTTCCCCGATTACACTCGCAATATCCTCAGCAGATCCGATGTGGGGGACTACCTTCGAATCATTCCTCTTCAGCGCCTTACCTTTGACAATTTCATGGAACTCGGGTGAAATATCGACACCATGAACTATCTCAGTTTCCTCTCTATCCGCGAACCAAGTCATATCCAGGCCTGGACCATATCCTATTTCGAGCAACTTTCTAGGCTTGAATGAAAGCGTAATTTCCCTGAAATCATCCCTTAACCACATTAGCACATGATTCTCTTCCGCTCTTTGTTCGAATGTGCTGGCTTCCTCATTGTAATACTCAGCAACAACCTCATCGTAGTCCTCTCTCATGCGTTGACACCTCCATAGCTATCTCTACTATTCTCGCTTCAATCCTAGACCTGTGTTCGTTTTCATGGCCAATGCAACGTAGTTTGTCATAGACAGACTCGAGAGAGGAAGACTCCTTTTTGCATTCGGATATTCTGCGCCTGGCCTCCCATTTCTCGGCAAGAATTCCAACCATCGGTAAGCGCATAGCACCCCACCATAGCGGAAACTCGCCAATAGCCTCGGTGAGTTCGATTGGAGGGGAGAGATTAGCATTCGGTAGATGCCCTAGAAACCATGGATTCTGAGAAATCATCTCTTCAAAAATTTCCCTCCCTTTCACCGGTCTCATCATCGCGAGTTCCCTGGCTGCATAGACAGAAGGTCGCAGCTTCAGATTTCTACGGTCCAGCACCATATTTGGGCAAATCCTCGTTTTCACCCTCGCATTGTGCTCGAGATACACCGCAAGCGCCCTCACTCTCCACACGTAATCAGCCTTCGTCACAATAAGGAGGTCCAAGTCCGCTCCTTCGATGCTTGATCCAGATGCTAGGGACCCAGTTATCGCGACTCCCAAGATAGCGCTCGTTTCACACAACTTTGAAACAACAGGCAAGCCTTCTTTGAGATGCCGATTAGCATTAGCTGTCCCTTTTTCGTAGTCTAAACCAGGGTATTCCTTTCCTGTGAGGTACCACCTTCCCGCCCTTTGCTCGAACTCGTCGATACCACCTAGCACCGCAGATACTTCTTCGATTGTGCTCTTCTTAGTGAGATACCTCAAGACCTCACTGGATTTCAATCCCCGATCGAAGACTGCCGCCCACGACAGAACATCGATAATTTCAGTCTTCATTAACAAGCCCCACCTTTACCAGATATCTTGTACCTTCGGGGACGAGGAACTCCTGCATGCAACCCTTTCCATTGCAGATCAGTGAGGCATTCCCCCCCTTCCCGAAGATCATATCCATGGCCTCTTTTCCGTTACTTGATTGGTCCTTCAGATCGATAATCTCTATGATACTCCAATCATCAGGTGCTGAGACATTCACGCCCCCAGAGGCAAGGAAGACGTCCCCCTCGTGTCCACTGCTCCAGTCAACATGTAGCATTGATGCAGCTCGGTGATAATCGCCCCTGGTGCTATTTGTCGACCAGAGAGTCGCATAAACAACTTCTCTCGATGAACTGGCGATTGGGTCGACTGGCGCTCCAAGAATGTACAGGGGCTCAGATTCCCACTCAAACCTAGATACCTTCCCCCCTATGATTACATGGGTTGCATCGACGACTTCTATCGAATCGTGAATAGGATCATCAGAAGGGCCGAAACGATATGTCGGGACCCCAAATCTGACGCCCAGAGTTATGTCAAATCCGGCTAGAACAATAGCATCAGCTGGCAGATGATTTCCTATCTCGACAAATTCATCCAAGTAGCGCTCTCTGTATTGAATGACACTAAGATCATGATCCCTGTTTTCGAGGGAATCCATTACAACTGATGTGACTTGATGTGACAGCAACAACATTACTAGGAAAGAACCCGCGATTTCAGTATTGATTCTCACTTCGTCTGATAAGGACTCAAGATTCTGGAAAGCCCAATTGCAAGTTAGGCAAATCAAAACAGAAAGCCAAGGCAAATGATATCTCGGATATCCAAAATCAAGTACAACCGTGAAAATAACCATGCTGGGAAGCGCTATTGATGCCATTACCGGAAATCTTCGGAGCGTATCCTGTCTAATCCAGAGCCAGCTTACTGTGAGTAAGCACACCAACAGTGTAAAGCCGATTTCGGCAGATATGTCGGCGATCGCCATTGCTAAGCCGTAGTTTCCGACCTCATCAGTCATGCTATTCACAACTCCCAAGGCCTGGGGCTCAAAACTGGCGAATGGACTCCCGTGGTCAATCATATCCGAGACCAAAAAAGGCAGTTGAAACAAAATCCATGAACCTAAAAAAACAGGAATTGCATTCCTGTCCCGATGCATTGCCCAGATACAAATCGGCAGCGAGATTCCTAGGTATAGGTATGGATATTTTACTGCGCCTACTAACGATGCGACCATGCCCAGTCCGATATAGTCTACCCTGTTCAGAACGTCATAGTTCAACACATCCAGAGCGATTCTGAAGACCATCACCAATCCTCCTGTGGCCAAAGCTTCTAGATACGCGGTTCGCCCGAATAATAGCATGGTTGGAAGGGCCAGAACCACCGCGGTCGCAGTTACGCCCCCAAGGGCCCCATTGCCTCTTTCTGCCAGGGCTTGAATTTGCCAGCCGCAAGCGACTAGACATGCAATCGGCACGAAATTTGCCTCGTACCTACTTCCTGTCAACCCAATCTCAATCGCGAGCAATCCAGACATTATTTTAGGTCGGAACGAGAAGTCCATATCCTGATGGAATGGCTCCCAGCTCCATCTACCCAGGTATCTGTTTGCAGTTTGCAGGTGGTCGGCCTGATCCCACTGCATTGGACTGGACCAAAGCGGATCAATCCAACCCAAAATCATCGCAAAAGCCGGCACGAATAACCACCTAAAGTCTCTCTTCGAAAAAAACGAATCCTTGAGAATGATTGTGACCAGTACGAGAATTAGCCCCGTCGACGCGATAATTGGGGGCCAGACATCCCACCCTAACTCTCCAAAAGATGCCACCAACCAACCGGAGAGTAGAATTACTGGTAACCAACTCTTTGCCAGCCTTTCACCTGCTGTGCCACTAATGCCTAGTGTACGCATTACCGTGACTAGTTGACACCAAACACGCCTCTGCATGCATTCACGTGGGCACTATGGCAATTAATCACTGTAATCGAGAGTCTAGACTGTGTGTCACTCTAGGAAGGAGGAAAATTCCGGGAGACTCTTTCTCGTCAAATCGGGGACCTTTGCAGTTTCGGAAGGATAGCCCACTGGCATCAGTAACATCGCATGCTCATGGTCTGGTCTATCGAGAATATCGCGGAGAAATCCCATCGGAGATGGAGTGTGAGGAAGCGTCACAAGCCCCATGTTGTGAACCGATGATATGAACAGGCCAGCGGCAATACCACATGACTCTTGGGAGTAATATGTGGGAGCCATCCCCTCCTTCCTTTCTCTCTTTGCTTGCCTGAAAAGAACAACAACCCAAGGTGCATCTGTGATGTGGCTCTTGACATGGTCTGTTCCTAGAGGGGCTAGCACCTCCTCCCACTCATCAGGAACTCTTTCTCGATAGAATAGTCTCTCTTCTTTCTCGGCCGCCTCTCTGATTCTAGCCTTCATCTCACTATTCGAGATCGCCACGAAGGTCCAGGGCTGGAGGTGAGCCCCAGAAGGAGCGGTACCGGCAGTCCTGATTGCTAACTCTATCAACTCACGAGGGACTTTCTTTTTCGAGAAGTGACGGGTGGTTCTCCTTGAATTCATTTGGCTGTAGAAAGCCTTCGCTCTTCGAAGCATCTCCTCACGTTCTATCTCGGAGAAATCAAGGGGGACAAAACCTCCACTCCCGCCGCCAGTCATGTATTCCCTGAGTCGCGTCTTATCATAATGGCTGCCATGGCAGTAGATGCCAAAACTAAGGTAATCGTAAAACCTGGAAGCGAGCTGTCCTCGTCTTGGCAGTATGTCTCGGATCCTCCCCACGTGCCATTGTCGAACCAGCAGTCTGACCAGACCCTCCAGCCAAAGCCAACATCTGGTATATGCGACTCTGAACCGTTCTCAAACTCGATTATGAATTTCCAGTTGAGGTATGAGTAACCAGGCTCCGTATCAAGATGAGAGACGAATAAACCATCGTCTCCTCTATCCATATGTGTCTCTTGGGGAGGGTAACAGATTCCAGAGTTGATGCAAACCTGGGTTATCCACCTGATGTTTGAGATATTCGAATCATCATCCATCAGCAAAATCACGCTGTAATCAGTAGAATCAGAAGTACCGTTACTCGTTCGCAATACCTCATCGTAGTGCAAGGTCTCGATACTCGTACCCTCTAAAGAAATCGACTCGTTTACGCCTCCTTGGGATGCGCTAACCGGAAAGGTTACCAGACAGACTACTAGAAGCGCCCGCAACCTTCGCATGGATTTCCGTGTGTCTCATTGCAAATGAATGCTGACCACTCAGACTTCAAGATTCCAGAGGTCATCTCCAACCCAGTGTATAGTGGATATCGCCTTCCCCTTGGTCATCGACATCATCTCCTCTCCATCTACGATTGCAGTTCCAGTTGCAATGGGCTCTCCTGTCTCTTGATCCCTTATCCAAACGAAGTCTCCTTCTCCTAGAGAGGGGTCGGCTATGTGGATTCCCGCTCCCATGCAGTCTGCTCCGTTCCTGAGGAATGGAATTGCTCCCTCGTCTACTGCAACCCAAGACCTCTCGACATTCCATGCAGCGACCCCCTTCAGAGTAGGGTACCAACCCATCTTACCGCATACCTCAATTCGCATAGCTAGGGGAATCCTGTCAACCAGTATCAGGTCTGTCTCCTGATAGTGGGCCTGTTCTAAGAATCCCGAAAGGTCCACTTCTTCTCCCAGCCAATCGCCGATCTCCTCGGCAACCCCACGAATCTGTTTGAGCCTGACAGGGGTCCTCCTCCTGAGCCTCTTGTCGACCATAGTTGTTCGTGTGCAGGTAAGCGGAAGAACATGCCGAGCGCACACTTGAAGCGCAGCGCCCTTAGCGGAGTAAGATGCTGGCTATCTGCCTGGACCTTGAGGGAGTGCTTATTCCTGAGATATGGATCAATGTGGCAGAAAGGACGGGAATTAGCGCACTAACCAGAACGACCAGGGATGAGCCAGACTACGACCGTCTGATGAGTTACAGACTCGGAATTCTGGACCAGAACGATATCAAGATGGGCGACATAACATCAACGATTGAATCGATGGATCCTATGGAGGGGGCGATGGAGTTCCTCGCCTCTCTGGAGTCTCGGTGGCCCACTCTTATCCTGTCTGATACCTTCTCCCAGTTCGCGAAGCCGATGATGAAAAAATTAGGTAACCCAACACTTCTCTGTCATACTCTAGTGATAGACGAAACTGGTAGGATAGAGGACTGGGAGATCAGGTACGATGACCACAAGAGAAAGACAGTCGAATCGCTAATCGAGATGAATTACCAAGTAATCGCCGCAGGCGACTCATACAATGACACTTCTATGCTATCGGCTGCAAGTGCGGGAATCCTCTTTAGACCCCCAGAAAACGTCATTCAGGAGTTTCCTCAATTCCCTGTCGCAATGGATTACTCGGAACTGACTGATGCGATAGAGTCGGCTGCGACAGACCTAGGCGAGCTATGGAATTAGCCGTTTTCGGCTCCAATCGTTTGAAATAAGGCTGGTAGGTCGGCGAGACGCATGGCGAAGTGGCATGGCATCTCTCGTAGGAAGCCTACAGGTGGACGCTTGAAGCGTCCGAACAGGTACAGGGGCAAGAGGAGGACGGAGGTCGCTAGCGAGGAGCAACTAGCATACGTCGGAGAGGCCGATGCTCGCAAGAATTACCGAAAGAGATCCGGTTCACAGACCGTTCGAACACTCTCGGTCAATCAGGTAAACGTCAACATGAAGGGAGGCAAGACCGTGAGGGCCACGGTCAAGAATGTGGTCGGTAACGATGCAGATCCAAACTACATCAGGAGGAACATCGTGACCAAGGGAGCCGTTCTGGATACTGACCAAGGCCTAGTCAAAGTAACTAGCAGGCCGGGTATGCACGGTGTAGTCAGCGGTGTCCTAGTGGAAGAATGATCTCACGAAGGCCTCAAGTCACACGTCACATAGGGTAAGGCGTTAGCATGGCGGCAAAGCGGGATGAGATGACACTGTGGACCGGTTATTTCGACTCCAGGCTTAGCCGCTCAAATGGTAGGAGAGTACCTAAGCAGGCTAGTATCCCAAAACCCACTCTAGAATCAGTAGTTTGGGCTGCTCGCAGTGCGGGGGTTAGGAAGATGAGGCAGGAGCCTGAAGTCAGCCATCCATCCAGGCCACATGCTAAGGAAGGCAGGTTGGTGATGCCACCGAGCCACGTCTTCGAAGTAACTGGTACTTCCAGCAAGGAAGGTGCCATGCAAGCAATAGGAACGGCGCTCAACAGGAGATCCAAGGAGGCTAAGGAGCAGGGCAAGGAAACATCCAGAGGTCCAGCCAAGGGAGATAGAAGGAGAAGAGCCCAGAGGAAGTCATTCAAGCACAGAAAGAGCCCAAAGAGGAAGAAGAAGTTCGGTCGGAAGTGAAGATTTGTTCAATATTGAAGAGGGGGCTCCGGATCCTGAGACCTTCCTCAGACTCAGGTCTGCAGCAGGGATGAGACCTAGATCGATGAGAGGAGCTTCCAAGGGACTTGGACAGGAACTATTCTCGGTCATTCTTAGGTCAGAGAAATCTGGAGAAATAGTTGGAATGGGACGAGTTGTGGGTGATGGTGGCACCATTTTCGTGATTTGTGATATGATGGTGATAGAGAGTTTTCAGAAGAAGGGAGGGGGTACGATGATCATGGACGCGATAATGGACTATCTCCTAAAAGAGGCTCCACCTAACTCATACATCAACCTCATGGCAGATGTGGATGGATTCTACGAGAGGTGGGGGTTCGAGCCATCTCTCCCTCGATCAAGAGGAATGGTATTGAGGAATTAGATCTCTATTCCACTGTCACGGTCCAGCCGAACTCATCAGGGGTACGTCTTTGCTGTATCTTTGTTAGAGACTCGTAAAGCTCCATGGCAATTGGCCCCACGCCTCCTCCGCAGTACTCGACCACCCTTTCCCCATGCTCTATCTTCCCTATCGAAGAGATGACTGCGGCAGTTCCCACACAGAAGCACTCATCAGCTTCCAATGCGTAGTCTACGTCTATCTTCTCCTCCCTGACCTCATAGCCCTTTGACTCCGCTAGCTGCATCACTGATGATCTCGTGACTCCTGGTAGAATAGTCCCTGTCAGCTCGGGAGTCGAGATGACCTCATTCTTCACGCAGAAGAAGTTGGCAGCCCCCACCTCCTCGATGTACTTGTGGTTGACCGCATCGAGGTAGATTATCTCCGAGTAACCCTCGCTCTTTGCCATCTGAGAGGGAACCATTCCAGGTGCGTAGTTGCCAATTGCCTTTACCCCTCCCGAACCTCCTGGTGCAGCCCTGTGGAACTCATCCGAGACTCTGAGAGAGGTTGGCGTGATCCCTCCTTTGAAGTACGGTCCAACTGGTGAGACGTAGACCAAGAAAGTGTACTCTGGGGCAGGTGCGACTCCCAGTATCGCCCCGCTTCCGAACAGGAGTGGCCTGACGTAAAGTGCACCCTTGCCCATTGGTGGAACCCATCTGGAGTTCTCTCTCACGGTCTGCATTATTGCATCGAGGAACATCTCCTCTGGAACTGGTGTCATCCCGAGCCTTCGTGCTCCGTCCCTAGACCTCCTTGCGTTGTCCAGAGGTCGGAAGAGAACGATACTACCGTCCGCCGCGTGCTGTGCCTTCATACCCTCGAACAGTCCCTGGCCGTAGTTGATAACCCCAGCAGCTGGAGACAGGCTTAGGTTCTGGAAGTCCTGCATCTTCCCTTGTCCCCAGTCATCTCCCTGCTTACATGTGGCTATGTACATTCGATCAGTTTCTGTGAAACTGAAAGTGAGTGAGTCCCAGTCTACCTCCGGCAAACCGTCCTCAGTCATCCGCGCACCCCGATTATTTGGAAGGGGACCGCCTCGGCTTTCAACGGTTCCGCTGGTGACCCTCCCGGCATGGTTATGGCCCCTAGTGATTACGTAGGGTAAGGCAGTCGGTCTGAGTGCGGAATGCGGGTGAAGTCATGCAATGGGGAGAGGAGGTCTGTATCGTTTCGGGAGACAATAGGGCTTGGCCAGAAGAGCCAAAGACAGTCATTGAACTGTGGTGCAGGTCAAAATCTGGACATTCGTCTATGCTCCTAGTCAACGGCCTGAGGCCTTATGTCGAGATATCCGACCCCAAGTCTGAAGTCAGCTTAGATGAACCCGAATCTCTGAGAAAGGTCAGCTCCGTGAGGGGCGTTCAGGGGGAACCCGAGTCAAGTGGAATGAAACTCTCCCAAGACGGAGTTGTTAGGCCTCACTACCGAGTTTACGTCAGAGACACTACTAAGGTCAGGGGAGTTAGGAAGTCACTAACTGAACAAGGATGGAGAGTGACGAGCGCGGATATCCTTTTTTTTCAGCGGCTACTCCTTGACCTAGACCTTGGGCCTCACATTGCTATGAGAGGAGAGGTACTCTGGGCTGGTGAGAGAGCCCCAGAGGAAGCAAAGACTCCGGAGAATACCAATAGGGAGACCGCTGAGAAGAGGATACAAGCAGTCGGTGGCTCGGGAATCTATCCTCTCGATATGGTGGTATCTTGTGATATCAATGGCTTGAGTAGGGCTGAACCGTTCCCAGCCCCATTCGTTACCATGTCGTTCGACCTCGAGACGAGCATCACAGACAACACCATACTATGCGCAGCAGCCGTGGTGGACAGATATGGAGAAAGGAAGGAATACCCAATAACAGGCGGCGAGGTAGATATATTGGAGAAACTTACAGAAGTAGTAAGAACAGAGGATCCTGACTTCATAACTGGATACAATATCGATAACTTCGATCTTCCCAGAATGGAAGAGCGTTCAGAATATATCGACACGGAATCTGAAATGGACAGATCGACTCTTCTGGGATGGGGTAGGGTCCCAATAAATGAGACAGAGACTAAGCGTGGCTGGAGGAAGCCGGGGAGAATTTTTCCAAACAGGGAACAGAACAGGACCTGGACAATAAAGGGAAGGATACCTCTGGATGCCTGGTGGCAGGCAAGACAGACCCTAAGGCCTCAGAGAGAGTCTCTGAGGTATGTGTCACAACTCCTCTGGCCTGATGATGAGGAGATGCAGAAGATGGATATCGATGCGAGTAAGATGGACGAGGAATGGGCCGCCAGACCGGATGAGGTACTGAAGTACTGTGTACGTGACACAGTACTGCCTCTGGATATACTGGAGAAAATGAAGTCAATAGCTAGGAAGGAGGCCCTCGCATCGGTTTCTCTGACTACTGTAGATATTGCAGCAACCAGTACAACTAGCCGTTGGATAGACTCACTGGTTATCCGGTTAGCTGATAGGAGCGGTGTCGCAGTCCCGAACACCAACCAAGGTCCTAGGAAGCAGGATAAGATAGCCGGAGGTTATGTGCACGAGGTTGATCCGGGAGTCAAGCCTTGGGTTGTCGTTCTTGATTTCAAGTCGATGTATCCCTCGATAATGATATCCAACAACATCTGCTCGACCACCTTGGTTCGTGATGGTAGCGAGGACGATTCTCATAGCGTATCCCCCGTCACAAATACGAGATACATCTCCAAGGAAGAGAGGCTAGGTCTGGTTCCACAACTCCTTCAGGGTCTAATGGACAGCAGGGATAGACACAAGGCCGCACTCGAGAAGGCGAACGAAGAGGGCGACGATGCCGAGGCTTTCCTCCAAGATCAGTTGCAGTACGCTGTAAAAATCTTGATGAATTCGTTCTATGGAGTCTTCGCATCGAACTTCTACAGATTCACACATCCGAGCCTCGGTGCGAGCATTACGGAGTGGGCACGTCATAACATTAAGGAGATAATCTCCAAAGTTGAGGATGACGGTGATGAGGTGGTGTATTCCGACACCGACTCGATATTCGTAATCGCACCAACTGAAGGGGCCCCTATGAATAAACCAACGGGAGGGGTGGAGCTTGAGGGTTGGGAGAAAGCAAGGACCTCGACGCTTGAATTCGGGCAGTCACTAGCTGAAAGATTCACCAGAGAGGGAGCCGAGCTGGAGTTTGAGACCGCACTCTCCTCATTCTTCAGCCATGGAGCGAAGAAGCGCTACGTAGGTAGGGTTGTTTGGCCAAGGGAGGAGATGCTGATTAGAGGGTACGAGGTAAGGCGAACCGACTCTTTCCAACTCCTCTCTGACACAATGACTCAGATGTTTGAGATGATACTAGATGGTAACGAAATCGGCGCCGTCGACATGACCAAGTCTGTAATTGACAAGGTAAAGGCTGGAGAAGTAGAAGCGTCCCAACTCATAATCAGTAGGTCCTGCAAAGGAAAGTGGAACAGCAAGAAAGAGGAATGGGACTTCAGCGTTTACAAGAATGAGGACGGACTTCCCTACGTCAGAGCGGCCAAGCAGAGGATTGCTGCGGGTCTACAGTTCACCCCTGGCATGAAGGTAGGCTATGTCGTCACTGAGCCCGATGAGAATGAAAAGAAGTTGGGCGTGAAAGCATGGTTGGTAGATGAGATAGGCGGCGATCCACCTGAGTACGACAGGGAATATTACGCTAAGCGACTCGCTAAGTCACTAGGACGAGTCACCGAGGCCTTCGGATGGGACGAAAAGAACTTACTCAAGGGCAATAGGCAGAGCAATTTATTCGATTTCTAGGACATCAAGGAGCCGTAGGATTGATTTCACTCCACTTAGGCCCGTCCACTAGGATGGCAAGGACCGGAGACCTAGCATGCCTGATTGTGGTGGTTTTTCTAGCACCAATGCTAGCCGGATGCACCGACCTACTGGGTAGCAATAGCGCACCCACTGCGACCATGTCTGTGGACCCGAGTGGAACCGTGAAGGCAGGCGACCCAGTGACATTCAGCGCCGCGGGGTCCTCTGATCCAGACGGGGACGATCTCACCTTCGAATGGGATTTTGGAGACGGGAATACTGGAACTGGATTGACCACTAGCCACACATATGCGCAGTCTGGTAATTTCGTAGCAAAACTAGCAGTAGGAGACGGTACACATGAGGCATCAATTAGCAAGACGATTACTGTAGTCGACTCATCTGCTAGAGAGCCGAACGCAGATATCACTTCCAGCAAGGATAACGATTGCGAGGGAGAGGAGCCATCCGCTAGTGGAAATATGGTGATTGTTTGGGTTTGCGAGGACGATAACGATGTCAATGACCGTGAAGTTGAGGTCTTAACAACCGTAACTTTGGATGGCTCAGACTCATGGGCAGGTTGCGATCCCGATGACTCAAGTTGTTACTCCGAGGAATATCTGGTTGAATGGAAGTGGGATCTAGACACATACACGGACTCTGATAACGATGGAATCACAGATAATGACGTCGATGCAACAGGTGAGACATATTCATGGGAATCCAGACCAGCAGGAGCTTGGGAGGTCAAGTTGACTGTGGTGGACAACAATGGTTTCGAGGATAGTACAAAATCGATGGTTTACGTCAACTACAGGGGAGTTTGGAAGGACTTCGTAATCGACAGAGCCTCACCTAATCCAGTGATAATGACTTGGGAATATCCTGTCACCTACGATCAGGACTCAAAGGACAGGATAAGATACATGAGAGCCAAACTTTCCTATCCAAAGGAGGATGACGATCAGCCCGGAGGGGGTCTACCGGGACAAACCACCGACAATCGCTTGGATCTTTACATGTACAATAGCACTGATGAGGCTGTTTCGAATACCTCAGGAATTGAGAATGATAACAGAGACGCAGGAGACTGCGGTAGCGATGAGTTCTGTGTTTGGATGGTTATCGGGGGCTCGACCGTACGAGGCTTCCTACCAGGGGATTGGACGGTGGACTTGGAGAATGCGGAGACTCACAACACTGAGGTTAATGAGTTTGTGATCGAACTACAGTATCGTTAGTTTTTGGAAATCTACGGAAAGACCGATAGTAGCAATCTGGGACTAGCATACCGAAAACCCCGGGGAACGGTTCATATACACCTCTTCGGTCGGCGGGCCTACCTTAGAGGTGTAAACAATGGGTTCACAATGGGAAGACAAGAGCAAACCGCATCTGAATATCGTTTTCGTAGGTCACGTAGATCACGGAAAGTCGACAACCGTCGGAAGACTGTTGCTAGATAGCGGTCACATAGAGGAGCACGTGATTGAGAAGTTTGAGCAGGAAGCTTCAGAGCGAGGGAAGGCCGGTTTCGGTTTCGCCTACGTTATGGACGGACTGAAGGAGGAGAGGGAGAGAGGGATTACTATTGACGTAGCCCACAAGGAATTCTTCACCCCAAAGTACTACTTCACAGTCATCGACGCACCTGGTCACCGTGACTTCGTCAAGAACATGATTACTGGAACCAGCCAGGCAGATGCTGCGGTTCTGAACGTAGCAGCAAACGACGGCGTGAACGCTCAGACTAAGGAGCACGCTTTCTTAGCAAAGGTGCTTGGAGTCAAGGAGCTCATCGTCAACATCAACAAGATGGATATCAGTGGTGTGGACTGGTCAGAGGACAAGTACAAGAGTGCAGTCGAGGAAGTCTCCAACCTTCTAAAGATGGCAGGATTCAACCCTGCAGACATTCCATTCGTGCCGTGCAGCGCACTTGCTGGCGATAACGTTTTCAACAAGAGCGACAATACTCCATGGTACAGCGGTCCAACTCTGTTCGAGGCTATCGATGCAGTGGAGATGCCGCCAAAGCCAACTGACAGGCCCCTCAGACTACCCATCCAGGACGTATACAAGATCAGTGGAATCGGGACTGTTCCAGTAGGGAAGGTCGAGACAGGAGTCCTTGAGAGAGGAAAGACCGTTGTATTCAACCCCAGTCAGAAGTCTGCAGAGGTCAAGGATATTGAGATGCACCACACCAGCCACGCTAAAGCGGAACCAGGTGACAACGTCGGTTTCAACGTCCGTGGTCTAGCTGCCAACGATATCCGCAGAGGGGACGTCGCAGGATACTCTGACAGCGAGCCTATGTTCGTAAGACACGACGAGACCTTCGTGGGTCAGATACAGCTCATGGATATACCAAAGGCAATCGGGTCTGGGTACACCCCAGTGTTCCACGCTCACACCGCTCAGGTAGCTGTCCGATTCGTAGAACTTCTTGAGAACTCAAAAACCAAGGAGGCCAATCCAGCATTCCTTAAGACTGGAGATGCGGCTTTAGTGCGCTTCGCACCTACCAAGCCTATGGCAATCGAGCAGATGGATGCTTTCCCCGAACTGTCCAGATTCGCAATTAGAGACATGGGCAAGACCGTGGCCGCAGGCGTCTGCATGAAGATCGAGAAGAAGTGATGCGACCCTGGTGAAGTTATGCCGGTTGTCACAACGATAAAGTTGACCGGCGACAACCATCATGACGTTGACTTGGTCTGCCAGCAAATTAAGGCTATTTCCGATGAGACAGGAGTAAATCTGAGGGGACCCATACCTCTCCCTACGCGAAGGCTCGTTGTTCCATGCAGAAAAAGTCCAGACGGCGAAGGCTCTGAGACTTGGGATCACTGGGAAATGAGAGTTCACAAGAGGCTTTTAGAACTGGTTACCAACACTGCGAAGGATGAGAAATCACTGAGAAAGGTTCTGAGGATACCCATCCCAGACTCGGTAACTATCGAGCTGTCTCTAAGGAACCTCGATTGAGACTAAAGTAAACCTTCTTGTCTAGCTAGAGAACCCATCGGGTCCCATGCCGGGAGTACTATTGGATTTCCTTTCAGTCCACTCTTCATCTCGTCAGTCAGGTAGTCCTTGGGGGCGGCTATCTCGAACATATGTTCGTCATACCAGTTATCGTTCATTGTGTAGAATCCCTTCTCCCCACTGTCTTCAGAACCCCAGGAGTTCTCAACTCTCCATCTTCTAGGCTTTCCATCTACCACATCAACCCCAGTGAATAGCATTGCATGGGTCATCATTGTCTGTCCGAACCTCAAACGATCGGCCTTCTCCATTCCGAATTGAATTCCATACAATCCCTTCAGATCGTACAGCTCAGCATCCCATAACCCCCTCTTGCGAGCCATGTTCTTTCCGACGTCACACCCCATCCAAACAGGAGTGCCATCCTCTAGGAGTCTTTGTGTGATGTCTTTCATCTCATTGGATGGAACGTTGAGATAAACCACAGGCGGTCCTCCGGCTACATTCTGTAGAAAATCTACAGTATATGTTCGATAGTACTCGTTTCTAGGATCATTTACGATGCAAATATACTCCTCCCAATCTACTTCCACATACTCATCGACGAACTCCAAAGGGGTCATAGTCCCCTTCCTGTGAAATTCGTTGTCCTTGTCTCTCCACTGCCAGTCGAACTTCTCTGGAGGGGTTCCCAGGTGAATGCAAAGAACCCTCCAAATCTCTTTCATCCTCCCCTCTTTATGCCTTCGCGCCTCATTATTGGATCCTCCATCATCGAGAATTTTCCTTATCTCGCTTGCAGTTGTCCGCAAGATATCTTTCAGAACAGTGTTCATCGACCTAGTGTTGCTACTGCTATGAGACTCCGGATATGCTGACATTGGAACAAGACCGTGCTTTCTGATGAGGTTCGTGGCCATGTTCCATTGTCCACCATCTCCAATTGGATCGCTAAGCAAAAAGTGAATAGTTCGGTCATCAACAGGCCTGTCAGAAGTCTCTAGTATCGCTTCTAGGAAGTGATTGGCTCTTTCGAGCTTGTCCCAGAAGTGGATGTGAGCTTGGCTGAATTCGAATTTTTTCAAGTTCATCTTCTTCATAGCACCTACTCTGAATAGATTCAGGGTAGCGAAAAGCCAACATCGACCGCTTCTTCTCTGGTTTGTAGCATTCCAATCATCCAGTTTCGTACTGAACGAGAAATCCATGTCCTGGACTAGATCCCTACGAAGTGCTAGTGTTGATAGATCTGCATTGCTAACTGCATTCTGAGCAACAGTGGCCGATGGGTCCGAATCGAATGACTTTCTGAATTCCTCAATCTGTGATTTAGTTACTCCCTTAGACATGTTATCCCTCACCCCTAGCCTGAAACCGGAGAGAGTTAGTAATTGCCCTGCTATATCGGGGCTGCTTCAGCCAGGCCCGCTGCAATTAGAATCTCAGCGATCAATGATGGGCAGGTCTCGATGTCACCCTTTGTAAGAACGACCTCAGATCCGTCTGCCATTAGAATAGGATCCTCGACATCCATCAGGACCTTGATTCTCAGAAGCTTGTCTGATTCTTCGCTGGGTTGCTCTTCCATAGAACCAGACTCGGAAGGAGAGGATGCGTGTTCGGGGTAATCATCCATCTCTCGGATCCTGTCCTCTTCGTCAAAGTCTGGCTCTTCCCATTGCTCCTCCATTGGCGCGACTCTTTTGGTAATCGACTCTTGGTTATCATCCTCTGAGTAATCCCTGAGTGTCTCGCTCACTTCGGCGACCACGCCCACAGACTCAGAGTAACCTAGCATATTTGACCAAGAAGTAGAAGCCTTGTACATCTCAGTGAGGTCCTTCAGTCCGTTGTAGAATACCCTCTCAGACGGGTCGTGCTTATTCCAATCCAGCAAAGGCAATCCAATACTTTCCCTGGAGTCCTTGTTTACAGAGTTTAGTAGGTTTGAGGTGATAGCGTGACGCGTAAAGGAAGCAAGCCTAATCCTAGTTAAATCTCTGACGCATGTTCTCGCAACCCCGAGCCTTCTAGACAGAAGTTGGGCCTTAGCAGTCATCCCTTCTTCTCTCACAGTCTCTGAGAGCTCAGTTTCCATGTTCTGTAATAACTGACCGACTGCACCCCAGAAACCAATCCCGTCCTGCATAGCTACATCTACTGGAGTATCGCTTCCCCTCTGCTTTCTAGTGACCTCAATCAGTGATTTATGGACAGATTCTAGTTCTCTCTTCGATAGTCTACGAGGCCCAGAACCGACTGTCATCAATACCAACTACCCATCATCCCACAAAGGAGATACATCAACAATTCCTTGTGAAATTGACTATGTCCATCATGCGGGAGAATAAAATCCATGTCTCCACTCGCGAAGGTGCAGGTGTACCCGAGTGGTCAAAGGGGGAGGGCTCAAGATCCTCTGCATAGCGCTTCGCAGGTTCGAATCCTGCCGCCTGCACCAATCTAGAATAAGTTTAGAAGAGCCCTTAGAAGTTCCACCGAGCCATCCTTTCCCCTTGACTCGGTAATCATATCCGCAGACATGGATACCTCCGGAAACTCATCGTTTACAGCGACTGAAAGTCCGACTAGATCAAACATCGGTAAATCATTCGGAGCATCCCCACATGCGATTACTCTAGAGGGATCTACACCCCTCTGCTCCAGGGCCACTTTCAACCCATTTGATTTGTTGAGCCCAGGACTTGCAATGTGTACAGCAAAACCAGTGGAGACGACTTCTAGATCGGACCATTTGCTGTCTGCAATCAGATCCCTCATCAATTCAAAGGAATCGGTTTCACTAAGGCACCATTCAGTCTCTCTCCATCTGTTTGACTCAATTCCTCTTGGGTCCAAATCATCGATTTTTGTAGCCAGCCACTCTGCCGCTTCCTTCGCCCTTCTCCCATCGGAAAGGGCCAAAATCTCATGACCCTGGCCGCTGTCCCAAACCATCCCTCCGTTCTCAGCCACTATGAAACCAGAGGCTCCTATGGCTTGCATTATTGGAGTAACATTCGGCAGAGTCCTACCTGAAGCCAGTGAGACTGGCATTACATCTCTGTCAACCCTTCTCGCAAGCTTAACCAGATCTTCATGAAAACCCTCTCTATCCAGTAGAGTTCCATCTACATCAAAAATTATCATATCCCAATTATGAGGGTCTGGGATTTCGACCATGAACGTTGGGACTCATCCCTGTTCATGATTCCACCGACAAGAGAACATCATGTTCAAGCCACACATTACTGTGGATTAATCGTGTCCGAAGACCCCGAGGATTATCTCATTCTTGATGAGGAAGAGGAAGAAACTCCCAAATTGGACCGAGAACGGATATTTCTGCCAAAGATTGGATTTCCGAGACTCTCCAAGCCAAGAAAAGATCATGATGACGAGATCGAATATCCAGAGCAGTTTACGGAGGATGGATTTGAGATAAGCTTAGACGGGACTCATACTTTTGACTGGGGCATTAGGGGGATGGATTGTCCGGACTGTGCGATGAAGGCAACAAGGGCAGTAAACAGGCTTCCTGGGGTAGAATCATGCAGGATTTCAGTTTCAGATGGTTCTGTAGAGGTCTCTCAGGATATTTCCAACGGGACTGTTTCACGGGTATCCTCTGTCCTCTCCAGTCTTGGTCATGAACCTGATATTGGATGGCTCAGAGTTGTTGGAATATCTTCTTCATCTCTTTCCTCAAGACTTAGAGTTGACTCCAAGGGACTCAGAGAATGGCTTCTGAATGTGCCGGGAATCCTCGATGTTAGGTTGGAGAAGGGAAGGATTGAGATTCAGAAGGTATGGATAATGGATTCCAATCTCAGGCAAGCAGCGGATGAAAAACTTCGTGAAATCCTCGGCCCAAATCACAGACTCGAGCCTTCACGAGAGCCTGGGTTCAGGAAAGACCAAATCCAATTACTTTCATCTATTCTATCAATACCACTGATCCTAATTGTCTCGTTTATTGAGACAAGCTCCGCGATTCCAAGCCTAGTTCCTTCTATACTAGCTCTAGGTGGAATCATTTTCATCGGACAGAATATTTTCCAAGAGGCAATAGCCAGTCTAAGAAACAGAGTTATCGGATTCCAGGTTTTGATTTCTCTAGCTATTATTGGGGCTTTAGCACTCGGAGAATTTGTCGAAGCTCTCCTTGTTGTGGCCCTTGTTTCATTCGCTTCCCATCTTGAAAACAGAGCTCTCATCAAGGCCAGAGAGTCGATGCAGGGAGGTCTGGATAGACTCCCTAGGATGGCTAGAATAGCCAAACAAAAACCCTCTGGTATCGGTGTCGGGGAAAGGAGGATGATGGTGATTCAGATTGCCAACCAGGAACCAACTCCATCAAATTGTTCAGTTGAAGAACTAATCCCAGTTGAGGCTTTGGGGATTGGAGAATTAGTAGAGGTCAGATCGGGAGAAAAGATTCCAGTCGATGGAAAAATTGTGGAGGGAAGAGGGTCCATAGATAGAGCTCCCTTGACTGGAGAACCCATCCCAGCCTCTGTGAAAAAGGGGGACAGAGTTGAAGCAGGACTGACCCTAACCAGAGGACCATTGGTAATTAAGTCAGAAGCTATAGGTCAGGAAACCAGACTTTCCAGCCTAATCGATTTAGTCAGGCATTACAAGGATCAACCAACCCGTACTCAGAGCACTATAGAGAGATTCACCCTGTTGTGGACGCCAATAGTGGTCCTTGTCGCTCCGGTAATTGGCTTGCTGGCTCATCCCGAGTCGATAGAACAAGCCATTCTTACAACTCTTTTACTGTGGGTAGTATCTTGCCCGTGCTCACTTCTACTTGCCTCGCCTGTTCCACACGCAGTAGCTCTAACCTCAGCATCATCGTTAGGGCTAATCGCGAGAGGTGGAGATATTCTAGAATCTGCAGCCGATGTAGAATTAGCTCTATTGGACAAGACAGGAACTCTGACAACTGGAAACCCAACAATATCTAGCATAATCGTGGTAGAAGGTGAGACCGAAGAGAGAGTGCTCGGAATTGCTGCTGGATTGGAGGCACGCTCGAATCACCCCTATGCAAGGACAATACTACAAGAAGCTGAGAAAAGGACCCTGATTCCTATCAAGATGGATTCAATCAATGATGGCGAGGCGGGTGTTTCAGGGAAATTAGACGGAAAAGAGGTGATTCTTGGTAGAGCAGATTGGGTTGCTTCTGAGGGAGCCATAATCCCAGAATCATTAGTACAGGCTCTAGAGAAATCAAGACAAGCAGGGATGGGATCAAGTCTGCTCTCAGTAGACGGTTCGGCGATCGCACTCATGGGTTTCGCACATGACGATGCGAGATTCGGAGTTGACGAGGCAATCAATGAATTGAATTCCCACGGAGTCAGAGTGGAAATATTGAGTGGAGACGAACAGAATAGTGTAGAGGCATTCGCAAAATCAATCGGTATTGATCCTGGAATGTGTAAGGGAGGGGTCGATCCTGAAGAGAAGGCATTGTACGTAACTAACAAATCTAGTGAATACTGTACTATGATGGCGGGGGACGGATTCAATGATGCAGGCGCCCTTGCAGCAGCAGACATCGGAATTGCGATTGGAAGTGGCGATCAAGTAAATCTTGATGCAGCCGATGTCCTAATTCCGGGAGAGGATCCTAGGGCCCTTTCTCGAATGATCGTCCTCGCAAAGAGGACTAGGAGAGTGGTATACGCAAACATCGCAATTTCCGTTTTGGTGACTTCTCTGTTGGTAATTAGTGTGTTATTGGGATATAGGATGAACTTAGCAGCGGGGATTGCTCTCCACGAGGCAAGCGCCCTGATGATTATCTTGAACGGGATGTGGGTATCTGGTTCCCAAACTAAGAGACTCTCTACTTTGGCGGATATAGGTAGAGACATTATTCAAGATACCAGGGAAATATGGGACATTATCACTAACAAAGAACCAACAGACAATTCTGCGACCGCTTGATTAACTCGAGGTATATCCCGGTATCATGGTACCTCCTGAAGTCGAGTCAAGGGTCGCCCCTCCATTGGTGAACTGCCCGGAGTGTGATTCTATGCTGCCTCAGGGATTGGGAGAGATAGAGTGCCTTCTTTGTGGGGCGGTTTGCCGAGTCTCTCATGCACCAACAGTTGCAGCTCTGAAGGAGGAGAAAGTGCAATGCCCACATTGCATGACTGTAGTTGAGGCTGGCACGGACATGAGGCCAGTAGACTTGACATGTGCAGCATGCTCTGGGATATTCACCTTGACTAAGAAGATAGTAAAAGTCGAGATTGAATGCCCCTCTTGTGAATCCAACCTTAGGATCAGACCCAGACCAGGAAAGAGGGAGCTAACCTGTCCTGGCTGTCAGAGCCCCTTCTTTGTAACATTCTAGATATCGTGAAGTAATTAATACAGAGAAACCAGCATTTGACACTGTTTTCCACCCTCTTGTCTCAAATACCCGTGAAAGGCCGTAGAAATGGGGATGGGTGCGTGAGTGAGAGCAAGCCGGATGAATCTGTTGAGCAAGATAGCCTAGACGAGCTCGATGCCTTGAGAGCGGAGCACGCACTTTCCTCCTCTTCCATGGGAGCCGCTGCCAGAGCGCGTGAGAGACTAGACGAGGAATCGGCTCTTCGCTCAGGAATCAGAAGAGAGAGGAGAATGAGAATTTCTGAGATGACAGATCGGGTCTCAGGAATGCGGGGTGCAATGAGAAAGGCAAATGAGATACTTTTCGAAGAGCAACTACAGCAGATAGAGGCAGATCTTAGAGACGAATTAGAGGATGAACTGGAGAGACTGGAAAAGGAGTCTCTGGAGAGGGAGGAAAGAATACTTCGCGAGGAGATGCTACACAGGCTCAGAAGAGAGGAGAATAGACTCAGAGACCAATTGGATCTGGAGAGGGACCGGAGGATAGAGGCTCATACATCGAGATTAAGGGTTCGTCTGAGGGAAGAGATGGAGGTCGAGTTCTCTCGTAGGAAGGCTTTCCTTGGCGAGAGACTAGAGCTTGAGGCTAACCAGGGAATCGAGAGGATGGAAAGAAGGGTTGAGATGGACCTCAGAGAAGCAATGGAGTCAGAGGTCCATAGGAAGGCCGAGACATTCCGTCTAGAGCAGGAAATCAAGATGAGGGATAACATCGCCAAGAAGAGACGCAAACACGAGTCGAAGTTGGAGAAGCAACTTGAGAACGAGCGCGAGTCTCTTGAGAAGGAAATGAAGTCCGACATTGAAGTTAGGACTAAATCACTAAGGGAAGAGGCGGAGAGAGCCTCTCTTTCTGATCTCGATCGGAGATTCAGGGCAGAGAGGAACAGCATGGAGGCTGCACTAGCTCTCAGGAGACAAGAACTGGCACTTGAGAGCGAGGTTGAGATGGAGCAGAGAGTAGCTGATTTCGTTAATAAGCGCGAGTCAGAGATGTTTTCGAATCTTGAGAAGCAGTTAGCGAAGAGAGAGGAGCTTTCGAAGAAGGAGGTTTCTGAGATTATCAAGACGCTGGAGTCTGAGATTCGTGTGAAGATGGAAGCGGCCTTTCTGGATGCGAGGCATAGTGCGATGGAGCACTATGAGTCCTAGTCTCAATCCTCAGAAATAGTACTAATTCTCCTGTCCGCCTCCTTCGCGAATTCCCAGTATGATCTGCTTGCAGAGTTAGTCTTGTTGGGTTTCTGTGCTATTACAATGGGTGCACCTTCAAGGGGGGACTCCGCGATAGATACAGATCTTGGAATCTGAGACTCGAATACCCTGTCTCCGAAGTGTTTCCTAGCTTGCTCAGTGACCGTTTCGCATAGTTTGCTCCTTGTTTGTACCATCGTCATCAGAATACCTAGCAATCCGAGACTTGCGTTTACTGACTTCTGCACATCTCTGACTGCAGATATCAACTGCCCCATTCCTTCTAGGGCATAGAACTCTGCTTGGATTGGGATTAGGACCCACTCTGCAGCGCAGAGCGCATTCACTGTCAGTAAACCAAGTGATGCCGGCGTATCTATAATGATAACATCGAAACTGTCCATCGCTTCACTCAGAGCCAGCTTGAGCCTGTTCTCCCTACCAACTCTTGTCGCAAGATCAACTTCTATTCCAGATAGGTCCATGTCGGCAGGAAGAACCCATAGGTTTCGGACTGCGATATGATTAGGCGGACCCCTTGACTTTCCTGGATTACTCTTCCTCCACGATGCCTTCATCGATCTAGTCAGAAAGTCAGGGCCAAGAGTGCAGTCCTCCAGATTAAGTGAGGAGCTATTCACATCTCTCGAGAATAGCTCATTCATAGTCGGTCCGACGGTTCTTTTGTCTACTCCGAATGTCGTCGCCACGTTCCCTTTCGGATCCATGTCCACCAGCAGAACCCTCCTGCTACTAATCCCGTACTTCTCGCTGCCCAGGGAAAGGGCAGATGCCAGATTCACAGCAGTAGTCGTCCTAGCGCATCCTCCCTTGTGATTTACACAAGCGATTACAACGGCCACACATCCGTGTGTGCAATCCGGTTAATTGCGATTGCCCGATTATTGGATGACAGGGACGTTCACTTCGCTGAGGATCTTGTTCACGACCCTCCTTCCGGTTACTCCACGAATCTTCGACTCCGGCTTCAGTACGATCCTGTGGCTGACCACGTCGAGAGCGACTCCCTTGACATCGTCAGGAATTACGTAGTCCCTTCCATCTATCGCTGCTGACGCTCTTGAAGCCTTGAACAGGCCTTGACTGGCCCTGGGAGACGCACCAGCCTCAATTCTCGGGTCTGCTCTCGTCCTCTGGACCACTTGAACTATGTAACCAAGGATCGCTGGATCGATGTGGACCGTCTCCAGAGCCTTCTGCATCGCAACCACCTTCCTAGGCTCCACTATCTGCTCCACGTCGTAGTTATCCTTTCCACGAAGCTTCCTCCTCTGTAGGATTGCCTTCTCCTCATCCATTGATGGGTACCCCATGCTCATTTTCATGAGAAATCTGTCCATTTGAGCCTCTGGAAGCGGGTATGTCCCTTCCTGCTCGATTGGGTTCTGGGTGGCCATCGTCACGAACGGAGCCGGTAACTTGTGGGTGATTCCTTCGATAGTTACTTGCTTCTCCTCCATAGCCTCTAGCAATGCAGCCTGAGTCTTAGGAGGGGCTCTATTTATTTCGTCTGCTAACAGAATATTGGTGAATAGAGGTCCGAACCTTGGCCTGAACTCACCGCTCTTCTGGTCGTACATATATGTCCCGATAATGTCAGCAGGCAGCAGGTCTGGAGTGAACTGAACCCTCTTGAATTTGCATCCGAGTGCCTCAGCGAATGTATTCGACATCAGGGTCTTGGCCAGACCAGGGTTGTCCTCGATCAGGATGTTACCATTTGCTAGGATCCCAATGGCTACCTTTCTGATATTCTCGGGCTTTCCGATGATGACCTTGGCTACCTCGCTCATCAAGTTGTTAGCATGTCCCGAGACTGACCTAATCAGATCTTTAGAGCTAGAGCCACCACCTTGAGCAATCGTCACACTGAACCCTCTAAGCCCTTTGCCGATTCCATGACTACTTGAGTGTTAGGTGCCCTTGAACAATTGATACTCCAGTCTTATCTGCCCCAGAAGTGGTCATTCTTTCTGTGTATAGACAGTAACTCCTCGTAGACTTCCTCCTCCACAGGAGTCATCTCCAACTTCCTAAGCTTCCTAGCATGCGATTCCGGAATGTCCACTAGTAGGATATCCCCCTCCTCGATCTGCCTACCGACAGTAACACCATCTACTGAAATTGCAACTTCTGCACCCTGTCTTGCTTCCTTTAGGCTCTCTTGCCCAGATCTAATTGACTTGATCCTGCCTACTCGATTTCCGTCTTTCAGCAATCCTTGACCAATGTGGACCCTCCCAGCCAAAACTCTCACTCCTACAACAGCCGGTTTAGAGACTCTGAAAGTGTGGTCTGGTAGGAGCATAATCCGTCCGGGATAAACAACGATTTCCCTGCTCTCCTCTTCAAGCTCATTCTTCCTGGCTTCCACCCATTCCTCTCTCTCCTCTAGGATCCGGTAGATGATATCCGAGCCTATGTGCTTGACTCCTGCTTCGGAAGAGGAAATCTCATCTTCCGCCTCTTCTAGAATTTCAGTACTGAATGCCATTATTATTCTATGAAGAGGATCTGAGGACGCCTCTGCACTGCGAACGTCCCTTCTGCTTACTTTACCTATCGAAGCCTCTCGAATGGGAACGCCTACTTCTCGCAGCTCTTTTGCAAGGGCCTCGAGACCGCCCACTGTATCGGATTTTATGCATACTCCCTCTTCATCGAGCTCAATAGAGAGGTTCGCCTCTTCGTCTGCTGATGCAATGGCAGCGCTCCGCTCCTCGTCCGAATTCACAACCCGGAGGGTAGTCCCTACCAGGACTCCCTCCAATGATGGCGCACTAATCTTGACACCTGCCGCAGCATAGGCAGCCTCGGTGTTGTCCCAGCGATCCCCCGCATCTCTCATCTCGCTCATACCTCTAGGAGAGAATAGGCCCTTCACATGGGTGCTTATTCCCCCTCTGTCGCTTACTAGGACAATCTCATCGCCCTTCCTGATTGACCCTCTGTGCAGAATCAGGTCCAGGGTCTTTCCGAGACCCCTCTCCTCCTTCATCTCTAGAACTGTGGCTTCTCCAGATCCATCCACATCTGTCAACTGGTCGGAAAGATATCTTTCTGCAAGCCCTATCACGACCGCCAGAAGATCTTGGATACCCTCTCCTTCCCTAGCAGATATTGGCACCATGGCTATCTCTTTGGTGAAATCCTTGATCTTCTCATACCTCTCTAGATTGAACCCTTCTTCAGCGAACTGACCGACTAGTTCCCAGTATCTCTGGTCGAAAAGTCCCAGGGATTCCTTGGACTGTCCTCTCATCGAGATCGCCATGGATCTGCCCTCCTCGGCATGCCATCCGTGGATCCTGTCCACCTTGTTCGCAGCAACTACGAAAGGGGTCTTGGATTGCTTGAGAATCCGTAGGGACTCCTTGGTCTGTGGCCTGCATCCCTCCATAATGTCCACCATCAGAATCGCAATGTCAGCCAGAGACCCTCCTCTTGAGCGGAGGGACGAGAATGAGTGGTGTCCTGGGGTATCGATGAATAGAAGTCCTGGTGAGTCGAATGTCTTCCCACCGAGAAGGGGGGCGCAAAGCTCGTTCAGAACCTCTGAAGGTACCTCGGTTGCCCCGATATGCTGAGTTATCCCTCCGGCCTCTCTGTCCATCACAGAAGAACGACTTTGCTCCCCTAGAGACCTAACGTGGTCCAACAGGGATGTCTTGCCATGGTCAACATGGCCTAGGACAGCGACGATGGGTTGTCTACGTTCCGACATTCCACCCACCTCATGCTCCTTCCCCTTCAGAATTGATTCACTCATTCGTAGATGTGCGCCTCTGCGTCACGGGCCCATTCGACCAGACCGTCTGGGAACCAAAGCCCCAACTCGAAGGAGGCCGTGTCCTCACCGTCAGAGCCGTGGATAACATTGTGGCCGATATCCATAGCGAAGTCCCCTCTGATGGTACCAGGAGCGGCAGTTCTACCGTCAGTAGGCCCGATTATGTTTCGAGCCACGCTAATCGCATCGACTCCGGTCCACGCCATAGCCACTACTGGGCCAGATGTGATGAACTCGATTAGGCCACTGTAGAAGGGCCTCTCGTTGTGAACCTCATAGTGAGCCTCTGCTAGCTCCATAGAGGGGGTCAGTTGCCTCAGTCCAACTAGTCGTAGACCTTTGGTCTCGAATCTACCCATTATGTCAGCCACCAGGCCCCTTTGAACACCGTCAGGCTTGATCATCACGAAGGTCGTCTGCATTTCTCCCATATTCCGGCCGAAACCCCTCCCCTATTTCAACGAGAGCAGTATTGGTTGGTAGCAAAAGCAGAACTATCCTTTGCCGTTTTCTGTCTGATAATCACATGCAATGGTTAATTCACTTACCTTCTTACCGGATATCATGAAAACCCGACTGGCACTACTGATTTCATTTTGCGTGTTTCTTCCAGGATGTATGGATGATGTGAATGATGCCGTCAACCCAGAGCAGGAGCTATTCGACGACAACACCTTCGTTAACGAGGATGAACACATCAAGCTGACTTGGACCATCGAATCGGTATCCACAATCAGAATAGACCTGGAAAGGCAGGAGGGCCCTAACATCGACCTCTACACGATGACCCAGTTGAATTACGAGAAGTACGAGGAATGCGACAGCTTCGTGTATCTCGCCGACCTAAGTGATCCAAACACCGCTGCAGCAAATCTCGAGGCAACTATAGATGCCGGGACCTACATCACGGTTATTGACAACACAGACTGCGGAGAAGCTCAACCTCCAGGTCCACAGGGCCCCCTCGGAACGAACGATGCAAACGACAGGGCAAGGGTCGACTACAGGGTTACTGCACAATGACGTAGATATCATTATGATGCCCTTCTAATGTACAAAATTTGTGTCTGTGATACTAGATCTAGTTTGCTGCTTGTCCGATTTTCTTTTCTTCGGTGGCGGTGCAGGTGCATTGTCTTCGAAAAGATCTGACTCGCCTGTCTCCTTCGATAATTCCCAGACTGTGAAACATAGAAGTCAGAAGTGCCAATTCGCTGCTTGTCGTTCCCTGACGTTTAGAACGACTGATTACTGTTGGAAGCATCAGGATGGAAAGCCCCACGAGTCCGATGGTCCTTGGAAACCGGATTCTGAGGATTCTTTCTGGTGGGAGGACAAGGAAGAGTGACTTACGAGATCACTTTATTCCGCCCTTCTCATAGCGCCGAGTCCATTTGAGCCTCCTTGCATTCCTCTTGAGCTTGAGCATGTTCTTCCTGGACTTGCTGTCCCTGAACCAGTAGACAGAGCCGTCCCTCTTGACGTACATCATTCCTGTCCCGGGCTCTATCTCCTCGTTTGTGAAGCTGCAAATTCTCTGCTCTGGCACAAAATCACCTCGAACCTATCCTTCGGGCTTCTCTCCCGGTATCTCTGAGCATCAGGATATCTCCGCCCTCTCCTGTTACTGGATCTGGTCCCCTAACAGGGCCAAGCACATTCCTGGTGATGATTCGACCGACGTCTCGAGGATTGTCAGAATCGAGAACGCGCACCTTGACTTGCATAGCCTCGCCAGTGAGCCCTGTTCTGCCCACTATCTCAACAACTTCAGCAGGCCATGCCTCTGTTGCCATACATCAAACCTCCAAAATCACGACGATAGCGTCTCGAAGTGAGACTTGACCTCGTTGAATCGATCCATCCCGTCCTTCTCCACTTGCATCACCGCAATCGCCGCTGTCCTGGTGCCTGTGCTCATCCCCGCAGCCTCTGCCAGGTATGCCTGGTCCTCCACGTAGATGAAAGGAATCTCCTTCTCTTTGCAAATCATCGGAATATGGGCCAGAAGCTCACCTGGGTTGACATTCTCCGCCATCACTACCATCTGCGCCGTTCCTCTCTCTGCAGATTTGGTGACCTCATTGGCACCCTTCTTTAGGCGCCCCTTGCCATCCTTTCCCAGGCTCTTGACCATCTCGTAAACTTGCTCTTGTACGTCTTGGGGTGTTTCGAAAACAATATGCACACTCATTGGAACATCTCCTCGTGTTGGTAAGCCGCCGCACGGCATGACCGATATAAACGCAGCGTATTCCATCCAGTCAGCCGTTATCAAGCGCTCTGCTCATCATGGCACTTAATCCCCTGGCTAATGCCGGAGCCGCAGAAACACTAGCCCTTGGATTTGGAAGAGAATCAGTAGTGTATACTCCATCAACGTGATTGGCGAGACGAGATAGTGCCCCGCCTGTGAATAGTCCATGAGTACAGGCAGCATGGACCTCAACAGCCCCCTGTCTTCTAAGAGCATCACTGGCCCTACAGATGGTACCACCAGTACTAATCATGTCATCGACGATGGCTACCACCTTGCCTGAGACATCAAGATCCTTCGGGGTATGCTCTATCGTATGCGCGTCTATCCGCTTCTTTTCCAGGTATGAGAAGTCACAACCAATTAACTCAGCAACTTCGGTGGCTCTTGAGATTGCACCCTTGTCTGGGCTCAGAATGAAATCAGGAGACACTTCTCTACGTAGGCTCTCTGCTATCTCTGGCATAGAACTCACAAACTCAATATCAGCCTCCATGTCTCCAAGTACTTCTGGTGCATGAAGATCCAGAATTACAACGCCATCACATAGTTCCGATAGCAAATCAGCGACTAGTTTGGCAGAAACTGACTCTCCGAAACCGAACCTCTTGTCCTGCCTAGCGTATCCATAGTACGGAATGGCGAGGAAAATACCCGGACCAACATCGTGTGTTTCACCCTCCCAATCTCCCTTCAAACTGGAAAGATCGCCCTTCCTAACATCTCTGAGAGCACCAAGTAAGAACAGAGTTTGCATAATGCCTGAATCAGGGAATGTATTTGAAACAAGAACCACACTCTCCGATCTAACTGAATCTATTGATTCGGGAGGAATCCTCACGTAGGCCTCACCATCGGGGAATCTTCTACTTTCTAGTGCAACATATTGCGTGTCAAGAATAACTGCAAGTCCAGAGGCGATATCTACCCCTGAGGCCCCGCTCAGAACTGGCATTTGAACGCAGGGACAGGCGGGTCCTTCATGATGCTTCTTGTCGTGCTGATGGCCCAATTTTTGTCTTTATTGGTGGGCACGACAGGATTTGAACCTGTGACCTCCCGGTTATCAGCCGGGTGCTCCAGCCAAACTAAGCTACGCGCCCTTGAGCGTCACGTGCACATGGGATTGTGATTTGAAGGCTACTCAAGGAAAAATCACTCTTCCTCGTAATCCTCAAAGTTCAACTTCATGTAACTAGGTAGCGTAATCAGTCTCGAAAAGGTACACTTCAGGATGACTTCATCCAGTCGGGAAGTAGTCTTTGCCAGTTGTCCGCAGGGTACCGCTATAGTCTCTGGAAGGCCGTGTCTGGCCCTCACCATGAAATGCGGTTTGACTAACAGGCCCTTGTAGGTCCTCTTGATTTTGATTAACTCAACTACGTTACCAATATCCATTCCATCATTGTCAAGTACGGCCCTGTCGAGAAGCTCATCAGGAGCATACAGATCTTCTTGAATTCTGACCGTATTTCTCCATCTTCTCTGTAACTCTCTCATAGACTTTGATAGTTTGATACCGCCATCGGGCCTGATGCTGTGCACCAACTCCTTTGCCAGTGGTGCCAGATCTGCTGGCTTTCTCATAAATTCACTAGCAACCTCTCCCTCGACCTTAAGTCTCAGAGACTTGACAAACTCATCTCTGGGGTGGAATCTCTCTCCAACTACCACTCCAACATGCTTGTCTCCAACGTATACGTCTCTGTGTATCATTTCCTGTATTTCGTAATCCTCAACCATTGTTTTCCCTCAGGGAAGGAGCGCATCCCCCTTGCCTCTCCTGAACTCCAGAGGCCGGAGTGGCACTTATAATATTCGCAAATCAAGACTGATAATCCAATTGAAAAATTTAGATAATAATAAAAAAAGCAATTGAAAAATTAATTTACGTTTGATTTTTTTAGTGATTATCAGAAAAGATGGTTAATTCCTTTTCCATAAATTTCTGATGTCTAATCTGAGCAACTTCGGAGAAGATTGATGTGTGTCCTCTCCTGCCACATAGTGATGGTGGGAAGCCTCCAAGCATTGTACGAAATCCGATCTTCTACGGGTAAAGCTGAGACAGATGGTCTTCCTGACTCAACAATCTCTGAGTTTCTACAGATTGACCCCTCTCTAAGTAGGGCGATTGAGGAGGCCTCTGTCAATTTTCAAAGTCTAATCAATGAAATGGGAGAAAATTTACTTTCCATGAACGAGGGCGAATTATCTTCTCTTCTCCAATCGGACTACGTAAATTTCTACTCTGCTCCAACAGTTAATCCGTACGTGGCAATATCGGCAAGAGGTCCTTGGATTATTACCTCTCATGGAGCTGTAATTCATGATAATGGAGGATATGGGATGCTCGGGATGGGACATGGCCCAGATGACGTGATTCGTTCAATGCAGCAGAATTGGGTCATGGCAAATGTCATGACTCCCTCATTTAGTCAAAAGAGACTTTCTGACAGACTCAAGAAGGAAGTTGGCCACACAAGGGGAAATTGTCCGTTTTCCAAGTTCGTCTGTCTGAATAGTGGGTCAGAATCGATGACTATCTCTATGAGAATAGCGGACGCAAACACCCTCACACTTACTGGGAAGGGAGGGATTCACGAAGGAAAACCAACAAAGATGCTGGCTCTGGTAGAGGCATTCCACGGGAGAACCCACAGACCGGCTCAGATTTCTGACTCATGTAGTGGGAAATACGAGAAGAATCTAGCCTCTTTCAGAGAAAGGGATAATGTGATATTCGTGCCTAACAATGATTTGGGCTCTCTAAGACAGGCCTTTGAAAGAGCGGAAGAAGAGGGCTTCTTCATCGAACTAATGGCTATGGAGCCAGTGATGGGCGAAGGAAATCCCGGACTATGCGTAACTAGAGAGTTCTACGATTTGGCGAGATCTCTATGCACACAACATGGAAGCATGCTCATAGTCGACTCAATTCAAGCGGGATTGAGAGGACAAGGATGCTTGAGTATTGTTGATTATGAGGGATTCCAGGACTGTCTTGTACCGGATATGGAGACTTGGTCCAAGGCTCTGAATGCAGGCCAGTACCCACTATCTGTTGTGGGGCTCTCGGACAGGGCGGCTGAGTTGTACGTGGTAGGAATCTATGGTAATACAATGACCACGAATCCAAGAGCCTTGGAGACTGCAATTTCTACTTTAGATAGAGTCACTCCTGAGCTAAGAAAGAACATAAAGGATAGGGGAGACGAATTCGTTTCTAAACTCAGAAATCTATCACAAGAACTACCGGGGACAATCACTGAAGTTCAGGGGACTGGGCTGTTGCTTTGCGCTGAACTAGATCCGCAGAAGCTTCCAGTAGTCGGTTTTGGCTGTGTAGAGGAATGGTGTAGGAAGAACGGACTCGGGGTCATTCATGGAGGTCAGAATGCTCTGAGGTTCACTCCTCACTTTGCAATTACAACCGAGGAGATAGATATGATAATTGGAATCCTGAGGGACGCCCTCCTTGCATTCACCTCCAAGTCTATTGAGGCAAACTAATTGATGCGTTATCATGCTCAGCAACGTGCATGTTTTCGGAAAATTGGACGGTCTTAGGGAAGCACTGGAAGAGAGGCTGCAAAGAGCAGGAGCCTCGATAGTGGAAGATCCATCTGACTCTGAACTGGTTGTAGGAATTGATCAACAAGAGGATTGCGATATTGCGATTATTCCTATGGGCTCAAACCCTCCGAAATCAACGATTGTTCTAGAGCTGAAGGATGTAGTCATTCCGAATGGTGGGAGGAACTGGGGAAACGAGATAATGATAGATTGGATACGGCAAATTAAGGGTGGAGGAGAACCAAAAACCGAACCTAGGGATAGGTTCTGGGTCAATGTCAGGGATGTAACTGACGCAATTTCCTGTTTATGCATGAACGAGAAGGAATCCAATCTATCCGGGAACTTCAGAATGTGCGGTAGAAGGGCATGGTCATCGGAGCACGTTATCGACGAGATAAGAATCCTCTGGGAACGTTACAACAATGCAATCAATCACTCCCACACCATCGAGTCTCTATCCGAAGTCCCCAGTCCTGTGAGAGGGATTTATTCCGAAAGATCCGAATCTGTAGACCTAGGTAGCATCCATCGAGCTCTGATTGGAATAGGGGGCGAGGGTTGGCATCCTATGGTACCATTGAGAGTCTCAATAATGGAAATGATTGCCCATACCGATTAGCGAGAATTCTTGTCTCCCTGAACCTTAACTCTAACATCCTGAGCAAGGTTCTTGCAGGTTTGCATCACTTTCCTAACTCTGGTTCCAGCAGCATTGTTCCCAGAGTCGTGCTTCTCAGCATCTGCAATAGCTTCCGTCAATTCATTTATCATGTCCTGAATCATTTCTCTGACTGTCATACCCCAAACCGGAAAATGTGAACTAATAGCCGTTTCTACGGCACATATCTCACTTCCCAGCAAATAAGTCAGAACCGAGGATGGGAAGAATCAGGCTTGCTTCGCCCTCAACGACTATCTGGTCGGCATTGGGGCGAATCTTGCCCCATGAAATAGCCTCCTTCAGTCTAGCCCCAGAGAGGGAACCGTCGAACTCTGGGGCGGTTGTGATCGAAACTGCTGAATCCATGCCTGCCTCTTGTCTGAACTGGTTCCACCAGATCACGTGATGCTTGGAAATCCCCCCTCCTACCATCAGACCATGGCTTTCGTCTGCCGTCCAAATCAAGTCGGAGAGAATCTGTTCGTCTGCTAGCACATCAATCATGAAATCCGGGCTCTTTTGTCTATGCATGAATAATTGCGAACCTATCGAGCCATCGGTAATTCCTGGAATAACCATCGGGATCCTATTCTTAGCAACCCAGTAAAGAAGAGAACTAGGGTCATCAATCCTGTCACCTATCGCCCAACATAGTTCCACTGAACCAAAGCCTCTCCACGGGTTTGAATCGTCTATAGACTTCCTCTCATCCTCAATTTCTTCCAGCCAAGGTAGCAGGACTCTCTCCAAAATCTCGCCGTAGCACTCATTTGGAATCACCACATTGCCAAGCCTGTTCAGCCCCTCCTCAGCCAAGGCAACGTCATCTAGACTGAAGTCTCCATGGAAGTAACTCCTGTATACTCTGGCTATGTCATGATCTAGGGTTCCACATGTGGTTATGACTACGTTGTATGCTCTCCTCTTCAGTGCCTCAATGAAGAAACCTCTGGTTCCTGTAGCGCATAGACAGGCGGGGAATGATAGCCAGTTGAGGACNNNGTTGAGAACCCCTTCTTCATCGGATCTTGAAATTGCTTCTCTCAAGATATCTCTGGCTCTAGCCAACTTCGAAGCAGTGAAACCACCAGCTCTAGACATTTGATCAATCAGAGATCCAACATCGGTAACACTCGAAAAATCATAGTCCTCTACAGGGACTTCGAAATCGTCACGGGAGTATCCTACCATGGTACCCGCACAACCCTCTGGGCTTCAATTGGTGGTATTCCGAATTCGGTATATTCTGTCTCTCAGTTCTGCTGCTCTCTCGAAGTCCAGCCTATCTGCAGCCTGCCTCATCTCCATCTCAAGCCTGGAGATAACATCTGCCTCTCCATCATTATCTTCGAGATCCCTTCCTCCTTCACCTATCCACTCGGGCTGACTTACGTTCTCTAGAACTGAATCGGAGTTATTCCAGACGCCCGCACCTAGTCCAAATCTCTTTGCTAGTCCCTCCAGACCCTTTTTGCCCGGAGGCTTGGCGACCATTCTCCTACCGCCTTCACTCCCCCTACCAGCAACTCCAGAGACTAGGTCCTCCATCTCAGACCCCATTACGGGCAAGGCCTTTTCGATGGTTTTTGGGACTATCCCGTTCTTTTCGTTATGCTCCCCTTGCATGGCTCTTCTCCTCACCGTCTGACTGATGGCAGCTTCCATTGAGGCAGAGACGGAATCAGCATACAGAATTACAGAGCCATTTACGTTTCTCGACGCTCTTCCAATGGTCTGTAGAAGGGACCTTTCGTTCCTCAGGAAGCCCTGCTTGTCAGCATCAAAGATTGCCACTAGCGAAACCTCGGGAATATCCAGACCTTCTCTGAGTAGATTAATTCCCACAATCACATCAATCAGGCCCAATCTGAGTGCCTTGATTATCTCGGTTCTCTCCAGTGTATCTATCTCACTGTGGAGGTAGTGTGCCTTGACACCCATCCCTTCTAGGTACTCGGCGACCTCCTCCGCGAACTTGATGGTCATGACTGTAACTAGGACTCGTTCATCACGACTAACCCTTTCACCAATCTCGCTCAGCAGATCCTGTACCTGTCCCTCTGTACTTCTAACCTCTATCTCCGGATCCAGCAGTCCAGTAGGCCTTATCTCCATTTTAGCTATGCCATCTATATTTTCCAGTAATTCCTCCATACTCTGCTTAGTCTCCGGCTTCCCGACTTCGGACTTTCTGGCACCGCCCTCACTGTCCACATGCATCAGTCCCGAGGGGATGTTTTGCCCTGTCACCTCTGCAAGGTGCCTCAGCTCCCTCTCCCCCGGAGTGGCACTAACGTAGACCATCTGAGGGACTAGGGTTTGGAACTCGTCTATCCTAAGTGGACGGTTGTCATACGCGGACGGAAGTCTGAATCCATGGTCGACTAGGTTCTTCTTTCTTGAGAAATCCCCTCCGAACATCCCTCCCACTTGGGGCAGCGTCACGTGAGACTCGTCCATGATAACGAGATATCGGTCTGCTCCCCCATGGAACTGTTCCGCATTACTGGCGAAGAAGTCCAGAAGGCAGTATGATCTTTCCCCCCTACTTCGGCCATCAAAGTGCATCGAATAGTTCTCGACCCCCTTGCAAGAGCCCACTTCATCCAGCATCTCTAGATCAAATCTGGTCCTCTGCTCTAGTCTATGGGCCTCAAGACCCCGATCTTTAGACTCGAACCAGTCCAACCGATCGCCCAACTCTCCCTCGATATCCTCCAGAGCTTGCTTGAACCTATCTTCACTCGTCATGTAGAATTCTCTCGGATGGATCCAAGCTTCTTCGAACTCATCTAGAGGCTCCCAGGACACTGCTTCGCAGACCTGAATTCTCTCTATTCCTTCCCATCCAAATTTGACTCTAATCGGATCATCCCTGCTTGGCATCCACACATCGAGAACCTCTCCTCTGAGCCGGACGTCCCCCCTGGTTATCTCTCTTGTAGTTCTCCGATATTGAAGTTCCACCAGACTCCTAACCACATCCTGAGGATCAGCATTTTGTCCGACATGGAGCCTCAGGTGATTCTGCTGGAAAACCTCTGGTGGGTTTAGACCATAGATTGTGGAAACGGTCCCTATTGTTATCACATCTGGACGGGAAACTAGGGAAGCCACTGTAGAGAACCTCTCTTGCTCTATCCTCTCATTCATCTGCAGCTCCTTGTCAATGTAGAGGTCCCGTCCGGGTATGTATGCCTCCGGCTGATAATAGTCGTAATAGCTAACAAAGTACTCAACAGCGTTATCTGGGAACAATCCTGACATCTCCTGCCAAATTTGACGTGCCAGTGTTTTATTGTGTGATAGGATTAGCGTTGGTAACTGCATCCTTTCGATTATCTTAGCCATGGCGAACGTTTTACCTGACCCGGTGACACCGAGTAGTACACATCTTTCCTGGCCCTCTTCGATTTGTCTTACCAACACATCAATCGCTTGTTGCTGATCACCCGCACTGTCATATTCCGATTGAAGGATGAACATCTTTAGACCTCGTTATTGTCTCTGTCAGCGATTAACCTACGTAAATCATACTCCCCAGAAGGACCCAGCCAGTCAGCATTGAAGAAAGGAATAGCGTACTCTGATACGCCTCCATTAGTTGTGCAGAATCAGAGGATAAATCGGCCCTTTTAGTCATCACATACAGGTTTACCACGCCCATGCTGATGGCGGACAGAATCCAAACAGGTGAACTAAAACGACCCGATTCGTTGAATTCGTGCATTCCCGCAAGTAGGAAGCATATCACCCATCCTATTGTAAGTATAACGCTAAGATTCCTGGTCTTTTTAGATCCGAAGGCTGCTGGGAAGGACTTGATCCCCTGCTCCCTGTCAACTTCCTTGTCCATCAGGGCGTAATTAACATCAAATGCAGTAATCCAAAGGGCTACACCCAGCGAAATGAAGAACACCTCCGGGAACCAGAGAAACTCCAATTGCTCTTGTCCTATTCCGAAAATTGCTTCCCACCCATGGTGATCAGCAGCGATCGCAACCCATGCACCAGCTGGTGCAAGAGCGAGGCAGAAGCCAATCCAAAAGTGACACAACCATGTGACCCTCTTTGTGTATGGGTATATCACAAATGCCACTACAGGTAGCCATGACATCTTCAGCGCTACTTCATTCAGCCTCCATGCAGAAAAGAGTAGCATACCAAGGAACAATCCCGCGAGAACCCAAGACGATTGTATCGATATTGTCCCCGACGGAAGGTGCCTTGATGCGGTTCTTGGGTTCTCCGCGTCGATATCCCTGTCTATAATCCGGTTAAGTACCATTGCGAGCCCACGTGCTCCAACAGCAGCAAAAATAATCCAAAAACCATCTGAGATATCGCTACCAAACTCTTTGTCCGCAAGTACAAAACCAATTAGGACGAACGGAAGTGAAAATAGTGTGTGTTCGACCTTGACGAACTCCAGAACTTCCCGAGCGCCCATTTCAAATCCTCTGGGAAAGCCACGCATCAACTCGACTAACCATCTCTGGATCATGGAGGGTGACAGCAGGCCATCTTCGAACGGGAAGGGGACCGTCATCAGACGGTATTGGGACCGTGGCATCCCAAGCCACTCTCGTACCAGTTTCATCGAAGTGAAGATCCCTGCCTACATCAAATCTGCAGAAAAGCTGCCAAAGGAGCCTCCTCTTCCAATCTTCATGTTCCAGGTTCGCATCCGAGTCTGTGATGAACAGCCACTTAAGTCCCCTCGAAGAATTAAGGCTCCAGATAGAATCTCTGATTGCTGAAATCTTCTCTCTTTGTTGACGCGCCAGGTGATTATTTGTTACTTCCACACTCTCCTCCGGACTGGGGCTGCCTTCGACTTCGGTTGTTACCACCATCATCGAGGGTCGTAACATCCTAGCCTGGACAACGCCTTCGATAGCGGATGCTGAGATTGCCAGAGATTCACCAACGATGCTCTCTTCTGGTCGAGAAATAGGATCCCCCTCTGATGGCGTGGTCGCATCGATGATCAACTTGTCATGGACATTCTCCCAGGGAGATGTGTGAGCCAGAGAATCAGCGACCATTCCTTCCAGTATTACCAGATCATCGGGAATGTTGACCTTGTTATGGAGAGCGTCAAGAAGCTTCTCGAGATCTTTGACTTGATGCTCCTCATCGACAACTATGATTACTTTCAGGAACATCATCTGTCCAGCTCCTAGAAGCCCAAGAGCAGTCTTCCTTGCCTGACGTGGAAACCTCTGCTTCGAGGAGACAACAGCAAGATTGTGGAAACCCGTCTCGAGAGGCAGGAAAGTATCGATGACATCCCTGTGCTGGAACTTCAGCACTGGCAGCAGGGCATCACCAATAGCCTCGCCTAAGTAACCGTCCTCCATCGGGGGAATACCGACTATCGTCATTGGTACAGTTGGGTCCTTCCTGTGAGTGATTGCTGTAACGTGCATTACTGGATACTCGTCCTCTAGGGAGTAATGACCGAAGTGGTCACCGAATGGGCCCTCCATCCTTCTCTCTGAAGGCAGCGTGTACCCTTCAATTACGAAATCGCAGTCTGCCGGGACCCACAAATCATTGGTCAGGCATTTTGTGATCTTGAGCCTTCTACCGCTCAGAAGTCCTGCAAACTCATACTCTGAGAGGTTGTCTGGAAGGGGGGAGATCGCGCTGAAGATAACCTGAGGGGGGCCTCCAAGGCAAATCGCGACAGGCATCCTATCCTCTGATGCCTCAGCATGATCCGCACCATGCTTGTGTTTCTGCCAGTGAAGGCCGACCTCATCAGGGCCGAAAACCTGACTCCTGTACATCCCTAAGTTGTGAACTCCGGTTTCTGGATCTGATGTGACAACGAGTGGAAGCGTCATGAAGGGCCCGCCATCTTGGGGCCAACTCGTTGGGATGGGGAGCCTAGTCACATCAGGATTGTCCATCCTAACCTGCTGACAATTCCCCCTTGAGACCTTCCTAGGAGCCATTGAAATTCCTTGTCTAAGCAACCCAAGACCTGTCCATGGCCTCCTTAGAATTCCCCCTATATCCGGCTTCATGAGCCCAGTCATCATTTCACCGATCTCCTTAGGCTCCACCACACCTAGCGCAAGATTGGTCCTATCACGGGTCCCGAAGAGGTTCATGGCAAGAGGGTACCTGCTGATACTTCCATCTCCCAACCTGGGCTGATCGAAGATAACTGCTGGGCCGTTCCTCTTTACCAACAGGTCTGCGATACAACCTGCTTCTAGTTCAACATCGACCGGATGGCTCACCCTTAGCAGCTCGCCTCTCTGTTCCAGAGCCAGTATAAATTCCTCTAGACTCCTCCAACCCACAACATTACGCAGCGCTCTTGGCATGAGAAGGTTTGTCTGTTTTGGAGGATATCAAACCGAGGGTTTCTTTGATGGTGCCTTTACCGTACCCCACGTGGGCGACGAAATGACGGTGTGCGACGTTCTTGTTGTGGGGGCTGGCCCCGGAGGAGGAAATGCCGCTCTGCAATGCTCACGCAAGGGGCTATCAACGATAATCATCGAGGATCACCCTGAGATAGGAACCCCTGTCCACTGTGGAGAGTGCATCTCTGAGATAGCTTGTCAGAACCTAGAGCTTACCCTCCCGGAGGAGGTAATCAGCAAGAGGGTGCACGGAATCAGGGTCATATTCCCTGATGGTACCGAAAAGCGACTTACCGAGGAGGGGTACGTTCTGGAAAAACACCTCTTTGAGAGGTGGATAACGGATGAGGCAGTCTCAGCAGGCGCCACGCTTAACCTAGGCCACAAACTACTTTCTATGAAAAGAGCCGAGGGAGAGCCGTTTTCAGGATGGGTCTGCGATGGCAAGGGGGATCAATTCCCCATAATGGCCAAGGTAGTAATTGATGCCTCAGGGGTTGCAGCGGTCTGCTCCCGTTTAGTCAAGCCCGATGGAGAGAACCCTCTGAATCAAAAGGGCAAGGTGGTCGCAGGGATGCAGTACGAGCTTCTGGAGGTGCCCACTGATGGTTACCTGGATTTCTACATATGGCCTAGCTATGCTGAGAAAGGGTACCTGTGGATGATTCCCAAGTGCGATGGCAGGGCAAACGTCGGACTCGTAACTGAGGACAAGCCCAGGACAAAAAAGGCTCTCGATGAATTCATTTCAAACACACATTTTAGTGAATCTGAACAAACGCTGCCTCCGTGGAAAGAAAAGGGGAGCCCGGCCTTCGGCGGGACTATCCCAATCTCGGGGCCCTTCGAGCGGACCCACTATGACGGGCTGATTCTAGTGGGAGATGCTGCAGGATTCACCTCTCCACTGTTCGAGGGTGGCTCCCACCTGGCATTGAAATCAGCCGTTTTCGCAGCACATACCGCTGCAAACGCAATTTCAGAAGGAGACCTCACCTCAGAGAGACTATCAGAGTATACTAGACTATGGAAGGCAGAGTTCCCACCTTATGGCAAAATTCTGAGGGGGAAGACAGCCCTCTTCGAACTATCAGATGATGAGATGTCGGTCATGGCAACATGCTTTCCGGATGAGATGTCGGGAATGGGAATTACCGGTAAGGCTATGGTCGGGCTCAGACTTTTACTCAGAAAACCAACGTTGTACTTCAAGCGAATCGTACCAGCGATGCTAGCGTTCGGATACAGCAGGGCCAAGTACTACGGATGGTGAACGATGCTCACCTTTCTTGGGTACACGCTGGTCTTCCTAGCCCTGCTGGTCAGCCTAAATCTAGTAATCCGCCCCGAGTCTAGCTCACAGCCTTTCTTGAGGACAGCTGCAATGGGGGCCCAGTCCTCTCCCTTCCTGCTTCTGTCATTATCATTCATTTTCGAAGCAACGTCGCTGGGTCTCGTCTCAAGTTACGTCGGCGAAGGACTACCTCTCTTCTACCGCATTTCAGCGGTATGGGGAAGCAGGTCCGGACCTCTTCTTATGTGGGCCTCGATGATGAGCGTAATCGCATGGCTGATGTCCAAGGACGAAACGACTGATAGTACCACAATAAGGGTCTTGCACTTCTGGACTTTACTGCTCCTATTAATCTCAGCAGGACTGCGTCCCTTCTCCCCTGCTGTACCAGGCTCTGCTGGGGAGATCAGTCCATTGTTACAGACAGATCTGATGGTGATCCCCCCGCCAGTGGTCTTCGTATACTACTCGCTGTGCCTTGCGACGGCTAGCGTTGCGGTATCCGGACTGATTAGGTCAAGGCCCTCGAATGAGATTCACGCCTCGATGATTCCATGGGCCAGATACTCATTCCTAGCGGGGACAATTGGCATAGGGCTTGGTGGTCTCTGGGCCTACACGGTTCTCGATTGGGGGGGGTATTGGGCATGGGACCCGGTCGAGACCGGATCACTTCTCCCATGGCTCGCACTTCTGGCTATATTACACTCAAGAGCCAGGCCGAAATCATCCAACCCCTACGCATTATCGCCCGCGCTCGGGATGGTAACCGGGGCTTTGGTGATGCATGCCACCCTGGTCACAAGGGCCAACGGGGTCTGGGCCTCTGTCCATGCCTTCGTGGGCGATGGGGAGAATTCTCTCCCGAGGGATCCATATGTGCGAATCCTGGAGATCATCGATTTCAGCGCAATTGGATTCGAGATCACGGCCTACATGACGTCATTTGTTGCCCTTCTCGGTCTTTCTGTAGCCCATGCCCTGAGGGAGCAGAGAGCCACGGTGCTCTCGAAGGGATCCCAGACTTTGTTTGAGAAGAACCGGGCTCTAGCAGTCTTCCTTCTATTCTACTTCGCTGCTGTTGGCCTCTGGATTGGCTCAACCGCGGTCCTCTTCTTCGGATTGGCCATCCTTACACTGCTGATCTTCGGAGATCGGGACGAACCCCCGGTCCATTGGGTCTCCCTTGGGGTCCTCCTGATGCTCTTCTCGGGATGGGCGTGGATCTCCGAGTGGTACCAGTCACTGGCTGGGATCGCGCCTTTCCTCCTAGTCTGGGTCATCCCCGATGAACAGAAGGACGACTTCTCCCGGATAACCGACTCAATTGTCGATCCCAAAAAGAGGGCCATCATGGCTCGGTCTTTTCCATGGTACTTGTCCGTGGTATTCCTGCTGTTAACCTGGGTTCTACTGACTGTAGAGATAGAAGGCACAAGCATCGAAGCGCACGAGTACTACGGTGCCCCTCTACTGTCTTTGCTCGCAGTGGGGCTAGCACTGTACGCTTGGGGCATCAGGGTAAGCGGCAGAACAGGCGCAATCGCGCTCTCGGTGACCTTGGTCCTCTCAGTTGTTCTAGCCGCTTTCTCGGAGAGGCTGGAACTGCCTGGCAATCAAGACGGAGCAATCACCGATAGCGTTTCTCGAGGCGCTGTCTCCATGTTCATCCTGACCTGGCTGGCACTGGCCATCCCACCAACGCTGCTGAAACTATGGAGGAGCTCGAGAAAGACAATTCCCAAAATAATCCGCGGTGGCATAACGACTCGATCTGCTCGAGCAAGGTTGCTGGGCACACATATCGCCCATGCTGGTATTCTGATCCTGTTGGTGGGGCATGTCCTCACCACCACTCTTGTTGATAGGACGGATCCATCTAACTTCGTCACCCTGGAGAGAGACGTTCCGACACAGCATCAGGGGATGGAGCTCGTGTTCACAGGGGTAGAGGTCTTATCCGCAGATGAGCAAGGCTATGGGTACCGAATAGGAGACGGCTATGTTGGAGTCGTCATCGAGGCTAGGGACGTTGGCGGCTCACTGCTCGGGAATATCACGCCCGGAATGCTCCGCTTTGACTCTCCCTCCGGCATGGTGTCCGCCAGATCGGAGGTGGATAGGCTTACGGGGGCGACAGGGGACACGATAGTAATCCTGGACCTACTACAGTCAAACGAGCTCTTGTCATCGATGATACTGGGCCAGACTGACGATGTCAGCGAGGTCAGGGTAACCGTACACCACCTACAGGGCAGCCATCTCGTTTGGGCGGGTTGGCTAATGGTGGTTACTGGGAGCGCCTTGGCCTCCCTCCCAAGAAGAGTGACTGAACCATCCCAGGACGAGTAAAGGCCCTCATCGCCCCTTACCGTTTGAATGAAAAAGGGGGAGCCGGTCGCGAGGCTCCTGAGGTGCTATGATGGATAATGGCTCAATCGTTCATGTAGACTATGATTTGTACAATGCTAGCAATGACAAGCTGATAGAAACAACGAGGGAGGAGGTAGCCAAGGAACACGATATCCATGACGAAAACAGAGAGTACTCCCCAATGATTACAACCGTCGGAGATGGTAGACTAATCCCCGGTTTTGAGTCTCACCTAGCAGGAGCCGAGGCTGGAAAGGATTACGAGTTCGATATCGAGCCAACCCAGGCCTATGGGGATAGGGACCAGAACAAGGTCGAGACTATCTCACAGAACGTCCTCCTAAGGAGCGTAAGAGACCCGAACACACTAGCAATAGGGGCTCCAGTTGAGATTGGTGGGAGACAAGGAATTCTCCAGTTCATGAGCGCTGGCAGGGCTAGGATAGATTACAACCACCCATTGGCAGGTGTCACTCTGAGGTACAACTACCAGATTGTTAAGGTCGTTGAGGACAGGGATGAGAAGGTTCAGACTCTGATGAAGATGAACACCGGAAGAGACGACTTCGAGATCGACTTCGAAGGTGACGACCTCACAATGACTCTCCCGGAGGAAATGGCTTACGATCAGAACTGGGCATTCACGAAGTTCTCTCTGGTTACTACTCTGAGGGAGAATGTAGGAGTCGCCAAAGTAATCTTCCGAGAGGTTCACGAGCCAAGGCAGATAGAAGAAGAGTAACTAAATTATTCTCGGAATGATAACAGGTATTAGCAGAATCAATAGGATGAAGATACTACTCAGGCTGCTGATTCTATTCGATATGTTCTCAATTCGTATCGGATGAGAAGACCGACTGATCTTTCTCAGTACCGAGTGGACTCCGTCTCTAACAAGGTGACCACCATCGAAGGGAATCATGGGAATCAGGTTTGCGAAACCAAGCAGGAAGTTGATCCATACGAGCCAAAATAGGAAGTCGAACAGCATCAGCATCCCATCGGTTCCGAGGACCGAGCCCATGGTGCCGCTTCCAGCAACCAGCATCTCCCTTTCTTGGAGAATCATCGTCTGGCCTTCGTTTGAAATTGGGACATTCAGCATTAGAAGAGGGCGAATCACAGTGAGTATTGCTGTACCTGATGCTGAGTATTCCCCGTCGATGATGTTGGCATAAACATCCACTCCCGCTGTTGATGAAACAAGATCGGAAACACCTAGGAAAGCATCACCAGGCTCAATTTCCAGTAATTCCAGTAGTTCTACTCTATCTTCAATAATGCAATCACTATCTTTCTCACAGTCTTCGATGTAGTACTGGTAGCGATCTCCCATAGTGACAGTTATACTCCTCTCTGACCACTTTTCAGTGGAATCATCCCTGGATAGTACGGTTAGTTGGGCAACTTCTCCAGCGGAGAGTCCGACCATCTCATCCGAGAAATCGGAGTAATCAGAAATCTCGTTACCATCGATGTGTGTTATTGTCTCGAATGGCATTAAGCCGGCTTCTTCTGCTCCTCCTCCAACTACAATTCCTCTTGCATGAACGCCCTTGTTTTCTGCAGCCATCCCACTGGCAACAGAACAAAGGAGAACTAAAACCACGTAAGTTACGAAGATGTTAATCGACGGTCCCGCTGCGAAAAGCCTCAGTCTGTCTCTCCGGGGGGCCCTCTCCATCTCCTTCTCTTCGGGCTCTGCGAAGGCCCCGATGGGCAGAGGCCCCAGTTGAAGCAGGCCGAAGCTCCTCAACCTCATTCCATGGGCCCTAGCTTGAATTCCGTGACTGTATTCGTGAATCACTATCGCAATTATGAGCGCCAGGGCTGGCCACCATAGTGGCACGAAGCTGGTAACTCCTGGGATTAGCAGTAGGTCGCTTGCAGGAATGGATTCCTCAGGAGGACTTATCGCTGCCGCGACTGCACTAAGGAGAAGAAGCAGTACAACCATGAACATTACAAAAAAGCACAGCCAGATTGAGACCTCTCCGAATCCTCTCCAGAATCTCCTAGGTTTGGATACTGATTCCAGAAGCCGCATGCCTCTTCTTGTTCTGATCATCAGTATTATTCCTAAAGCTCTAGTTGCATCCATCTTGTCAAGGAGGCCTGTCGACTCCGCGTACAACAAACCCGAATACCAAATTGCGAGAAGAGCTACTAACCAAATCGGTGCACCTAGGTTATACACTAGGAATAGCAGTAACAATGGGATTAGGATGCTCCTATTCTCCCCCTGTTCCGCCATGATGATTACAATCGTCCTTGTCTCTTCAACCTGCTCTAAAACAAAAGTGAGAATACCCCCGACTGATTCGCGTAGCTATGTCAAAGGCATTCGGAGGCTCCACCAGGAGCACCAATCGCAGAATCGACTCATTAGCCAGGGAGAGGGACAGTATCGGACGAATCCTGGTCCAAGCTGAACTTCATGGCGTCAGGCAAGAAATAGAATCTGTCAGGCAATCACTAGAACAGATAGAAGAGCTTCTTTGTGGTACGAGAAATTAACTAACTACTCTCTCTTGAGCTGACGAATTTCCTGAATTGGACCTCACTCCAATCGCTCCTTCTGAGCTACAAATTAATGACAGAAACCTATGCACTGGCATCCCAGCATTCCAGTCTAAGTGAGGGGTACCTCTGCTTGTTAGTGGAAGTGGGGGGATACTTCTGGATAGGTGTCTGAGCTTTCCAGTCAATCCTTCAACTTCTACTTTCATTATTCTCCAACTATCTCCCCTTACTCCCTTCAATCTGAAAGCGTAAAGCGGGAGAAGTCCACATTTCTCACCAGTAGATTTCAGGGAATTGTACTGGTCGATGGTTCTACCTGAAAGGTATATCCTCTCGCTCTTGGAGGTCTTCACCTCTATGGGGAAGCACATGTCCCCCCTAAGAGCAAGAAGGTCACCGGTCCCCTCTGAACCGCTTCCTGGGGCCCTGACTACCAGAAAAGGCCTTTTTACGACCCTCATTGCTTTCGCGCGCTCAACTTCAGAACAAGATCTCGTAACAGCGCGAACTCCCTTCATTTCTCCAGCGAGAACCGAACGCAACTCTCTTTCGTAACTGGTTCCCATGGTGCTATCCGATTCTCAGGGTTATTGAGGACACCGGTCCAAATCACTGAATCTTTCCCTTTCTGTAATCTCTGGTCCTGTCTACGCCCGGGAATTGATCCTCACTTTCTCTGTAAACAGTTTTCATGTTATTCAAGAAGTTGTCTTCATTGGTTACAATGAGAACCATGTCAACCCCAGGATCATCCTCTCCATCCATCCATGGGAGAATTATTTCCATGGTCATCCTAGCTCCCTCTCTGTGCGGGTATGCGAAAACATCCATTCCTAGAGGGGGGAGGACGAGAGTCTTCCTTGGCTTGAGAGTCTCTACCGTCTCGAATAGAGCGCCGTATGAGTTTCTCAGAAGTTCCCTTCTGAAGTTGTCCTGCGTGGGCCTCCTACAGTCTGGACCGACTACATGCACAAGTTTGGATACCGGGAGATCGAAAGCATCCGTAGTCACTGCCTCCCCGACTCCACATGGCTGCAAGTTCAATTTCCTCCTCTCTTTTGCAATATTGGCACATGCCTCCCTGAGGCCGTCTCCAGCGGCTTGGTGCATCCTCTCATCCAAACCTTCTCTTCCGGCTAGTCTACTATTCGCGGGAATTACCATGATATCTCCCTCAACGCCGACTATGTCTCCGTAGAGAACCCGTACTTGTCCGTGCGTACATTCTCTCACGATTACAACATCAGCCACAAGAGAACGAAGGGAGGCCATCGGATATGTATCCATCGTAGGCATTTCCGGGTAGACTAGGGAACTTTAATCGCCACGAACCCCCTCCCACAGTCATGTCAACCGGATACGTACTCCTAGATGTTGAGCCAGGAACAGAGTATTCGGTGTTCGAAAAAGCCTCTTCACTGGCCTTCGTTTGTGATGCCCAAGTTCTGTTCGGAGACCATGACATGATATTGAAAATAGAAGCAGATAGTATGGGAGAAATTGCAAAACTGGTTGTCGACTCAGTACGTTCTATTGAGGGGGTAACCAACACGAAAACCCTAGCTTGTGCAGAATTATAGCCTTCGTATCTACACGAAATCTGCCCACTTTGCCTCAGTATGCCGATATTCCGGCTCAAGTTTATTATCTATGTAGTACCACAGATAATCGGAGGAATCCAAGAATGGCAGACAAGAAATATTTCGTGTTAATGCAGAACGGCAAGGACACTGCTCAAGTGTTCCACAGCAAGCAGCCCAGAGGGGCAGCTCTGAAGGCAGCTTCAAGAGGTGTCACCGACATCCATCTAAGGGAAAGAGGAACAAATAGAGTTCACGTGTTCTCTGGATCAAAGAGTAAGGTCCCTAAGGGAGCGAACGCACCAGACTGGCTACCTGACATGATAAACAAGGCCAACGTGAAGAAGTTGCGAATCGACCGTATGTGAGCATAGTCTGAGTCCACTTTTACACTTGGTTTTCGTGTACAAGTAGCGGAGGCTAAGGATTCTCGAACCAGAGAAATTTACTCCGAGCGGAATCTCTTTCGGGCCCTTTCTGTCCTTTCAGTTTCAAGCTTCTTCGCCTCTTCCATTCTAGCTCTCTCGGAATCTTGAGCTGTAGTAGCCTGCTTATTGTTCCCGGGATCAGCTGTCTGCACGAAATCTTCCGAAAAATAGCTTAAAACTCCAGATGTTAGGTTTCCTACGGCTTTAATTGGGTTTACCAATGGGTCGAAATATTCTGTTACTACCCTTTCTTTCAGTGGAATCAGGGCATTATCCGTAATTTGTATTCCTGCAGGACACACTTCAGTGCAACACCTCGTGATATTGCAATAGCTTATTCCAAAGTCATCTTTAATCTCTGGAATCCTATTCTCAGTATCCAACGGGTGCATCTCTAAACTTGCGAGTCTAACAAAGAAACGCGGTCCTGCAAACTCATCGAATTTCTGGTGCTCCCTCATAACGTGACATGTGTTTACACAAAGCATACACTCAATACAAGACCTAAACTCTTGAATTCTGTCAGCCTCATATTGATTGAATACCCAATCAGGGTCTTCTGGCCCGTTTATCGGCTTAATTTTCCTATCAACCTCGTAGGCCCAGGAAGTATCCGTTACCAAATCCCGAACCAATGGGAATGACTGCATCGGTCGAATATCCACGGGGCCTTCGTAGTCGCCCATTTCTTCCTTTATGTCATCCATTCTTGTCATGCACATTAGTCTTGGCTTACCATTAACTTCTGCACTACAAGAACCACACTTACCCGCTTTACAGTTCCAGCGACAAGCTAGGTCCGGGGCTTCTTCTGCCTGAATTCTATGAATCACATCCAGTACAACCATGCCCTCATCTAGATCCACTGTATATTCTTTCATTTCTCCAATTGGAGAACCAGAATCATCCGGATGTCCTCTGAAAACACTGAATGTAATTTTATCCATACTACTCCTCCTCCTCTAACAAGTCTTCTGAGTCTAATAGATCCCTCAAATCATCAGGTATGGGAGGATAGGAAGTATAGTCGATTTCCATCTTCCCGTCTACTTGTTTTATTCTACTATTTACCTTGCCCCATTTTGCATTATCAGGGGATGGGAAATCATCCCTAGTATGACCTCCCCTACTTTCCTCCCTCATCAGCGCAGACAGAGCACACATCCTGCTTACATCTATCATAGCTGCTATCTCTAATGCTTGGTGCCAGCCAGGATTGTAGACTCTCCCGCCTGGAGACGTAGTGTTCCTGCCCCTAGCCTCCAGATCATCTAGGTCCTCCAGAGCTTCTTCCAGAAGCTTGCGTGTTCGGATAATTCCTACTTTATTCTGCATCATTACCCTGAGATCATCTACCACCTTTGCAGGATTTTCTCCATCTTCCCTCCTGAGCGGTTCAAGCATCTCCGTTATCACGCTGTCAATTTCCTGCTCATCTATCTCTTCGAAATTATCCACATGTCTCGCAGACTTCGCTGCATACTCTCCAGCAATCTTCCCGAAAGTAATGAGGTCAGACAAAGAATTCCCACCCAGACGATTCGCTCCGTGAAGTCCAGTTGCAGCTTCACCCGCTGCAAAAAGTCCTGGAACCGATGTCTCCTGGGTGATAGGGTCGACGCGCACTCCTCCCATTACATAGTGTGCTGTGGGGCCGACCTCCATCGGCTCCTTCGTAATATCAACTGCCGCAAGCTCCATGAACTGATGGTACATTCCCGGAAGCTTCTTCTTGATCTCCTCAGACTTTCTCCAAGAGATGTCCAAGTAGGCTCCTCCGTGTTCAGAAGCCCTGCCTGCAGCCTTCTCACTGTTGATAGCCTTCGCAACTACATCCCTTGTTAGCAACTCCGGAGGCCTTCTTTTTGTAGCAAGTTTTCCAGCGACTACTTCTTTCACCCATTCACTTGATTCGACCTCAGTATCTGCGAACTCTTCTCGGTACATCTCTGGTACATAATCGAACATGAACCTATCACCTTCAGAATTCGTTAGCATGCCGCCCTCCCCCCTTACTCCTTCTGTGACCAAAATACCCTTTACAGACGGAGGCCAAATCATTCCGGTTGGATGAAATTGAACGAATTCCATATCTCCCATCTCCGCTCCTGTCCAATATGCAAGAGCATGACCTTCTCCGGTGTACTCCCAAGATCCGGAGCATACCTCCCAACACCGAGTAATCCCTCCAGTTGCTAGCACGATCGATTTAGCCCTGAAAAGATGCAACGAACCGTCCGACCTATTGTAAGCAAAGCAACCCACAACTCTACCATCCTTCTTGAACAAATGACGGACAGTGTATTCCATGAAGACCTCCATTCCCGTATGGATACCCCTCTGTTGTAGAGTTCTGATAAGCTCTAAACCGGTCGCATCCCCGATATGGGCCAGCCTGGGATATGTGTGACCTCCGAAATTCCTCTGACTTGTCTTCCCCTCTGATGTTCGGTCAAACACCGCACCCCATTGTTCCAACTCCCTTATTCTGTCCGGAGCCTGTTGTGCATGGACCTTCGCCATCCTCCAGTCTGAAAGGTACTTTCCGCCCTTCATAGTGTCTCTGAAATGTATCTTCCATGAATCTCTGTGGTCTTTGTTAGCTAATGCGGCGGCGGCACCTCCTTCTGCCATTACTGTGTGTGCCTTTCCGAGCATAGATTTGCTAATCATGCCAACTTTGGCACCGTTCGAACTTGCCTCTATAGCGGCTCTCAATCCTGCTCCGCCTGCTCCTATAACGACAACATCGAAGTCCCATTCCGAGTAAGATTTGTCCATACAATCACCTAAATTTTGAAGCTAGGATCGTTTAGAATCCCTTCCGCGACTGCCCAGACAAATAAGTCCCCCAAGAAAACCATACCCAGGCTTGTCCAGAACCAGAATCCATGGTGGACATTTGTTTTGGAAACAAACCTGAAGATATTTCCCTGGATTTTCTCAAATCCTAAACTCCATCTTTTATTACCGCCTCCAACCAAGTGCCTAAATGCGTGACAAGAGGTAACATACATTGTCAACAGAAAAGACTCTGCAGCCAAGACAAATGTTCCAACAGACAGGCCATACGTATTAGTTCCATCAACATCATGAAATCTTAGTGTGTGGAATACGTCGATGTACTTCATGAAGAGAATAATGATGGCAAGGTAAAGCATTATTCTGTGAATGTTGTTGAAAATAAATAATCCTCCTTCCCCTCTATAGCCCAGAGATTTGGAAATCTTTGGTTCTGCCACCACACACGCCACCGGACTAGCAAAGAATGTTCTGTAATAGACGCGCCGCATATAGTAACAAGTGCCTCTGAAACCAAATGGTATCCAGAGTATCAACATAGCAGAATTAGCCCAGGCAGGGACTTCCAGACTCCACAGGTGGATTATATCGGGAGAGAAGATTGGGCTAGTTACTCTATGATCGTCGTAATGAATCGCTCCATCAAAAAAAATCAATCTTAGAAATGTGTAAACCAAGGCAGCCGTAAGGGCGGCTCCCATCCACAGGGGTTCCATCCACCACCGATCAATTCTATTTGTCTCGCCGAAGCCTTGGCTAATTGGAAGTTTGAAACTAGTAGCCATTAGTCCAACTCATTATCGTCCCGCGGGACACCCAGTGCATCCCACGAGGAACTCCCATTTTAATCCAAGTTTGTACAACACTGCGTTTGAACAAGCATTGCAAAACTTACCAGATGACAGTTTCTTGATTTAGTACCTGAAACGACTCCAGAGAGAAGAAACAAGAAATTGGCCATCAAAAATGGGAAATGTTCACGATATGATTTAATTTGGTAGTATTATGCAGGGTGATGACCTTGTCACTTCCATCTGCCCGAATTGCAATTACATGCCAGGAGCATGGCTTCCCGGGGTCAGGTGTCCTGAATGTGGAGAACCGATGCTCTAAGCCAGTGAGGCATAGTCTGCTTCTGCCTCTTTGACATGTATCTCATCCACATCCATTTGAGCGAGCTGGAGTTTTCCAGATAGCTCGTCGTTCACAGCATGCCAGTATGAGTAAGCTTCTATCACCCATATTCCTGACTCTCTGGTTCCATTTCCACTGTCCTTAACCCCACCAAATGGCAGATGCGCCTCAGCCCCTGTGGTGGAGTTGTTTATGCCCGTCATTCCAGCCTTTATTCCGGTCTTGAAACGGTATGCTTCAAGCCTATCGTTAGTGTAGCAAGCACTGGATAATCCAAATGGAGATGCGTTGGCTAGATGGAGGGCATTTTCGAAATCATCGGCCCTAACTACAGTCACGACAGGTCCAAAGATTTCTTCTTGGAAGCACCGCATTTCCTCTTTTACGTCTGCGTAAACATGCGGCCACATGTACGAACCCTCCGAAGCGTCACCTTGGAAATTCTCCGGCTTGTTTTCATTGGTAATTCTGCCTTCTCCCCATAGTTTGGTAGCCCCGTCTGTTTCACATATCCCTAGGTCCCTTAGGAAATCACTGGCATACTTTTCCGATATCATAGAACCATACAATACATCGTCATTTCTCAGTGAGTCTCCGATTTTAGTTTCCTTCACCTTTGCCATGAATTTATCCATGAACTCCTCGTATATGTCCTTGTGAAGTATCAGATTCCCCAAGCTAGTGCAACGTTGACCAGCTGTTCCGAAAGCAGCCCAATACGCACCTTCTACCGCATTTTCGATGTTCGCCGATGGCATCACAACTAGGGGATTCTTACCTCCCAACTCCAGTGAACACGAGACTAGGTTCCTTCCACATACCTCTCCGATCATCTTTCCAACGGGTGTTGAACCGGTGAAACTGATTTTATTCACTAGTCCCTCGTCAACCGAATCAACAAGGAACTGCCCCGCTCCACTTCCTTTGCCATGAATCAAATTGACCACTCCATTGGGTAGCCCTGCCTCGTGCATTATTCTAGTAAGCATGAATGATAACAGGGGAGAGTCTTGGGGACTTTTCCAAACGCAAGTGTTTCCGCACATTATTGCAGGAATCATCTTCCAGAAGGGCACCGCTGAAGGGAAATTACTAGCATTTATGAGGTGAACAGCTCCTTGTCAGGTAACTCTGAGTTAACCGTCTGACCATACAATCTCCTTCCCTCCGATTGGAAAAATAGGCATGTGTCGATTGCTTCCTGAACCTCACCTGCGCTCTCTTTCAGAGTCTTTCCTATTTCCCTAGATTCCACTCTGACAATATCGTCTTTGTGCTGCATTAGCAACCTTCCCATGTTTCCAATAATCTGGCCCCTAGTCGGAGCGGGCGTCTGTGACCATTGAGCGAAGGCATCCCTAGCTGAAATCAGTGCCTCGTGAACGTCTTCCTTTGTAGACAATGGAAACACTCCCACGCAGTCATCCAACCATGCTGGGTTCCTGCTTTCGAACGTCTCGCCATCGCTTGCTGGACGCAACTCTCCGTTGATTATGTTGTAGCCCATTACGGTGGGACTGCCGTTGGGGTTTTCTCTGTTTGATATCTCGAACCCCGTCTCAAGTACGTGTGCCATGTATACGGCGGATACTACTTCTGAAATGAATTATGCGCATCGCTATGCCTTGTTCCGGCAATCATTTTACACTGTGGAGAATCCTAGGTTGCAGGGTTTAACAACCCCCTATGCACGAGAAGTGATGGCAGGGAGTAAGAAATGTCACCAGACTCTAACGAATCATTAACTTTGAGAGTGGCGAAGGCGATACCAAGTGACGTGGGCCACGGACGAGCGAGAGTCCCATTCGACAATGACCTGAACCTAAAACCCGGAGACATCGTCGAGATTGAAGGAGAGAGGAAGACTGCGGCTATTGTTTGGAGATGCAGACCAGAAGATGCTAATCTTGGAGTTATTCGGATTGACGGAATAATTAGGAAAAACTCTGGAGTAAGTCTTGGAGACAGAGCCGAGATTCGCAAAGTCGAGGTCGAGCCTTGCACCAAATTGGTTCTGAGCCCAGTAATGGCGAAGCAACAGAAAGTTAGGTTTGGGCCCGGAATCGAAGGATTCGCAAGACGAGGCCTGAACAAGAGGCCAGTAGTTGCAGGAGACAGAATATTCATCCCAGGGATGACACTCTTCGCCGAAGCATTGCCTTTTGCTATAGTCCAGACCAGTCCCAAGGGGATAGTGCAGGTGCTTCCCGATACTGAGATCGTGATCAAGGAGGATGGCGTTGATCAAGAAGAGGAGAATATGGTTCAGACCATCTCCTACGAGGATATCGGAGGAATTGGAAACCAACTCCAAAAGGTTAGAGAGATGATAGAGCTACCTCTAAAGCATCCTATTCTATTCCGAAGGCTCGGGATCGACCCTCCGCGAGGGGTTCTTTTGCATGGACCTCCAGGCACTGGAAAGACACTGATTGCAAAGGCAGTGGCGTCAGAGACAAAAGCCCATTTCACATCCATAAATGGTCCGGAGATAATCTCGAAGTACTACGGCGAGAGTGAGAAGCAACTCCGTGAGATTTTTGACGAGGCCGCAGCAAACGCGCCAGCAATCATATTCATCGACGAACTAGATAGCATCGCTCCAAAGAGAGAGGACGTCACTGGAGAAGTAGAGAGGCGGGTAGTCGCACAACTGCTTACACTTCTGGATGGGATGGGTGGCAGGGACAATGTCGTTGTAATAGGGGCCACCAACAGAAGGGATGCGATTGACCAGGCCCTAAGGAGGCCTGGAAGATTCGATAGAGAATTGGAGATTGGTGTCCCAGACAAGGCAGGCAGGGGAGAGATACTGGAGATTCACACTAGGGATATGCCAATCAGTGATGATTACAATTTGGAGTGGCTACTTGACCATACCCATGGTTTCGTAGGAGCCGATATCTCAGCCTTGGTAAGGGAAGCAGCGATGAAGGCTCTTCGACGTTATCTCCCAGAGATAGATCTGGACGAGGAAGAGATTGCTCCTGAGGTAATCGAGAAGATGGAAGTCAGGATGTCAGACTTCCAAGAGGCAGTAAGAGAAATCGAGCCAAGCGCTCTCAGGGAGATATACGTACAGGTGCCAGAAGTTACCTGGGAAGAGGTAGGCGGTCTCCATGATGTCAAGGAACGACTGAAGGAGAGCGTAGAATGGCCATTGAACATGCCCGAGAAATTCGAACATTTCGGAATAACTCCGCCAAGAGGTATAATGCTGTTTGGCGCACCTGGTACGGGCAAGACCCTCATTGCAAAGGCGATTGCTAACGAGGCCAAGGCCAATTTCATATCCATAAAAGGACCAGAACTAATTTCTAAGTGGGTTGGAGAATCCGAGAAAGCAGTCAGAGAGGTGTTCAAAAAAGCGAAGCAATCCAGTCCTTCGATTGTCTTCCTTGATGAGTTTGAGAGCATTGCTGGAATGAGAAGGAGCCATTCCGGAGAGGGTTCAGATGTCATGAACAGAGTAGTGAACCAACTTCTGAGCAGTCTTGATGGGGTGGAAGGAATGGAAGGAGTAATCGTAGTCGCGGCAACCAACAGACCTGAAATGATCGATCCAGCACTGATGCGAAGTGGGCGATTCGAACGAGTTCTACATATTCCCCCACCTGATAGAGACTCTAGGTCCGCAATTTTGAAGATTCACACAAAGGACATGCCCCTCGGGAAGTTCAAGATTGACGATCTGGCTGCTAGTATGGAGAATTACACGGGTGCTGATATAGAGGCAGTCTGTAGAGAAGCAGCCCTAATTTCAATGAGAGATGAGAAGAAGACAGTAACTAGGAAGCACTTTGAGACCGCAGTGGAAAGAGTCAGGCCGACTGTTAACGATGAAATGATGCAATACTACTCAAAGCTGGAAGAGACACTAACCAGTGGTCTTGAGTCTGTGAAGCGCTCCTCCGGCACGATCTCCGGAATTGAATTAATTTGAGGAATATAATGAAGACCACATTCACCCAAGAAATAATGACCAGGCAAGTCTTAGATGCTGCAGGCGATCTTCTTGGCCATCTGACCGACTTCTCAGTAGATGTTGACACTGGAAACATTGTTGCAATCCTGGTCGTGACTGAACAGGGAATCGATCCTTCCGAGCTTCCGTGGCCAACAACCGACGGCCTCCTCACAATCCCTGTCGAGGAAGTAGCTAGCGTCGGTAATGCTGTGGAACTCTCCAGATAAGTCGATGCAGCATTGTTCATGGTCACATAACGGTCATAAAACGTTCTTCAGGCTCAATAATCATATTTGAGGTGGCCGGACGGTGGATTGGAGAAAGATAGGCGGTTTTCTCAATACCCGAAGGAACAAGAGGATAGCCTTGCAAGCCTCCTTCTGGGCCGTGCTCCTGCTTCTAATCGTATCAATCGCAATTACTTATGTAGTCCCTGGACAGACTCAACAGTCCGCATATGGGGACGAGTGGAACGATCTTGGATCATTTCGTGAGGAACTGAACAATAAGGGAGTGGAGACAACAGCGCTGGTATCCAGTCCGCTGCTTTTGAGTGACATTGATCATCCTGAGCAGACCATCTTTGTGATATCCGGTGTGGAGAGGGATACAATTTCACTCCCACGCTTCACCGGCGAAGATGACCTGATACAATTTTCTGAGGGAGACGGGTACACTTCTTCAGAGATTGTTGCAATCAGAGAATTTGTCTCGAGGGGCGGTACGCTGATTCTCATGGACGACTTTGGATATTCGAGTAACCTTGCCTCGGAGTTTGGTCTCCAATTCACTAACCATCGCTTGTATGCGGACTATAGCTACGACAACGACCTTGGGTCTGATTTCGTATGGGTAAATACCACCTCAGCATTCAACTTCACTTCGTCACAAGGAACACAGACCACGGTTAATCCATGTATCAGAGATATCGATGGAGATGGAGTTGTCGACGTTCTCGATCAAGATCCCAGTGACCCAGAAATCGGAGCACCATTCGTAACAGTCCAAGACTCCGGTCTTTGCGCACACCGGTTCCTAGGCACAGATCCATCAACAAATCAGCCCAGATGGGATTGGTCACAGGATTACAGCATACTCACCAATACTCCATCGGCGTTCGAGAAGACTACCTCATACAATCCTGCGGAGAGACGCTATGTCATCTCAAAAACCACTCAGGACTCGTGGATAGACAATAATGGAGACGGCAACTACTCAGTTGGCTCCTTTGCTGCGTTTGGTCTTGTGGGGGACGAGCAGGGCCCGTTCCCAGTCTACGTCAGATACTGCGAGGCTATTCTTTGTCGGGGTTCAGAGACCGGGAGAGTCCATTTCATATCTGATGGATCAGTTCTGATTAACTCATTGTACGATCCGGAATTCGCTTCGATATACTCCGGCATGGTACCAGAAAACGACAATAGGAAATGGATTCTAGATGTAGTAGCAGAGGCTCTGATACTGAACGATAATGGAACTTCTCCAGGAGAAAACGCATTAGTTATCTTCGACGAGAGCAGGCACCAACAGCCCACAATATTCGGTGACACGTACAACCTAGTCTACTACCTACTGATCTATTTCACTAATGATTGGATGGCCATGCTGATACTATTCCTTTTCCTGTTCATTCTGCTAGAGGCTGTACTGATCAGGAAAGAGGACCCAGAGGACTGGAGACACGTTTTCAGAGTTGTTTACTATGGATTCGGAGATGCTGAGAGATACAAGTACTACCAGAGGCCAGAGAAAATCAGACAAGTTCTTCTCACTAGGGTAAGGAATCTCAATGCCCTAACAATGGAGGAGTTTGATGCAATGCCGGCCTCCGAACTTCAGGGAATGATCCGTGATCCCGTTCTTGTTCGCTTCCTTTTCGAGGAGAGGAACTACAGGCCAGATGAATTGGTTGGTATTGTTAGGAGAATAAAACAATGGGGAGAGTCTGGGGGTGTGACGAAAGTTGTGGACTAGGAAAGCAGCAATTATGTTAGCAGGAGGTGTAAGCCTAATCTTGGTCGGAATGATGATCTCCAACTTCCAGATGATGATAATCGGTCTAACCTTCATCGCTTTCATATCTCTAAATGGGTGGATAGTAGGTCAGTCTGAACTAGAGATAACACGATTCGTGCCTCATTCGAATGTATACAAGGGAGACCTGATCGAGGTTTCGCTAACAATCACGAACAAGTCCTACAGGAGAACACAGCTACTGGAAATCTTTGACAACGTGCCCCATGAGATGAAGATAAGACGAGGTATCAACCAGATTAGGATAAACCTGGGACCGGGGCAGTCAACCAAACTAGATTACATGCTCAGGTGCCCGCTTAGGGGGCACTTCTCGATAGGACCTATTTCTGTAAGACACCGTAATGCCTTCGGTTTGTTCGTGAACGAGTCGAAGATAGAGGATCTGTGTGACATAACCGTCTTCCCACAGGTAAGGGACGTGGAGGACGCAATGCTGAGAGCGGACGTCCCGAAGATGTATACGGGAGCCACTACACTCAGAACTCCTGGGCCTGGGATGGAGTTCTACTCGCTCAGGGAGTACCTCTCCACCGATCCGATCCGATCAATAAATTGGAAGGCGTTCGCAAGAACCGGTGAAATGATGGTAAATCAGAAGACTAGGGACGCAGTTACTGATGTCTTCGTAATTCTCGACACAAGAGAGGTCAGTAGAATTGGGACCGTCCTGAAGAATCCTCTCGAGATGGGCGCATCTGCAGCGGCATCTCTAGCCAGCCATTTCCTGAAAAGGAAGGACTCCGTTGCCATGGTGACCTATGGGAGCAGGATGGACTTCCTACCGCCTGATTCTGGCGATAAGCAGCAGTACAAGGTGTTGAGTCGCTTGGCTTCTGTTTCCCCCTCCGGATCGATGCCTCTCCAGGCGGTAACAAATGCACTTTCTCCGAGAATCAGTCGCGGCTCTCCTGTCTTCATAATCAGCAGTCTAGAGGGCGATGGCACCACTCTTCCTGCAATCAGGAACTTGTCTGGAAACGGGCACGAGATAATCATCCTGTCACCCAGTAGCGTTGACCTCGAGAGACTAGTAAGCCGCATCCCCCGAATGGCCTACGAGGTCCTCAAGTTGGAGAGACAGAATCGATTGACTGCCGTATCGGGATACGGGGCCAAAGTCGTGGATTGGATGCCCGATGTCGAGCTGTCGCAGGCTCTGGTACAGTCGAGGGGGTGAGAAATTGGAACTATCTGAGAAGAAGGAGGAAATAACTGAGACCCTGCATATTCCTGTACTGAGAAAGAAATGGCAGATATTAGTCCTACAAATAACCTCCACCGTTTCGCTTTTGCTCTTACTCAAGAGGATGAGCGATATCTATGGCCATTGTAGCGATGATTTCATTTTGAACAATAACGCGGATACCTGGTGTCCCTCATACGAACACACCAGAGGCCTAATGTGGATGGAAAACGCCAATGGACTCCTAATACCGGATTTCCTTTTGGGTGTGGGGCAGACAGGCACGATGTCCATGATTGGACCTTTGGTCTTGTGCCTATTCGCAACTTTCGGGATAGAAAGATTCTGGTCATCCTCACAGGAGCTGCAGAACAGAATCAAGCAGGTGGCTGGAGCATTGCTTGGTGCCTGGGTAATCCTACCATTCCTATTCTCTTGGATTTTAGCAACATTCTCCAATGGCTTCCACTTCCCTTGGAACAGCAACGACTCAATGAATCACATAGGGGAACTGTTCCATCCATTGGGACTCATGGGAGAACTCGTGTTCCTAGGAATTGTATTCGCACCAGTCTTGGTAGGACTAATCGGGATATGGGGTCTTTCGAAGAGATTGATTACCTGGGTGGTAGGATACTACATTATCGTAATCGCATTCCACGCAGTCCTTACCTTCGAACCCATAGTCTCTGAGGTTGACGTAGGACTACGTGCGCTTCCAACCCAGATAGGAGAGGGCTCCATGTTCGGTGGCCTGGTTTCCCCGCTTGCAGGCTCTCTAATTGGGGTAGCCATACTGATGCTTATTTTCTTGGAGTCTGGGTCTGCTGCCATATCTCACATGGAATACGCAGCCTCGCTACCTGAGGAGTCCAAGAGAGATCCTGAGTATATCAGGCAGTTCAATAACGTGGTCAACTCTCATCTAATCCAATTACTAGTGGTAGTATCCTTGGTAGGAGTTACCACGGCTCTCGCTCTGGCATTCGATGACCTGATGATATCTATAGTTGGAATACTGGAGGGTACTCAGTGGACTGGCCAAGTAAAGGAATCGCTGGAACTACAGATGACATACGGCAAAGTAATCTCTGCAGGCCTCTTCATCATAGCAGTCGCCGGACTAAGATTCGTGGTCCCGTGGCAGATTGTTTCTGGCTACGTGGAATCGGGAATTTCGAGGCTTCGCTCTAATTAGGCCCTAATTCTAACGTACATCTTTCCAATAGCCGTCGCGATTAAAGGAATCACTGTAACCAGTCCACAAACGGTCATCACGCTAGAGATAGCACCCATACTCGGCTCTAGAGCCTCTTCTATTTCTGGAAAGGCAACAATTCCCAAAAATGACAGAGCAAACAGCGAAAGCCTGTCAATCGTGGGGGAGAAACTCTTGTCTCCAATCTCGCTCCTATCCGGTAGGATTTCAGAACTGCCCATGGCCTTCCGGTGGATAGTCAACCAATCAAATCACCGGAGGATGGTTTGAAGCCTATGTTGCCCGACGAAGCTACATGACAGGAGCCATCGAGGTTCAGACTTGCAGCAGGTGTCGCTCCGATGCTATCGTCTTCCAGGAGTACAGTGGGCAACATCTGTGTGGGAGGCACCTTTCTTCCTCAATTCGAAAGAGAACCTCAAGGGAACTGAGGGCACAGCTAAGTCTTCCAAAGAACGCCACCAAGGCAGATGGATCACCCTTCATAATCCTGATAGCTGTTTCAGGCGGAAAGGACTCTGCAGTCCTATTATCGATGATGGCTGACATAATCGGAGGCCGAAGGGATGTGGAATTGGTGGCGGGTTGCGTTGACGAAGGAATCGATGGATATCGCGCTCCATCGATGGAATTTGCGAGAGAGCTGGCCGACTCACTTTCCCTTAGATTCGAGACTCTTAGCTATGAGGAGATGGGGTACGGAAAAATGGACGAGGTGGTCAAACTCATGCCTGCAATGGGGCAGAGTCATGTTGAGGCAAAGGGACTCATGCCATGTTCATACTGCGGGGTCTTCCGTAGGCAGGGACTGAATGCACTGGCTGAGAGAGTTGGTGCCGATGTCATGGCATTAGGTCATAATCTGGATGATATGGCTCAGTCCATTCTTATGAACCTCCAAAAGGGTGAGATTGAAAGGTCGGTCAGGCTAGCTCCACATACCCATTCCAAGATCGATGGATTGGTTCCTAGGATTGTCCCACTTCGATGGATACCCGAGCAAGAGATCCATGCTCATGCCCTGTTTACGGGACTCCCCATTCACCATGGAGACTGTCCTCATGCCCCCGGTGCTATGCGTCAGCAGAGTAGGTCAGTTGTTGCTAATCTCGAGTCACTGACTCCCGGAGCAAGACACGGCCTACTCCACTCCCTTGATAGAATAAGAGAGATGCATTTGATGGCGAATCCAGACCTTACTCAGGATGTAAAAAATTGCAAAGAATGTGGTGAGATTACCAGTCGAGAGGTCTGCCAGTCATGCACGATGAGAAACTGGCTATCTGAGGCCTCCTGATACAGATTCACTTAGAGGACGTTTTCAATTAACTCATTGATTTCTTGATCACGTCCACAGTAATAGCACCTAACTTGTAATGGGTTCCTCGATGTCACACGCATCCTTTGTGGCAATGGTTCTCGGTCGTTCTTCGTGATACAGTTCCAAAAGGAGCACTTGGCGATATTTAATAGGTCATCAGCAAGTTCTACCTTCATCTTCTCAGCAACAGCATGATTTCTGATTATCGCTATACTGGCAGCAGGTGCTATCAGAGCAAGCCTGTCCAGGTCTTCTTGGTCTAGCTCTCTATCCTCAATTTTTAGGACATCCTTCCTTCCCAACTTATCACTGGGCACATTCATTACTAGTGAAACCGGAGTAGCTCTGTCAGTATCTATCCTTAGAATCCTGATTACCTGCATTGCATTGCCTGAGGGGATGTGATCCACTACCGTGCCGTTTCTAATTGCGGTTACTCTCCTCATCTCACTCATCAATTCACCTCCTTGGGCACATCTATCCCTAGACTCCTGCACAGAAGCGCCATCCTGGTGGGGACGCCATTGAAAGCCTGCTCGAAGTATCTAGCGAACTCGGTGGAGTCCACGCCTGGGTCTATCTCGTCCACCCTTGGTAGAGGGTGCATGATAATCATCCCCTTCATGGCACCGGAAAGATTCGATACCCCGATTTTGTATATCCCAGCTACCTTGGCGTACTCGTCCTCGTCGGGGAACCTCTCCTTCTGGATCCTAGTTACGTAGATCACATCCGCCCCTGCGATTTGATCCTCCAATGACTCTGTCTCCATGATTTCTGAACCGTGTTCTCTGAGATCCGAAACTATCTCTACTGGCATTTTCAGCGTTGATGGCGATACCAGAGTAAGTTTGGCACCGAACCGAACTAATGCATGGGAAAGGCTGTGAACCGTTCTACCATATCTCAAATCTCCGACAAGGACCACATTAAGTCCTTCTAGAGTACCATGCGCCTGTCTGATAGTGAAGAGATCAAGCATTGTCTGGGTGGGATGATTTCCAGCACCATCACCAGCATTCAGAATAGGAATTTCCACTGCATCTGCGCTGTATTGGGCTGCACCTTGTCTTGGATGCCTAATCGCTGCCACATCAGCATATCCGTCAATCATCTGCATTGTGTCATAGAGGGTCTCACCCTTCGCTACTGATGTGCCAATAGAAGTAAAGTTCAGGACGGAACCACCGAGCCTCTTCATGGCAGTCTCAAATGACATTCTGGTCCTAGTTGAGTTTTCGAAGAACATATTTGCCAGCACCTTTCCCTGGAGGAGGGGGAGGTAAACATCTCCTCTGGCAACCGGAACTAGTCTCTCGGCATCGTCCAGAACGGCAACGATTTCCTGGTTGGTTAGGTCGTCCATAGTGACTATGTCGCCCATCGTTATCTGACTATCGCGGAAGCAGCCCTCTCATATGCCTTGTCATTGCATAAAATGCTCAATTTCTCCAAACCGGCGTCTTGATGTGTGAAGCGCTGCCCCGAAGTTTCGATGATAATCAGCCGAACCCCTCTCAGAGTTTCGTTCTGTGGAGGTGGAACGGATATTGATGACTTCTCGATGTCAGAACCAAAGGGGGGCAGGGTAGTTTCAGCTGCACTGTCCAGATACGTGTATGTTACCATAAACAGGAGGTTCGATGATCGGATTCGAGTCTCTTACTCATCCATGGAGGATGTAGGTTCTCTAGAAAACATTCAACACGGTCTGGTTAGGGAGGCATTGAGACTAACTGGAATAGAGTCGGGCGTAGAGATTACCACTATTGCTGATATCCCAGGACAAGGAACCGGACTCGGGTCCTCCTCTTCGGTCACTGTAGGTCTACTCAATGCGATGCATGCTTTCCAGGGAAGGGAGGCATCTAAGGATCAACTCGCTGAAGAGGCTTGCCAGATCGAGATAGACACCTTGGGTGCACCGATTGGCAGACAGGACCAGTACGCAGCCTCTTTCGGAGGAGTCAACTCAATCAGGTTCGGAAAGAATGGAGTCCAAGTTGAACCCATCGAGGTTTCAGAAGGATTGTCCAAGAAATTCTCCGAGAATTTCACCCTCGTTTTCACAGGAATGACTAGAAGTGCAAGCAAGGTCTTGTCTAAGCAATCTGATGATGAGTCTGACAAGAACAATAGGATGAGGGAAATTAGGAAGCACGCTGATGAGGCAGCTTCCTTTATACAGCAAGGAGATCTTGATTCACTAGGGGCCATCCTAAATCAGACATGGATATCTAAGCGAGGAGTCTCCTCAATGATTACTAATACACAAATCGATGATTTGTATGAGAGTGCGATATCCTCCGGGGCAATAGGAGCCAAGCTACTAGGAGCTGGAAATGGAGGCTTCCTCTTGGTATGTGGAAATCAGCAGCTCCGAGGCATTTTACAAAGGGAACTAGGGGCAGGCCATCGGATGTTCACTTCTCTGGCTCCCGAATAATCTTCGGAACTTGAGAGAGGTGCCAAGATGACACCCGAAAAAAGGAAATCAGAGTATCTAGCAACCCTCCTCATTTCTACTCTGCTCATGCTTTCTCAAATTATGGCATCTCACAATTCATTGGAGGAACACGAATCGGATTCAGGTTTCTCAGATTCGAACGGTAATCAGACAATTCAAGGGCAGTCGTTCCTTAATTTCACCAATTCAATCTCACATAGCTCACAGGTGAATGCGACTTGGTTTGCACAGGTGTCCGTTCTCGAGAGTTACGGAACCGATCTTCTGGAGAACAGATCGATCGGGCTCTTGAACCAGATAGATCAGGACCTAGGTAACTCGGATGGGTGGATAGACGAATCGGAAGCCAACTCTTTCTCTGAACTGGTAGTCTCTTCCAGAAACTGGACAGACTCATTTTCAGGTGGTTGTTGCACATTCGACTATTCTTCCATGTCAGTAGTTGGATCCATTGACGTATCTGTCAATCCTCCGGAAATAGGGCCTACAAACAGAACTGGGGGTGAATGGGGGTGGACGGAGAGTGGAAATCTGATCGGTACTTCCGATGGCAGAACTCTTCGATTAATCGACCTCCCAAGAGTAGGCGCTTTGATTGAGGAGGTTCCCCTGATGGTCTCTCTTCCTGAGGGCTGGGAGTTCAAGTTTAGCCCAATGTCGGAGATAATTACAGGTAGCCCAAGAGCATTCGTTGTCGACAGGTCTCAGGCCCCAGTTGCCTATGACATCAGGATTACAATTGACCGTAACATGCCTCCGATCCTTTCTGCGATAAGCTTCCCTCAAATTTCCTCAACAATCTCACTGGCAAAGTCCTCTTTGTTCTCTGCAACGTGCTCGGATAACCCATTGGAAAATCCGAGAATAGAGTGGACGATAAGCAGAAGCGGAACAACAATTTCCTCATTCGAGAATGATTGGATATCGGTCAAGCCCAGCGATCTAAACTTCACCCATGGCGACGTAATGAGCGTGAACGCAACCTGCATTGACTTCCACGGATCAGTATCGCATTGGAACGACAATCCCACCGTTGACGGAATCCCACCAGACTGGAGCGGGAAGTTCACAGTTAATGGAATCGAGGGACAGGTAATACAAAATGGAAGCCAAACGCCAATTCTTGCACCGGCGGGGAGCTTGGTTAGATTCGATGTCAACGCATCCGACGACTCATCATTACCGGTATTGCTGGAGTTGTACACAAACGTATCAGAGGGATGGAGGCAAACCGGTTTGAATCAGCAAACCTTCGAGTTCACCGCCAACCAGGGAATGGGCATCAATGGCGCCGATATGGGGATTGATGAGAGGCACTTGCAGAGGGCACCATCTGAAATCCTCATGGCACTGGTCGCTACCGACGATGCCGGAAACACGGTCTTATCGGAATGGACACTCAGAGTCCTGGATGCAAACCCCCCCACAGTAATTCCACGATTATTCTCCGATGGAATAGAAATTGAGTATGACGACAAAATACATGAAAATGATGAACTAGAGCTTAACCTCTCTCATTCTTACGACGACCTCGATCCAATAGGCGACGTTTCATGGTCCATATTGGTAGACGGCGAAGAGATATTCCAAAGTAACCCAGACTGGTCGGTCTTCGAACCAATAAGCCTCTCATTTCTCACCAAGGGCACTCATAACATCACCGTGAAAGCAACCGACTCCAAGGGGAATGTCAGGGAAGAACCGATCTCGATTACTGTTGAGCCTAGGAGTGGGGCTCACATCAGTGTGGTCGAAGCGACGCTTCCTGATGATGCTAGGATTGGAAGTAGCGTGATGCTCACGGGGATAGTACAAAACGATGGTTCCGATCCTGCGTTTGCTCGAGTGTGCCTATCAGATATCTGCGGAAGATGGACAGAAGAGCCATTTGCAGCCACATTGGAATCAGGCCCTGGACAGGCGACGATAGAGTTCCAGTTCGAGATGCAGAACGATACCGTCGAGGATCTATACCTCAGCTGGGATAGCGCTTCATCAGGGACATATGGGGATATTCCAATAGAGGTATCTCTAAAGAAACAAGCAGGAATCGCAACATCACTGATCCTGGTTGTTATACTCGGAATATCTGCATTATTATTTGCATGGTACAGAAACTCAGAATAATCCTGTCCCTGCGCTGAACCTGGAACCGTATACATATTGACCCCCCTTTATGTACGGGCATATGGTGATGCTTCCAGACTACCCCTCTCGTGTCGTCGCCAAGCATCGAACCAGGGTGGAAAGGGTATCTTTGCTCTTTCAGTTAATCCTAATTTCACTCGGGGCTTGGTGGCTCTTCTCTTCTTTTGGGTCCGAATCATCTCCGCTTAACAGGTACGTACCGGTATTAATTCTGTTCTCCTCTGCACTACTTCTTCAGGACCTAGTAGAATTCGGACCAACTGAGAGAATGCGAATCTCCACTGCATGCTGCATTGCATGGCCATTACTGCTGGCAATGGCATCGGTAAACCGTGTTGAAGGAAATATCGCCGCAGTCCTCACTCTGATTCTTGTCTCCGCAATTCTGTATTATATCTCGAGGAGTTTGCTAGGATACGATGTGAAAACAAGGAGATGGAGGGGAATGATGACAACAATTGGATTCACTATTGCGATTCCGATAGTCCTGGAATCAAACATCGCGTCTCTTTTGATAATGTCAATTGCCGCCTCATTCACCACTATACCAATACTGTTCACGAAAGACGGGCTAGAGGAAGAAAGGAAAGATTTCTCTGAACAACTTAAGGATGCAGAGAGACATATCCTTGGTCTACAGTCTGGGAACACACTAATGCAACAACCGAACTCCCTACTAAAGATGGCCAGAGAGCAAGGTTGGAAAAATCCTGAAAGAGGTACTGAACTAATCTCAGAGGCCAAGAAGGAAGCAACCAGGATTGCATCATTTTTATCTGACGTCGAAGAAATCAGGGAGCAATCTGAAATGTCCATCAATAAAGCCGAGAGAGTAACAGGTTTCCCAGGGAGGCCAAGGAAGATTTTCGAAGACGCCTTGGCCGAACTTGAAAACGGCTCACTCAGGGCTTCTGAAAGCAGGTTCAGGGAGGCTAAGTCCGAGGCAGAGATGATTGAATCCAACTGGCAGAATGCCGTAGAAGCGATTGATGAGGCCGAGAAAGCTATTTCCGATGCGCAGGGTCACCTGGTCCAAGGACTTCGATCAACTCTAAATGAAGCGAAAAAAGCCATGGAAAATGAGGATCCACAATACGCATTGGCAATTGTTTCAGAGATACCATCCCAGATGGTTGATGTTGAAGGACTAATGTCGCAAGCAAGAAAATCCTTTGAGGAGGCCAAGAGCGAGGCTTCTTCGTTTGATTCGGGCTCCATTGGAGATCTGAATAAGAGGTTGGAAGATGCAAATGAGGCCTTAGATTCTGGAAATGCTTCTCTCGCAATCGGACTCTCGGAAGGAGTGACTAGGTCAATTAGGAAGGAATCCGAAGCTAAAACCACTGTTCAGAGGTCTCTTAGACAGGTCAAGCGCATCAAGGACAGGATACCAGTTGGAGACTCGGGCTCTGAGTGGAGTAGAAGACTGGATGAGGCGAAATTGTCTGCAGATAAAGGAAAATGGATAGAGGCCGCAGAAAGTCTGAGCGCACTAGCCGAAGAGCTGGATGATTTCCACTCACGACTCGAAGAGGCCCGAGAGATGCTCGAATTCCTGGATGGGGATTGGAGAAAACTCAGGAAAAGGCTAGAGTCATCGGGATATGGAGCGGATAACAAAGACAGGATTTCAACCGAGGGATATCTTGCAGCCGCAGAGAGGGCTCTTTCAGAAGGGCAGATCGACGATTGCTTGGAATCATTGGGAGAAGCAGACTCGTCAATGGAAGTACTTCGTCGTCTAGTCTAGGAAATCCCGATTCTCAATTAACCGAGCCTCTCAATTACCAAGACTCCCTCCCTGAATTGAAGCGGACATGGTCTAGTGGTTATGACAGCAGGTTCCCAACCTGCTAACCCGGGTTCAACTCCCGGTGTTCGCACCAATATCCGGTAAACGACTGAAACATCACCGACACATGCCGCCAATTTGTTTAAATCACAGATGTCGATGTTTACGTTTCATGGACCAAACACTGGACATGCAGGTCGCCGCGCTAATTTTCCTGGCCGGCACTAAGAGCCTCGTCACCAGTGAGCACCCTGGTGGCGTTGAAATGACGAGCGAAGTAGAGGAGGATTCGGAAGATCCAGCACCGAGAAATATTCCTCAAATACATGAGCCACTGAATTACGGCTCAATAGGAATTTGAAACTTCGTTGTTGTGTACTGGCCCACTACTGTATTGAAATAATGAATCACGGAGGTAAAGATATGAGGAGAAAATCCATTCGAGCTTTCTCGATGATGCTCTTGATGATGACAGCCGGCTGTCTACAGGCTGTGGATGGGGTCATCGAGGATATCGATAGGACCATAGATGCAATGGAGGGGGACTATCCCAAGCTAGATCTACCAGAGAGAACTAGATCTTCTCCCTCTCTACATACCTACGATGCATGTGAGACACTTCTGGAGGATCTAAAGACGGCAGTGTACGACGAGATGATAGTTAATCTGGACCAACAAAGCTACTGGCATTGGGTCACAGAGCCAATTATGATGAGGATGGATGGCGGATCTATCTTCGCGGAACCAGATTTGGATCTTGCTGATGACTCGGCTACTGATACTGGAGGGTCTGGATCCGAACAGACCACCGAATCCCGTGAGGGGGAGTTTTCAGGTACGAATAATCAGGAGGCGGGTGTAGACGAAGCGGACTTCCTCAAGACTGATGGTTACCACATCTACATGCTTAACGGTCGATTGCTACTGATTATGGGAGTTCCTGAATTTGGTGAACTCACATTGGAGTCCAACCTAACAATAGAGGGAAACCCTACTCAGATGATGATTGAGGGGGACAGACTGGTTATCTCCTCTTCGATATACTACTGGTCTCTACCCGAAGACAGCGATCTCAGGAAGGTGATGTCCGAGGAAGTCACGGCCACCGACCCGTTCAGTGACGTGACCTACACCTACACGAAGGTTCGGAACTTAGTCAAGTACACCGTGGTAGACATAACTAATCGATCATCTCCAGTTGTCGAGAAGGAGATGTACATCGAGGGCAACTACCACACGGCAAGGATGGTTGATGGGACGGTTCGCTCAGTAACACACCTATGGACATACTTCGACGGAATCAGAAACTGGGTCGAATTACCAGAGGAGTACTGGTCAGTGGAAGATACTGACGAGAGAATGGGTATCTGGAACGATAGCGTAAAGCAGACCGTTCTAGACAATGAGCAGGTCATCTCAGAGCTCACTCTGGATGACTTCGTCCCTCATATTTACGAAATCAGGGAAGGTGAGATATTCACACATCCTCTGACCTTTGAGCAGTGCACAGAGTTCTCAGCGAGCTCTGATAGCGCAGGACGGGGTTTCACTACCATTATGACAATGCAGATGCTCAATGAAGAAGTATCTCTAGAGGTTGACCACATCACATCCTCATGGGCCCATGTCTACTCCTCCGAGGACACCCTGGTTCTAGCCGAGCCAGCGAACGACGGCTGGTGGTTCTGGAGGAACTCTGAGTGGGAGGATGCCACGAACATCCACTCATTCGACATCAGTGATGCTAATCACACCACCTATCTCGCTTCCGGAAGGGTTGAGGGGACTGTAAACGACCAGTTTTCAATAAGTGAGCACAATGGCTCGATTCGCGTAGCCTCGACTTCCGACAACTGGTGGATGTGGTGGAGGTTGGCTGAAACAGACGAGAATGGCGAACCGGTCTGGACAGGACCCACAAACCAAGTCACTATCTTGATGGATGATGGAGAAGGGAGGCTCGATCAAATCGGTTTCCTCGGAGACATTGCAGAAGGAGAGACGATTTGGAGTGCTAGATTCGTCGGAGATAGGGGCTACCTGGTGACTTTCATGAACATTGACCCGTTATGGGTTCTCGATCTCTCAGACCCCTACAACCCGATTGTTCTGGGGGAACTGCACGTACCAGGAGTGTCAACTTACATCCATCCAATTGACGATGATAACCTGCTCACCATTGGAATAGCAGGAGGCGCGGATGGGCTCGGTCTTGATTGGTCCATTACTCAAGTCTCCCTTTTCGATGTCAGTGACACCAGTAATCCGAGCCTATCGGATACTCTTCCACTCACTCCTGCGTACGTCGACGAGAACTGCGAGGACATCATGACCTGCGGCTGGTCTTGGTCCTACTCCGAAGCAACTTACGAGCACAAGGCATTCACCTTCTGGGCTCCTGAGTCACTTTTGGCAGTCCCACTGTCCACTCACAGGTACGTCTACGACGAGATTGAGATCGAGGGTAAGGTCTACTCTCACTACGGGTATGAATACGTCTCGATGCTCAAGATGATCGATATCGACACCGAAAACGGATCCCTATCAAATCACGGCGAGGTTGAGCACTCTGAGTTCTACAACGGGGAGGGCCTGTCAAGTTGGTGGTCAGGCTCGACGAGTATCAGGAGATCGATGTTCATGGGGGACTACGTCTACGCCTTCTCAGCTGGCGGAGCTACAGTCCATAGGACGACCGACCTACAAATGATGGTCGAATTGGAACTCCCCGGAAATGAGCCAGTAGAGTACAACTATGTCTCCGAGGAGCCTGATAGAGTCGATGAGGACTCAGAAGAGTCATCTGAAGAGACAGAGACATACCCATGCAACGAGTCAGACGCGGAGGGTTGCGAGGACTAGCTAGGGCTACTAACCGAACCTTAGTGCTCTACCTACTGAACCTGGTAGTGCAACCGGCAATCCACGTAGTGCTCCGTTTTCCTCTCTTTTGTGGACTATCTCGCCATCCACTATCGTGTATCTTGGCCATCCCGTAAGCTCCATACCATTGTACGGAGTCCAACCAACCCTTGTCCATGTATCCGCATCAGTTATGGTTCGCTTAGTTTCCAAGTCGACCAAAGTCAAGTCAGCATCATATCCCTCAATTAAGGAGCCCTTATTCTGAATGCCGTATACCTTGGCAGGCCCCTCACACATCCAGCTAACTACTTCTGAGACACTACATTTGCCATCCAATGCGTGAGTCAGCATTAGCGGTAACGATGTCTCGACACCTGGCATTCCAGCCGGTGCGTTAGGGAAACCCACAGATTTGGACTCCAGTGTGTGAGGGGCATGGTCGGTGACCACGCAATCTATGGTGCCATCCTTCAGACTCCTCCAAAGAGAATCTCGATCCTCAGTATAACGAATTGGCGGATTCATCAGAACCCTCTCTCCTAGAATCTCGACATCATTCTGATCGAAGGTCAGGTGCTGGGTGCACACCTCGGTAGTGATGAGATCGCCTTTGTTTTTCTGTAACCATTCTGCTTCCTTCTGGCTTGTCAGATGGACGATGTGGAGACGATGATCGTGATCCTTGGCTAGTGAGGCCGCTCTTTTCGTGGCTAGGAAAGCGCATTCAACATCTCTGCACTCTGCATGAGAAGCAATGTCAGTACGATGTTCAAACTCTGCAGTACGCTGCTGCAAGCGTTCCTCATCTTCCGCATGGGTCGCGATAATCCCCCCTGTGTTGGCGAAGATATTCTCCAGTTGCTTTTGCTCATGAACGAGCAGGTCTCCAGTACTGCTGCCCATGAAAATCTTGATTCCACAAACGCCATCCATTCCTTCCACGCTTTGCAAATCTGCGATATTGTCGTTTGTAGCACCTATGAAGAACCCATGATGGGTAACAGACTTCTTTGAAGCGATAGCAATTTTTCGTTCCAAAGTCGAACGATTTGTAGCATTGGGATCGTTGTTTGGCATGTCAAGGAATGAGGTTACTCCTCCCGCAGCAGCAGCTCTACTTCCGCTCTCTAGATCTTCCTTTTCGGTGCTTCCAGGCTCCCTGAAGTGAACATGAGGATCAATTGCTCCTGGAAGCAAGTGTAAGCCCGTTGCATCGATCACTGCCTCATTACTTCTAGCATCCAATCCCCCTCCGGGTGCTATGGTCGAGATAGAGCCACCAGAAACACGCAGGTCTCCTTCAACAACCCTATCTGGCAAAATCAGGGTCGCATTCTGAATTAGCAAATGACCATCCATGGTGGGTTCCTATGTTGTCGGAACGCTGACATCACAATACTGTTGCCATCGCTGACTCATTTTCATCCCCCGCTCGCTTCAAATAATCGAGGCCCCAGCGCGGAGGTAGCGGGTTGGAGTAGTCAGGTTATCTCGTCGGGCTCATAACCCGGAGACCGATGGTTCAAATCCATCACCCGCTACCAGAAAATAAAGTGAAAGTGAAAAATCGCTGTACTGCAACGATTCTCAAAGAATGACTACTTTCATAGAGCGACCAGGGGTCCTTCATTTGTTCATATACCCCCGATTAAAGACAGGGAAGTATTGGTGAACAGGATGAGCGAAAAAACAGCAAGTGAAAGAATGGAAGAAGAAGAAATTGTAATCGATGTGGACGATGCAGAGCCCACTATCGAGGATCTCCCAGGCGTGGGTCCTGCAACTGCGGAGAAGCTTCGAGAAGCAGGTTTCGAAGAACTACTTGGGATAGCTGTGATGAGTCCATCTGAACTATCAGACCAAGCAGAACTGGGAGAGGCAGTAGCCGCCAAGATTATTGCAGGAGCAAAGAAGCTAGCCAATATTGGGGGTTTCGTTAGTGGAGTAGCACTTCTAGAGAAGAGGAAGAGAGTCCAAAAGTTGACCTCAGGAGCTTCATCTCTGGACGAACTACTAGGTGGAGGTTTCGAGACTCAGTCAATAGTAGAGGTATTCGGAGAATTCGGAAGTGGAAAGACGCAAATTGGACATCAGCTAGCGGTGAACTGCATTCTTTCTTTGGATCAGGGGGGACTAGATGGAGAGGTGGTTTACATTGACACTGAAGACACTTTCAGACCGGAGAGAATAGCCCAGATGGCAGAAGGAGTGGACATGGATCCTCAAGATGCTCTGGATAGGATACACGTAGCCAGAGCTTACAATTCTGCTCACCAGATGTTACTTGTCGATGAAATCAAGAGGATGGCAAAGAGTATTGATGTGAAAGTGATCATTGTCGATTCTCTGACAAGTCACTTCAGAGCCGAGTACGTAGGCAGAGGGATGTTAGCTCCCAGACAGCAGAAGCTAAATCGACACATGAAGGAACTCAAGCAGGTCGCAGATGTGCAGAATGCGATCGTTTTGGTGACAAACCAGGTTCAGGCGAAACCAGATGCGATGTGGGGAGATCCCACCAGAGCAGTAGGAGGGCATATCGTCGGACACGCCAGCACATTCCGCCTTTACCTCAGGAAGTCAAAGGGGGGCCGTAGAATTGCTCGCCTGATTGACAGCCCTAATCTACCCGAGGGTGAGGCAGTCTTTACCGTGACATCCGAGGGCCTGCGTGACTAGCGCGCAGGTCTCGGAGTCCGAAGACTAAGCAGCCAATTCCGATAGCTCTGACTCGACCATCCCGAGTAGGGAGAGGAAGTGTCCCTCATCGAATCCTAGTCTCAGATCCGCTGCTTCAAAGAGCTCCGGCAGCGTCTTTGTGTTCCCGAGTGACATCGCTTTCGCATAGTCATCCAATGCCTTTTGCGGATCTCCCATTTGTGTCTTCCATAGCTGCAGTGATCCGAGTTGCGCTATTCCGTATTCAATGTAATAGAAAGGTACGCCGAAAAGGTGACCCTGCTGCTGCCAAGAAACCTCTCTGAAATCTGTATGACCAGTCCAGTTCATGTCAGATCCGAATTTGTCCCTTATTGAGAGCCACACCTCCGCTCTTTCCTCCCTGGAATGGCCCGGGTTAGCGTAAATCCAATGCTGGAAAGAGTCTATGGTGGCTATCCAAGGAAGCAGGAAAACCACTCCTTCTAGATGCGTCCTCCTCGCCCTTAACGCGTCTTCTTCATTCTCGTAGAATTTGTCCCACCATGGTTGTGTTAGTAATTCCATTGACATAGATGCGACCTCGGCGAACTCGATAGGATAGTCTCTCTCATCAATCAGTTCCAGATGGCCACAGTACAGTGAGTGGAAGGCATGGCCTGCTTCATGAATCATTGTCTCCAAATCACCTTGTAGACCAGCCGCATTCATGAAAATGAAAGGTACCCTGCTCTTCTCCAAGTAGTATTGGTAACCCCCTGGGGCCTTGCCCTTTCTGGTGTCCAGATCAAGGGTATCCATTTCTACGAGTCTGTCGAATTTTCCACCGAGGTCTTCTGAGATTTCATTGAACATATCTGACAGTTTCTCTACCATTTCTTCAACCGTATCGAATGGCCTTAGCGGATCTTTGCCGTGTATATCAGGGCCAGAACCTCCCTTTTCATTAACATCCCACGGTCTCAATTCGCTGATTCCAAGACCCGCTCTCCTGTTCATGTTTATCTCATTGAGTATTGGGATACATACAGATTCTACCGAGTCATGAAATTCTAGACAGTCTTCAATGGTATAGTCGAACCTATGCATCGCTCTGAACATGTATTGCGTGTAACTTTCGAATCCTGCGTTGAGAGCGATCTGGTGTCTTATCGAAATCAACTCATCGAAGATTTCCGAAAGCCTCTCGTTATCCTCCATCCTTCTCCCTGCCATAGTGGTCCAAGCAGCCTGACGCTCCGATCTATCGTTTGATTCTAGGAATTTGCTCATCTGTGGGAATGTCATCTCTTCTCCATGGAAATCAACTGTCATAGCACCGTTTATGGACTGAGCCTCTGTTACTAGCTCAGTCTGCCTGACTCCAAGAGGGATGTTCTCTTTTCGGAATATCTCTATATCATTCCTCATCCCTCTAAGCATCAGGTCGTATCTTTCAGGGAGGTCATCAACGGATGGATGATTCACAATCCTTCTATTCAGAGAATCCGAGAATTCAGACAGCCTGGGCCTTACATTGCTAACAAACTCTAGGAAACTACCTTTCTTCTCCTCGCTCTCTGTGTCACATGTCATCCCAATGTACAACAGCGCTCCAGTCTCAGAAACATGTTCTGCTAGTTTGGATGAGTCTGAAATTAGATTCTCTAAGCAACCTGAACAGCTTAATTTCCTTTCCAAGAGGTCCCTAGTCAAGGGCTCTAGGTTTTCCCACTTAGATGCATCTAAGTCATCTGGAACGAAGTCATTCCCCATCTTAGCCCTCACTTCTTTACCGACATAGGGCCCAGAGGCAAGGGGCCCTCTTCTCTAGTCCACTTCGCGCACTTCCACTCTTTCACAGATGTCTGAACCTTCTCCATTACCTCTTCCTTGTCCGGATGATCGGGGTTGTTCTTCTCTATCCAGCACGCAGTACAGTATCTCTTGGCATCATGTATCAGGAAGTTTCCTGATGTGCAAGCAACACCACAAACTATGCATGAACCGTATCCGTAGTACTTTGGCATGTTATGGTTATCTGTCAGGACACCCATCTATCAACATGACTGATGAGAAATCACTTACCTTAGGCTTGAAAGCGATAAATGCGTAAGAAACGCATCTTCAATATCCGAAACCTTCGAGTCTATTCGATATTCACTCCCTATTCTCATGAGCCCTTCAATCGTAGGAATGGGTCTTTCAGGAACTAATGAACCTCTAAGATGCTCTATGAGCTTGATAGCATCTTCATTTGAATCATTGAATGTGTCCAGTGGAATCGAAAACTCGCCGAAACCAACTCCTAGTTCTGAATCTGGTAGCATGACTATCCATGCCTTTTCGTCACCCAATGAGATTCCAGACCTCTCGAATGCCTTGTTTATCTGTCGAGTACCCGAGATTAACCTTAGAAACTCAGTGTCTGCAGTTTTGGCTACCATTTCTCCGGAAATCTCGCTCCTTCTAAGTGCGTACCATGCAGTCCAAAGGTGCATCTCGCTCGCAGCGGACTCGAATGCCAGAAGCATCCATCTGTTGCTCGGTCTAAATTCATTGATGATTGAGACAATAGAGAACACGTTGCTGATCGGTTCAGGAAACCTAACCCCCCATGCCGGAAACCAGGGAACTGGATGCTCCGAATCCATGTGCTCGGATGGAGTCCCCTAAAAGAATTTGATTAGCGTGACCTTCTCACCGAATTTCCGGCCGATCTAACCAGATTGTCAACGAGCTTTGGGCTCCATCCCCTAAGGTCGGAGAGTCTTGCCCTATCCCTTTCAGTGATTTCTGAAACGTCCAAAGCGGTTGAAACTCCCAGAGTATCAGCCATCTCTCTAGCTCTAATTCTGCCTACACCTTTGATTGAAACAAGTCCTAGGATGTCAGCCCTGCATCCGTACCTTACTCTCCTGTGTACCTCGTCAATTGAATCATACAGAGCTTTATGGGCATCACGTTCGATGCTTGCTAGGTATTGGTCCTCTGAAAGGATTCTTCGCATCGCGAATAGCAGCCATTCCATCAACTCGACTCTGCCCCTAAGATCTCCGGGTTGAACTCCCCACTCCTCTTCGATACTATCCAAGGAGGCTTCCTCCATCCATGATTGAACCACTAAGGCACCCTTCATTCTTCGTTCCTGTTCAAGATCTATAGATTCTCCCAACAACTCTCTTTCATGCCCATGCAAGACTCCTAGTATTGTATCATAATCACTCTTCCTTGGCCAGAGAGGAAGGAAATCAGGAGTGCAAGAAGCCAGATGAAGGAGAGTTAAAGGAGACACCTGTCCAATCTGGTCTTGACCTGAAATAATTTCCATTGCCCTATTCAGACCATCATGGATTATCTTCCCTGAAATTGGGTTAAGGTAGAGTCTTGAAACTCTTGAGCCCAGAGAAGTGGGAGAATATGTCATAGCTGCTGGTTCCGGTACCCAACCCTCTGAAACCTGGTAGGAACTAGCCTTGGTGAATCCAAATATTGCTGGGCCGGTTCTAGGAGATAGAACCGGTTTTCGCCCCTCTTCTTTCTTGAAAAGATCCAATCCTGGAATTGAAGTGGCAGAATTTGCCCAAGATGGCATCTCGTCTTCCCACGTTTCTTCGTCACTAGACTCTGAAACTCTGTCTTTAATCTCCCTCTTGACTTCCTGGGACTCTCCAGTCCTTTCAATCATTGAGTTCTCGCAAAGCCAATGGAGAACGTCATCAGTTCTGGCTTCCAAGGACTCTGCAGGCATCTGGCTAGCCAGGAAAGTCTTAGATAGGAACCGCGAAATTCCGTCTCTGTCATTTATTCCTGCAGTTGCGACTATTGAGAGAATGTGAGCTAGTAGTGCACCATCCTGTTCGGCATGTTGTGCGCTCGGATTTGCCAGCTTAGATGTAACTTGTTCTGATTCTCCTTTTAGGTAAAGCTCTATTAGATTCGACTCATCTTGAATGTTTTTAGAAACTAGGAAAGACTCTCCAAAGTCATCAAAACCAGGCCTTCCGGCCCTTCCCATCATCTGCCTCACCTCCATTACTGGCAGGGGCATGCTCCTCGATGCAATTGTACTCCATCTTCTGGTATCTCTGACAACAACCCGACTCGCTGGTAAGTTTACTCCTTGCGCTAGAGTTGGAGTTGCGACTATACACTGAAGATTTCCACTCCTGAATCCATTCTCTATTACCTTTCTCTGGGAGGATGTCAAACCAGCATGGTGGAAACCTACTCCTCCTCTAACTGAATTCGAAAGAGCCTTCACAGTGGCCGAACCATCCTCCCCCCTCCACAACTGCTGTGACATGGAGGTCCAAGATTCAACCACTGCCTCAGTGAAACCCAGATCTCCACTTTCTAGCTTAGTCTTCAAGTGACCTGAGAGCTCTCTCGCCTCTTTCTGTGCAGATGATCTCGAAGAAACGAAAACTAGCATCTGTTTCCCCTTCTCAATAGTGTCGTTCATCACAGAATGGAGGTTTTTCTGAACACTTCCTTCGAGACGCTTGGGTTCTGGTAAATTGAAATCCGATCCCGGGCTCTCTACCGAGTGATACTTCATATCCAATCCTGTCAAAGTACCTGAGTAGAGGGCTATTGGTCTCCAGTTAGAGGTTACTAAATCTGCCTCCAGCCATTCGGACAACTCCTGTGCATTTCCTACTGTAGCAGAAAGAGCCAAGATCTGTACTCTCGATGAGCTATGTCTTATTCTGGACAGTAGAATCTCAAGAGTAGGGCCTCTGGAAGGATCTTGCATAAGGTGAAACTCATCTGCCACAACTATTCCAATGTCATCCAGTAGCGATGGCTTAGATCGCAGCATTGAGTCTAGTTTCTCGCTAGTACAAACTAGTACGTCTGAATTTTCCACTAGGCTTGTTTCACTACTCCTGTCCCCGATAGCCAGACCAACTTTCAGTCCAACGCTCGAGCACACCTCCTTCAATTCCTCGTATTTCTCCGATGCTAGAGCCTTTAGAGGAACGATGTAAATTCCTCTTTGTCCACTCAAATCTCCAATCAGCCTGTTTGCCAGTGTGATATGAGCAACTAGGGATTTTCCGCTTGCAGTAGGAACTGCGAGCATCAGATTTCTACCCTTGAGGGTGTTCGGCAGTGCTTCCGCTTGTGGTGGAAATAAACTATTTATTCCCCATTTCCCCTGGAGCATATTCTTCAGACGTACATCGAATTCGAACTCTTCTAGACTTGAGAAAGATGCCTCATCCCCGTCGTCCATGGGGGGACTCTAATTCGGCCGTTCTAAAGGATGCCGAGTGATTATTAATTCCATCTATGAAAGGCTGGATGACCCTCCTTTACTGCAACGAATAGTCCTGTTCCAGTTGCGCACACTTCTCCATCTGCAGAGAGGGACATCTTCACGTTGGCCCTGTCATCTCCAATCTCAGTTACTTCTCCCTTGACGATTAGAGTACTTCCCATTGGGGTCGGACGCCTTAGTTTGATGCTATATGATGCAGTTACAGTACATGGAGGCTCGGTATCTCCTGCCTTGTCCATTAGTGCAATCGCCGCAGTCCAGTTTCCATGGCAGTCGAGAAGTGTCCCGATAATCCCTCCATTAATCATCCCAGGGAATGCCTGATGACTCTCCTCAGGAGTAAATTCCATTTCCAAGCCATCTTCTGTCCTGAATGATCTGATTCTAAGGCCATCCTCGTTAGAGGGACCGCAACCAAAGCAAATACTCGTTGGGGCATGAATTTCCTGAACGGAAAGCCCCTCTCTATCGCCCATGACTGTCGTTAGGGGTTATTCCGAATTGAATTTTCCCAAAACCTCACTCCGCATTGTATTAATTTGCCAATCCCTCGGGCCAACAGTGCCAGAAGACGAACAGGCCACTTCGATTCCGACCTCAGATGCAGAGGAATCCAAACTCCCCCCCCGCGCTAAGAAGCGAAGATTCGCTCCAATCAAGATAGCTAATCAGATTCCCATGAAGCGAAGAAAGGAGATAGAAAAAGCTCTGGGAGAAGTGGGGGAGAGCCCTTCCAAATGGTCTCGAAATGAAGGAACGAGGAATCACGTATTCATGAGAAAGAGGATAAAACCAGGAACAATTAGACACATGGAATACGAACTCCTGGATGTTGAAATCGGAGAATCTTGGCCAGTCCCGATAAGCATAATTCACGGCTCGAGGCCTGGTCCTGTAGTAACTCTCCTAGGTTCAATACATGGAGACGAACTTGTAGGGCCACTAGCCCTAACTTATCTATGCGGACCCAACTTCATGGGAGAAGACCGAGTCATAGACGCTAGTGTATTGGCTGGAACAATCCGAATCGTACCCATAGTCAACCTTCCCGGATATCGGAGGATGATTCGAGACTTCCCTGATGGGAGGGATTTGAACAGATGCTTTCCGGGAAAGTCCGACAGCAATACCACCTCAAGAGTGGCCTACAAGCTATGGAGCAATGTCATCAAAAGCAGTGATTATGTGGTTGATCTCCATTCCGCGGCGAAGGGAAGGACAAATATCCCCCAAATCAGAGCAAATTTAGCCCATGCAAGCAGTAATCGAATTGCGAGATCCTTTGGAATAGAGACTATTCTAGATAGCGAGGGGCCAAAAGGGTCCCTAAGGAGAGTAGCCAATCAGGAGGGAATAGCCTGCATCACTTACGAAGGAGGTGGTTCGGATGAGGCAGATCCGGAGTCAGTTCAGATTTCCATGTATGGAATAATCAATCTTCTAAGGAGTCTCAGAATGCTTCCAGGTTATCCTAGCAAACCGAGGTTCAGGATTCTTGCATCGGGATCAGTCTGGATTCGTTCCGATCAAGGGGGCCTGTTGGACGTCTTAGCACCCGCTGGAAGCTTCGTTGAGGAAGGAGAGATAGTTGCAACTATTACCGATCCAGAGCTTCCGGGTATTCAGCATGACGTCAAGTCCCCCATACGTGGGCTCCTAATCAGCTCAGCAACACATCCGTTCGTGAACTCAGGGTCTCCGATTGGTCATCTATTGCCAGTCAAGAGAGGAGTATCTACTTTGAAGAGGAGGCTAGATAATGAGGGTTGCCTGATAATCAGTGGTTCCGATGGAGAGCCTCCATGGAGAGAGGATGATGATATCGAGGACATCGCAGTATTTGGGGAGTGGTCTGGAGGGTCCCCAGATGCAGAATGGGGTCCAGAAGGTTCGACGTACGAGGAGGAAGACAACTGATGACCAATCTTTTGTCCTCTTAACTACGGGTTTTCATCGTTCGACCAAGATATATCTGGAGCAGAAGGCAAAACCACACCCCTGTTTTCGGGACTTATGGCCAGTCTCTCTGGATTTACTCCATATGCTTCGAGGGCATCTTGTAACTCTTTAGCCCTCGAAATTCTGATTCCAATCAAGAATCCTCCTGCAGAGAGGGCAATAAGGAAAGTGACTATCCCAATTATGCCTGTTGGGCTAGAGAAAATTGAGGAAAGCCAATTCATTGATTGCGGCTCTACCCAAATAGTCACCATGATATTCCACTCTATTTCAGTGTAGTAACCGTCTTCTGAGACGACCGCTTTTAGCTTCTGAATTGACGACCCCTCATCGCAGAATTGTATATGCATACTTTCCTCTGTATCTCTGCAATGGATCGGCATCAGAATGACAGTCTTCCCATCTTGGCTGGTGTTGACTTCCAGAGAATAACCACTCATAGACCAAGTGATTACGGCGTCAACCGATGACTGAATCCCATAGACTGAGATTTCAAAGGACTCATTCGCTGAATCCCAGGTAACTGGTATCGAACTAAAGGTCTTAGGACCATCGTATATATTCCCGTTTTCCAAGAAAACAGTACCCGACGACTTATCGTAATTTGACAATATTAGACCTAGCCTGTTCAAAAACTCATCCTCTTCTCCGTCGCAGTCATCATCAACGCCATTCCACTGTTCGACAGCACCAGGGTATGTACTTCCGACTAGATCGTCACAATCGTCATAATCGTAGAACCCGTCATTATCTCGGTCATAGTCTGCGAACACCGGACTAGAAAGGCCACGAGCAATTTCAGTTCCATCGTCTACTCCGTCTTGGTCCGTGTCTGCAGAATCGAATGATGTGCTGTAGTTGTGATACTCGGAATAGTCACTCAGGCCATCACCGTCAGTATCTCTTTCGTAGAAGTCCTCATCCACTAAATCGTCGCAGTCGTTATCTTTTCCATCTAGGTCCTCAGGACGCTCAGGAGCCCTTTCGAAGTCATCATCATCACAGTCTTGGAAATGGTACCAGCCATCTAGGTCAGAGTCAGAATCTGCAACAAGCGGGTCAGACATGAACTCATTCAATTCAGTCCCATCGGGGAGTCCGTCCCCGTCAGAATCCCCGTCATTAGGATCCGTGGAGTATTGGTGATACTCTGCATAGTCAGTCAATCCATCCATATCTGTGTCAATCCAGAAGAAGTCTTCGTCTATGTCTTCGTCACAATCGTTGTCTAGTCCATCTAGGGACTCAGTCACGTCTGGTGCAAAACTCGAATCGTTGTCATCACAGTCATCGAACCAGTAAGCTCCATCGCCATCTGCATCTAGATCAACTATTAACGGATTACTACCGAACTCCAACTCCTGCCGATCTGGTATTCCATCCCCATCTGAGTCAGAATCCTCTGGGTTTGTTCCATGTATGTGGAATTCTTCCCAGTCCGACAATCCATCTCCATCTGCATCTGAATCATTGAAGCCCTCATCCTCAAGACCGTCGCAATCGTCATCCTTTCCATTGAGGATCTCTAACATCCCCGGATTTACCTCGATATCATCATCATCGCAGTCTTGGAAATGATAGTAATCGTCCGAGTCGTTGTCTGCGTCAAAGGTCAGGGGGTCTGAGAACCAAACAGTTATTTCATCATAATCGCTAATTCCGTCAGAATCAGAATCGTATGACAGTGGATTCGTGCTATGGACCATTACCTCTTGATAATCGCCGAGCCCATCATCATCGGTGTCGTTGTCAATCGCCTTGGTCCCGTAGATTACAACTTCCTGATAGTCATCCAATCCATCGTCATCCGAGTCAGAATCTAATGGATCCGTCAGATGCACCGAGGTCTCATTCAAATCACTCAGACCATCCCCATCATCATCCAAGTCAAGGTAGTTGCATACTCCGTCCAAGTCAGTGTCCGACGGAGTGGACGAGTTATCCAGAGGGTCAGTTGAACATGACAGCTCCGCGGAGTCGTTCCAATTATCATCATCATCGTCGGAGTCAAGGTAGTTGCAGGCTCCGTCCGAGTCAGTGTCCGACGGAGTGGATGAGTTATCCAGAGGGTCGGTCGAGCAGGACATCTCGTCTATGTCGACCCAACCATCATTGTCATCGTCTAAATCGTTGTAGTCGGGCCACCCATCCCCATCTGTGTCTGTAACATTCCCGACTCCATGGAAAATCAACTCCCATGAGTTCAGAGTCCCGGAGTTAGATCCCGTGACCGAATCTCGAACCTTCAGGATCCAGTTACCCTGAGAGGACTCGTCCCAGTGCTGGACCGTACCGAACCTCCAATTCGAGTAGTCTGCATTGTTGTCATCATGAACCTCAGCAAGCCACGACTGGTGACCACTAGGGGACTCCAGAACAATGTCCAGCTCTCCTCTGGCAGTGTGGGTGATATCGACAATAACGTCTACCGACTCTAGGCTCAAGTCAATTGGAACCGAGAGGTTGAACTCAGTCCATGCGCTTGGTCCGTTATCGATGACAAGATTCTCTGTGAAAGGCCCAAAAGTAGCGTTCGCCTCCTCCCCACTGCTCGTCCAATTCTCAGCCAATGACACTGCTGCACCTGCATCCACTGCTCCGAATCCGTACTTATGAGAGACGTTGAGACCTCCCCCGTTCACGGTCCACGAAGAATCGTTCACATCGTTCTTCCTGGAGCTATGGACGAGGATATTCTGGACATCGCGCCAAGTCAAATCGGGATTTGACTCCAGAATCAGAGCTATTACTCCGGAAACAAGAGGTGTTGCACTAGAGGTTCCTCCGAAGTCATGGTTAACGTCTCCTCCGCTGTATCCGCCTGTTCCAGTGATATCCGTGGTTGTTATCCCTTCGTAGTCAGGCGTCCCACCATTGGAGTGTGCGGTTACCAGAATGTTTGCCCCAGGTTCAGAGTACCACGATTGATCGCCGTAGTGTGTAATAGCGGATACTGCAATCGCATATCTTAGGCTTGCATAGCCGTCATAGTTAGAATTGTCATTTGCTTCAAGCCCATTCCCAGCGGCCCACGTGTAAATATTGCCCAGCCCGGACCTTCCGTTGTATATCGAATCCTCAATGGCTGCAATGGTTATTGGACCAGGGCCCTCAAGACTGCTCCCATCGTCTGTGGGCCCCCAGGAGTTAGAGTAGATATCTATGTCTCCGTTGTCATAACTAAGAGCATCCGCAGCGGTAGAGTCCGTGAAACCACACGCAATCAATCTGTGGCCGGCGATATTTGCCCCGAATGCAGCACCTGTCACTCCGATTGAATTGTTCCCGGTTCCTGCTGCTACTCCGGCTACCGCTGTTCCATGCCCGTCCCAGGAGTTAGGGTCCGGGTCCGGATCATCTCCGCACCAGTCATAGGAGTGCTGAGAGAGGTAGTTAGTGGTAAGGTCAGGGTGAGAATGCTCCACACCGTCGTCAATCACACTGATCACGACTCCCGAACCATTGTAGGAGTTCCAGACTGCAGTTACATTAGCATCCTCGCCCGACGTACCGCTAGTTTGTCCAGTGTTGTTCAGATGCCATTGATCGTCATAGAATGGGTCATTTGGCTCGAATCTCGTAGAGACAGACCTATCCAGTAGAGGCGAGAAAGACTCAATCTCCCCCTTCAAAAATGAACTCCTCAGTTTTTCGAGTCCTTTTGTAGAATCTTCGAAAGTCCATATGTAGGAACCCCTAAGATGCTCTACTGGCTTGCTTTCCTCAGGCTCCGCTTCCGTCCATCTATGCTCCTTAATCGGGATTCCAGTCACGACAAGCCAGGAATCTACAACCGCCAACTCTGCCTCTTCATATGAGTCGATATCAGAAACTCTCTCGAACGCAATCTGGACCGATCTTGAGTATGTCCCCAAGATATCTTCCAAAACTACAGTGGGTATTTCCTCAGGCTCTTCCCCTCCTACGGCGTGCGCAGCAGGGGAGAAGGACACCATCAACAATACCAATATGGCGACTCTCACATGGTAGTTACATAAACTAGAGAATATAGCCATTCGTCTTTGTTGCTGGTCAATTGTCCGAGTTCTCAGAGTCTCCAGAAGAGGATATTCTGTGGTACACGAAGGGTGCTATGACGAGATACATCAGAACCCCATATACTCCTGAGGGTAAGCTTAGTGTAGATAGGCCCCCACTAGGAGAAGCGAGAATCAGACCTCCCACGGTAATTCCTACAGTCGCATTCTGTATTCCACTCTCAATCGAAACAGTAGTAGCCCTTGAGGGCTCAAGGTTGAGTAATTTCGCACTTTGGTAGCCGATAGTGAGCATAAGGGCGTTTAGTGCTACCACAGATGGGCCTAGAGTTCCGATGTTGTCCATCAGAGTATCCCATTCACTGGCTATTGCTGCTAGGACGATTATCGCAAACAGAACCGCTGCGGCTAGGCTGACTCCCCTGTCAATAGAAGTTGCTGTAATAGGCTTGATAGCCTTGATGGACATTCCAATAGCTACGGGGAGAGTAGTCAGCAAGAACATGGTAATTCCAAGACCAATGATGTCTATGGTCGGCGCCGACTCTCCCATGAAATGGTCCATTGAGAAGCCAACCACCAATGGCAACGTAATCACGGACACAACCGAAACAACTGCTGTGTATGAAATTGAAAGCGCAGTATCTCCTCTTGCCAACTTCGTAAGTATGTTCGACGTGACTCCACCAGGGCAACATGCTAGAATCATCAGACCCACTGCGAGCTCCCCGTCCAGATCGGCCAAGCTTGCTATGGCGAAACCCACAATTGGAAGCACCAGCATCTGATTTACTATCCCGATTGTAAATGCCCTCGGCTCTCTGAAAACTAAGGCGAAGTCACCTGTGGTTAGTCCCAAACCAAGTGAGAACATGATGAACGCGAGTGCAAGTGGTAGCACTATATCGATAATCACGTTGTCCTCATCTTCTGTCTCCTCTTGAGCCTGAACCGAAGATGAGACCATCACCAGTACAATCAGTACCGAAATAACGACTATCGCTCCTCTCATGTTCTCCGAGGAATTTATCCTCGTATAACTGTGCTCTCTTACTTGGTGGCTGTGAATTCAGAAATTGCATCGTGTACCTCTTCGTCGGTCATCATCCTTCTCTGACTCTTTGCCACATCGAACATGTGCGCTACTAGATCTTCCTCTGCTTCGTAACCATTTCTCTTCAGCCAATGAATTACATTTGATCGTCCGCTCATGTGCCCGATTCTGATTACCTGCTGTAGTCCGAAGTCACCAGCAGGGACGCCGGAATAGACTCTATCCGCCAACCAATCATCCCCTTTGTCCATCGCCTTGATCACCGCCGAAGCATGAACACCAGTACCTGTCTCAAAGGCATCCTCTCCGAAGACCGGATAGTTATGCGGAAGAGCCACTTCCACATACTTGTGAGCCATTCTTGTATATTCGTTCAGCGCGGTAAGATCGTTCTTGATTACTCCCATCAGGCTCAAATTCACAAGTGTTTGGTCCAAGGGTGCGTTACCTGCTCTCTCCCCTACTCCTAGAGCCGTTCCGTGAATCACATCAGCACCTGCTTCGTATGCAGCTAGGTTGTTCGCAACTCCCAGGCCCCTGTCTTGATGCCCATGCCAGTTAACCTCTATCTCTCTCCTTTTGACTCCTGAGTCGGGAATGACCTCTTCCTGGATGAATTCAAGGAGCTTTCTAACTCCATTAGGGGTAACGTGTCCGCACGTGTCACAAACACAAATTCTGTCTGCCCCCAATTCTATAGCCCTCTCGTACACCTGCTTGATTTCTTCCGGCTTGCTCCTCGTAGTATCCTCCGTTACGAACATCACTGGGATTTCGTTGTCCACAGCGAAGGTGACCGCTTTCTCGGCGGTCTCCATTATTCTCCCCATAGTCCATCCTTCGGCAAACTGCCTAATCGGGCTTGTTCCTAGAAATGCACTCGCCTGGATCTGCCTCTCATGCTTTGCTTGTAGCTCCACCAGTGGTTCGATATCTGAGACAACTGTCCTAACAGCACATCCCGGTCTGAGATTATACCCATTTTCTCCCATATGATTTAGCATGGAATCGATATGGTCTATGTGAAAGGGTCCTGCTCCGGGAAGACCTAGATCCACCTTCTGGATACCTAGTTTCTCCATGTAGTCGATTAGTTCTATTTTCTGCTGAATTGTTGGGTTTCTGGCGCTAGGACTTTGCAAACCGTCTCGAAGAGTCTCATCGTCGAACCACAGCTCATGCGGGTGATCCGACTCGTCTCGATCTATCGAGTAGTCGATATCATTCCAGTCGTAGATTAGGTCATGCTCTTCCATTGTCGCACCCGTGTCCTCCGATGGTTCGTTAGGTGTTTCAAACCATCGGGACTATGTGGTAGATTTCAACTCCGTCCTAGTCACGAAAACAGTGGCTGTGATCGCTCCAATAACGACTCCAAATTTCCCAAAACTCCCAGTTACAAGAACTACGAACATCAGTGCAAGATACAGCATCGAGACGAAAAAAGAAGTTGCAGCGCTGGAGATCCTACCTGTTTCATCGGGCTCCTCTGAAATGTCTATCCTCCAAACAGTGGAAGCATACCAAAGACCCAACCCTAGAATCGTCCAACTCAGGACGTGGTAACTCCAATCCTCAATTTTGATTGCCTCTAAAGTTGTGGGAGCCGCCAGCGACAGAAGGACCAGCAGAATTGAGTAAACCTTCATCTCCAAAAGAGTTCGTTCAGGCCCTTTCACATTAGGCAGCATCGGGACTCCCACTTCCGCATATTCTTCGGATCTGTACAGTGCTAAGGCCCAGAAGTGCGGTGGAGTCCACAGGAAGATAAGGAAGAACATGAACCATGGCATTAGACTACCGATTTCAATCACCGACTCTAGTACAGAAGCCATTGAATCGGTTGAGATAAACAGGTCCCCCGACGAAGCTGACCATCCTATTACTGGGGGGGTCGAACCAGCAATTCCTCCAATTACGATGTTCTGCGGAGTCCTTCTTTTCAGCCAAATGCTGTAAATCAAAACATAGAATAGAACGCTGAAAGCCGACCAGAAGGCAGCTACTTCATTCGACATTTCATAGAACCACCAGACTCCCAGAATGGAAATAAGAATCCCGAAGAATAACGCGGATCCCGCCTCAACTCTACCAGATGGAATGGCTCTGTCGGAGGTTCGGAGCATCTTAGGATCTATGTCTCTATCATACCACATATTGATTGCATTGGCGCCCCCTGCGGTAAGATATCCTCCAATCAGAACTACCACCATTGTCTGAATCGAGTCGAAACCAAAATCTCCTTCCATTGAATCATGAATTATCACTGAACATATCGCAGTAATTTGTAGAAGGACCACCACTCTTGGCTTAGTCAATGAGAAGTAGTCTTTGATGGAATGAAGAATCTGAATCACCCATCCTCAGCGATCGAGCATCCGATCCAAGATATGGCCATAGTGACGAAAGTCAGTGATGCCATCATGAGGTGTACTAATGAGAGGAATTCAAAGAATCCTTCTTCCAAATCCCAGGATAGAACATAAATCGCCCCAATGGATGTATTGACGAAGAAAAAGAAAGTTGAGCCCCAAATCCAGTTCCTAAGGACATTATTCCCTGACTGCTCGTTGGAAATCGAGTATGATGCGAAAATCAGTGCGATTAGCATCAGACCGACAAACCATCTGTGAATGATCTGCGACTGGGCGACAACATCCTCTACTGAATCAATTATTTTCCCATTACACAGAGGCCAGGAATCGGGCAAGCCGTCCACTCCGCATCCGAAATTTGCACCGGGAGTCGTAGAAACGAAGGTTCCAGAGAAAATTGAGACGAACGCCCCTATTGACAACAATCCTACTCTGACTTTCCATTTCTTAGAGATCGAGTAATCGAACCTTAACCACCCAGGAAGCCCATCCTCCGTCCTAGTGAGAGTTAACCACAACCAAAACATGCTCATGGTAAAAGCCAATGCAGAGCTTAGGTGAAGGGCTACGCTCCAATGGAGATTGTCCATTTCAACTGTCAGCCACCCAATGCCACCTTGCCAGACAATTAGGACAACAGTCAATGTGGATGCGAACTTGACTTTCTCCTCGCTTCCTCTCAGCATGTACCAGTTGAGAATAACCAGAGGTCCCAGAACTAGGCCTGCAAGAATCCTGTGCAACCACTCTGTGAATATCTGGAAAGTAGTGTATCTATGTCCAGATCCCCTAGAATCCACCTCATCTGGATTCTCAATGTACCAAGCCTCTTGCTCTTCCTCGGAAATATCGAAACCGAAGGTCCCGAAACACAATGGCCAATCCGGGCACGACTCTCCTGCATCGTAGATACGAATTAGGCCGCCGAGTCCGATTACTACCACAGTCAGGCCGATCAAACAGGCTGTTAGGCCCCTAGAGTACTTCCAGTTAGTCAATTGCTATCGCTCCCGGTAAGGGGCCGTAACGCTTCATTCTTCCCCGAAGTGAGGGTCAATGTCAATGGGGATCTTGTTCTGCTCGTACTCCAGTGTGGCTATCTTCATTGGGTCCAGAACGACTTTCTCCTTCGCATCGTCTACACCGTATAGTTGGATCAACTCCCCGCTGTACTTCTCACGTAGCTCGTCCTCTGTCACGAAAAGAGGGGCTCCCATGCTTATCTGGAGCGCTCGGGCACCGATTATTCTGGCCTTTTCGAAGCGTGTATGAGTGCGAGCTGGCTCAACCATCGAGGCGGTGGACCGGAGACTCCCAAATAAGGTCTATGACTGGTATGGGAGAACCAAAACTTGGCTAAGGGCACTCTACCATCATTGCTACTGCGTTTCCACCGCCAAGACAAACTGTCACAATCCCCCTCCTAGATTCTCTCCTTCTCATGGCATTAACCAAAGTCATCAGGCACCTAGCCCCTGTAGCTCCGAGTGGGTGACCGATGGCAATTGCCCCTCCATGCGGGTTGAATGACTCATCGGGAATTCCTAATGAGTCCCTAATCGCGCATGAGGCTGAAGCGAAGGCCTCGTTATGCTCCAAAATGTCTACATCTTCCAATCTCATACCAGTCATCTTCAACAATTTCTTGACAGTAGGTATCGGCGCGGACATCACTCTGCTGGACTCCACTCCAGATGTGGCATACTCCACAATTCTTGCCAAGATTGGCCAACCTTCTCTTTTTGCCTTCTCTTCTGAAGCAATCAATACTGCAGAGGCTCCATCCGAGACTTGACTGGCATTTCCTGCGGTGACTTGACCGTTTTCTGAGAAAACAGTCCTGAGTGATGATAGAATCTTTTCATTCGTCTCTGGACGAATGCCTTCATCAATAGAAAGAGAGCCGACAGGAAAAACCTCTTCATTGATCCATCCCTTCTCCCAAGCTTCATTGGCCATGGAGTGTGAGCGGACTGCGAATTGATCAGATTCTTCTCTGGTAATTCCATGCTCCTCTGCTACCGTCTCCCCTGTATTGCCCATTGACTCTCCAGTGAATGCGTCCTTCAGTCCGTCTACAATCAGTATAGACTCAAGAGAACCAAATGGGACGTCTTGTCCTTTGGCTACATTCCGAGAAATGTGTGGTGCATTGGTCATTGACTCCATCCCCCCTACAATCACAACTTCCGAAACTCCTGCTCTAATCTCTGTGGCAGCAATCATCGCAGCCTTCAGGCTTGAGCCGCACACTTTGTTGATAGTAGTGCAGGGGGTAGTTACCGGCAAACCCGCTCCTATGGCCACTTGACGAGCCGGTGCCTGCCCGCATCCTGCTTGCAGAACTTGGCCCATGTACAATTGATCCACCACTCCTTCTACAGGATCTATTCCCGATCTAGTACAGACTTCCTTTACAGCCATGATGCCCAGTTCGACAGCAGTGAACTGTGAAAGCGAACCTCGAAACTTTCCAACCGGAGTTCGTGCATAAGCACAGATTACTGGGACGGGCATGGACCGCCCACTGACGATCTGGACTTCAATGGCACGATGCAATTCTGTCCTCAGAACTCACGAATCGAGAGTGTAACCGTAGAATTCTGCGTTAATCAGGTCAGGTCTATTCTGAGGTTTAACGAGTATCGTCCTGACTTCCCACAGGTCCTTGAAAATTCGATATCTGGCTGTTGCATCCAAGTAGTCCACTCCGCTTGTCCCACCGGTGCCAGTCCTCTTTCCAATGATTCTCTCTACCATTCGTGCATGGTCGTGCCTCCACTTTGCCATTGACTCCTCTAACTCGACAAATGCGTCGATGAGCTTTCTCGGCCAGGTAAGAAGTGGCAACTCTCGATATGACTCAATGAAAAGAAGACCTGCTCTAGATCGACTAATCTCTCCATCAGGAATCAAGAAAGAAATTGCAGACCGATGTGATGAGTCAATTCTTTCTCTCATCCTATCTGCTCCCTCCATGTCCAAATCGGACATTCTCTCAAAGGCCTCTTGCCCCATCTTTAGATGAGACTCTAGATGCGCCTCCACATATGCCCTCACCACATTTTCGTCATCATCACCGTCGAAAGAAGAACCCATGATGGGCGTCCGTTCGATCCATTTGAGGAGCGACTCGAATAGGGAGGATTTCCGCATCTGCTCTTCTAGCCTTTTCAGTACCTCCTCGTCCTTCCCTCCTCTCTCGGATAGCTTTCTGAATGTCTTAATCGGGTCCATGCCGAACATTCGGTCTTCCGGTTCAAGACCTAGGAGTCCCTCAAACTCACGCATCTGAAACGACTCGAACCCCGATGCGGTGCCCAATCCGTCTCTGAAGGCTAGGAATCCCTGTGGGGTCAGAGTCTCGAGAACCGTCCATTGGTTCGCCATTAGTCGAAAAATCTCAGTCGTCCTCTCCAGGTGACTTACGGCCCTTGGAATATCATCCTCAGGAACGGGGACCTGATCCAAAATCTCTCTGGTTTCTGAGAGTTCTCGTATTATTTGCTTGAACCAGAGCTCGAAAGTCTGGTGAACGATGATGAAATGCATTTCATCTGCAGAAATTCCCCTTTCTTCTCCCTGCAGTTCCAGTAACTCGTGAAGCCTCAGGTAGTCCCCGTATGTCCAGTTACCGGACTCTCCGTTTCCGCCCATAGCCCCGCATGAGGCAGCTCACTTGAAGCGTTGCCGCTGAATTGGAACCACTAAAACGCCCGATTCATTGCGGGGGATGATGCCTGAGCCAATTGGATGGCCGGATGACCCTGATTCCCCGCCTCCTCTACCTTCCAGCTCATTGTTGGTCGAGGATGGGCTAGAATTGCTTGCTCCCATTGAGGGAGACGCCAGAGAACTCTTCGTTACTGTTGATGAGAACCGAGAATACCTCAGGGAGTGGCTTCCATGGCTGGATGACGTCAATTCAATGGATGACGAGTTAGCGATGATTCGTCGTATGAGAGATGGCAAGAACTTCAACTGGGTTTACTTGATTCGTAAATACGGCGAACTCGTTGGTGTGGTCAGTCTAAATTGGATAGATTGGGACAATAGGAGCTTCGGATTGGGATATTGGGTTTCAGAGTCCTCATCTGGCAGGGGAATCATTACCAAGTCATGCAGGAGGGTCATAGATCACTGCTTTTTTGATTTGAAACTACATAGATTAGTTATCGAGGTTGCAGTGGACAATCATCCTAGTCGAGCAGTAGCAGATAGACTGGGTTTGCGCTTGGAGGGAATTTCAAAGGACAGGGAATGGTTGTATGATCGCTTCACTGACTCCGTAATGTTCGCAATCACCGCGCCAGAGTGGAATGTCCAGTCAGGGGATAATTAGCCCTTTATCATCTACTGAACAGCCCCCCGGCGGAAGACAGGACAGTACATCTTCCTGGGATAGCCCAGTTGATTTGGAGATCCTATTCGCCAATGCTTCCTTCTTCTCTCTCCCCGGAGATATTGCGGCCCATCTTTCGCAAATTTCAGAGATGGTACTCGGGACTCCTGTAATCGGCATCGGGACTCCATTCACTACGGCCAATCCTATTGCTACCTCTAGGGGGACATCTTTGTGCCAGCTTCTCTCCCCTCTTACAACGAAGGAACCCCTCGCTAATGAATCTCCAGTCTCCGTGGTTTTGGAAACCTGGCTGGATCTAGCATGGAACGCAGTTGCTGCAGCTCCACCGCTCCCCCATGCTCTAGACCAGCAAACAGCCATTTGAGCAGCCTCGGAAATAACTGAATCGTCCAATTCGCGCGCGTCATCCAAACCCTCTCCCAGTGTCTGGGAAATCTGCATGGAAGCGACTCCCTTGGGAATGAGCCCCTCCTGAGAATCGCTTGGAACCAAGCCGTCCCTGAGCCTTAGTGAGCATGAGGGAGCACCGTGGAGATCTGCATGGAAGTAGAGGTCACTCTTGGAGAGGTGCTTTCTCACTAGCACGTCGTTTCCTTTTGCATCCTTCCCACCGATAATCAGGTGCCCACCAGATAGTATTGCCCAGCGATACTTCTCGAACCAGAATTTCCTAGCTCTCTTCCTACTTTTGAGCTTCCCCGAAGCAGCTTCCCTCGCCGCCTTCTTGTCTGCAGTTTTCTTCGACCTTTCGGTTTTCTCGAGTGCTTCCAAAGCGCCCTTGGCTTTGTTCTTCTGAGATCGAGCCTCCCCGAAGTACCTCTGCGCGTTCTGATGCACGGTCTTTGATGCGTCGAGAGTCACACTGGCACCGGGCTCTCCATCCTCATCCGGAAGGAAGGCCACCACTGTGTGTTTCGCTGGATCCACGCTATCTAGCCACTCAACCTCGTGAGCGATGTCTGCGATGTCCAGCCATCCCCTTTCCTCGACGGCATTGTTTAGTTGGGTTAGGATGCTGTCAACATGACCCCAGTTATCCTGGATAGACTTCCCTAGCTCCTGGGTTATCGCGGCTCTCTGATTGAACTTCTCAATTGCCTTCCTCTGCTGAGATGCTCTCCTCGAAAGCTTGGAACTCTCGTCCTCTGCTCTATCGCCCGCTTCTACCAGCTTCTCTTCTTCCCTGCGAATGAATGCTGCAGCGTCATGTGAGCCGAAAATGAAGTCATATGCATCTGACAACCTAGAAGTCGACTCCCTCATACTTTCGTTCATCGAGGGTAGTTCTATGGGGGAGAATTCGATTATTCCAGCCGCTGCCGAGTCTCTATCGGACTCGTTCTCTGCCGAGTTCCATGCATCCTTTGAGGCATGGTCGGATAGCCAGATGTTACCTCCCTCCCCCTGATCCAGATCATCGAGCATCTTGGAGAGAGCGATTTCCAGTGAAGACTTCTGTTCCTCAGTAAGGGAATTGGATTCCGAATCCTCGTCAATTCCAGCCAACGAGCATACTGCACTTCCATAGATTCTTCCGAGATTCACTCTCGACGCAAGGGTCCTAATTAACGCATGATCGCTGCTAGAGAGAATCTCGTTCAGGGAC
>LURZ01000019.1:0-1064 GCA_001629255.1 Marine group II euryarchaeote REDSEA-S42_B7
TCGGAATGCCCGGCGAGTCGAAAATCCACCTAATGAGGAACCTCGAGCATGAGAGGGTAGCATTGGCTGCAATGAGTGTCGGAATCTCCAGAAGATGCCTAGCAGATATGAACTCATACGCTAGCGAAAGGGAGGCATTCGGAAAACAAATCAGGAATTTCGGTCAGATCCAGAGACATATCGGGGAATCATGGGCCGATTACAGGGCGATGCGGGCCTATGTTTACGATACAGCAAGACAAATCGACCTCTCAAAGGCTGGCCAGAGGCTGGACTCGGATGGCGTGAAACTCTTCGCGACCACGGTCGCCAAGAATATAGCGGATAAGGCAATTCAGGTAATGGGCGGTTATGGCTACGTAGGAGAGTACGTAGTCGAGCGCCTCTGGAGGGACGCGAAGTTACTGGAAATAGGGGGAGGAACCATTGAGAGCCACCAGAAAAACATCACCAAGGACCTTTCAACCAACTCTTCGGCGATAGAACAATAGATCAATCTACATCCTCGAGGAGCTGCATCTTCAGATCGCCGTTGGATGCGCTATACTCTACTGACTTGAAGGCGACCTTCACGTCCCTACCGTCAAAAGGATCGATGATATTCGGCTGGCCGCTCCTGAACATAGACATCAGCTCGTTGTATTCAGACACCGAAGCTGTGCAAAGAACATCGTAGACTGCTGACTCTGAGCCCTCGTCTAGAAGGTCATCTCCTTCCCCGCCCCTGATCACCGTTCTTTGTATTCTCCTCTCGATCTTGATTGTAATCTCCTTGCATGGCAAGATCAACTCAAACTCCTTGCTCTTCTTCGGTTGGAGAATTGAACCCCCCTCCTCCTCTCTACTGCCCATCATCGTCAGACTCAATGGCCTAACTAGCCTTTCCTCACTCATAGAGGCCGATAGGTGACCTAACTAAATAATATTACACTCTTTACTCTGAAATCAGGATGGCACTCGGTCTAAACTGATGTACAGAAACCTGGATTGTTATTTCCTCTGAGTCATCCATTGGCCCCCACCCTCCATAGGAGTTTACATCAAGATTGACTTGTACAGAGACC
>LURZ01000019.1:1159-2300 GCA_001629255.1 Marine group II euryarchaeote REDSEA-S42_B7
CCATCGCCCCATCCATCGTTTATCCACGGCGAGAGTGCTTGAAACTCGTTAACAGCGGTTTGATTTACAGTTTCATGAAGGTTATATTCCGGATATGTCACTATTCTGAGGTATATCGGCTCGCAATCACTGTCTGAACCCGATAGAGTGTTCCCTGCGTCAAACCACTGTCCTGACAGACTGGAATTGTCCCCCAGAAGAGTAGCACTAATTGAATCACACTCCCACTCTCCGCCATCAGAAAGCCAAATGCCGTTCTCGCATTGGCCTTCACTACCATCAACACCATTGCACTCTTCTGGGATAATTTTCACATCTATATAACCAACAAAATAACCCTCATTTACCGGTATTTCATCCAGGAAGAAATCAATCACCTTCACATCCCCGTCCGCCCAAATGTCATTGAAATCAAACGTGAGATTATCGCCGTCGTCATCGACAATATTGTTTTCAAATGAGATTTCCCAACTCTTGTCGGTTTTGACGTATTCCACCAAGTCAGTCTGATTCAAAACCAAGTCAGCAGAGGTGTAGGAGAAAATGAGTGCAGATGCCAAGATACACGGTATAAATGCCGTTTTTGTTCTGTTCTCATGTAATAAATTTGCCATGATCGCAGAAAGAGAACCGTCAAAATCACTCATCTTATCACCTAGATAACCGCAGAATAAAGGGCACAGATAATTAGAGTAAAGAAAACTGTACCAGCCATGCTCGCGCTCATTATGTCATAATCCCTTTCATCAATTTTTGGTACTATTAACTCGTCCATCTCAATTAACTTCTGCGAAACCGTATCTCCCTCTCTCATTAGATTAGTCATTATCCGTTCCTCCCAGCCAATGAAAATCGCTACCACCATCGCCAGGGCTGCTGATGAGATCATCTCCGGAACTGGAAGAAACGATTGTAGAAGTTCAATAACGCTGGAGGATACAATTAACAACATTAGGATTACCATTATTCTCGTTAGCCACCGATTCTCGGAGGCATCGGAGTCTATGATGTCGAAATTTAGTAGTATGTACATAAAAATCAGAGGCGTAAACAAGTAAATCAGAGTCTCAGACGTGAAGTCGTACCATATCTCGAATGCCGCAGGAAAACTTTCACATTCAGTTTCCACGCAACTCCTAAC
>LURZ01000019.1:2329-5557 GCA_001629255.1 Marine group II euryarchaeote REDSEA-S42_B7
CTCCTAACTATGTCCATAATCGCGTAGTCCACTATTCCGGCAGTGAACCCAACGATAGCGACAAGGTAAACGATTGTTGAGAATCCACTTATCCCCATGTGATAGGTCCTCCAACTTTCGAAAACCAACAATATCAGTATCGTACTCGCTCCCATGGAAAGTACCAAATTCGTCCCAAGCCATCCAAAGGTAGAGGGGTCCCAGAGACTCCATTCAACTGCAAATCTTGCGAGAAAGTCGTCGTTTATCGAAATAACCTGTGCTAACCAATACGTCATTTGTTCTCCTAACATCGCAATTAGCAATAAGCCCGCGACCAAAGACATCCTCCTGTGAGAATTTTCCCCGGTTTCAATCTCCATCAACAGAAAGCGAATGTAGACCAGAACCAGAATCATCATTCCAGGGATCAGCAAAAACCACTCCCCATCACTATGCCTGTAATTTGTAAGTATGGAAATTGTACTGAGGATGAGTGATAGCACACATATAGAAGCAGTTACTACCTTAATATTCCATTTTCTTTGGAGAATTGGGTATGGGTAAATGAATGGAAGGAAAACCAACAAGAGAATAGAAATGGTCTTGCAAGTCCTTTGAGCGAATCTGAAGAATGAATCTTGTAAATTATTGCTAGAATCTATTATCCACAATCCTTCATTGGCGACAATGGTTTCCATCACAGATGTGAAGGTGTATTCTAATCCCTTCAAAATTAGAATCCAACCAATTAGCAGACCTGCAAACTTCTCGACCCATTCCTTTTGGCTAGATCTTCTGACGAGAGCTATAGTGACAAAACCTAGAATCAAATCAACAATCGCTGCCACCGGAACAAGTGACTGACTCTCCGCCATGTCCTCACTGTAGGACCATTTTTTTTCAAGTCTATGTCGAGATCACTGGATGATTCCGTTTTCTAGACATGGAAAGAACTCTGTGAATTCAAATCTCTATGTCAATGGGGAAAGCGTTGGCGAGAAAACCAATGACCTCGACGGTGATGGTTATCTCCTCGTCGTCGTCAGTGGCAAATGGTCCTGGTTCGGCAGTGTTAACGTCCAAATCTACTTTGATTTCTAGCACGCCGTTCCCCCAACCGAGGTTCTTCCAAGGCTGCAATACCTGAAACTCGTTCACTCCGGAGACAGTGATGTTCCCTCCGTGATAGCCGGGGTAAACCAATAACGAAAGATGGATATCTTCGCAACTGCTGTCCTGGGCAGAAAGTGTGTTAGACTCCGATTCCCATTGAGCGGTCAGATCATTGACAACCACACTTGCGGATATTGCGTCACATTGTGCTATTGGGTCCGCAACTGTGAATCCGTCAACAGTATCAGGAGAGACTGTGATATTTATCATCCCAACAGCGTAGCCCTCCATTGGAATCAATTCACTATCATCCATATAGAACTCAACAATCCTGCTTTCCTCATCTTGCCATACGTCTTGAAATTCAGTACCCGTCGATGATTGATTGAACTCTACCATCCATGTTTTCTGGGTTATGGCGTCCAAGCCTTTCTGATACTCTACATTAAGCCAATCATTTACATTGAATCCAGCTATAATTATTGAGACAACCGCCAGAAATAACATGGATAAATTAGCTTCCCTAAGAGTAAATAGTTCCGAAGATGACTCTACAATCCCTTTGTCAAGATTTTCAGCAGATTCGATGCCATCAATCATAAAATCCCCTACTGATGAATACCCATGGCCTCAAAGAGAAAAGATATGATAATAGCGTAAAGGCCAATCATCAACATTGTGAAGGAAAAGAACCTAAATTCTCCATCTGATATCTTGTAGTCCGGTATAGGGGAAATTACACTTAATGAGCCCGACAAATTCTTGCTTTTTGAAATAAGTTGTTTCATAATTTTCTCTTCCCACCCGATAAATGCGACCACCGCCCCGGCAAAGACGGCTGAGGTTATCATTTCAGGCACGGGGAGAATCAATTGGATCAATTCTATGATTGTAGAGCTGGTTACTAAGAGTAAGAGCAATACTGTTGTTCTTCCAATTACGGATCCTGACCCCGTATTGGCGTCAACCAGATTATAATTCAACATCACAAACATGAATAGAAGTGGAACTCCTAGGTACAACGCAATTTGAAACGTAACCACGTACCAATTAACCCATGCAACGCTCAGGAATTCACATGCACTTTCGACACACGAAGTAATATTATCAATGTACACTAATGTCAGTAGGTACCAAAGTATCCCTAAAAGAAAAATTACCCCTGTGATGTAAGTTAACCCACTGGGGCCCTTTTTGTAAGCTCTCCACATTTCTCCGAGGAGTATTGCTAGAAATGTTACTGACAGCAAGGCTTCTGCCATTACTTCCGCCGTACTACTCATCTTTGTTTGCTCAACGAAATCTTCCACCATGAATCTTCCTCGGAAGACATTGCAGAGGCCGCTAAGACACATCAGCCAGAACATGTAGAACTTTCCATATGCAGCCAGGAGGAGCAAAGCTGCGACAGAGGAGATGTTTCTGGATCCCCTTTCTCCATAAATCATCTCACCGAAGAGAAATCTCATGTATATTGCAGTCCATATAATGTATCCTGAGTATGAGGGGATGTTTCTGACATTTCTGTAGGCGAATTCAGTAAATATGTCGAATGGTATCATGACCATCCCCAGCAACAGGACAAGAATTCCCAGTATTCTAACGACCGACTCTCTTTGAATTATTGGAAATGGATATATCAGCGGTAAAATGCCCAAACCAATAGTATAGCCGCACTCGAAAGATCTCTGTCCATAAGTCAGGAAAGTGTAGAAGATCTCTCCTCCATAGTTGTTGTATACTCCAGTGGCTCTTGTCACAACCCTATATTCAATTAAGGATACAAACAAATATTGGAAACCGAGGAAAATCAATATCCAAGAAATTATGTATCCTGCGAGTCGTTCATTCCACATTCTGTCTTTGGATCTACTAACCAAAAAAAGTGCCATAATGCCTAGACATATGTGTACAAATGAAGCTATAGGTGTCAACGAGTTTAATGATTCGAACGATTCCTCAGCCATGATTCCAGTATTGCCCAGAATGCTATTCAATTTCAAATATCTTACTTTTTTTGGTAGTCCCGCCCGGATTCGAACCAGGGTCCCCGGGACCAAAACCCGAGATGATGGACCACTACACTACGGGACTCCGTTAACATCCTCGTTAGGCCCACTCTTTGTATTTGAC
>LURZ01000002.1 GCA_001629255.1 Marine group II euryarchaeote REDSEA-S42_B7
CATCCAAGAGAAGCTGCAGATCATCATTCTGAGACGACATCTACATTGTTAGAGAGGCTGTCTGACTCCGAAGATTTCTCCTGGGATTCAATTGTTGCTGTAGCCTTCAGTCAAGGCCCAGGTTTAGGACCGTGCCTTCGTGTCGGTGCATCTGTGGCTAGAACTCTGTCTACGAGACTATCCGTACCACTATTGGGGGTGAATCACTGCGTTGCTCATATAGAGGTAGGTAGAAACCAAACTGGTTGCAAAGACCCCGTTTTGCTATATGTCAGTGGTGGGAATACGCAGGTAATCGCTAGAGCGGATGGAAGATATCGAGTTCTTGGAGAAACACTTGACATCGGAATCGGGAATATGTTAGACAAATTTGCTAGAACACAGGGTATCCCATTCCCTGGCGGTCCCGAAATTGAAAAATTATCAAATGAGTTCTCTGAGAAAGCTGATATTAGTCTCGATGATGTATTGTTGCCATATGGGGTTCACGGAATGGATTTGGCATTCTCGGGGATGCTTACATCAGCGGTACAGAAAGTTGCTGAGGGCAAGTCTCTGGGAGAAGTTTGTTGGTCTCTCCAGGAGCATTCATTCGCGACCTGCGTAGAGGTGGCCGAGAGAGCATTAGCGCACACGGGCAAGGATGAGCTTTTGCTCGGTGGTGGAGTTGCGTGTAATGAGCGACTTAGAAAAATGAGTAAAATGATGTGTGAAGATAGGGGTGCAGAATGTTTCTGGCCAGACAAGCCATATTGTATTGATAACGGCACAATGATTGCCGAGTTGGGGCGTAGAATGCTAGATTGTGGCTTAGAAACAGAACTAATGGATAGTGGAATCGACCCATCACTTAGAACCGATAACACTGCAGTAGTTTGGTCATGATAGTCGCGAACTCTTATGAGAGTCCTTAGGGCCGGTTGAATGAGGATTGATTACACGGTGCAGAGAAGAAGGAGGAAGAAAGCAGCACCGAAGAACATCTTCGGGGCAACTTCACAGACATCTTCGAAGGCAAAATCAGGCAGTATTTCAAAACCAAAATCGCCCAAACCTAGATCACCAAGAGCAGCCCCCCCGTCTGCCCCTGGTTCAAGGCCCAAACCCATGCCAAAGCCAGAACCGTCTGCAATTAAGGAACTTAACCATACTCAACAAATCGATCATGGTGAGGCACATAAGCAATCTGCTGTTCCTAAAATCAAGGAGCCAGAGGAAACAATACTCGAGAGCCAAATTTTGGGTTTAGAAAACCATGAACAGACATCTCAGGAGAAAAAATCATCGAAGCCGGAAAAGAAGCCGGCTGATATTACACCCGAAGTGGGAACTAAGCTAGAAGACTCTGGCAAAAGTCTGAAGGCTAGGCAGATTATTGAGGATAGCATACTGAGGGCATCGCTTGCAGCAGAGAAAGAAAAAACAATTGGTGTTTCCAAGAAAAGCCCAACGGAAAATAAAACAGAGCCCAAGAAACCTCAGAAAAAATTCCGTAGCAAGACATCATCATATCAGCCTGCCAACCGTGCTAGAAGACTGGACAGGAGCAGACACATGGAGTACAAGTATGAGATGCGGGGGCTTCTTGTAGAAATTGGCGTGTCAGAAGAATTTCGTTCAAATCTCTTAGCAACAATATGGGCCAGAGGTGAGAGGCAGACTACCAAGGAGGCTAAGGATTTCCTACAAGAAAAGCTAGACGAAGGCATCATAGATGATGACCAAATGAGATCGTTAGCGAGTGTCGTGGACGGGTATACAATCCGACGGTAGCCTGAGAATGGTTCTTGGGATGTCACCACTTGGGTAATTCATGTCAACTATCGACACGTCTGATCATGCTTACAATTTGGGCTCTTCAGGTGATCCGCCATATAGGCGGGGAATCCATCCTGGAATGTATGCCGATAGACTATGGACAATGAGGCAGTATGCCGGTTTTTCGTCACCCGGTGAGACTAACAGTCGATTTAGAAATCTACTGGAAAATGGTCAAACTGGACTATCAGTAGCATTTGATCTACCCACACAATTAGGCTTGGATTCAGATGATCCACTTTCTTCAGGGGAGGTTGGTAAGGTAGGGGTTGCAATAGACTCAATTCACGACATGAGGAGGCTATTCGAAGATATAGAAATGTCTTCAATATCCACCTCCATGACAATCAATGCCCCAGCAACCACTCTCCTCGCCCTATATGTATCAGTTGCAGAAGAGAAGGGAATTCCTAGCTCTGATCTTTCTGGTACAGTTCAGAATGATATACTGAAGGAATACATTTCTAGGGGATTGTACATTTTCCCCCCCGGTCCGTCTGTACGCTTGACCACTGACTTAATTTCATGGTGCGCTTCAAACGCCCCCAGATGGAATACAATTTCAATTAGCGGATACCATATGAGGGAAGCAGGTTGCACGGCCGTTCAGGAAATTGCTATGACATTATCAAATGCAATTTACTATGTCAGAGAGGCAATCAAAAAAGGGTTGAATGTAGATGATTTTGCTCCAAGAATCTCTTTCTTCTTCGCTTGTCATAACAACTTCCTAGAGGAAGTAAGCAAGTTTAGGGCGGCCAGACAGCTTTGGTACGAGTTGGTGGAAAACGAATTCTCACCGTCAAATCCGAAGTCATCTCAATTAAGATTCCATACCCAAACATCAGGAGTTACGCTCACGGCACAACAGCCTATGAACAACGCAATTAGAGTATCATATCAAGCAATGGCATCTGTATTCGGTGGAACTCAATCTTTACACACCAACAGCTTCGATGAGGCACTTGGTTTACCTACCGAGGAATCTGCTAGAATTGCACTGCGCACACAGCAGATTATCGCCGAAGAGCACGGAGTCAGGGAACATGCGGATCCTTTCGGCGGTTCTGTAGTAGTTGAGACTATGACAGATTCGCTAATCGAAGAATCGAGAAATATGATAACAGAGGGCGATTCATGAAAGCGCTTGGACTCATTTACAAAGAGTAGAGAATGGCGACGAACTCGTCGTTGGCGTCAATTCTCATGTCAGTGAACCCGATCCAGACTTTGAGGGATTGGTCCTCGATACCGATGCAGAACTTCGCAAGTCTTCTGAATTGTCAGAGATGAAGAAGAATAGGAACCAATCTCTAGTTGGTGATTCTCTAAAGGCAATTAGAGAAAGCTGTAGAGATGGCTCAAATCTCATGGATCCTATAATCAGTGCAGTGAAGGTAGAAACCACGGTCGGAGAGATTAACACAGTGCTCAGAGAAGAATTCGGAACATGGGTTTCCCCTAGTGGTGTTTGAATGAAAGACGGAACGATTGATCATATAGGAATTGCAACCTACTCACTCGATGAGTCGCAACAACTCTGGGCTATCTTAGGATTCACACAGGGGGACGATCAAATAAATTCTGAACAAGGCGTGAAAATCAGATTCATGCACGGAAATACATCCACAAGAATAGAATTATTGGAACCATTAGGGGATGACACCCCCGTCGGGAAGTTCATGTCCAAGAATGGACCCGGAATACAGCAAATAGCAGTTAGAGTAGCAGATATAGAAGAAACAATCTCGAGCTTACTCATCGCTGGAGTGAAAATGGTCTCGGAAGAACCGACTCTCGGCGCAGATGGCCATAGAATTGCTTTTGTCCATCCTTCTTCAGCGGGCGGAGTTCTGATAGAGCTCGTCGAATCGAAAAAGTGAGAATTATCAAAAAGCAAATCTATTTCGGTGTGCTATGATTAGCACCCTAGACAGGATAGAATCACTAGGAAATTCCTCCTTAGGAATTATAGAGGAGCAGAGAGATTTTGTAAGAGACTCTCTTGAAGTTCTAAGAGCAACAAGCAAAATATCCAATGACGCTTTCTTAGATGCTGGAACAATTCAGGGGGGGTTATCACTTCTGTTGAATCTGATTTCGCAAGGAATTTCTGAAGATGAGGCTTTCTCCCAATTAGAAGGCCTCAAGTCTAGGGCCCACCAGCTAGAGGAGAAGTATCCAGGCTTGGATGAAAAAGTCGAGAACCTACGTAAATAATACTCAGATATTACTCAAGTAATATTATATCTAGTCCTTTTTTCCCTTGGTGCATGCCAAAGATCAGCCTAGACATGCCCAGAGAGATTGTTTCCGATCTGAAGAAACATGTCGGCGACTCAAAGAAGTTTGTCAGTTTGGCCGACGCAATTAGAACCGCCTGTAGGAAGATGCTGGATCAGTTGGACGAAATTGACGCAAGACACGGGAGGTGAATGAGTGAAATTACCGGATAAAGAGGAGGCGATTGATGCAATAGAGACTATTGTTCGCTACATAGAACAGTGTGGATCAGAACTGAGGGAAGGACTTGAGAATACGCCCGAGAGGGTGATTCAGTCATATGAGGAGATATTCAGCGGATACTCAGATGATGCCAGTGAAATTCTGGACTCTACCTTCAATGCAGAAGGCTACGATGGAATAGTCCTGCTAAAGGACATGGAATTCCACAGTACCTGTGAGCACCATCTTCAACCATTTTCTGGAAAGGGTCATATCGCTTACATTCCAGTGGATAAGATAGTGGGTATCAGTAAGCTAGCCAGACTTCTAGACATGCATTCTAAAAGACTGCAGAACCAAGAACGAATTACCCAATCTGTAGCGGATGACATTATGGAAAATCTCAGTCCTCTAGGGTGCGCCGTTATTCTGGAAGCCCAACATGGATGCATGAAGTGCAGAGGGGTCAGAAAGCAGAATTCAATTATGACAACTAGTTCCATGCGAGGCGTCTTCTTCGATAAACAGGAGGCTAGAACAGAGGTATTGCAGCTTATCAGAAGCGGAAATCTGCAGAGGTGATTATCTGCAAAAATACCCAATTGTTGAGATTTTTCACTCTGTTCAAGGAGAGGGATTTCATACGGGCATTCCGCATGTCTTCATAAGATTCGGAAATTGCAATCTTAGATGTGAGTGGTGCGATACCGATTTTATGACCTTCGAAGAAATGGATATCAATACTATTATGGAACAAGTACTAAGCTACGAATGCGACAGGGTGGTATTCACGGGTGGTGAGCCCGCGTTGCAGGATCTGTCAATCATTGGCAAGAGGCTAAAGGAACACGGGATCAACATATCAATCGAGACCAATGGAACAATTCCAATCGACCCTATTATAGACTGGATATGTGTTAGTCCCAAGGATCAATTATATCCGAATGTTCCCATAAAACAGAGAACTGGTGATGAACTGAAGGTAGTATATTGCGGACAAGACCTGGCTTTGTATGATGACCTGAAGAAGGGCTTCAACCATCTCTATATCCAGCCTTGTTATATCGAGGACGAATCGATTGAGGAAAATGGCAAGAGCTTCCAGATAGTAGAGAGATTGGTCAAGGATAGTCCTGAGTGGCGATTGAGCCTCCAGACACATAAGTGGATGGGAGTACTATGAATAGGTCGGTTATGTCGCTGTCTGGTGGCATGGACAGTACTTCGCTGTTATTGAGGATGATAGCAGAAGGAGATGATATCACTTGCGTTTCCTATGACTACGGACAGAAGCACATCATTGAGATAGATCGAGCTCGAGACAACATAAATTATCTGAGAGAGAATGGCCATAATGTCGCGCACTGCATTGTAGACCTTAGCTCTGCGATGATGTCTCTACATTCCGCACTGACTAGCGAGGACATAGATGTTCCAGAGGGGCATTATGAGTCAGAGCAGATGAAGCAGACAGTAGTCCCCAATAGGAATGCTATTTTTTCATCGATACTATATGCTAGGGCTCTTAGTATTGCTATTTCTCAGAACTGCCAAGTTAGGATTGCCCTAGGTGTGCATAGTGGCGATCATGAAATATATCCCGATTGCAGACCCGAATTCTACCATTCATTGGAGAAGGCATTCTCTATTGGAAACTGGGAAAGCGATCGCGTTTCTTTCCATCTTCCATACATCTCTTTCGACAAGACGAATATTCTTCAGGACGCTTTGGAATCCTGTACCTCACTTGGGTTAGATTTCGATATTGTCTTTTCCAACACTAACACATCTTACAATCCAGATAGCAATGGTCGGAGCTCTGGCAGATCCGGTGCTGATGTCGAAAGGATACTAGCATTCCACGCCATAGGAAGAGTGGATCCACTGGAGTACGTATACGACTGGGACTCAGTTTTGAACTATGCATTAGACCAAGAGAGGCAGGGTGTGCAAAATGAGTGATGACCTTCCAAAATTCGACCCAGAGAGGGATTCGGAATGGAGAGAAAGGCTAACAGATATGCAATATCACGTTACAAGGGAGGCAGGTACAGAGCCACCCAATACAGGAATTTACTACATGGAGGACAGAAAGGGGGACTATCGGTGCATTTGCTGCGGACATTTACTATTCACCTCTAAAATGAAGTTTGACTCTAGATGTGGTTGGCCAGCATTTCACACAGAGGATCAAAATGCTGGAATTAAAAGGATACGAGACACCTCGTATGGAATGTTGAGAATAGAAGTAAGGTGCGGCTCATGTGATGCTCATCTGGGCCATGTTTTTGATGACGGACCAATTGAATTCGGTGGCGAGAGATACTGCATTAATTCAGCAAGCCTAGACTTCGAGATGGAGGTAGATGATGCCGAATAGAATACGAAGATGGGTTGAGACAGATACTGGCCACAGGGTACCCAATCATAGTAGCAAATGTAGGCATATGCACGGCCACAGATATAGATGGGAGGCGGAGTTGGAGGGCGATGTTGTGACAAAGAGGGGAGTATCAGAAGAGGGAATGCTAATTGACTTCTCCGAAGTTTCTAAGATTCTAAATACACACATCCACGACGTAGTTGATCACGCCTTCCTCGTGTTCGAGGGTGACGAGGTAGCCGTGGAAGCGCTCAAGATGATGGAGACTGAGCATCGAACCGTGATTCTCCCATTCATTCCTACTGCGGAAAACCTTGCTAAGTGGGCATTTGAACAGGTAGAGTCCCATATCTCATCATCCTATGGGAATTCTCTAATCCTGAGAGCATTCCATGTGAGGGAGACTCCCAAATCATGGGCAAGCTGGTACAAAGAGTAGAATCTCATATGCGGGCACTCAGAATCAAGTTTGCTCGAACAAGTCGGCAGCCTGTGTTACGATGCCGAGTATCCTGTGTATTTCATCATCTTTGGGAAGGCCCCTAAATAATACTCGGAGAAGAGTGTTTTCCATCCCCTTTCTCTTATGATCCTTAGTCGGCATTGCGTCTATTAGCCTCTCAATCTCAGACCTCAGTTTAGCTC
>LURZ01000020.1 GCA_001629255.1 Marine group II euryarchaeote REDSEA-S42_B7
GTTCTCGAAAACCAACTCTGCTGTAGTGCTCGCTCTCATTCCCAACTTGTCCTCTATCTTTTGTCCTGCGGAGTATCCCTCCATTCCACTCTCGATCAGGAAAGTGGTTATTTCTGCTCTGCCTCTTTCATCAGTGCCAGTCCTGGCATAAAGCCATACGATATCCGCTGGAGTGCCTTCATCATCAATGATTCCATTTGTTATCCACATTTTCCTGCCGTTGATAATCCAAGACCCGTCATCGGATTGTTTAGCAGATGTTTCCATACCAAGTACGTCTGTGCCTTGGTTCGGCTCACTCATTCCGAGGCAGCCTACCCATTCGCCACTGCAGACCTTTGGGAGTATCCTCTCCTTTTGAGAGTCACTTCCGCTGTGAACCAGGTTATTCACGAAGAGTTGGTCATGGGCCAGAAATGCAAGGCATAGCCCCGGGTCAGAGTAGGATAGTTCCTCGTTAACGATAGCTACAGAGGTCGCATCCATTCCTGCGCCTCCGTACTCAGGAGGGGCCGTTAATCCCAGAAGCCCCATCGACCCCATTTCTCTAAATAGTCCTAAATTGAATCTCTCGTTTCTGTCGCTCTCTAGGGCTTGTGGCTCTACTTTCTCTCTGACAAAGTCTCGAACCATCTCCCTCAGCATCGAGTGTTCCTCGGTGGGGTTTGCTATATCCATGTCTCGCCAACTCTCAGGCATGACTCTGGTAGGAGTGGTTGCCGTAAGAGGCATTCGTTGGTCCGGGCTCTAGTTCCAGAACGCTGATTCCTCCCAAGGAAGGCCGATAGCTATCCCAACAATCTCCAGAATGACAAAATTCCAAACCATGTAAGTCAGAATAGCAGCAGTAAAAACTGCCAGACTTGTGTTGATTACTCTTCTCTTCTCTCTTCTGACGTCGTCCAGAGTGCAAACTCCCCTGTTTCGGAAATAAACCACCAGACCGTAAGATAGCATGGAGAGTGATACCATGTAGAGGGCGTATCGTACCCAGGAGTAGTAAAGATCGTTAGAGAGCTGGTCCGCTGCGACTATGGCCGAAGATCCAGCAAGCATGACCCAAATTACTGATGGCAGGCAGCAGAGACTTGCAGTGACTGCTGAGACCGCCACAAGCTTCGTTAGGGGACGGTTCTTTTCTGATTCCATGGTAACACTTCCTATGGAGTGACCCTTCTGCTGTCCCTCGGAAAGGGGATTGCCTCTCTGATGTGCTCGGCACCTGAAAGCCAGGTGCATAGCCTGTCGACACCCAATCCGAAGCCCCCGTGGGGCACACCTCCGTATCTCCGGATATCGATGTAGAATTCGTATGGATCACGAGGGGTCCCCTCCTCGTCAATTCTCTCGAGTATTTCCTCCTCTGACCATGTCCTCTCCCCTCCTCCGATTATCTCGCCATAGCCCTCGGGGGCCAGAAGGTCGTGACACAGGACGTATTTAGGGTCCTCAGGATCAGGACGGTGATAGAATGGCTTGGCAACCCTGGGGTAGTGAGTGAGGAAGTGGGGGACATCGAACTCAGAGGTTAGTATCTTCTCTTTGGAGTAGTCCAAGTCCTGACCCCACTCGACCTCTACTCCCTTCGACTTTAGTATCTCAATGGCCTCGTCATAGCGCATCCGAGGGTACTCGCTTTCCGCGAATCTGGATATCACAGACAAATCCCGGCCCAATTCCTCCAACTCCTCCGGTCTTTCTTCTAGTAGGGTACTCGCGACGTGTCGCACCACTCCTTCTCCGTGTTCCATCACCTCGTCATTGGAAGCCCATGCTATCTCCATCTCAGCATGCCAGAACTCCGTTAGGTGCCTCCTCGTCCTGCTCTTCTCCGCCCGGAATGACGGAGCCATAGTGTACAGACGCTCGAGGGCTGGCATCGCTGCTTCTGCATAGAGTTGCCATGATTGGGTGAGATATGCCTTCTTGCCGAAGTATGGGACTTCGAACAGTGTACTTCCACCTTCCACCGCGCCTGCAACGAAGTTGGGGGCCTGGTACTCTGTGAAGTCTCTACCTCGGAAATATGAGTGTATTGCCCCGAATACGGTGCTTCTAACCTTCAGCATGGTCGTCATTCGGCTCGTTCGAAGGTAGAGGTGCCTGTTATCCAGTAGGAACTCGGTCTCACCACCATCGGAGTCCTCCATCGCTGATTCGGTGATGGGGAAGGGGCGATCGGGGTTCACGGGACCGACCACAGTGGCTGAAGTAACCCGGACCTCGTGGCCGTGCTCCCGATCTGTTGGCTCTACGACGCCTGTTATCTCGACACTAGATTCGATTAGAGCGTTCCTTAGCGATTCGAAACACTCGTCACCTACTGCCTCCCTCTTCGCCACGCATTGGATGTGGCCTGTAGAGTCTCGAACAACGATGAACCAAATCTTGTTGGAGCCCCGGGCCCTGTGGACCCACCCCTTGAGTACCACCTCTTTGGCATCATGGGAGCCAGCCGTAACATCTCCGATCCAGTACTCTTTCCCCATAGTGTCGCCAATCATCCGTCTCAGACCATCGGTTATGAATCCTCGATTGCTTGGCATATACATTGGCGGGTCTGACGGGGTTCGAACCCGCGACCGCCCGGTTAAGAGCCGGGTGCTCTACCTGACTAAGCTACAGACCCGGTTCGGGATTGGCAGGTCCCCTTTAACGACGACGGATGCTAAGCCCTTCCATTGGACTTGATCAGCTCTTCGATTCCATCACTTGAAGCGACGACAACTGCATCGCAAATGCCTACGAAGAGTCCTACCTCAACCACTCCGGGAATGTCGGAAATGGCTCTCTCCAAAGATGTTGGATCTGAGATTGTAGGGCCGAAGGAGCAATCTAGAATGAAGCCGTGGTTATCTGTCTCGAACGGTTCTGAACCCTTTATCCTCAGGCTAACTTGTCCGGGACAAATTCGAGAAAGTCCCTCTCTAGCCCCTTCCCAGAGGTCCGAGTCGACCTCAACTGGTAGATCGAATGCACCCAGCACTTCCACTTTCTTTGTGTGATCTGCCACAACAACCATCGATTTGGATTTCAGAGCGACTACCTTCTCCCTAGTCAGAGCGCCTCCGCCTCCCTTTATCAGATCGAAGTTATGGTTGAACTCATCGGCTCCGTCTATTGTTAGATCTAGAGTTCCCGAGTCCTCGATCTTCAACAAAGGAATACCCAACTCCTCCGAAAGCCTCCTCGTATCTTCACTAGTTGGGACACCAATTAGGTTCATCCCTTCCTCAGTGATGAGCCTCGCTATCTCAATGATAGAATGCCTCACGGTAGATCCGGTACCTAGTCCGAGTAACATGCCGTCCTTGACGAAGCGGCATGCTGCGATGCCTGCTTGCTCCTTCAAGTGCTCTACATCGGACATGAAACCGCGTCTAGTAGGACGTGCATGATGCTTCCCCCTGTCATGCGGTGGGTTCTTTGGGTATGGTGCATCCGCTTGGGCGAGGGAGCAGGAGGGTCGCTGACAGTGTTAGACACTGAGGAAAGTCCCCTCTCCGCGATGCAGGCGTCTCGTCACAAGACGGGGGTCCGGGAGGGCCGGCTCTGCAGCAGAAACGAACCATGCCAGGAGTACGGTGAACCCGCGAGGGGGAGGTTTCCTGAGTGTGGCTGGAACGGGCAACCACGCCGGAGCAAGTCCAAGCAGGTCCGAATGGCATCGACAGGACCGGGTAGGATGCATAGTTGAATGCGACCAGCCGAAAGGTGAACAGAAAGGGGCTTACTCCCTGCACCCTCGCCAACTATCTGAAAACCACTGCGTCTAGAGGCGCCGAATCTGCGATAGAGCCGCTCTCATCATAGTCCTGCCATGTTCCGAAGGACTTGCCTCGAAGAGCATGGGAAATCTCGTGATAAGCAACGATTAGGCTCGGGAGGAGGATGGAGCTAGTAAGAAGTGCCAAGACCAGAAGCAACATCATCAGTAAGAAGAAGTTCTGTAGACCTGGAATTTCCACGAATAGCCCAGCTGCCAGCCCTGTGCAAGTCGTCGCGGTGGTCTCGAAAATTGTTCTTCCCGTTCTGGAAACCGACTTCTGAATTCCCGATGGAGTTTCTCGTTCGTCCTTTATTCGATCAATTATGTGGATTGAGTCATCGACACCTATACCGAACACAAGTGTACCAATCATTGCCGTGAATACGTTGACATTTACCTTGTAGAACCACATGAGCAGGGGTTGCCAGAGAACAACGACTCCGACTGCAGTCATGGTGAATAATGCCAGTCTTAGAGATCTGAATAGTATGGCCATTACTAGTAGGAGTATTAGCATCGTGGCAATAGTAGTCTTTGACTGGGCCTCGTGAATCCCATCGTTAATGTCAAGGGAAACCGGAAGACCGCCCGTAAGTAGAGAGTTGTATACACCCTGTATGCCAAGAGCGTTGCACCTCAATGCATCGGAGCATCCGCCCTCGTCCAGATGGCCGTCAATAGTGTCCCTCAAGCCTCCTGCTACCGCGAGATTGATGTATGGCTGGTTAACGTAAACTAGGGTCTTAGTCTCACCATCTCCGTCGTCTGAGTTCATCAGCATCGATCTGATTTCCGGACTCAAGGTGTCGAATGCGATATTCACCATGTCCTCTCTGCTGCTAACCGTGTATGGCCAGCAATCCGGACGGAGTGGGTTGGTGGACTCATCCCAACACTCGTCATGGATTAGGTCCCAGAGGCTCTGATCGTATAGTTCGAGATTTCCGACCTTTACGTCAACATGTATTGCCTTGAGTATATTCACGAGACTGATGGTTGTTGTATTCTCCACGTTATCGATCCTGATTGTCTGCATCCTCTCAATCGAATCGAGGATAGGCAGATCTCTAATTGGGGCCGTGTCGTTCTCGGTTACGTATTCAGTGGCGTCAACGATGAACATGTTAGTCTGACCGCCCTCGAAAACGATGCTGTACTCCCTCAGTGCTTCATAAGACTCGAGGTTTGGGGGTACCTCGTCAGAAGATCCTGTGATGTCCTTCCCCAACTGCTCCTTGAACATCATACCCCCCCATACTGTGGCCGCAGTGGAAATGAGTATCACCAAAACAGTGGCCTTGAGTGGCACCCTCCCCACAGACTCCCAGAACTCGTCCAGTAGTGAGAAGGTCAGGGTTGTCGAAAGGGTGAAACCTAGTATCAATAGGTTTGATGAGGATAAATCTAATGTTGTTATATCGGTTATTAGGAATAAAGTACCGGTGAAAATTAATGTGGAGGCTAGGTAGAAGAATATGCTGTTAATGCCGAGGATTGTGCCAAAAACGTCCGAGGTGTCTATTGCGGATTCATCCCTCTTCTTCCAAGGCGTTTCTCTTTCTTTTAGCTCCCTACTTGCAGCAATCCTCTTCCTCCTAGCGGACTCCACCACACCGCTCGAAAGCAGACCATCTGAGTCCCCTTTCCTGTAGCGTAGGAGTTCTATCCAAGCGGGGACCATTAGCATCGAGATGATGAAGGTGGTCGAGATGCCAATCAGTAGGGTATTCCCGACGGTCCTCATTGGTTCGATGGGGACTAGGATATGCCAGGTAAGGACGCTGAAACCGACTATGGTAGTCAATGCAGATAGGAAAATCGCGTTTCCAGTTGTCATGGCTGCTCTGACGTTGGCAGTCAGACTAATCTGGGGGTCGAAAGGATCAGGCTCCGGGACCTCGACCCCGTCTCTCTTCGATGCCCATGCATCCTCCTCCATCTGGTTGAGAATATCCTTCCTATTCTCCTCGATTCTATTGGTCAAGTGCAGCGAATAGTCCACTCCGAGACCCACCAATATGGGTCCTGCTGAGATGATCATGGGTGTGAGCATGATGTCGAAGATGACGGTGGACCCGAAGGTAACGGCTAGGCTCATCGCTATTGGGGTCCCACAGATCACGATTACCTTCCAGCTCCTGTGGAGAATGAACATAGTAAGGCCCACGAGCACTAGACTTACTGGGAGCATAGTGTACCTGAGTGCCTTGTATATCTCGTCGGAGACGTCATGCAAGACAGGCGTGAGCCCCGTAACGGTGACTGCTCTCCTTTCAGGAATCTTGTCCGACCTATCCTTGTCCATTGTCCAGACCTCATCATAGACTTCGAAACAAAGAGCGCAGTGGGTCCTAGCTGGATCAGAGGAAATAAGTGCTTTGACATACGCGATGAATGCCTCGTGATCTCTGATCTCCTCCCCTGTCTTGAGGTCGGCCCTAGGGGTGATGTCGGTGTTGGTCATATCAAATGAAATCCCCATTATAACCACCCCAGTATCCCATATCCCGTCGTCGTTGGTGTCTCTGACGAAGTTTGAGAAGAGATCACCGGAGTTCTCGACATAGCCATCGATTCTGTCCTGGGCTCCATCCCCTTGGGGTATTGAGTATCCCTCGTTAGGATTCAGACTGGCCAAATCACATTCCCCATCCGAACCTGGTAGCCCGTACTTCTCCACAGCGCACGAGAAGCGATAATCGGTGGAATTTGCCTCTTTCACGATTTGGGCCGGAGATAAAATCCATACAACACCATCACAACCACTCATGGGGCTGTTACAGTAATAGGATCCACGGTCCTCTTTATTGTAGTCCAGACCCCTCCCATATCCTCCGGCTTGGGCGTTGTTATCGTCACCTTCTATCCATGAGATCTGGTTCAAAATATCGGCATCTGTGATATTTTCATCGCCATGCTTAGCACCAATGGCTGCGTTATTCGTCTGAATGTAAAGAATCACTATGTCCGTGGCCCATTGTTCCCTTACCTCGTTAAGCAACAATGTCGAGTTGGCCCCGTCGGGGAGATATATCTCGACATCCCCATTAATCTGATGCTCGAAGTCCTCGGCCCTCCAACCGATTAAGGCAGAAGCCAGTAAGAGGGTCACTATCAGGTATGCTGGACTTCTGAGAATTGCACTGTAGGTCAACTCCACTACCCTCTGGGCCGCTATATGAGCTGTATCCGAGATATCGTTAACCAACTGGCCCGCAGTATCGATAAAACCTCCAATGGGACTATCTCCAACGGCATCGCTTAGACTCGAAAGTCGATCGGTGAAGGGACTAATTTTTTCGAAGAACCAAGACCAGAAGACGAGCTCTTCATCTTGTTGGGGTCTTCCATCCGCAGAAGTCACGGACCTCTTCCCCGACTCAAGCCAAATGAAGCGTTCGGATACACGTTATCCAGATGTGCCGATTAATGGACGAAAAGGAAAATTCGGTTTCCGATGTACTCAATAGGACGATGTGTGGGGGGATATTATGGAGCTTGTCACCGGAGGCGCCGGCTTCATCGGCTCGCACTTGGTCGATGCTTTGGTCAATCAGGGCAAGAAAGTGAGAGTGATAGACAACTTCAGTAGCGGTAGAGAAGAGTTCCTTTCACACCACCTGGATGGCGGTTCTGTGGAGATTTTCAATGAAGATTTACTGAATAAAAAAGCCATAATGTCAGCGATGGAGGGAATCGATACTGTCCACCATATGGCTGCAAATCCGGATATCAGACTAGGTACAGAAGTTACCGATACAGACCTGAAGCAAGGAACACTTGCCACTTACAACGTCCTAGAGGCGATGCGTTTGAACGGAGTGGGCAGGATTTCCTTCGCGTCGTCGTCTGCAGTTTATGGGGAGGCCAGCGTCATGCCTACTCCGGAGAGCTACGGCCCAGTGATGCCAATTTCCTTGTACGGAGCCTCGAAACTAGCCAGCGAGTCGCTAATCACGGCATGGGCAGGAACATTCGGAGCCAAGGGCTTTATCCACAGATTCGCAAACATAGTCGGCCCGAGAGGGACCCATGGCGTGATATTCGACTTCATCCACAAACTCAAGTCGGACCCCAGCAGACTTGAGGTTCTGGGAGACGGTAACCAGGAGAAGTCATACATGTCTGCTCACGACTGCGTTCGGTCTATGTTGCACATTATCTCGATGGGTGACGAGGGCGCTGTAATGTATAATTTGGGAACGGGAGACACCTGCTCAGTCTCAAAGATTGCGCAGATCGTTATCGAAGAGAGCGGCCTAGAGGGGGTCGAGATATCCTACACCGGAGGGAAGCGGGGTTGGGCCGGAGATGTCCCCAAGACCTACTTGGATGTGACCCGGCTGCTTGACAGCGGCTTCAAGCCAACAGCGATGTCAGAGGATGCTATCAGAGAAACTGCAAGGAACCTCATTTTGGAAATCGGCCTTTGAGTTCGAGTTAGACAACGGCCCCCGATTGAAAGAATCCATGGTTTGGATTCTTAACCACCCGTCTTTGAGTGATGGCATGAGCAAACGCTGGTACCAGGAGAACAAACGCGACCCTTGGAGGAGGGATGCGAAGTCGAAGGGTTATCGGGCACGGTCAGCTTACAAGCTAAAGCAAATCCAAGATAAGTTCGGAGTCATTCGCAAGGGAGACTGCGTATTGGACATAGGTTGTCATCCCGGCGGCTGGACTCAGGTTGCAGTAGAGGAGGTCGGGGAGAGTGGCAAGGTAATCGGGGTTGACCTATTGGTCACGTCTCCAGTCGAGGGGGCTGTAGTATTGGTCGGGGATATAACGCATGACTCGACGATTGAGGAAATCACCGAGGAGATTCCGGGAGGGCAACTCAACTGCGTGATTAGTGACATTTCCCCCAGGCTTACTGGCAGGTATGACACCGATCAGGCCATTTCCCTGGAGCTCTCAACTATGGCACTGGATGTTGCATCCGACCTCCTGGCCCCAGGGGGCGGCTTCGTTACGAAGGTCTTCCAAGGAGCCGGTATCGAGGGCCTCGTTGGGGCTGCTAAGCTGAGATTCTCCTCCGTTGGGAGATTTTCCCCCACTGCCAGCAGGAGTGCTTCCTCCGAGACGTATCTCGTCTGCCAAAGGAAGCTTCCAGAGCCAAAGAAAGAAGGGTCTGCAATGCAACACGTAGAGGCTCATCTGGCCTCGATAGGAATAGTAGTGGATGAAGACATAGACCAGGAGATTGATTCGATAGTTGGGTTCAGGAAACTGCCCAAGAAGGAGTAGCTACTCTGAGTCTCTGTCATATGGCTTGATGTTCTGCCACTCGGAAGCATCTGACCTAGAGACGATCGCATGCACCCATTCGTCTTCTGAGCAATTGAAAACCTCGTGCGGAAGGCCCGGTTCGATGTAGAACATGTCCCCGGCACTGTGTACCACAGACTGGCGACATCCCTCCCCATATTCGTGCCGGACACTTCCCTTCAGGAGGTATATCATGACATCGAAGTCAACATGGATATGTGCCTTCGCTATTCCTCCGGGTGGGATGTATGCCCTGTTCATGGAGAGCCCAGTAGAAGGGGTGTTCTTTCCCGAGAGTCCGGCCCCATACTCGATATTGTTCCAACCTCTGATCTTCTCTACCTGCCTAAGGCTCCAAATACCCCCTTCGTCGTTCACGTAATCTGATAGGTCTGATTGCTCCCCAGTCAGACTGATTTCTTCTTCGACCATGGTTGACTCGAATAGTCCAATCTTTTCAATTTTCAGCAATTTTGGTTAGATTCTACCCTCCGATTTCACTGGATTAACACAATCAACGCTAAAAAGGGACCCTAGTACGACAGCTGGTCAATGGCCGGGACTAGTGGAAGGGCAACTGTATGCGCGTCCTCCGGGACGCCCTTAGTAGGCAGCGAAAGCACCTCCTTCCCGTGCCCCGTGTGTTCGGCCCCTCTTGGGAGGAGTCAGAAGTGCAGGGTTCAGTCCGTGAAGTACAAGTGCCATGAGTGCGATTTTGTGGGTCCTTGAGGTGATTTTTGTGGGTCATGTAGTTGTGAAATACAAGGTTACTCTAGACCAACCTGAAGACGGCAGTCCGAATTACGAAGGGATAGCAAACGTCATTTCGGACTTCGAAGAAGTACAAGAGGTGGAGGTTAAGCCACTGGCATTCGGAATGATGTACATAGAGGTCCAGGCGGTTCTGGGAGAGGGAGAGGGAATCGTTGACGGATTTGAAGAAAGGGTCAAGCAGGCCGACGATCTAGTCGGACAAATCGAGGCCTTGGAAATGGGCCGCCTCTGATCAGTAGTGGTCGAGTGGCGATCTCATGAACTCACGCATCAGTACGGTTGCGTATGCACCTGCTGGTAAGTTGAATCTCAGTCTTAGAGAAGCCCCTTCGGGATGCCATCGATCACCCTCTAGGGGACCTTCCTCCCAGCGATTGAAAAGGTCGTTTGTATCGGGTGCCTGCTCGACGGTCAAGTCCCTGAAGGGGACGGAAAGTGCCCTCCTCGTACCTGAAGTAGTTAGCCGGGGGATTTCCTTGACGACCCAGTCCACATCGGAGAGACCTGCAGCATCGATGCCTTGGACTTCGAAATCACCGGGCTCAGAGCTTGCATGATTGGAATTACTCCCTGGCAGGATTCCAGTAACTGCAAGCCTACCGAGTTGGCAATTTCGTTGGCATCTAACAAGGTTCGTACTGCTGACTCGGGCCATCTTACCAACGTCGATCCTTCCGTTAGAGAGAATCGGTGCAACCAAATCCCCCTCAACAGGCTCGATGATAGGCATTCCTGATTCCATCCTGCAAGACAAGGAGTGATTGAATGCCAGAGACTGCGCTGAATGTACCATCAAGAGTTGCAACGAGTTGGGGAGGGTCTTGAATGCGCCAACAAAGTCATCAGGTTTCTTGAGAAGGTGCTCCAGCATCGATTTCTCGTACCCAAGCCTGTCCGGGGCAATTTCGAGGGATTTCCCCGGGTCCTTTTCGTCCCTCCAAGAAGATCTGAAGTCCTCAGACTCTTGGCCCTCTCGTATACCCTCCATGCCAACATAGAGATCTACCGCACTTTCGAAGTCCCCCTCGATTACTGCCTTCCCTACCTCAGGCGTGACAGGTCTGGCCGAACCGAAGCGCTGAGGCCCTATCCAATTCGGGAAAGCATCTGAACCAATTACCTCGGAAAGGCCATCTCTGATTTCGTGGACTCTGCGCATTGCCTCCTTGGCGTCAATAGGATTTCCCGATTCATCGCAGCAACCTCGTACAGTAATTGTAAAGCGGTTCCCATCGTGATCGCCCATGGTTGCCTTCTGATGGGTCCTCCCCAATACCTCGATGGTGCTGTCTGGTATCTGTACTGACTCGACCTTCTTCCTTGGTGCGTCTATCACCAAAACCTGGGTGGTTATTGCCCTCTTATCCTTCAGTCCGGAGCTGAATATTCTGTTCTTGTTTATACCGCAAGATCTCGCAAGACGTCTGATGTACCGATTAGTCTCCCAGTTCGTCATAGTCACCCTTGCGACGGTGAACCTCCCCTTTTCGTCAAAAGCGGGAACCTTGGATGATTCCTCGACCCTGAAGTCCTCTACGCGGGCTTTCAATAGCCCGCCAATGCCCTCGGACGGCACTGCCCAAGTGGAAAGTCCCAGATATTCTTCGATTTCGCTCCCTATCAGGGAATCACCCCCTCAAAGCTTGATGCTGGAGAGTTCCTTAGCGATCTCTGCGCATATGTCTTTGAGAATTTTGTCCGCCTTCTTACCCTTGACGGACCTCACATAAAGCTCCGGATCGTCCAGATCTGGGTGGTTCTGGAAGTAGTTAGCATACTCCACGTCGTCCCTATCATTCAGACGGTACCTGAACATCTGTAGTGCAGTATGATTTCCGTCCAAGACCCTAATTCGCAGTTCTCTGCCCTCGTTCTTCAATACTTTTACTGGCATGGGACGTCTGGTCGACAGGAGTGGCCCTTTTGAGGGCTTGCATGCCAAAGCGGAGCCAAACGAGCACCAAACCTCCCCTAAGTTTTACATCGGGAGGTTTTGGGGGTGTCGATGTCAGGGATGGATGCCATGACAAGACGATTGGCTGAGACTTTTGAAAGGATGTCCCTGCCAATCCTAATTGCGAGTCTCTTCCTAACTGGATTTCTAGCATATTTCCTGTCGGGAAGTCTTGCATTCACAACTGACCTGTCTTCTTTCGCTCCCGAGACCGACGCCGACGAGGCCCAGGAGAGGATCGAGGATTCGATAGGTTCGTCCCCGCATCTGGTATACATCAACGTGAAGCCGTCAGCCAGCGAGGATCAGCTGGCGAATGTGCTGGAGATGAAGGCGCTTCATAGGCTATCAGAGGACTATGAGAGAATCCAATCTCACTCTGACGAGAATGGGCACTTCATCGCGTCACAAATCAATGCAGCTGAGATTCTACAGAGGTTCATTGATGAAAGGAACTACACAGGAGATCTGACGGATTTCAATGACTGGAAAGGAATGCTGGAAGCCGTATTGGAGGACGAAGAGTGCGGGGCCGCGATCGGAAGCGATGAGCGATCTATTGCTAATGCCGCGTTCGCCTCATCCGCGTTGCTACACGAAGACTTAGACTACTCTCCGGTTTGTGACTGGCTGGAAAGCGGTACAGGAAACCCGACGCCCAGCGCAAGCAGTACACTTTGGCTCGTCGAGATCAGGGGGGATGTGGATAGCGAGGACAGGCAGCAGTATGCAAACGACATCAGGAGCATGTTAGGCGAGCAGTCGATTCTCGAGTACGGAGTTATCTCTGACGATCTAATCAGCAACGACATCAACGAATCCACCCTAGATAACCTGGTCTGGCTAATTCTACTATGGTTGTGGCGCCGCTGACCGCATTGTTGGCTTCTCTGGTTTGGACGTACGGAGCGATATCCCTGATGGAAATGAAATTCTCGATCCTGGAGATAGCGGTGGCCCCTGTTGTTCTCGGCCTGGGTATAGACTACTCGATACACCTACAGAGGGCTTACGAGAGGGCCAAGGGGGATTCCAGCAGCTCCGCAGAGGCGTGGGCTAAGGCCCTAATGGAGCTCAGAGTTGCACTATCATTGGCTGTAACTACCACGGTCTTCGCATTCCTGGCAAATTCTCTTTCCCCCTTACCGCCCCTCAGGACATTTGGAGCCACCCTGGCTCTCGGAGTGGTATCTGCATTTCTAGCGAGTACTGTAACAGTAGGGGCTATGCACGTTTTCGTAGAGAGGACCATGGGGGCCTCCAGAAGCAGGGGGCTTGAGCTGGGCAACCTAGCCGAGAGAGCGGCAGAATTCCAGAGGGGGAAAGCCCCCATGGTCCTCCTATCTGTAGCCATAATCACAGCAGGGTCAGTAGTCGTCGCGATGCAGGGACTTGATACCAGTTTTGAGTTGACTGACTTCCTATCCGAGGACGAGATGGAAATCATGGAAGTCAGGGACGACCTCTACGAGTCCTACGAGGTGAACGCCTTGAAGTCGGTCTACATCCTAGTTGAGCCGGGCGAAGGGGAGTCCTCATTCGATAGCGAGGAGGGGCTGATAGAGGCTCTTGGGGATCTGGAGGACTCCTTGGCAAGGATGGAGGGGGCAGTGGTCACCGAGGCCCCGGGTACTAACAACGAATGGGCATCCTACGACAGCATATACAGGATATTAGCAGATGCGATAGAGCAGGATCCCTCATTCGGGGTGGATAACAACCTGGAGGTCTTCGGCGAGGACCTAGCACCAAGCGAAAGCTTCGTCGAGGGTGACTTGGCCATGGCCATTTCATCCCTTCTACAGAACGAAACAGTTGGAGACCAGCTCAGAGGTACCACTTGGGCGGAGAGGGCCGAAGAACACGTAGGATTGACCGAGGATGGTGCTGCGATAAGGTACCTTAGAATCAGAGTCGATGTCGAGGCGCAGAGCAGCGCTATGGTAGAGCAAATCTCCGAGGAGATGGGGGCTGAGGCTTCCATTGTCTCGTCAGACACCGGGGGTAGGGCGTACGCCGTGGGCGACCTGATGACCCTCTCGAACCTCCTTTCCGGACTAATCTCCTCTATCGTAAGCTCCACCGCAATCAGCCTAACCGTCTCTCTTCTCGTTCTGGCTACTCTCACTCGCAGGATAGGCCAGTCACTCCTTGTGATACTTCCCGTGGGCTTGGCTGGATCATGGGTCGTGGGCTCAATGGCGGTCCTGGGAATCAACTGGAACGTCCTGACGATTATGATCACCGCACTCACCATAGGTCTTGGAATCGACTACTCGATTCACGTCTGGAGGAGGTTCGAGTCTAACAGGGCTTCAGGAATGGCAATCTGGCCTGCGATGCGGGACATGTACGCGCACACCGGATCGGCGCTTCTGATGTCAGCTGGCACCACCATTTGCGGATTTATGGTTCTGTTACTCTCCCCTATCCCAGTAATCAGAGACTTCGGGGTTGTGAGCTCCATATCTGTGGCCTTCTCGCTTATCCTTGCGTTGCTGGTACTGCCAGGTCTGCTTGCGGCAGAGGTGCGGACCAATGGAAACGGAACCTAGTCCAGAAGCCCAATCAGCTCCCTCAAATCCAGGTTCTGCTCCCTGGCGAGGAGGAGTATGGCGATCTCTACAGAAACAGGGCCCAATGCCCTTCTCTTCCTCTCGGCCCTCCTAATGACCTCACGCCTATCGAGGCCGGACATCGACGAGACAATGGAGGCCATTCTTGCCGTTGGGATTCCGAGGCCTGACGATTCCCCGCCCTCGTTCTTCTCGGCTATATTATCCTCAGGAGTTGAGGTTTCATTTTCCACATCCGTATCGGGTGCCTCAGGCATCTCTTCGAACCTTGACAGGAATGGGCGCCAACCCATCTCGGGAGGGTGATCTGGAATTGAGGAACATGGTTCGAGGGAATCCGGACTTCCCACCAGCCAACCGGTCGAATGAAGGCTCCTTGCCAGCGATAAAGCAGAGTCCGGAGAAAACCACTGCATCTCAAGGGACCACATTCTGGAAAGATCCGTCATACTTACAGCGGTCCCTCCGCTGAACGAAGAGTGGAGGAGCTTCGAGATCTCGATTTCGACATCCTGGGACATGGTTCAAGGCCGGCTAGACGACAATGTGCTTGATGGTTGTCCTGAGCGAAATCGCGCTTCATTGAAGTGTGGTGGCACTATCCGCGGGCGATTCCAATGGCTAGGGAGTACATCGCGCGCGACCCGCGCACCGGCGAGAGGATTGGGGCCAAACCAAAGGGAGCTCGGAAGGGAGTCGGGATAGCCGCCTTATCCCCCGATAGCGGGCCATGGCAGAGGTTGGAGTCACACGAGATCCTTCCACTGGCCAATGGAGAGTCTGGAAAGATAGAAATCTTGGCTGATGGAAAGACGTGGCTCCTAGGTAGGATTGACGGTGTAAAGGCACTAGCAAAGGTCCCAGAGAAGGATGTTGAGCGTGCTTACGATTCCTTGGTCGATGCATTAGAGGACGATTGCCCAGACTTCAGGATAGCGGCTTTGAAGACCCTACCCTCTTTCTCACTCAGGAGGCAGGGGATTCTGCTCCACTGTCTATCTGACAGGCTTCAAGACGAAGAAGTACGGGTACGCAGGAACGCTTCCAAGACCCTCACAGTACTCGCCGATGTAGAGCCTAGAGTGGCCG
>LURZ01000021.1:0-13849 GCA_001629255.1 Marine group II euryarchaeote REDSEA-S42_B7
CCGGATAAGTGCAGCCCATCGATTGTTCAGAAGTATCAACGTCAGATTGTGTACATCCGGACATCAAAATTGGTGCTATCAAGATTATGGTAATCAGCAATGGCCTCATGGCTTCCCGCTGGAAATGGTGCAAATCAACCCTTTGTCCAGATTGAGTAGGTGGAATCGTATTCGTTATTCTCATCGGCCCTGACAGTCTCAATCAACTGTTGGGTCCACAGTGATCGATCCCAGTTTGGGAAGAAAACATCGCCACTCTTATTCGTTTGAACCTCAGTAACATGAATTTCCTCTACTCTGTCCATGAACATCTCATATATCTGGGCTCCACCTATTATCCAACATTCATCACTTCCTTCTGCAAATGCTACCTCTATCGCTCTGCCGACGTATAGGGCTGTGATAGCACCCTCGTCCTCCCAATCTGTATCCCTAGACATTACGATATTAGCTCTCTCGGGAAGTGGCCGGAAATTATCTGGAAGAGACTCCCATGTTCGCCTCCCCATGACCACCGAATTGAATCCATCAGCCTCAGTCAGCCTCTTGAAACGGGCAATATCGCTAGATAGCCTCCATGGCAAACCATTTCCCTTTCCTATGCAACCGTCCCTATCCATAGCAACAATCATAGCCATTTTCATTAGATCACTAAACCGATATTGGGGCAGCTATGTGTGGGTGATGTTCATATCCGTCTATGGAAATGTGCTCGAATCTGAAATCATCAATCGATTTTACGGATGGATCCAGTCTCAGAGTCGGTAGATTCAGCGGCTCTCTACTGACTTGTAAACGAGCTTGGTCTATGTGATTCAGGTACAGGTGGCAATCCCCCCCAGTCCAGATAAACTCGCCAGGTTCTAGATCGCAAACCTGAGCTATCATGCAGGTCAATAGGCTGTAGGACGATATGTTGAATGGCACACCAAGGAAAACGTCTGCACTTCTTTGGTATAGGTTACAAGACAGCTTACCATCGTTTACGTAAAATTGGAAGAATGCGTGACAAGGCATCAATGCCATGTCACGCAGATCTCCCACGTTCCATGCTGAAACAATGATACGTCTACTGTTCGGATCTTTTTTGATAAGATCTATTGCCCCTTCGATTTGATCTATCACCCTACCGTCGTTTGACTCCCATTTCCTCCACTGTTTACCATAAACTGGACCAAGATCACCATTCTCATCTGCCCACTCGTTCCATATCCTAACTTTGTTTTGAATGAGGTATTCGATATTGGTATCTCCGGAAAGGAACCAAAGTAACTCGTGTATGACGCTCGGCCAATGGACTCTTTTTGTTGTAACCGCAGGAAAACCGCCGCTTAGATCGAACCTCATCTGGTGACCGAAAAGTGAGACCGTCCCTGTCCCGGTCCTATCTTCTTTAACCTCACCCTCCTCAAGTATTCGATTCAGTAAGTCAAGATACTGCCTCATACAATTGGTGTGTGTGGTCAGGTAGTCCATCAAGAATGCGCTAAGGTGCCCCTCTCATTGCAAGTGTGTTTACTAACTGGTTTGCAAACTTGCGATATAATATCCTCATTTCCTCCTGTCGTTCATCTATACTTTTGCCCATCATTGAATCTACCCATTGGTCATCTATTGACCCGCCATCCGAATGCGCTGCCCATTCTGAGAACGTTATCGGGTCGTCCACAATCAAATCGATCCTCTTCCATGGCTTGGGCAGTTTTGTTCCGGGAGGCATGAAATCTCTAGCTCCAATGGACAGAGTTACAGGAACAATTGGCACGTCTGGAAAGAGTGCTGCTAGCCTTGCAAAACCAGTTTTCGAGGGCTGTAGTAAAGGTGCTTCTGTCCGTCTCGACCTTGTTCCCTCGGGAAATATTCCCAGACAACAGCCACTCTCTATTACATCTACCGCTCTGGCTAGAGTATCCCTAGAACCTGAACCTCTGAAGGTCTCAATTTGACCCGTTGAGATCATTACAAATCGATTTGGTTGCTTGTCAAAGTGACCCTCTTTCGCCAAGAAATGAATAGGCCTCTGAGACGCCAGAATCTTGATGAATGGATCAAGATTACCAAGGTGGTTACCACAGAATATTGCTGGACCTTCCAATGGGACCTTGTGAGCCCCCCTTATGTGGACATTTGTCATGCTTCTCAGGATGGCGGGAACATACTTTTCCAGGAACCTGTAGATTAGTGGGGTGGAGAAGGCCTGTCCCGTACCCTCCAACTGCACCCAGGAGCTAATATTCTTCATAGATGTCTCAGACAGGCCCACATCAACGGCACCAAGTACTCAGTTTCATACTTTACAGTTGAAATGTTGAAGTGTCATAATGTCTGGTTAGTACCATGCATAGCAGATGCTGGGCCCTTTCACTGGGACTGATCCTACTCTCGCCAATTGTTGCGCCATCTGCTGTCGGGGAATGGGGGACTGATACTTGGCTAACGAACGTAATTGGCCCTGAGAGATTGGAACACGGGGATGAATTTGGGTGCCACGGGTTTGAGGGTGTGGATACCATAGAGGAAAACTGGGTAATTTCTGGATGTAGGGATTATCTCGCTGGACTAACCGACTCCTCAAAGTGGGGCAGTGATCCTGTTTCATTCGGAATTGAGGCCAAAGTGCTCGATCAGGATACAGTTGACTCGCTGGTAGAATCCGGATTCGTAATCGTCGGAGACTCTTTGGAAGAAGTCCCAGAAGGGCTTGTTTCTATGGTGAGAAATGGTGGTAGTCTGGAAAAAGGAGTTGCCGACATAGAGTTACTTGAGTCGGCAGAGGCGGACTCGCTAGTCTCTGTTTACTGGAGGGCAAGGGTTGGAGACTTCCGCGTAAGGGATGATGCAGAGGTCATATCCTGGTTAGAGAATCAGCAGGTCTGGTTCACCACATGGGGTGAATGGCATTTTCACGGAATATCCGGACGGTCCACTTCAGTGATCTCAGATGGATCAGTTCTAACTTCGACATCCCTACCTTCGGTAAGGTGGAACGTCCCGGGAACAATCAGGCTTCAGTTCGAACAGGATGTCTTATCTGTTTCAGACTCAAGCGGTGCTAAGATTCCTCAAATCCCACTAGATTTGAGAGACCTTTCAATCGGTTGGAGGCCGACTGAAACGGGTATGTTTCTAACCCAGGCTCCGGGAACAAATATCACGATAGAACTAGATGGCCCAGCCGATACAATCGAGACGACTCCTATGAGTACGTTCAATGGTCTACATCATGGTGTAACGATAGTAGGTCATCACACATCCAATCTATTCAGATGGACACAAGACTTTCCTGAATCCATCCTCTCTTTTACTTGGCTAGTAGAAAGGCCGGAGAAGGAGGGAATTAGCTGGATTATCCCCGCATTCGCTGTATCGATGATTATTGCAGTGCCTGCATCCATATACTTCCTAGTGAAAAAAGACGTCAGTATGATGTCTACTGATCAGGACGAGTGATGATAGGGCCTTGGATCTCCACTCCCTCTTCAATCATCTTGCTAACGATTCTTCTTACAGACTCGGAGGACATTGCTTCGGGGGGGTGAACTCCAGGTGGAAGCATTTCTGGATTATTCAACCACTCCTCTACGCAGCATATCGTTACTAATCCGGTTGACCGCGCCATTGAGTGGCCATCATCGCTACCGTGATCTTGAACAGTCCACCTCATGCTCGTGCCATCTCTTCCTAGGGCAAATACTTCCATCCATGTAAACTCGGGAGTCTTTTCGTTATACTGCCATTCTGCAGTAATCCTCTCAACATCAATTTCTGTATTCTCAGTTTCATCGATGAACATCTGAATGTGCCCTGGCCACCTGACTGTGTATTCTGAAAGTTCTTCTGCAGGTATAGTGTTCAGCACGCTCCTCAATCCGTCGGTGAGAAATGCCTCCATGGTTCCTTTCTCATTGACCTCGATCTCATGCCTCTCCGATAATGCAGGCAATGTGACCGGTTCTGAGCTCCTAATCACTCTAGCCGGCCTTGTATATTCAGCAATCACATCTATAGGAGAAAATGGGGCCATGTAATTCCAACCTCCCGTAGGTCTGGCTGGGTTTCCACCAACTCGGACTTCGCCTTTCTCTAATGGGCCCATTACATCGTATGCCATGGAAAGAAGCATGTTTGAAAGACCAGGTGCTATCCCTGTATCCCAAAGAATCCTTGCACCGTATTCTTTGGCCTTATCATCATCTCTGTCTGGAGTAAACTGGCTGAAACTGAGATCCACTGTTCTCCAGGGGAGCTCCGCGAGAGCCGTTGTGCTTGAATGTCCTATGTCTCCCGGTAGCATGTTTACTACGATGTCCTGAATAGGATTGAATTCGAAACCCTCATTGTGTACAATCATATCTAACATCAAATCTATTGGATTCTTATCCTTCTCAAGGTGATGAACCTCCACACCGGGAATTCCGAAAACACGGAACGGTTGTGGGTCGTAAGCGTGGACGGTGTGGCCTGACTTGGCTAACTTTTCTGCAACATAGGAACCGACAAGCCCCACTCCGAAGCAATGGATATTAGCCATGAATATCCGTAACCGAGTTCCCTATTCGTTCTAACTGTCCGTAGTTCTTAGAGTAAAATCTAGCGATGCCTTGATTGGGTGCAATACAAGCCGCAATTCATGGTAGGGGGAGGTAACATTGATCCTTGGTCCTCTGAGCAATCTACCGACTACGATAGAATGATCGAGCAATTCGGCTTGACTCCAATGAACCTCGGGTCCATGCCGAACCCAGGGATGCTTCACAGACGAGGAATAGTATTTGCACACAGGGATTTGGACGTGATTACTGAATCGATAACCAAGGGGGATCCATTCGGAGTTCTTACCGGCCTAATGCCCAGCGGTCGGATGCATCTTGGGCATAGCATGGTCATAGAGCAGGTTCGCTGGTTCCAGGACCAGGGTGCCGACGTAACCGTTGCCGTTGCCGACCTTGAGGCACTCGCGACTAGAGGAACCTCCCTCCCTAAGGGAAGAGAGACGGCGTTACGGGAGTACGTGTTGAATTATGCTGCATTGGGCTTGGACGCGGACAAGACTAACGTATACTTCCAGAGCTCTAGGCCTGAAGTTCAGAGACTGGCATTCACTCTAGGTAAACGTACTAACCTATCAGAATTAGACGCAATATACGGATTCGGTGGAGATACAAATCTGGCTCACGTCCAGGCGCCACTTGTACAGGTTGGAGATATTGTACATCCTCAATTGGATGACTTTGGAGGGCTAAGGCCAATAGTTGTACCAGTAGGGGTTGACCAAGATCCGCATCTAAGATTGACCAGAGACATAACTCAGAAGACCAACTGGTTTAATGTGAAGAAGAGGAAGTCTGGGGGGCTCACCGTCGCTCTTTCAGTCCAGGAAGACAATCTGGCAGAAATGGGAGTTTCCCAAACTGGTAGAATAGATATGGATTCTAGGGCAAAGCTCGTTGGAAACATTGTTGACTCAATCGCTGAACTAGGATTTTCCGATATCAAGTCTAACCCCAAGCATGGAATAATCGAGATTCCCGGCGCAACAATGGGGGATCGCTCCAGAATTAGGATAATGTTGCTCCAAATAGAGAGGGATTTGGGTGGCCTAGGGCTAATGCCCCCTTGTTCCACTTACCACAGATTCGCTGTAGGGATGACTGGCGATAAGATGTCCTCATCTAAACCCGAGAGTACGATATTCATGGATGACGAAATTGAATCCATGGAGAGGAAGGTGAAGCGGGCGATCAGTGGAGGTCAGCCCACGGTGGAAGAGCACAGAAGACTAGGCGGGGATGTCTCAAAGGACGTAGCATACCAGTATCTGCAATTCTTCTTCGAAAATGACGATACAGCCCTAGCGGAGGTCAAGTCTGAATATGAAAGCGGCAGGATGCTAGCCGGGGAAGTGAAGCAAATTTGTATTGACAGGGCCACAGACTGGCTCATCGAACTTAAGCAAAAAAGAGATCAAATGGAAGATGCTGTAGCAGAATTCCTCGCTCCAGATGCGATTTAGCGAATGTCGAAAACTGGAACCTCTGGCCCCATGTCCAAAGACTGCTTCTCAACTTCCAATAGCTCCCTAATGATTGCATCACTGTGAATAATCTGGCTCCTACCCCTTGGGTCTAGAAGCTCGATAAGAAAACGAGAACTTCCATCTTTCATCTTTCTCAGCCCTTCCAACAGTTCCATAGATGCGATTAGTACCTTGTCATCATCTGAGTTTCCTCTCATCACAGAGCCTACAGCATCTTCGAATCTACTTATCACCCCTTCAATATTTGATACAAATCCGCTGGAGGAACCGCCGGGTGAGACCTCCAAATCTAGTTCCGGTATCCTGATAGTGCCGGATGACGATCGGACCACTCTTGCCGAAATTTTTTCTGGATTATCTACGACTAAAGATGTGTAACCGGGCTTCTCACCGTCGGAGGGGATGAAGTCCGTATGCTTCCATCCGCATGATGCACAAATTACTGTTATTTGTGTATGCTCTCCGAAGTATGGAATTTCGGAACTCATTGCCAGCATCGATAATGCGCCGTCCTCGTGACATTGGGGACATGGTGCATCTACCTTGCTCTGCATTTCTCAGTTCACCCTGGCACTATCAAAAGTTGGAGGGAGCAGTAGGAGTCTGGTGTTTCCAAGTCTAACCACTTGGCCATTTACGTCGTCCTCGACAAAATCTTGGATTTTGCCGACTGCTAGTTGTAGTTCCATGTCCCTAGACATCAGATCTGACAACTCGATAATTACAATGTCTCCATCAGACACCCAATCCATTAGTTGTGAAATTCCAGTAACATCTTCCAGAACTGCTCTATGAATAATGACGTCTCCATCTAACCTAGGTACTGGGGCATCTGGGAACCTCATACCCAGATCGTGGTATGGCTCGCCTGGATCAATGATGCTCACTCCTTGGTCCGCTACGCTCGGCATCTCTACCCACTTGGGGCCCCCTTCATGTCCGGGCACAATTTGCCGACATACTTTGTACCCTTGATATCTTCTGAAAACGAGCCACGGATATTTCGAAAATTTTTGTAATTTGGCAAGGCCGGCTCCCGTCGCATTGATAAGGGGTCGATTCTAGTGAATATTACTGGCAACTCCGCCGGTGATTACTATGGATGCGACTTCTAGCGCGATAAAGACCGGTACAAGTACCGTTGGGATTACTTATGATGGAGGGGTTGTCGTAGGGGCTGACCATAGGGCTACCATGGGTCACTTCATAGCTAACAAGTCTGTTCAGAAGCTCTTCCGAATCTCTGATAATATTGCTCTAACCACAGCCGGACTGGTTGGCCATGCCCAGTCACTTTCCCGTGTTCTAGCCGCTGAATTGAAGCTCTTCGAACTGAAGAGGGACATGCCTATGACAGTAAAAGGAGCGGCCACATTCACTGCCAATATCCTATCTGGAAGGCCACACTATGTACAGCTACTGATAGTAGGAGTAGATCCCTCAGGCCCTAGCGTATACAGTATCGATTCCGCCGGCGGCTCTATTCCAGACACATACTGTGCAACTGGCTCTGGAAGCCCTTACATGTACGGTGTTCTCGAAGACCAATTCAAGACAGACATGTCCAAGGATCAAGCACTATCATTAGCTGCTAAGGCACTTCTAGCATCAGCCCAGAGAGACGCCGCGAGTGGCAATGGAATGGACTTGGCATACATCACCAACCAAACTGGATTCACACAACTGTCCGAAGAGGAAGTGACTACTCTCCTTTCGACTATCTGATTACATTCCCGACCTAGAGCAGCAATTGCCTAGGTTTCATGACATGAGGGATATTATGCGCTTGACTCTGCCCGATATAAAGAAGAAGATTTCCAAGATTATACCCGATGGTATAGATCACGAAGTAACCCTGGAAGCTGGTTCTATCGCAATCATCACAAAGCAGCCCAAGGAATTCTCAGGAGGTGGTGAGAGCCTGACCGTAAGAATTGCCAAAACCGTGAAGCGTAGGGTTGTTATTAGGCCCCATCCAGAAATACTATCTGACGAGCAGGAAGTTCACGACGCTGTCAATAGGATAATCCCTGCCGAGGCAATGGTCAGAAATACGTGGCTTGATCCAGCACTATCTGAGGTTATTCTGGAATGCGATGATCCGTCATCGGCCGTGGGTCCGAAAGGCTCCCACGTTAACGCATTGAGAGATGAAATAGGCTGGCTTGTAAAAGTAGAGCGTGCTCCTGCCAGAGAGAGCAGAACCCAGCACGACATCCGTCGTTACCGCAAAGAGTTAGCCGATGACAGGAAGTCCTTGATGAAGAAATTCGGGACACGGATATATCGTCCTCAGAGACCAGGGGAGTCATGGGTTAGAGTCTCAGCACTCGGATCATATCGAGAAGTCGGGAGAGCAATGCACTTGGTCACGACTAACGAGTCCAAAGTCCTGGTAGATGTTGGAGCAAAACCTACCAATAATCAGAGCGAGGTTCAGCCGTTCTTCTCGGCACCAGAACTTCTACCACTGGACAATCTAGATGCCGTAGTCATCACCCATGCTCACGTGGATCACATAGGAATGCTCCCCGTTCTTTTCAGGTATGGATACAAGGGACCCGTGTATTGCACGCCTCCGACGAGAGATCTCATGACCCTTCTCCAAATTGATTACATCAAGGTCTCACAAGCAGAGGGTAACGAACCCCCATATTCCAAGGCCGACATACAGGAGTGCATCAAGCACGTAGTAGATGTGAATTGGGGAGACAAAACGGACATCGCTCCAGACATTAAAATGACAATGGAAAATGCAGGCCACATTTTAGGCTCATCTAGCGTTTACATGCAAATAGGCGAGGGAAAGTCCGAGCACAGACTTTTATTTTCAGGCGACATAAAGTACGAGAAATCCTGGCTCTTCGATGCGGCTACGGTAAGATTTCCCAAAGTTGACACACTCGTAATCGAGTCTACATATGGAGGGCCGCAGAGCATACAGCCCACAAGGCACCAAGCTAGTCAGGAGCTCCAGGATCTCGTTTCCGATACCCTTAGTAGGAAGGGAAAGATCTTCTGCCCCGTTTTCGCAGTTGGGCGATCACAAGAGGTAATGCTAGCAATTGATGAGTTATTCAAGTCAGGACGTGTGCCACCTGTCACTGTTTGGCTCGACGGAATGATTAGCGAGGCAAGCGCGATCCATTCAAGTCATCCCAACTTCCTCAATAGGGAGCTCAAGAAAAGCATGCTTAGAGGTGGGGATGAGAATCCTTTCAACTCCTCTTGGTTTAGACAGGTCGACTCTAGGGAGATGCGTGAGACCATCCTCCTTGATCCAAGCCCTTGCATAGTTCTAGCTACCAGTGGTATGATGACTGGCGGACCCATCATCGAGTATCTGAAGTACTGGGCACCAGAGCCCGGAAACACCCTATGCTTCGTAGGCTATCAGGCCTCTGGAACCCTTGGAAGGAGGCTACAGGAGGGTCACTCCCACGTTCCGTTGATGGACAAAGGACAGACACTGATGCTCGACGTTAATTGCAACATGGTGATAATTGACGGATTCAGCGGTCATTCTGATAGGAACCAACTTATGGACTATGTTTCGGCTCTAAATCCAACACCAAGGAAGATCATCTGCCATCATGGCGATCCCCAGACCTGCAATGCCTTCAGGATGGGTCTTCGCGAGAAGTTCAAGGTACAGACATATGCGCCTGCAAACCTAGAGACTCTCCGGCTCTCTTAATCAAAGTACAGGAACGTCGAAACCAGCATCAGCAGGATCGCCCACATTGCCATCTGCTTCTTCTTCGTTACCTTCGTCCCACTCTCCCAAAGAATCAGATTCTTCTTCAACCGAGTTATGATTTGTGGTTATTGATACGGCAACAGGAATAGGCGTAATTAGTAGCAGTGCCCAGGCTTCAGGCGTTATAGTTCCCTCAAGTATCATGATTACTACTGATATCATCGCGATTGAACATGAAATCGCAGCCGCTATTACGCTTCTCGGCATATTTTCGTGTCGGCCTGCGTAGATGTTTGTTATCTTTGTAACGACAAGGTGATGAACCTTGGATTAATTCAACCTATATGGGACTCGATTGGTATCTGGTCAGGTGTAAGTGCGGTCATTCCTTCGGACATAAAAAGGGGAATAATGCAAAATGTACAATATGCGGCTCTAATGAAGTGACTATAGTACAACAGTTCTCAGACTCAAGATCCCTGGCGAATGCCGTTTCTGATGCAAATCTTCCAAAAGAACTCGCAAAGGAGCTGTCATCAAGACTCAAATCCAAGTCCGCCATTGAAGAAAAAAGAAAGCAAGGTCCCGTTAGCATCAGAGAAAGGATCAGTGTTACATTGCGTAGTGCGACCGATGAACAGGGAGTTTTACGAATAGACGCCATTAGAAGAGAATTGGACAGCGCTGGTCTCGATGCAGAATCATGGGAATCCATAATTGGAGGCGCAGAATTGGAGGGAATCTTAATTAGATCCAGTAATGACTCATGGCGATGGGTCTAGCAAAGTTCATGACCACAACTAGTGCGCTTTAAGTTAAGGGGCCTGTGGGTTAGTCTGGTCTATGCTTGTTGCTTTGGGAGCAATAGACCCTGGTTCGAATCCAGGCAGGCCCACCACATGCATATTTCTAATTCAGGCTATGTGTGAAACTAGTGCAAATGCCTATTTATGGCGTCAATATCAAATTCCGAAACTGCTACTCTGATGGCTTCTTCTTTGGGGAACCATCTGGCTTCTTCTATTTCGTCATCCTTTGGAGATATTTTTTGTCCTTGCAAGTCATTCTCACACTTGTAAGTAAATGAAACCCAATTTATCCCTTCATCATTGAAGATTTTTGATTGGATGATTGCTCCTCCAGAATTTTTGTTTTTTTCTTGCTTGTTCAGCGGGTCTGGTATTTCAATTACCACACCGAGCTCTTCTAGGGCTTCTCTCACAGCTGCTTCACGGGGGTGCTCGCCATAGTCGACGAATCCCCCAGGCAGCGTCCAACAACCAGTGAAAAATCCTCTCGAAACCTTGGCCAACAGGACCTCATCTCTGGAATTGGTAATTACAACTTTACTGACAACCCTGTGTATTGTCCTGTAGACCGACTCCCTTGCAACAGGATGTACAGCGTTGTCACTGATTACAGCATCCTTCCAAGCCCACTTCTCAGGCCATGGGATTTCAGGCATTCCGTATACTACGGTAGAGTCTACCCCTCCTAATCTAATTCTGTTAACTCTTCTTTCATTCCAAGTAATACCCATTGATTCTGCTTCATCTATCGTGGGAAGTCTTATTGTTTCAGAACTATCGAATTTTATCCTACCCATTTGTGGGATCCTTGGGCCATTCCCATTTTCATCAACGAGGAGAATCTTTCCATCATTTTCAAGATGGACATACTCTTTCGTCAATGGTTTCGACCTCGTATTCTCAATATCCCAGTATTTCAGAAAGTTGCTCTTTGTAGAAAGAACCGGAACCCTGTAGACTATCCAACTCCTCCTCAGATAGTTCGAGCTCTATGATCCTCTCTACTCCATTTCTGCCGAGAACTACTGGTACTCCGATGTATATGTCCTCCATTCCATATTCTCCCGAGAGGTAAGTGCTACATGGGAGAACCCTTTTCCTATCTTCGAGAATTGCTTCAGCCATTATTCCCGCCGCGCTTCCCGGAGCGTAGAATGCACTGCCCTTCTCCAGTAACTTCACAATTTCTCCCCCACCATTGGCCGTCCTTTGGCAGATCGCCTCTACTTCCTCTTCGGTTAGCAGCTGACTCACTGGGATTCCGTTTACCGTTGTGTATCTTGGAAGTGGGACCATTGTATCTCCATGACCGCCCAGAACCATTGCCTGCACATCCTCATTACTGCATCCTACAGCCTGTGCGATGAAGTGCGTCATTCTCGCACTGTCCAATATTCCTGCTTGGCCTACTACTCTACAATGTTCAAATCCAGTTACTTTCTGCATATGGTAGGTCATAAGATCCAAAGGATTCGTCACCATCACAACAATCGAATTGGGAGCGTGCCGCTTTATGCCTTCACCTACCTGTGAGATTATGTCTGCATTCTTTTCAATCAGATCCTCCCTTGTCATCCCGGGTTGCCTAGGAAATCCAGAAGTTACTACAACCACATCAGAATCAGAAATACCTGCATAGTCCTTCGTTCCTGTTACGCGGCCATCGTAATTTAGTACCCCTCCTCCTTGGCTCATATCGAGTGCCTTGCCCTTGGCAAATCCTTCATAGATATCCAGTAGGACTACCTCTCCAACCTTCCTTTCTGCTAGAACGAAAGCACAAGTTGCCCCTACATTTCCTGCTCCTATAACTGCGACCTTCCTTGCTCCGTTTGCCATGTCAGCCGGCCAATGATTACAGTCTTAGCACTTTGGAGAAGAATAGTTCAAATCCGTGACCAACTATATTCACCAGAGGTCATATTTTCAAATGTGGCTGGTATACATAATTCCGTAATTCCACTGACTCTGGTTTCCTTCGTTCCTACAATTTCGATAATATTCACGTTAAGCTATAACGATGATGAGTTCGCTTCTCAGATATTTTTCATCATATGCAAGCTTTGGCTCCTTCTGGCACCTGCATATTGGTATCTAATAGTAGAGAAAAACCCCCCTTCTTGGTCACTCCCGTCCAGAGATGGGCTGGTTGTTGGGGGAATTTCAGCAATCCTTATGTCCATAATCATCATTGTAATGTGGCTTATATTCGGTGATACTTTAGACACGAATTCGATAAACTCCGAACTGGACAGCACGGGTCTCACGGAATTCCGAGTATACCTTGCAGGTATGATTTATTGGATATTCCTCAACAGTCTACTTGAAGAGTATGTTTTCAGGTGGTTTGTGACAATAAAGTCAGTAGAACTTCTCGGAAACGAGGCCAGAGGAATTGTCCTCTCAGCCACTCTCTTTACTCTTCACCATGCTGTTGCACTGCACTTTTTCGGGTTTTTTTGGTGGCAAACAGTAATGGCTTGCATCGGACTTTTATCAGCAGCTATATTTTGGTCTTGGCTTTATGTCCGATACAGATCTGTTTGGGTTTGTTGGTTCTCGCACGCTATATGCGACATTGCAGTATTTGGAATAGGATATCTGATTATTTTTGGCTAATTAATTTGAGAAAGTTTCTATCCGACGGCTTCAATAACATCCCTCAATTGGACGATTTACTATATCGGGTGACAAAATGAGACTTGGCGTGCTAAAGGAGCCAGATGGTGAGAATCGTGTTTCACTGATTCCTAATTCATACAAGAAACTGAATAAGTTAGGTTTCGAATTAACTGTAGAATCTGGGGCCGGTGTAATATCGCACTATAGCGACAATGAATACCAATCTGCGGGATTCACAGTATCCGACAAAACCTCAGTCCTTGAATCTGAAATAGTAGTTTCAATATCAACTCCTGACCTTTCAAATGCCAAAGAAGGTCAGATATATGTCTGCATTTCAGATCCTTTCCGAAATCCTAGCATGCTTAAACAGGCTATTGAAAAGAAAATCACCCTAATTAGTATGGACATGATTCCACGGCGGCTCTCCAGGGCCCAAGCAATGGATGTTAATTCCAGTCAAGACAATCTCGCTGGTTACAAGGCTGTTTTGCTCGGAGCAGCCCATGTTCCAAGGGGGATACCAATGATGACTACCAGTGCTGGTACAGTCAGGCCTTCCAAGTTCGTCATCATGGGTTCTGGTGTGGCCGGCCTACAGGCAATAGCCACTGCCAAGAGATTAGGGGCCATTGTCTATGCTTCGGATGTGAGAAAATCTGCTGCAGAACAGATTGAATC
>LURZ01000021.1:13909-32025 GCA_001629255.1 Marine group II euryarchaeote REDSEA-S42_B7
TTTCATCGAAGTTGATGGAATGGACGACTTTGAAGACGAATCTGGTTATGCTAAGCCACTTACTCCGGAGTTTATACAGAAGGTGAACGATACCGTGTGCGAGGTGGCCAGAGATGCCGATGTAGTCATCACGACGGCTAGGATTTTTGGTAGGCCCGCACCAATCACAGTTCCGGCTTCTGCAATATCTACTTTCAAGCCGGGATCTGTTGTAGTAGACATGAATGCTGATGTCGGAGGGAACTGTGAGCTGACTAAGCGGGGTGAGGTATTCATCACGGAAAACGGCGTAACTATTGTTGGAACGACGAATCTCCCTGGAGAACTGTCAACTACTGCAAGTATGCTATATTCCAACAATATGGTCACGTTCCTGTCCACACTTGTCAGTCAAGAGTCAATCTCCATTGACCTCGATGACGCCATTCTAGTCGGTGCACCGGAAGGCGACGAGTTCTACGTTCCGGGAATGGGTGGGGTTCTATTGTGCCACCAGGGTGAGATTCACCACAAACAGAGCCGACTCATGGAGGTGGTTAAGTAATGCTCACAACCGCTACTCTGGTAGCTAGTATTACTGTATTCGTACTAGCAATATTCCTCGGTTTCGAGTTGATTAGCAAAGTCCCCCCTACTCTACATACGCCACTTATGTCTGGGGCCAATGCCATTTCTGGCATCACTATCGTAGGTGCGTTGATACTGTCGAATGTCGAATTCAACAATGGAAATCCAGGCAGTGCCTCCTGGTTGGCATTCATCGCTTTGGTCATGGCTACGATCAACGTAGTGGGAGGGTTCATGGTAACTAACAAGATGCTCGAGATGATTGCCGGAAAGAAGAGAGGTGGCAATTGATGGTCGACTCGGTTGTCTGGGACATAGGTTACCTCGTGTCGGCAGCCCTCTTCATTATTGGTATAAAGCGTCTTTCTAGTCCCAAGACTGCCCCCCAAGGTAACCGTCTTGGCGCTTATGGAATGCTTCTTGCAGTTCTTGTTACACTGGTAAAGATGTATACTGAGGGAATTATCGGATTCGAGTTGATAGCAGCCGGGCTAGTTCTTGGTACCATAATCGGATACATCATGGCGACTACGGTTGAGATGACTGAGATGCCAGAACTTGTCGCCCTATTCAACGGGTTCGGCGGGGGGGCATCTGCACTCGTGGGCCTTTCAGAAATACTCAAGCGACTACAGGAGGGGGATATTCCAGATGCAGGCGTAGAGCTTTACGCCACATGGATCGCAATAGGACTTTCCGGAATCGTAGGTTGGGTTACACTTACGGGAAGCCTCATGGCTATGGGGAAACTCAGGGGAGGCTTCTACATCCCTCTCACAAAAAAGGACGATAGAGGTCGGAGGAAATGGGTCAGTTTCCCTACTTGGGGCCCTCCATGGCTGAATTTTGTCAAGGGCGTGATTTTGATTGGTTGCGTTTCTCTGATTGGATTAACAATCCAAGAACCGGAGAATTACGACTACATCTATTCTGGGGGCGCGGACATGCCAGTTGTTGTAAGCCTTCTAAACTCAATGTCAGGAATTGCCGCAGCTTTCACTGGTTTTGTGATAGGAAACAATGTCCTGATTATTGCTGGCTCTATGGTGGGAGCAGCTGGACTAATCCTGACTTTCATTATGTGCAAAGCGATGAACAGAACCCTCACTGCGGTTCTTTTCAAGTCATTCGGAGGGAGTGCCCGTGAATCGGTTTCTAGAACTAAAGTTGGTAGCGACCCAGAGGAGGTAGCAATGGTTTGCGATGGCATAAGCAAGTGCGTAATTATCCCTGGCTACGGTATGGCGGTTAGCCAGGCACAGCATGCTGTCAAGGAGTTCGCCGACCTTCTGGAGTCCCAAGGTGTAGAGGTCTCGTATGGGATCCATCCAGTCGCAGGTAGAATGCCAGGACACATGAATGTGCTATTGGCCGAGGCAAGCGTCCCATACGAACAACTCATTGAGATGGACGACATCAACTCTGAACTCCCTGAAACTGACGTCGCTCTCGTTATAGGCGCAAATGATACAATTAATCCCGTGGCTCGTACAGATGAAGGGCCACTTGGAGGAATGCCAATCATCGATGCCGATAAGGCAAGAGTTGTTGTAATAATCAAGAGGAGTCTTTCCGTTGGATATGCAGGAGTTGACAATGACCTATTCTATGATGACAAGACAATGATGCTTTTCGGTGACGGCAAGAAGATGATGAATGAATTGAATTCCTCTATCAAGGAGTTATGAGGTCTACCTCCCCCAACCGTTATTTGACACCGACTGTGAGAAAGGAATGATGATATCATGCGTGTGAGCATCAATCGCGCCTTCATTTGCGTTATCGTAGTTGCTGCGGTATCAATTCCTGCTCTCGGAATGAGCAATGGTCCCGGGGCTTACAATTCCAACGATGAGTTGACCGTGAAGTACGGTTGCTCCTGTCATAACATAATGGTCACGGGTGTGCCCCTTATGTACGAACAATCCGAGAGTTACCAACTCACTATCAGGGTAGCAGACTCTCTTACACTATCGGGCGGTGAAGGAAATACACAAGCTGGCTTCCTGCTCTCTTCTGACTCAGTTGGTAACTTCACCTGGGAGGAAGACCAAGAGATTCGTTACGCAGAGGGCCCAGCCGATGATGTTTCACACTCTGACACGGATCTTGATGGATCATGGGTATTGACATGGACCGCTCCCGATGACGACGTGGGGATTGTTCAATTTTGGATAGCCGGAAATTCAGTAGATGGAGGGGGGATACCCGACGATATGGATTACTGGAACGTCCTGTCTTTCTCGATCAACCCACCCGGCACTATAACCACAGACGAGAGCGGATCAACCCTGGAAACCCGAACCATCTCTGTTGGTACCTATGACTCGCTATTCCTACTAGAAGTGTCAGAAGAGCAACTCGAGCAGGAACGTCAGGACGCAATATCCCAAAGGGTGTTCTCACAGGGTAATCTGTTCTACTGGACTAGCCTAACTGCACTTATCGTCGGGGCAGTCGTTCAAAAGGAGATTCTCGAACGCAGATATGATGATGGACCAGAATTCCTAGCAAGCGAACTCGCTTATCCCCAAGGTTTCCGTAGGGCGTTCGGCTGCTTGTTAACGTTCTACCTAGGCGTCAGATGGGCTAGTTCCGATAGCCCCATCATTTTCCAGGGTGTTGATTTCACAGACTTCGCCACCGGTACAGCGTTCCTGATTAGTGCATGGGCTGCTTATGGCGTGTATAGAACGGTTCTTGCAGCCAGAACCTTACCCGATGCGAAGGATGTATTGTGACAAGCGAATTAACAGACATCTCCCCTAACTGGGACATCCAAGACCACCTCAGAGAGCTTAATACAATAGCTAGAAGAACCTCATTTGCATTCATCATCATGTGCATCTTCTGGTCCTTCTCAATAGATAATATGTTGACTCACTGGATAAGTGCATTACCACTGGAAACTGGTCCCAACAACGAGAACATGTCCATCTACGGGCCGTACGAATGGCTACAGTTGAGGTGGGCTGCTGTGATTCTCCTTGGATTGTTATCACTAATGCCATTGATCTCAATACAGGCATATTGGTTCGCTAGGCCGGGACTATACCCATCAGAGCGCAATTGGCTGATATCGGTACTTATCCTCACGACAACGATCATCCCAATCATCATTTTCTTAATGTGGTATCAGGGCTTACCAAACCTGTTTGAGTTATCTGAAGCATCTGGCAGGCCCGATGGCGTACTTGTTAGATATGACGCCTCCTCTATCTTCTCCTTTGGTATGTCACTTTCATGGATACTCGTAATCTGGTCAGTGACAACGATTTCTCTTTCTCTAACGAGAATATATGGCATGATAAAAAACGGTGAAATAAGGTTTAGAAAGCGGCTACTGGCAATTTCAACAGGTGTGATAATTCTTTCTTTGCCCATCGAGTTTGATGGACTGAAGATCATAATTGCAATATTTTCAGCGATATTGTCAGATTTCGTATCAAACTCCTTGCCGGTTAGAATCATCAGTTAATTGAGCAAAAAAGGCCGAATCAACGAGATAACATCTGAGGATTGAGTTGAAATCATTAGTTACCGGCCAGAGGGTGTGAGCAGAATCACACCAAGTAGTATTTTTCGAATTCTCTCTGTCACAATGCTATTGTTATCATCTTCGCTCGTATACATAAATTCTGAATCGGTCAATGAAGCAGTATCATCCACCGTCGAAACGAGAAATACTGATGAGAATCCATTAGTCGGACTTGCAGAAGAAGAATTCTGGCCGGTATTAAGAGTCAGCTTCCCCGCGAAGCCCTTCCCTAATTCTCAACTTGGACATCTATTTGAAGGCGATAATTCAGCACAACAATACATCTCTGAGATCAGCGGCGGTGATTCTCAATTAACGACGACTATAGTAGGAGATACTTGGGCATCCCCGTACGCGGAGTCTCACTGGGGGACCGATTCCGATACAGAAAGAGACACTGGAGCAGACTCAGGAGGCGTTAGAGAATTAGCAAGGGAAGCGATAATTAGTACATTTTCGGAGCCTAATTGGGGTCAGAAGCACGACATCTCTCAATGGGATTTAGATGGAGATTTCATTATTGACAGGCTACTCATTCTACATTCCGGACAGCCACAAGAGGAGGGAGGACCGTCGACGAGCATTTGGAGCCACTTCTCATACTTCTATGAGCCTGTTAAGGTCGGAGAGTATACATTCGAACACTACACGATGGCTTCTGTACATGGGGGCCTCGGCGTATTAGTCCATGAGATTTTACATCAGATGGGTGCCATAGATTTGTACGATGTTCATAGTGATTCACCTACGAGAAACTGGCACGGACTAGGTGATTGGGACGTGATGGCCAGTGGAAATTGGGTAGATGATGGCTCCATGCCAACACTACCTTCTTCTTCCACACTCCAGCTAATTGGTGCCATAGATCCAATTGAGCCTAATTTAATCTCTGATGCAAGCTTCTCCCTAGAACCACTGTCTAATGGCGGCAACCCACTCAGGATTGAGATAGCCCCGCAAGAGTATATCTGGGTTACACTCCGGTCGAATACTGGCTTCGACAAAGGGTTGCCCGGGCACGGCATACTGGTAGAGCAACAGGATCTTAATTTGGGAGATGTAACCTCGAACCTAGTGAATACCGACCCGACAAAACCATGGGTTAAGATTGTTGAAGCCGACGGGGATGACGCTCTGTTGAGGGCTAGAGACTATGGTTCAGCAGGGGATGTTTTCGATGTTGGTGATAGGTTCGGTCATACCGGAAAGAAGATTTGGGACAATCACGGGAGGCTTGTTCAATGGACAGTCAATATCATAGATATTAGTGAGAGTTCTGCAGTCATCGAATTCGATTTCGTTGGTGATGCGAACTCTACACTAACCTTGCCTCGAAACCCTATCGTGATTCTAAATGATGAACCCATCATTGCGGATTTGTTTTCGACCGAGAAATGTACTGTGGAAGTTGATATCTCATCAACAGGCGGCGTTATCATCCCTTCTCACAATGGTAACTCTACAAGGATTCAGCTAATCGAAATAACAAACTCTTCTTCTTCCAAGGGGACAATTGAAGGAACTATCGGTTGCCAAAATCGACCAAAGAACACAGTTTCTATAGATTGGATAGTGGTAAACCATAGGCTATCAACAGATGAAATCGAAGCAACCGTACCTTGGGACTCAGAATCTACTATTGCTCTATATCCCGATTCACTCGGTTCAGGCCCCAGAACATACAGCAGCATTACGATCGAAGGGGCCGCTGGAAGAATTGCTGAACCACTAACAAAAGGAACCTTCGCCCCCGGGGACGCAATTGAATTGCGAATTACCCCTGATGGACTTTTGGAGCCGAGGATGATTGCAAAAGGAGAGCTTGTGATTATAGACTTGGATAATATAGAGCAAAGAGTTCCTTTTCAATTGACTGCCGAAGGAAATCTGCCTTTCGGACCATTGAACTGGCTGGCAATTCCCTCCAATGCAATCTCCACAGTTCTCATCCTGATGGCAATATCCATAGCAACCGGAAACAGGAAGAACAAACAAAATTAGTGCCTAATAGGATTACTCCATCTTGAATCTGAGGGTGGCCTGGATATTTGCAGGTATCTCCACCCGTTTTCATCATCGTTTATTGGGTAAAGCCAATCCTTGTTTACCCCTGAGGCCAACCTCGATGAGAGACAGGCCTCAGCCCAGTTCTTCGGATTATCTAATGATGGGTCTACCACTAGCCAAGGAGCGTGTCCTTCCCCTACAATTGAGGGGTAGCATCTCCACTTCGTCCCGTACTTGAAACCAGACCTAGTGTTCAGACCTCTTTTCCAGAGATCTAGAACAATACTAGAAGATACCGACATACTCTCTGTTGCCTGATTTGTTACGGATTGTACAACTTCGTATTCGATATTTTCGAGCTGCCTGCCCCCATGTAATGGCAATCCAATAGCATCGAATGCCCAATCATCGTCGTGAACAATGAATACTCCATTTTCTCCTAAATCTATTGATATATTAATTGAAGTTCAAGAAACAAATACTGGTGCTGCTTCTTTTGGTATTGGTTATTCTTCATTAAATAATACAACATTAACTTTTGAATTTTTTCATTGACTACAGACTTTTCCTCATCCACGACAAGAACCTCTGAGATCCTATCCTTCGAACATACCTCATTTGACCAATGAAGTAATGACTCTAACGAGTGAGATAAATCAGAATTACCACTCAATAATTCACTCGAATTGAACCAAATAACTTCTGAGTCCGGTTTGTGTTTAGAAGGATGCTTATCTGACGCCCATCTTATACCCCATGAATTAGAATCATCTATGCCCAATTTAGAGAAGTTATGCTGGAGTACAACTTTGTTACCCGGAACTCTTAATGCTTCTAGAATCGCGTATTCTTGTATTAGTGCCGGGTCATTCATTAGTCTTTCATTCACCCATTCCAACATGGCATTATCGTCTGGAATAGATGGAAAAGAAACTCCTCTGTGATTCCTTGAGAACATGACTTCTATATCAGAAAGCGCTAATCCACCTCCATCGATAAGTGCCCCTATGGCCGATTTCTCCCATAATCTGCTATATGCTGGACCATCAAAAACCCACCATTTCCCGGTCCACTCCATGTACGGACGGGGACGCTATCAAATTAGACGCTATCCCCAAATATCATCCGTGGGAACTCTGTGGGTACAATGTGACCGATGACACTGACGAAAGAAGACAGGAAAGCCTCAAGACATTGCGAAATCTCTTGAAATCAATAGATGGCCAAAAAGTGACACTTATTGGTGACACAATGCTAGATAGATACCATCACGGTTTTGCAAATAATTTGAACTCTACAGCCCCAGTTCCCGTACTAAAAATAACACATTCGGAGGAGTCACCGGGCGCATCTGCACATATTGCCATAGGACTCTCCTCATTTGGAATGAAGGTCTCATTCCATACTGCGTTAGGCGATGATTCTGAAGGAGAGTCAATAATTTCTACACTAAAAGAATTCAATATTTCGACGGATAAGGTAAGTATCATTCCTTCAAGGGAGACTCTTACTAAGATTCGATTCTTTGGCAGCAGAGAGAGCCTTCTCGATAGAGGGCAAATACTTCTTCAGGCGGATCGAGGTACTAACGAACCCGTAGGTGATGCAATCTCTTCTCAGCTCGCCTCTTCTGCAATAGAAGATTTAGAGGATAGTTGTGCCTTGGTTATTTCTGACTACGACAAGGGAGTCGTTACTATCGAAGAATCTCTTAACTTAATTTCCAGAGCTAATAAGATCGGGATTCCAGTGATAGTAGATCCCAAATTAACAGGCCTGGAAAAGAGCCGCGGCGCATCGGTTGTGATTTTTGAGAAGAGGGGCATGTCACTTTTAGCACGCCGAATCGGATTAGACATAGAGGAAGCGGCCCAGAAAATGTTGATTGAGTATTCATGGGAAGGAATTCTTGTACTGGGAGGGATTAATGGCGTCCAGTTGTACCAGCGTGATTCTGAATCGATCCTAATACCATGCATGGCACCTGCTGCAGAACAACAGATTGGAATGCATGATGCAGCCGCAACATCTCTTGCAGCAGCTCTGGGGTCAGGCCTATCCCTCTATGATGCGGCATTGCTGGCATCGGCAGCATGCGAATGCGTCCTCTCGGCTAGGACGGCAAAGGAGTATATTGATCGAGATACACTAGGACTATGGCTCGATGAACTTTCATGGCAAATGAGGATATCCGACAGATAGAAACATGATTGCATGAGATTGAATAGAGTTGCATAACGCGGGCGGCATGAGAGCCATGCCAAATTCATGCAATCGAGGCTCGGTCGTCTTATCCATTCTGTTACTTGCTTCGAGTATACCGGCATTAAGTTCCCAGGCAGAGAATGACTTTCCCGCTACACTTAGCATCGATGTGGAAGACGGTACCGTAATTGATGATGAATTCATATTCAACGCCCTATTTATGGATGAATTGGAACCCCATACCGCAAGTTGGGAGTTGTTAGACTCTACTTCAACCAGGCACTACGTCTCGGTATCTGAATTTCAGCAAGGCGTAACTTCTGGCCCAGTAACTGAATGGACATTCGATATCGCCATTTCCCCAGATACAATAGGCTCATGCTCATGCATCCTGGTCGTCAGCGTAATTGACTCAAAGGGGACCCATCTTGTAGAGTCTGCAAGCATTTTCATTCGAATACCTGGTGTTACCGATGAGTCGTTTCCTCCAACCCTACATATTCTTAGAACTGGATTGGAATATTGGTATAGTGAATCATATATCATAGACGCGTTATCCTCAACTTTAGATGGCACTTTACCAGCATTCACAGCAATAATACGACCTTCAAGTACAATAAAATGCACTTATGGTGGTTTTGAGGAGGAAGATTCACTTTACGCGGTTAATTACAACTCGACTCCCCACCCGAGCGTATCCAAAACCACGTGGGACGGAGATACTCTAAGTTTCGAGATCGACCTGGTAGATTTCGATAATGGATGGCACGACATTATTATATTCGCCCAATCCGAATTTGGAGATTCAACGTATTCCCACGATTGCATCAGTATTAAGATCGATAACGCCCCTCCAAGTGTGATATTGAATATTCCCGAAGTCCTACCCGAAGGTACGGACACGGTAAACCTAGATGCCTCATCGACCTTCGACGAATACTGGGGAATACAGGGACTAACATACACCTGGTCAATTAAGAAGACTGGAGGCTCAGGTGAAGAAATAAATCAGGTTTTCAGTGGTCTAAATTACCGGTCAATCGAACTCGATCTAGTCAGTTCAGGAGTTTACGACATTACACTATCTGTATCTGATAATGCGGGTAATATCGGCCAATCGACTACTACGCTGGAAATTCTCAACATGGCACCAACGGCACGCCTAACTATCGATGGTGAGGATTATTTCGATAATGATCAGGTTACTCTATATCCAGACTCTTCTATATATGTCGATGCTTCGTCTTCCTTTGATACCTCGAACGATATAGATGGACTCAGATATGTTTGGAGAGTTGACAATGTCCCGACCTATGAGGGGTCTTCTAGAACTATAGCATGGCCCGATGGAGTGGATGAGGATAGTTTCGTCCTATCGATTGAAGTAATTGACGACGACTCTGCGTCATCTATGATTTCGGTTGTCGTAGTGAATGACAGTGAATCCGGTAGTCCTCCCCTTTCAATACTAATACTGATTATTTCTGGTATTTTTTTATCATATTCTCTATTCAGACGATCAAATTCAGATGATTCAGATATTCCTAAGTGGAACTAATCCTGAAAAGACCAAAAGGCAGTATTTACAGGGATTCGTATGAGTTTACATTTCGATAGGGAAGAGTACCTCAGTCGACAGGAATCAGTATTCTCTAAATTACCCAAGTCGAGCTTAGCAATCATACCCACAAATGATCGAAAAATACGTTCTAATGATGTTGCGTATCCATTCAGACCCAATTCATACATGCTATATCTTTGCGGTTGGGAAGAAGATGAGGGCGTATTGCTAGCAACGAACTCATCCGGAGAGTGGGTAACAACACTGTTTGTACCAGAGAGAGATACAACCAAGGAAATATGGGAAGGGATACGTACAGGTGTCGATGGTGCGAAGTCATGGCCAGTTGACCAAACCGATTCATTACAAAGGCTAGATTCCTGCATCGAAGAATTGGTTTCTGATAGGATTGGAGTTTTTACAATTCCTGGCATATCCTCTTCAATAGACATATTGCTGGATGAGAAAACCGAGGTCAATGACTTACGCCCCTATATTGACACAATTAGAAGGGTCAAATCAGCAAGTGAAATACAATACATGCAAGAGGCCGCATCCATCGCGTCCTCCGCACATGAGAAGGCGATGCGCAATTCTCGACCCGGCATGGGGGAATGGGAGATTCAGGCCATGGTCGAAGGACACTTCATGTCGTCACAGAGCCAATGGAGCTTCCCATCAATAGTAGGCGGGGGAGATAATGCAACTGTACTCCATTACAAGGATAACAACCAAGTGATAGGCTCCGGGGACCTTGTACTGGTAGATGCAGGATGTGAAGTCAGCGGATATGCGTCAGATATTACTAGAACATGGCCAGTAAATGGGAGGTTTTCCCAACCCCAAAGGGAGATTTACAACCTTGTTCTAAAAGCTGAGCTGGCAGGTATAGAGGCTTGTCAACCGGGAATGCCATGGGTTTCCATGCATGAGGCAGTATGTGTGACCATAGCAGAGGGACTGATAGAACTTGGAGTACTAAACTGCACTCTAGAAGATGCACTGGGAAGAGTAGCGGGAAAACCCGGTGTCTTCGAGGGCCAAATACGAAATTTCTTCATGCACGGTACAGGACATTTTCTAGGATTGGACGTCCATGACGTCGGAGGAGGCCGCCAAGGCGACCCTAACTCCTCTTTCCTCCTAGAGCCAGGGATGGTGTTGACGATTGAACCGGGCCTGTACTTCGGATCTTGGAGAAATGATATATTAATTCCAGAAAGATACGCAGGTATAGGAATTAGAATAGAGGATGATGTTTTAGTAACAGAACAAGGACCTTTTGTATTATCATCATCGTGTCCGAAGATGTTAGACGAAATTGAGCAGATAGTAGGGAGGGGGGAACATAACTGACTGGCAAACTATTCTAGAGATTCAGCTTGCTGCAAACCCCCCTCCCCTAACTGCTGAAGACGCGGAGAAAATATACCTTGAAGCGCCACTGAGTGAACTAATGTATGCTGCTTCAGAGAGGAGAAAGTCGCAAGTGCCTGGAAATATCGTTACATTTATGATTGATAGAAACATAAATTACACTAATATTTGCACAATCAACTGTAATTTCTGCTCCTTCTACCGTTCGCCCGGTCATGAGGAGGGATATGCCCAGACCCTCGACCAGATTAGCGCTAGAATAGAAGAGCTAGAAGAGCTAGGCGGTTCGAGAATCCTGATGCAAGGGGGCGTTAACCCCTCACTAGACTTCGAATGGTACACTGAGTTACTATCAGAACTGTCTAAGAGGCATCCTTCGATAGCTTTGGACTGTTTCTCCCCCATTGAGATTGAGGGAATATCTGAAGTCTCTGGCCTGTCCACCATTGAGGTCCTATCGAGATTTCGCGAATCCGGTATGCATGGCCTTCCGGGAGGAGGCGCCGAAATGCTTGTTGATAGCGTTAGAAGTGGTGTTTCACCGAAGAAAGGGTCCTCTGAGAATTGGATCAGGGTGATGGGGGAGGCTCAATCTCTTGGTCTAACAACCTCTGCAACCAACGTCTTCGGCTTCGGCGAGAGTATCAAAGATAGGGTTGAGCACATGAAAAAGATCAGAGCATTACAGGAGAACTCATTGTCAGATGGCTACCTTGGATTTACTTCATTTATTTCCTGGCCAGTAATGCTCGAGAACAATGCTTTCGGAAAAATTGGGATAAGGAGGGGTGCGACAAACCTGGGTGCAGGCTCGGTGGAATATCTCAGGCATGTTTCTGTATCTAGGCTTTTCATGAATAATATTGACCACATTCAAGCTTCCTGGCCTACCATGGGATTGAATGTGGCTCAAATCGCTTTGACGGCAGGTGCCGATGACATAGGATCAACTATGATGGAAGAGAATGTAGTCTCGGCATCTGGAACCACCAAGACGATGGCTACTATTTCCGAATTGAAACAATCCATACTAAGTTGTGGCTTCACACCGGCTAGAAGGGATTCAGATTACAATATTCTGGAAATTCCAGAAGAGGACGAGGTTCGATTAGAGGTCTGATAGTTCTGCTCTACCACTAATCACCGGAGCCCTGAGAATTTGTGTCGGCTCTTCGGATTGTGGCATGATTATTGGCAAAACCCAGAAAATCCTCCTACCATTGGATTCAAGAAATTCCAAAATAACCTCCCAATGGATAGCAACTAGTGACGAATATACGCTACCCGGCCACTGATCTGATGGCATTTTCAGTGTGAATTTTGCTGTAGAATCTGAGGTTTGCGTCCAATCGCCTTTTTCCATTATCCTGAGGGGCTCTAGAATCACTGATTTCTTCGAAGATAGCTGCATTGGAATGGACTCTCCTACACCTGTTCCAGTTTCATCTCCGGAGGCCAGCCTTTTCTCGGGTAGCATGGTTGACATTCCAGGAGCAGGCTGTCCACCTTCGCGTCTACCCAATGTCGATAATACCGAACTCCTCTCCGGCATAGCTACACCGACTTGGACTCTAGACCTAACTAACTGCAGATCATTGTCTCTTTTTCGAACTTCGATATCTATTGCGCCCCTTTCAACACTTATCCTGAGTTCTGGTTCCTCGTATGGACTATCTGCGATTTCCTTCTGCCTATTGAAATCTCTGAAGTTTGCGATGGTTCTGAATAAAAGTGGTAAGATGAACAGTGGGAAGGTGTAGAATAGCAACCTAGGATAGTCCAATGGACCAATGGAAATTGAGCCTGCGATAGTTTCACCAATTATTCCCTGCTCGACTAATCCTGGCTCTATAGCATGAACAAACAATGAGAGTATTAGTAATGATACTGTTGGGATGATTAACTTTCTAGAGATATTGTGAAGCTTGTCTGGTCTGATAAACCAACCTACCCTTGTATCAGTCAAGAAACGTGGAGGAGAGTCTGTGATTTCACACTCTAAATTTAGCAACTCGGATTCCCCTTTCTCCTGCTCCCTCCACTGAACGAACCAGTCATCTTCTGAACCGATTGTGAAACTCGTCACACTCATGTCAAAACTATCGATTGTAGCCATAGAAATTGGTATGTTTGTAGGATCCACGTGTTCCAGTTCAAATGGGGGGTACCTAATGCTCTGTACGTACTTATCCATGTTATCCCCACAACACGGCTTTGGCGGCTCTACCTGCAAGCCTTCTGAATTCCGGTACTTCTCTGAGCATCTTGATTCCTAGTGGTATCGGATTCTCAATGTCCCCGAATTCATTTATCAAATCAGTAACCTCGGGCCTCGCCCAAACATCGAATATCTTCTCAAGCTCGTAATCACTCATTTCGGTCAAAAACGCATCCCTTAATGCTCTCTTCTTCCTCTGATTCCTAGCCATCTCCTTTAATAATGAAGATATTGATTTCATTGTGCCTCGGCTTAGTTCGTTATTCTCCATGCATTTGCTAAGTCTGGGCACTAGTAGGTCTACTTGTTTGAATCCAGGGCCTATGCCGCCCCCCGTTGTTGGTTTACACACCCCAGCAGAGTCTCCGAAAAGTGCCACCCTCTCGATTAGCGGCTTTCTAACAACGCCGCTAGGAACCGGCCCGCAAAATCTGGCCACTTCAGAACATTGCTCGAACCTAGAATTGATTTTCTGATCTTGCAACAACTGGTCCAGATACTGCTCGCTGGATAGGCCATTCATCAACTCGGACTTTGTCCATGTACCTACCCTAGTAGTATCTCCAGTGGGTATCGCCCAACTGAAGAATCCAGGTGCAATATTCTTTCCAGTGTACATGTCTAACATCCCTGAATCTCCATTGTATCCTGTTACTTCAATCTGGAAACCAATCATGGTTTCACGTGGATTACCCATACGGAAATTTCTACGGACCCATGAGTGTGCACCATCGGCACCACATAGTAGCTTGCAGTGAACAGTTTCGTCACCATTTGGACCATCCATCTTTACTTCTACGAATTCATCGAAAACTACTGCTGAATACGGCTTTGATGACAGGAGGAGTTCTGTTCCGGTTGCTATTGATTGCATTACAACGGCTTCGTCGAAGAGTTTCCTACAGACAGAGAAAGTTCGTGGAACTCCCGGATCGCCTATCGTAACTCTTGTACCTGTCGGACTATGGATGTTAGCACCCCAGATTGAGGTTAGAATTGTATTCTCCAAACCTATCGTCTTCATTGAAGCGGGATTCACCAATCCGGCACATTGGAACGGCCTTCCAATTTGTTCATGTTCCTCGATCATGAGTACGCTGTTTCCGTGTTCATTGAACCTCCGTGAAAGATAACCGCCAATTGGCCCTGCACCAACCACAACAACATCGAACTCACGAATCATATTATCCCCATAGGGTACTATTTTTTGCTTCTACGCTTGGAATTTATTGTTTTCTTAAGATTTCCAATCAGAATGCTCGCATCAGATTTGGTGATTGTTTCTATTGATTCCGTTCTCACTGCCTCGAGAGCTTGCTCAATTGGCATCTCTAGTTTTTCTACCATAGAAATTATTGCAGCTACTTGCCTTTCTGTCGCAGGACTATTTCTGTCCATGTTTAATAGCCTATCAATCAATTCACTGGCACTGCCATCTTTCCCACCGGAAAGCTCGGAAAGGTCCGATAATCCCATCTCGCGCAGAATAACATCCAATTCTAGACCCAATCTATCTGAGACTCTAATGATTAACGCTATCTGCTTTTCACTCGGTGCGATGTTTGTCTTCCTTTCTTCGCTGATATCATCAAGAATATTCTTCACATCATCCCCAGAAAGTTGCATGAGTGTTTTACTTCCTAAAATCTCGGAAACTTCCACCTCAGACATATTTGCCATTATTCTTTGAAGATATTCCATCTGTTTCAGTGTGGGCTTCTGTTTCCTCTTTTCCAATGCAAGCAGGTGAATCTTACGGAAAAGTTGTTCAAATTCGGTCCACTTTGAGTGGGCATCGGCTAAGCCGTCTTCAATAGAATCCAAGTCTGCTTCCATAATTGCTGTAAAATCTGCGGAGAATAATTCTACATCTGGTTGGTTGTAATGCGGAGCAACGTCCAGCCACAAGGTTCTGCCGTTCTTTGTCGGAATCAGAGAACTTCCGTCTTTTTCGATATAACGCTTCAATTCGAGGTTTTTTACCATAGAAACATATGTAGATGGTCGTCCAATACCACTCTTCTTCATTTCTTGTATAATCGAGCTTTCGGTGAATCTCCTTGGTGGTTTAGTGAAATCCACAGTTATTTCAGCCTCTGAATCAATATTCCAAGATCCTCCTGTGGAAAAACCGATTTCGGGTGGGGTTGTTTGGACCTCACCGATGGACCAAGAGAATACATTTTCCCATCCGTCGTGCGTCCTCCATGAGGCAGTTCCAGTGATTGGTACCTCCACCCCATCACATGAAAATTTCAGTGTCCTCCTTTCTCTAACGGAATTGGACATTTGGCTAGCTGCAAACCTTGACCAAATCAGTTGATACAATTTCTTTTCATCTATGTCCTTTCCAGCCCTTTCAATCGTTGGATCACTCGGTCTAATTGCTTCATGAGCGTCCTGAACATTGCTGGTCCTCTTCCCCGACTCACCCACTCCTTGGCCCAGATATTTCTCTCCTAGCTTACTGGAGATATGGTCTCTTATACTCTCTCTGGCCTTTAAATTAGTTCTAGTTGAATCTGTGCGAATATAGGTTATGTGCCCTGCATTGTACAGCGATGATGCGACACCACTGGTCTTTGATATGGACCAGCCTAGCGTAGAGTTAGCAGTTTGGAGCATAGTATCAGTTGTGAATGGTGGTTTTGGCTTTCGATTAACCGTCCCCTCCTTGGATTCTATTAGAATCAATTTTTTTGCGGAGTTTATTTGTTCGACAGTTTGCTCAGCGAGTTCAGTATTCGAAGTTCTGTTTGGATGATGTTTTCCTTCATCATCTAACCAAGCATCGGGATCGTCAGATTCGTGGAATCTAACATTCATCTCAATCCCATTAGAAGGAACTGAAACCGAATGGTATTTTTTGCCCTCCCCATTGATTTTAGTTTCCACGATTTGCAGAATTTTGAGCATCTCCAGCCTACCAATCTGTCTATCAACCTCCTAACTATGGCTGCATTGACAAGGTCCATATCTACATCACGTGGTTCGGAGATAGCAGACATTACCGCGTCTTTTGTGATCTCGTTGAATGAGATTCTCTGTATCGAGTCAAAATCGGAAAGAATTTCCTTGAGTCTCCACGCGATAAATTCTCCCTCTCTATCAGGATCAGTAGCAATAAATATCTCATTCACGGAAGATTTGGATGCTTTGTTCATAATCGTAGATAGTTTTCTCTCCGCCTTCTCGTCTGTCCAACTCCATGGGGGATTGGGCAACTCCCCTTCCTTGTATGCCCACATTGCTTTATTGTTAACTGGTAAATCCTGAACATGGCCGTTGCAAGCATCTACAATCCAACCCTTACCGAGGTACTTTTTGATAGTCTTAGCCTTAGCACCGGATTCAAGAATTACTAGTTTCATATGACCCCTCTGGATTTGCTTGGCCGTAACATGACCTGTATAAACTAGGTGGATTTGTTGAACCCTCAACGCACGGGCACGCGCGAGCGCGCGCGAGACCGAAGTTAATTGACAAAGTCTGTAATAGCTAGGTTTGAAACGTAACGATTGAAGAATGGGTCCGTATGGCGTGAGTGATGGGAATAGCGTGGAGGTTATTGGGAAGTCCTGCACTAAGGCTCATTGACTCCGAAACAGCGCATTCTATTTCCATGAGAGTAATGAAGGGTTTTGGAGAAACTACTGTGGGTCAGAACATGTTGAACAGTCTATACAGACCCCCAGAGGTTCCAATTGAAGTCTTTGGAAAGATGTTCCACCACCCCCTTGGTTTAGCGGCTGGTTTCGATAAAGGTGCAGAGGCGCTCATGGCCTGGTCTGCTATGGGATTCTCCTGGACAGAGTATGGCGGAGTTACAAGATACCCGCAGGATGGAAATCCAAAGCCTCGTATGTTCCGTGCCAATAGGCATAGAGCGCTAGTGAATAAGATGGGTTTCAACAATCCCGGTGCAACTGAAATACGGAAGAGATTGATTTCACGAAAAGCCATAGATAAATGGCCAAAGACACCAGTTGCTGCTAACATTGGCAGGTCAAAGAAGGTCCCAAATGAGCATGCAGCAGACGATTACGCGTCTACACTCGATATTCTTTGGGATCATGCAGACATGTTCGTGCTCAATATCTCTTCACCAAATACCCCAGGTCTTAGAGATCTTCAAGGTCAAGAGCACCTTTCGACGATTCTTACATCATGCAACAAGGTACGAGAAATGAAGGGAGGCCACAAGCCAATTTTGCTGAAGCTTTCTCCGGACAATGGTGATGATGAGATACTGGAAACCGTTTCTCTTTGTTTAGCGTCCGGCGTTGATGGAATAGTTGCCACAAATACGACTATAAAGAGGCCGGCACCATTATCCACTCAGTCCAGAAAGGCCTTTTCGAGTGACGGGGGGTTGTCCGGACGCCCCCTGAATTCGCGCTCTCTTGAAGTGATAAATATGGCCTACGGAGAAACTCAGGGCAAAATTCCCATTGTTGGAGTGGGAGGTATCGAATCCAAGGAAACTGCATGGGAGGCAATAATTTCTGGATCATCGCTCATTCAACTTTATTCGGCACTGGTATTCAATGGCCCTACAGTGGTGTCAAGTATTGTAAGAGGAATAAAGAGAAGAGTTAGGGAGTCCGGCTTTTCGTCTTTATCTGAAGCAGTCGGATACAAAC
>LURZ01000022.1 GCA_001629255.1 Marine group II euryarchaeote REDSEA-S42_B7
CCACGTTCACCAATAGGAGAATTACTCCAACACTCAATGCAATATTCCCGTTGTTTGCCATAGTTTCACTTGTCATGCCGAAACGGAACATAGGCATAAAGCATTACACTAAGTTTAGTTTCGGACACTTGCTTACTTCTATTTTACTGGTATTGCATAGACAAGGTTCATTTCGACATTCGTGGACGATAACCTCGGGGACCCGTAGCTCAGTTGGTTAGAGCGCTCGGCTCATAACCGAGTGGTCATCGGTTCAAATCCGGTCGGGTCCACCATCAATTGGGACCCCAGATAATGACATGTTTAACGCCCGTCCCGGGCGAAGCCTCAAATATGGTTCAAGCAGAGGATTTTGTGATGAGTGCATCGATTAGAGTGCCACTGGTGATTATGGCCGTCTATTTCCTGAGCCTCTGGTCAGGAGTAGCAGCAGTACAAGCCCAGACCTCGCCCGATGTTTCGCTTACCTGCGACCAACCAGCTCCTATCGAGGTTTATCCTGGGGCCCTGAGGTCCACGATCATATACTGCACACTCACCAACCCGACTACTTTCTCAGAGAAGGTCGATCTCACGTATCAACAGGGAATTATCTCAGTCGCGGGTCCGGGTTCAGCAACAGTACCTCCGGGAGATACATCCTTCCAAGTGGCCGCCAGAGCAGACCTGAGGCAACCAGAGGGCCAGCAAGTGGTAACTATCACCGCTACTGTGACTCAGTGGAATGGGGCTCCTGTTACTGCGGCTACTTCTCCCACGGAAGCGAAGGTGATGACCGTGTTCAAGCAATTCAGCAGACTCAGGGTCGGAGCCGAATTGGCCTTCATACAACTCAGGCCCAAGGTCGACTATACTTTGGTCTTCGACGTTTACAACGATGGAAACGCCAGGGACAAATTCAACGTTGAAATCCAGAACTACGATGAGATGGTCGACGAGGGCTTCCAACTCAGTCTGCCACTGATATCCCAGGAGATCGACTCTCTTGCCCCGCCGGAGAAGTTCAGGGTGCAGATGAGGACACCCAAGAACCAAGGATGGACAGACAAGTACTTCTCGTTACAGTTCAAGGCCACGTCTGAGTACTCGGTTAGATCCGAAGGCGTCCCCAACTATCAGATACAGGTGATGACCATCTACATCAGAGGTGTCTACCTGCCAGGATTCGAACTTGTTGGGACTGCCATGATGGCGGCACTGGCCGGTGCGGCAATAGGTAGAAAGACCAATGGAAACAAGGTTTCTGTGGATGATGACGGGAACGTCGTCCCTTTGGACAACCGTCTTTTCTAGATACGCCCTTCCAAGAGCCATCAGGCAACGGATTGATAACCATCAGTCTAACGTAGGGAACCAAGGGGTGTACCTTTTTCTTAGATGGGCACGTGAATAGTGACTAGATGGTGTGGTTGGAATGGGACAAGAAGATGGGAAGTCGGATCGCATAGATCCGATTACGGGTGCCAAGATCGGTGAATACGCCGACGAGGTAGCCCCTTCTAGCAAAACAGCAGGACTACTAGAGAAGGCTGCCGAGCAAAGTCAAACCCCGACTCCTGTAGCCATTATTTCCGAGGACCCAGGAAAAGAGGAAGAAGGACCCATTCCAGATGCAGCAGGACTGGTTGAATCACTCAAGACAGTAGCATTGTTCGGAATTCTGCCAGTTTTCCTCGCACGTGTTCTTCTTGTGTATCTCCCGGGCGATGAACTAACTATCCCCGTGATTGGGACTTCATTGGTCATGTCATTCGTATTCCTACTTTCTCTATCCGTTGTTACGTGGAGATTGCGGGTATTCTCCATTTCCAGTTCTGGATTCGCTATAACGGGGACCAGCGCTATGGCAGCGTCCGTAGTTGCAATCTCCTACATAATGATGCTAATTCTTCCGCTGATCCTAGGTGTCTTGCTAGAGGGCGAACTTTCGGTTGGTCAGGTTGAGTACAGCGACGATGGCGAATCGATCACTATCAAGGTCCTCCAGAACACTATCTCAGATAAGGACATGGAGGCTTCTATAGTCATATTTCAGGCTGGGCAGCAAGTATGGTCCTCCACTGCGAACTTCTCCATAGACAGCGGGAAGGGAGAGGGCGAGATCACCATATTAGTCGATGATTTTTATTCCACGAATGCCCTTCCAGATTCGCCTTACACATTGGAGCTTACCATAGACGGGGATAGTTCAACCAGAGATCTAACTTACAGCCAGATTACTTGGGATACAAACCAGTGGACTGGAGCAGATGCCCTCTCAAGGGACATTACAGGGGTTGAAGGCTTAGCATCTGGAGTTGTCAAGCAGGATCCAGACCGGTGCAGTGGCGATGCAGATAACTGTCTGGTTGGAGTAGTCATGTCAGGTTGGTCTGGACTCGACACCGGTGCAGATAAGCCCGCGAGGATGCCCTTCGCCGATTACACTGTAGAGGCCGTTCTCATGGACAATTTGCTATGGAAGGATCTGTCTTCGATGCTACCTTCGGAAAGTACGTACCTCGTGACGAGTTCGACTCCGCTGGTGATTATGGGTGCTACTCGTTCACAGTAACCGTCACACAAGGAGAATCGCAGATATCCCACATCTCGTATTACGATTACAGTACCAGCAATTCGAACGACATTTGGGAAGCAGTGTCAGTTTGCTAGCTTCAGTCATTGATGCTGGAGAGGAAGTCCCTCATCCTGTCCGTTTTCGGATTATCGATTATGGATGATCCCCCCTCCTCTGCAATAAGGCCCTGATCCATGTATATCACACTATCAGCTACGTCTCTGGCGAATCCTATCTCATGGGTGACCACTACCATGGTCATCCCTTCCTCAGCCAAACCCTGTATGGTCTCAAGAACGGAGCCGATTAGTTCTGGGTCTAGGGCACTAGTGGGCTCGTCAAACAGCATGACCTCAGGCTTCATCGCAAGTGCCCTTGCGATAGCCACCCGCTGCTTCTGACCACCAGATAGATTTCCGGGATAGGCATCAACCCTATCTAGCATGTCGACCCTATCTAGAACACTGCGAGCTTGATCAATAGCGTCCTCCTTGTTTATTCCCCTTACATGAATTAGCCCAAGGGAAACATTGTCAATCACCCTCAGGTGAGAAAACAACTCGAAAGACTGGAAGACCATCCCTATCCGAGAGCGAACATCATTAACGTCAGCAGCAGGGGTGTTGATCCTTTCTCCCTTCAACCTCACGATACCGTGGGTGGGCTCAATCAGACGGTTGATACACCGCAGTACGGTAGATTTACCACTCCCAGATGAGCCAATAATAGCCAATGACTCTCCCTCCTTAACTTCGAATGAGACTCCTCTAACCGCATGGACCCCTCCAACATACGTCTTCTCCATATCTTCAATACTGAGGATAATTTCTGACAATCAAGCACCTCCCGATATTCCTAATCCAGGAATCCTGGTCCTTTCCTCAAGGTACCTGAGGAAGAGTGCTAGGGTCCATGTAATTAGGAAGTATGAGATTAGTACCATGCCCCAAGTCCAGAAAACCTGGAATGTAGTCGCGACGATTAACTTCCCCTGCCTTGTGATTTCAGCATAACCGATAATCATAGCTAGTGACGAGTTCAGTACTAGGTTGACCATCTCGTTACCTAGTGGGGGTATGCAGATCCTGACAGCCTGGGGCATTACCACCAGCCTCATCGATTGCATGTAATTTAGCCCAATACTTCTGCCGGCTTCCATCTGTCCCGAGGGAATCGCAGCGATAGCCCCTCTGATGGTCTCGCACTGGTATGCTCCTGAGTTCAAACCAAGAGCAAAAATCGCGCTAATATATGCCCTATCCTCAAGAATCCCTCCAATCGGCCTACCATAGGCCAGCGATTCGGGATTCGTCTCGTAAACTACGAAAATATCGGTGATGAAGTTAGAGTTGCCATCTAGGTATTCGAAGTCGAACAACATTAGCCCAGGGTCCTGCAACCTTCTTCCAAGCTCGAATCCGAAGTGTATGAACATGAATTGAACGAGTAAGGGGGTGTTTCTGAAAATGTCAGTGTATACCGTTGCAATCGTGTTCAATGGCCTGATGCCCCATGGATCAAGTGAGAAACTCACCTTGCTGAACTCAATTTCTCGTATGGAGAAGTCTCCATTGCATGAAAAAAATATCCCTCCCAATATCGCTATTCCAAGACCCACTAGAATCCAGAACATTGCCCTAGGAGCCCCGATGGGCGAGTAGATATGTTCCCAACCATCTAGGTTTAGGTCACTAATCTCATCGAGATTATTGAAAATTCGATAAATCCCGAAAGATATCAGAATTATCCCGATTGTACGAATGGCGATAATGTTCAGTGGCTCACTAGCTGCAACGTGCAAGGATCTCCCTCTACAGTAACCTAATACGCTGCTGAAAGGATTGGTCAGATTCAATTTTCTACCCAATCCAGTTGAGTTAATCGCTGAGATGGGAATCTGGAAAGCTAACCACAACGGCGAAACTACGAACATCAATAGAATCTGGAATCTATTGGTCTGAGCGACATTCTTGAGTGTAGTTGGAGATGTCTTTAGCATTGAAAGGATTATTCCTAGAGAGAAACCCATTAGAATTCCAAAAATCACGATCTTAGCAGTGGCAACAAGTCCATCCATCAATCTCTCCTTCGAGTAGTCGACGAATTGTCCGAAATCATTGAAGTCAATCACCTCGAATCCGACGAACTCCTCCGATCCTGCGTTCTCCGTCCTGAGTACCACCCCTCCATCCCCTACGGCAACCCCTCTGAAACCGTCCATCATCGCAAATCCATTGAAAACAGTCTCATTCGAGACTGGAATCATCTGCTGAGAGATTATATTCCCCCCATCCAAACTAAGCGAGAGATATCCTCCAGGACCAGAAAGCATGAACTTGAATTGTCCAAGAACCTTCATCCCAGTTACTTCGAAGTCTAGATTCGAACCTCCAGATTCGAACTCATCACCACCTCCTGGAGGGTATTCTCTCTCGATATCCACTATGCTCCAGACGAATCCTACGGGGACATTTCCTTCTCTAGATGACTTGAGAATGTGTCCTTCCTCAGAGATGGCGTATGCCCTAATTGTACTGTAGTATTCAATATCGATAATTGCCATTGACGAAACCTCGCTAGGCGCATCTCGATACTCCCAGCTACTGCCCCCATCGGAGGATGCAATTATTGCCCCATTCTCACCAGAAATAATTCCGTTCTCTGAATCCAAGAACGATACGCTGAGAAATCCGACCCCCTCTCCTTCAATTGCCTGATCGCATTCAGTATCCCATTCCGCTGTCACTGTGCAAGTCCAGACTTCATCTTGCCCAATGACAACAAAACTATCATTCCCAGTAAGTGCAATGTCCTTGATATCTCCAAATTGATCAGAACTTATATTCATCCAGACACCTTGGTTCCACAATAGGACAATACCGCTATTTCCTGCCACGATTATTGATTCGTAACTCGAATCAGAAGAAGTGAGATCCTGGCTAACTGATATCCCAGATTCAGACCAAGTTCTTCCATCATCGACACTCCTGATCATGGTTCCTCCAGATCCGAATGCCCATATCTCACCCTCTTGGTACTCAGCAGTATACAGATTCTCCTCAGTCCCGCTGTCGACAACTTCCCATCCACTCCTAATCTCTTGAGCAGAAACTTCTCCAAATGAGAAAAGAAGGGCAACTAGTACGAATGCGATTAGTAAATCTGCCCTACGCCTACCCTTGGGACCATTCCAGAGGGACGCTTCCGATGCCACAATACCAGCCCTCTCGCTGGGCTTTGAGGATTTAGTCTAGTCTACTAAGAAAAAATTTGACACAGAGGCCCATTGGGCAATATTGATGTTCGGACTTTGTTCGGATTGTATCATGACAGATTTATTGTACAGTGGCAAAGTTAAACAGGTTTGGAGCACGGATAATCCCGATATCATCGAGTTCAGGTACACGGATCAGATATCAGTCTTCGACCAAGTAATTCCTAGTTTGATTCCGAGGAAGGGGGAGTCGTTGAACAGGGCATCTTGTCATTGGTTCAGAATGATTGAGGATGAAGGAATTTGCAAGACTCACATCATAGAGATGAATGCTCCAGACAGAGTTCTAGCGAGACGTTTTGATGTGATCAGAGAACCAGGTGCCATTCCCAGAGATGCAGAGAACTTCTTCGTCCCACTGGAAGTAATCTGCCGCCATTATCTGGCGGGTACCGCATGGAGGAGATATCAGAGAGGAGAGGTAAAGCCTGAGGACTTCGGTTTTGAAGCAGAAGAGGTGCTTGAAGAGGGAGTCAGGCTTCCAGAGCCGTTCCTGGAGGTCTCCACTAAGTTCGAAAAGTTCGATAGGAATCTGGATAGAGAGGAGGCATTGGAGATTTCGAATTTGGATCCAGCAGAGCTTGACGCAATTCTAGCGATAGTTCTAGAGGTGGATTCAGTGATCGACCGAGAGACATCTAAGAGGGGACTTATTCATGTTGACGGGAAGAAGGAATTCGCACTGGGGGAAGGCCGAGAGCCTGTTCTGATTGACTCCTTTGGAACTCTCGATGAGGATCGATGGTGGGATGCCGATGCCTATGAGGAAGGAGAGATAGTACAGCTCTCGAAGGAAGCAGTCAGAAAACACTACATCGAATCTGGCCATCATTCGGAACTATACGAAGCAAGACAATCTGGATCGCCTGAACCACCGATCCCCCCCCTACCAGATAGCATTATTGCCAGTACGGCCGAACTATACGCTAGTATGTTCCAGCGCCTTACTGGAGAGGCTCTTTGATGGGGACACACGAGTACGAGGAAGACCCTAGAAACGAGGATGTCCTAATATCTGTAAATGGGGAACTTTTCCCGAGGAAAAAGGTGAAGATTTCGGTTTTCGACTCTGGATTCCTTTTGGGTGATGGTGTCTGGGAATCATTTAGGCTCCATGATGGAAAACTGGTGTTTATCGAAGAACATTTGGACAGGCTTTTCCACGGGGCATCGGAGATTTCCCTCGACCCCGGGAGGTCCAGGGACGAGATTAGGTCAGAGATAAACAGGGTGATTTCCGCAAACGAAATGTATGATGGTGTCCATCTCAGGCTTATCGTTTCAAGAGGCCTCAAGCCAACTCCATACCAGGCACCTTGGGTAATTTCCTCAAAACCTACAATCGTCATCATCCCAGAATTCAAGAAGGCCAACGAAAAGAGGTCAATCGATGGCATTAGGCTTGTCTCCGTAGATATCAGGAGAAGCGGACCAGAGGTTCAGAATCCTAGGATTAACAGTCTCTCCAAGCATAACTGCATTGCGGCTTGTATCGAGGCAGATAACAAAGGGGGGGAGGAGGGCTTGATGCTGGATCCACACGGGTTTGTATCAACCTGTAACTCGACCCACTTCTTCATGGTAAGGGATGGCGTAGTTTGGACTTCAACGGGGGAATACTGCTTAGATGGTATTACTAGGCGCAAGGTCCTGGAAATTTGCGATTCTCACGGAATCCCATACACTCTGGGGAATTTCACATTTGACGACGTACATTTGGCAGACGAGGCTTTCGTAACCGGGACATTCGCAGGATTGACACCCGTAATTTCCTTTGATGGTACTGTGATCGGACAGGGATCAAGAGGGAGGATATGCGAAAGGATCCAACAACTGTATCAAGAACTCGTAATGAGGTAACTCGCTTGGATAGAACTAGAATCGCGATGTGGTCTGGCCCCCGCAATATCTCAACTGCACTGATGTACTCATTCGAGAATAGATTCGACTGCCATGCGACCGATGAGCCTCTCTATGCATCTTTCCTCCTCAACAGCGGGTCTACCCATCCCGCAGCGAAGGAGGTAATTGAGAAAAATGAGACTGATGTGGAAAAAATAATCACAACACTCACTGGCCCCATTCCCGATGAAAAGCACATTTGGTACCAGAAACATATGTGTCATCACATTCCCGAGGACTCTGACATTTCTTGGATTGATGATTTCAAGAACTGCTTCTTGATTAGGAACCCTAGGGACGTTCTCCTGTCCCTTTCCAAGATTACCAACTCCATCGACCTGTTATCGACTGGCCTCCCACAACAACTAACAATCTTCAGGCACGTAATCAGGAGTTCCGGGAAAATCCCCCCTGTCATCGATTCGGCAGACGTCTTGGAAGATCCCGAATCAATCCTCTCAGTGTTGTGTGAATCTATAGGCATTCCATTCTCCGAGAGAATGCTATCTTGGGAGCCAGGACCAAGGAGTTGTGACGGCTTATGGGGAAAATACTGGTATGATTCTGTATGGAAATCCTCGGGATTTTTCCCTCCTTCTTCAAACGAAGGGGTGTTGAGTGACCACCTGCATTCAGTCCTGGAAGAATCAACAGTGATCTATCAGGAGCTCAAAAAGATGCGCATCAGGACCTAGGAATGCCTTCTCATTAGAATCCCGCATCTCCTTTTGACAGCCGCTCTGAGAAATACAAGAAGATGCCTGAAAGCATCCTGCACTCCTCCGTCGAGGGGCTCATCGGACCTGACTGACCAGGCTCCCTTCTCAATCTCCCTTCTAATTTTGGAGATATCCTCTACATCTAGCCAACCTAGCATCTCGATCCCTGCGGAGCCCTCATTGAATCCGGAATGTCCGAATGAATCTTCATTCAGGCCTCTGCATAGCTTCTCCAATAAGCGGTGAAGATCAGACCCCTCTCCCTCTTTCGTGTAGCGGAGGAGATACTCAATAGCATTGCCATCGTCAATTGGGAACCTCCCTAGCCTCTCTCTTGAGTGCCCCCCATCAAGGGATCGAGGGACGCTCCAGTCATCTTGCCAGTCGAGAACAGAGATGAATAGCAGTGTTGCCTGGTCAAGGGGGGAGTCTTCCCCCTCCTTTAGGCCCGCCACCTCTTCTATTCCTGCTGCTGAAAGGAGTAACTCTCCATGATTCCCAGACATGGAAGATATGATTCCGTTTACTATCGAATCAGGACTGTTCCTTATCGGGTCGAAAGTATGGAAGGAAGAAGGCGGAATGTAACTCCCCATGGCATGCACTATTGACTATCTGTCAAGAAGCCTTCTGAGCCTCTCGTCGTACTCGTCACCATCTTCTGCTTTATTCTGAACGACTTCTACCTCGTCATCATCACTTGATTCGGGCTCTTCAACTCCTTCGGGCTCATTTTCCTCAATCAAGGGCGAGGATTGCTTATTGGCAATCTTCTCGTCTATCGCAGCCTGGGCCATTTGCATCATCCTCTCAGACTCCCGGCGGTTGCTCATAATCCAAGACAAACCAAGGTAAGTGCCGACTACGAAAATAGCAGCAATAAGGCCCGTACCCAGTTCGTCAACTCTATCCTCTAGGGCAGAAGCTCCACTGAGTACTATCGTCCTCTGATTATCACTTGGATCCGAATCAATATCCCATGGGAAAGAGCAGCTAATGGTTATCACAAGTTCTGTTGAGTCTTCAACATCGGGCCGATCGAACTTGGGAGCGGGTACGAAGGCCTGGGTCATATCGACAATATGCTCAGAATAGTGGCTTCCAGAACTTCCTTCGGCACTAAGGGAGATAATACAATCTGCTTCGGACAGAAGATTTTCGTTGAGTCTCCTCGTAGGGACGCTGACCTGTTGTCCTTTACCCTCTCCGACTAATTCAACTTCTCCGATTCCAACGTTCCAGTCGCTCCTCCTAACATCAAACTCCCTCTCAAAGTCTCCAATCAACAACCCTTTCTCGTTCAGAACCCTGATTACAACGCTCCTTTCCCCTGGTAGGGGTTTCCATTCGGATCCACTCAGGTTTATTTGCTGAGCAGACTCATTTGACTCGAGACTACCGTAGAAGTAGTCGAGAACGAGACCCTCATCCGAGATCAGCAGTATTTGGAAACCAAAGCCCATGGTTCCGTTCCCTACGGAGCACGTAGCCCCCATATCGCTGAAATCTCCTGTTATGGAACATAAGACCACTCTTGACTCGGAATACTCCGAGGATAGGAAATAATCCAGTTCCTCGCCTTCTATGGACAGGGTTCCATTGGTCGAATCACCAACTGGCAGCAACCAACCCATCGCGCTCCACTCTAGTCTGCTGCCTCTGTCGAGAACTTCGGTACTTTCGTCAGTTCCATGGATGTTTATCGTGGCGTCATCCCCACTCTGAGCAAAGATGTAGGGCGAGCTAGCCCAGGAAAACTCGGAATAGTGCACTTCAAGTTCGATTTCTCTCTGATTACCACTCGCATCTTCTGCTACTATCCTCACTGTCTCAGAAGGCCCAGTCCAACCTTCTCCTGGAACCAGATCAATTGGAATCCCTCTTTGTTCTCCCAATGCGAGTACAATTTGCATACTCCCACTAGCCTCCCATCCATCTGGGACTTCTTCTATTTGGAAGTCTATGGTCGTAGGGGAATTTCCTGTGTTTGATACCATTGCGGGAGGTTGACCACCATGGCTGGAAACCGCCCAAGAACCATGAGATTCGATAGAGAAGTTCTGGAACGCAGATACTCTAAGTGGCATGGTAATCTCCGTCAAGCCAGCAGAATCGCCGTCCCTAACTCTCACATGTAACTCTACAGACCTTCCCGGACTAGCAGTTTCTGATGGCGTTACGTTGATTTCCAGTGTTGTAGAATCCCCTGGAATCACTTCGGGAAGTTGCGGCAAATCTTCGATTAACCATCCTTTTTGCCCAGTGATGTAAGTTGAAACGAATGGTACGCTAGGATTGTTCCCCATTTGCATAATCTCGATTTCGATGGTTGATCCATTGGCATCTATCTCCAAATCAGATATCGAAGAAGACACCCCCCATCCCGGAACTCTGGTAATCTCGATCATGAAATGGAATTCCATAATCGCCTCATCTCTAGCCATACCAGTAACATCTACTCTCATAATAGAGCCATTCCACGAATCCTCGGGTGCCTTAAGATTAATTTCCATTGACACAGACTCGTTAACTTCCACTCCCTCAACTGAGCTCCCGTTTGCAATCCATCCTTCTGACGAATCCGAACCCAATGGGAATATCTGTTTGCTCAAATCTAGAGATATGTCATCAATTAGGTTCCCAGTGTTTGTTGCATTAATCGATATGGACCTCATTTCTCCTGGTGCTAGGAGTATTTTAGTTCCGTTGATCTCTTCCCCATTATGAGTTAGGTCGAAGTCCCACCTATGGTCTTGCCTTACTTCGAAAACAATCACCTCATGAGAGTAGACGGATACATTCCCCTGTGAAGTCATGGTGAAAGATATCGCAATTGGCACTCTGGCAGGAGTGCTCTCTGGCAGCGTGACGCTGAGTGGGACGGTTCTAAGGCTCCCTGCTCCGAGATGAACCGGGTTGCTGAAAAATGATACAACAATTCCAGGGTCAGAAGTCACGTTCTCGTCGAGTAATAATTGGTGGGAAAGCATGTATGAGTCATCTCCATTACCAGGATTCTCGAGCTTCAGTACCACTAGGTTGGACTCTTGTACGTCAACGACGTAAGGTTGCATTGTAGGGGAGTTGACATCCATGCCAGCCCTATGGATTTGCAACACCTCTATGGAGATAGACAATGGAGACTCAGACACTCCCGAGCCATCGTCTTCGAAGAGATGGAAAGACGGCCTGGCATCCTCTGGAAGGTCCAATGTGAGTGAACCAATTGCCCTGGTCCCAGGATTTCCGGTGATAGATATTACGTCACCTGAGACAGATACTTGCCCGGAACCACTCCAATCCCAACCTTGGATTGACATTCCTGAATCGGATAATGACCAATTAATACTCCCTACTCCCTCTGGGATATCGGCTGAGATCTCCCAGGTTAGCCCTTGTTCAGGTACCGATCTGATGTGGCTGGGGTCCATTACCGACCTGGATGAGATAAATTCCAACTGTACTTGACTACACTCCTGCTCATTCCCAGCTCCTACACACATGCTCAGAGGGGTGATCACGGACTCTCCAGGCGTGGTTCCCGAGGGTACGGGGAGTCTGGCAGTCACCTCCCTCTCCTCTCCCGGGCCGAGAGTAAGGGCACTTATCTCATATCCAGAAGAATCGAAAATTCTCAAATCTGAGCCCCATTCAGTTCCGTCCCAGGAAATGGCAATCTGACTCTCCTCGGCGTTTCCAACATTCTCTATCAATAACCATGCCCTGGCGTCCTCTGATACAAGCCCGAAACCAGTACTCTGTGTAGTCCCGTCCGGACCTCTTATCGATAGGCCTCTGGTTCTGTTAGCCTCTACTGGGAGATTTGCATAAATCTCCTCATCGCCTCCATCCCGTGTAAGGGTCAGAGATAGGAAACCTGCATCTGAACCCAGTGCTTCCGAGGGAGCGATAATTCTCAGCGAGGGGGTCCAGACTTGTCCGACACCAATTTCGATTGAACTAATCCCACCAGGAGTTTCGTCTTCCCAAGTCCACCCATCAGGTAGAGAGGTGCTGTCGACGTTAAGCGTCCAGGTCCCTGCCAGCCTGCCCGTCGATCTGACTCCGAACCGCGAATCCCCTTCTCCTCCCGGATTGACTCTTATTGGTTCCGTGGGAATCTCGAAAGTCGCGTTGTATGTTGGGATTATTGAAAGAGTCCTTACCTGCTTGTCGTTGTCGAACCTTGTTTGACTCAGGTTTCGATATGGGTCGACAATCAATTCGAAGGTATGCTCGCCAAGATCGCCGCTCCATTCGACATTGAAGGATGCGAATGAACCTGAACCTGATGGATCTACCGGATTTAGAACTTCAATGCCCTCTCCACCAATCTTCTCTCCGTTAGCAAATATTGCTACATCCACTACCTCTTCAGTATCTGTAGTTCCGGCATTTTCGATATAAACTGTGACAGTTACTTCTTCACCAGGATCGGGAGCACTGGGGTTGAACTCTATCCCCCTTCCATCGGTTATTGGCCTAACGTCGGGCATTGCCATAGATACTACCATGCTGCCCAAAACAATGTCCGCCGTGGCATCGCCATCTACATCGGCGATGGCAGGGGAGGACCAAGTCCTGTGCGACAACTCGACATCATTTGACCACTCTGAATTAATCCCCGCTGGAGAACCACTTGATCCATCGAATGCCCAAAGCGATCTGCCATAAGAGACTAGGAGCTCTGGCTCGTCTTCTGAGTCTATATTCATCCATGTAGGTGCCGCAACCGCAATCTCGTCATTGGGATTGCCGCTGCTTTGCTCCAAGTCCTGAGCCCACTCCTGGTTTGGTACAGTCCCCCCGACGTCGTGACACCCTGCTGCACCTTGCCTATCTGTTGTAGTCTGCCACCACGTGTTCCAACACACTCTGTCATGCATCCCATCTCCATCCGTGTCAATAGCCGTAGGGGGGGCATCGGCAAATCCATTTGTTGCCTCGAATTCCCACAATTGCGAACCATCTGAAATTTCTATTCCTCTGAATTCAGCCCCATCCACAGCAGTTGAACCATCCGCATCACTGGGTATCGTGACAATAATCTCAGGATCGGAATCAGAATCAAGATTGGCTATAATGGGCCCTGGCAATCTAACATGAGGTGAATTCGTATCCCCATCCAGGTTGTTCAATGACAAACCTCCTTGCCAAATCGAACTACCGGTTTCAGAGTCAATCTTCCAAACCCACATCCCTCCATTATTTGCCTCGATGGTAGTCAGTAGGACATATCCGGTGTCATCATCAACTTGTGCAAATGCAGGGTCAGAGGGATGGCTTCCCTTGCTTAGAGAAACTTGCCACAGCGTGTTTGGTGATCCGCTGGTTTGCATCGGTAGTGCGAGTATTACCGGCTTCTCGGATATCTCGTCTAGAGCAGCGATTACCAATTCCGCATCACCGTCAAGGTCTAGATCAGCAAGAAGGGGCTGAGTCGTTGGCTTATGGCCCCCTAAAATTCCACTTGTGTACGGACCTTCCTCACTGCTAATCATCAGAGACTCGTCACTCCAAGTCCACAGCAGGTCTTCAGAGTGGCCCGAGTAAGCCCATCCAGTCACCGAGCAGGACATTCTAGGGGACCATACGTCCACATGCAATGACCCCCCTGCATCATACGCTACTACTATCTCAGGACTCCCGTCCTCATCGATGTCTATCACGACTGGGGAGGCCTTGACTTTCTCAGTTACTCCAAGATCTACCTGCCAAGCTAGTTCGGCGTCCTCTCCTTCTATCAGTCTCAGTATGCTGTGTTCGGATCCAGCAACGTCTTCGCTTTGAACCAAAACGGTGAACAGCGATCTACCCCCGCACCTCTCCTCCGCACCGGGGCCAATCTCTACAGAACCACTCATTTCTGCAATCGGAGTAGCCAGTGAGTCCGTACCGATTGAGTATGAACCAAATTCCCAGTTAACCGCTGGCTTTACCACTGACATGAGTGAACTGGAGTTATTAGGATCTCCGTATCCGGCACCGCCATCTGGAGAATGATTTGGGACATCCGCTATCCTAGTTGCTGTTCTACCCGACTGGGGCCAGGGCTGACCTCCATCTATCCAAGTCGAACCCGACTCTTCCTGCGTATTCATCTCGATACCAATGCCATCTTCCAAGGAATATTTCTCCATACCCCTGTCAATAATTACCAGTGGAAAGGATAGCACCATCGCAATTACAAATCCCGATATTATTCCTCGCCGGGCAGGCCTCTGCGAACTAGCCGCTGTCATCAGAATAAGATATGCGTTTTCGAATCCACTTGAACATTCGCACAAAACGCACATTCAGACCTACGGTCTGATGATTAATCGAAGTAGCCGAAACCCTAATTCAATCCGTTGTGCTTATACAGGAGGGGTCGGTCGCCGGGTCGCACGGACCTCTCCTCCAGAGGCATGGCCGATGAGGGACGGGAGGCGACTCCCCCCTCCGTCCGGCTTCGGGAAGGTCCGCGTTGGAGGAAAAGAAATGTATACCCTTGAGACAAGAGAGTCAACTATCAGAATCCCTGCTGAATATATCAGGAGAGGCCGAAGACTTGAGGATCACATAGACGAGTTGGCTCATGACGCATTTGAATGTAGGTTTGACGAGGATGAGAATTTCACCCTACTGACGTTTGACCATGAAGCAGTAGGCAGGGGGAAGATAATTCACGGAGACGGTGCGATTTACCAGAACGTTCGTTTCAAGGCTCTAGTTTTCACAATGGACAACAATGAGGTTATCGACGGGGCTGTTTCCGAGGTGTCAGAGTACGGTGCCTTCGTGAGGATTGGCCCGATGGAGGCTCTCCTCCACAAGTCACAGATTCTTGATGAACCTGTGCAAGTCAATCTAGGCGGCGATGCGGCTAGAATTGAGGGGCAGCAGAGTGGCCGCTCTTTGGTCATGGGATCTTCGGTTCGGGCCAGAATTGTTTCTAAGTCAATTAATCACAACGACCCTCGTTCAAGCAAGATTGGATTGAATTGCAAAATGGACGGCCTAGGGGGATTCGATTGGCCTAAGGGAGATGAATAAGATGGCGAAGCAACCATTTGCATGTGGGGAGTGTAATAT
>LURZ01000023.1:0-28871 GCA_001629255.1 Marine group II euryarchaeote REDSEA-S42_B7
TTGTATGAGAGAAGGGAGGAATATGATGAAGCATGGCATTGCTATGACCAAGCGAATGTCGTTTATCCTAGATCTTCTGCTAGGGATAGATTCAGAGAAAGGATGGAGTCGAAAGTAGGTGGAACTGCTGAAAAACTTTGGAGAGAGCCGTCGATTACCGACAGATCCCAATTCCTCGGCCGTCTTGGTCGCCTATCTAGTAAGCAAGCTCATGATGATGTAAGGCCGCCTAGTGATGAGGAGAATCTAGAAGTATCACATTTAGAAGAGCTAAGACAACAAGGAAGGGATACTGAGGCCTTCTTCCTAGCAAGAAGGATGGCTGCACAAGGAGTCGAAGGGGCAGAAGAATTGGTGAAGGAGATTTTGAGTGATTTAGATGGATGAAAAGGCGTTCGTCGTGATATTGGCCCTGCCCATGGATACGGACGATTCCTGGATTATGGTGAAGAACAAGAGTAGGGGTTGGGAGTTTCCAGGAGGGCATTTGGAAACAGGCGAGTTACCAGAGGAAGCAGCACTTAGGGAGTTGTATGAAGAGACAGGCATCCTAGGTACTGCAAAGGCCGTTGAGGAGAATTTGATACTTGGAGGCTATGTTGTTTTAGTAAGAGTAGACAGAGAGGTGAGCCCAGATTCGTGGAGTTCTTCAGACGATTCCATCGAGGAAGTAGGTTGGTGTCTTCAAATTCCTGAGTCCTCTTCATGGGGCAGAGAGGAAATACAGTCAGTTATCGATCATGATTGGAGAGCCTCGAGAAGTCTTGAGTCCTGAATTTCGTGGCTTCTCTTCTCTATCTCTTCAATCCATCTTGGTTCATGAATTGCATGGCTTGCGTCAAGTACCAATCCAAGATCGTCCCGCTGGTTACCTGAGACGTCAATTAGTGCCAGTGAGAGTATAAGTTCGACACATTCCCTGATGTCATCCGGATTAGAGGGAACTGTTGTCATTCCAGGACTATCTCGCGGTTTTGCATCGACTATTCTCTCATCCATCATTGGAGAGTCTTCCTCAATCTCATCCAATGCTATGTCGAGCCATTCGATAGCGCAGACTACTGATTCGGCAGGCATTTCGGCAGAGGATAGTCGCCTCATTGCTATCCATAGGTGCCTCATTGCTGGCTCTAGGTCCCCTATTGAAGCGAGGATCCTCCCGGATTCCAATCTTGATAGTCCGATTATGTCAGATGGGTGCCCCCTGTCTGAGGAGATATCAGAAAGGGTGACCAATGACATCATGTTCTCACCTTGGTTTCGATGCCATGCTGCTAGATTCAGTAACGATACTCCGTGAAGAGGAGAGCCCGGAGCTACTGATGCTAGGCGATCTACACACCATCTCAGTTCTCGGCCTAGGTCATTATTTTCCATCTCCCCGAGTAGTGCTCTCTCCATCCTAATCCAAGCTTCTGTCTCAAAATCGCGTTGATTCAATAGTCTTGATTGGGCTAGGATGTTCTCACTCAGCTTTAGGGCCTCCTCTTTTTTTCCCTCTGAGAGAAGGGACTTGAAAAGAAGGGAGTCGACTGAGGAGCTTTTTTTACTGGATTGAGGTTTTGTCAAGATTTTCACTCCATCTCAAACTGTTCGGCCATCTCTTCGTACTTTTCCCTGATGCTTTCTTCCCTCTCCGCTAATCTGGTTAAGTGTTCGGTTAGCGCCTTTTCTGCGGATTTTAGCTCTTCCAGAAGGGAATCCCGATCATCCACTTCCAGTAGTATGTTGCCTAGGGATCTGTATACAGGCTTAGATGGATCTTGTTCCGAAAGTGATTCAATTGTGATGCCATATTCAGAGCACTGCGACGAGATGGACTGTATCTGTCCCCTTAGGGCTTGTAGCTCTCTGGCCAGGGCCTGAATATCCTCTGTGGAAGGTCTGGTACTAATTCCCATCACCTCTCGTGGCTTCCAGAGACCTATCAGAGGCTATTAGGGCCCTCATTATTGAGTTCCACCTTGCTCTGCTATCATTGAACGATTCAGAATGAAGAGATACTGAAATTTCTCCGTCTTTGCTAACAAAATCGGCCTCTGTAACTAGTGAAGATGATAGGGAGCGTGCGTCACTGTGCTCCAATGTCAGTTTGAGTGAAACCGAGTCATTCCTCTTCTGTTCCTTCATCTGTCTCTCTCTCGGATATTTTTCTTTCGAATTCCAAAGCTGCCTGTTGTGCTATAACGGTCATGTCTGTTGCAGTAGCGCCCTCTAGGGATCGCCTAACTATCCTCTTGTTGGCGTCGCTGGCCCTAGTGTAAGGCTCCCAGACCCCACCAGAGAATGTGTGACCACACTTCCTGCACTCCCAAATTCCTGCTGACTTTCTGCGGACCTTGCGATAATGGCAGCTCGGACACGTGTAAACTCTAGATTTCTTCGAGATTGCTGAACCGGCCCTTCTCCTAACGCTGACTCCGTACCTAGCTCCAAATCGAGCAGTCGCGCCAGCCTTCTGAGTCCTCTTTGCCATAATATAACCTACAATTCATCGACGATTTTTCTCAGTTTCTTCGTTCTTTCTATGGCATTATCCATGATTTCAGTGAACTCACCCGCTGAGAAAATTCCCTTTAGACCCTTCTGTAGAGAGTGGACGTTGTTATCGTCTCCAAGGGTGATGTGGATACGCTCGTCACCTCCAAGCTCTTCTCTGGCAGTAGCATCGAATACGAATCTACCCCCAACCTTGTGATAGGAGCACATTATCGGAGTCTTGGAAACTGACAATGGATAGTCCTCTCCGACCTCGAATCTCTCCGCAGGTACGGTGGCGTTCCTAAGTGCGGCAATACCTGCCAATGCAAATGCGTCGAACAGATTGCCATCGTCAGAGATGGCAAACAGGTCTAGAATGACCTGCCACGCCTTTTCTCCGGGAATGATGCACAGTGAGTCGACATCTATGCACCCGGATTCTCTAATTCCCCTGTCAACAACCCTTCCGAGTTCTATGGACTCTGGACTGGGTGGGCCAGATTCCCAGTTCCTTCCTGCTACTGGTCTGACTTCTGCTGAGCACATAAGTCCCCCTTGGTTGGGGCGGTCTGGGTAAGGAGTCATAATTTGGAACTTGACCCCTGCTAATACGATGGTGTCCCCCATTCTTACTCGTGCTGAACCCTCCGCTCTGGGAAGTATTGAGTGTTCAACCTCGAGTTTCCTCCCTTCCCATCTTCCCCTACCATCTATCCTGGCATCTCTTTCTGCGAGATCAGAAAGGTGTGATCTGAGGAGTTTTGGCACTATCGGGATTGTCATTGTGAATCCCCCCCATTCAGTGCTTCTACCATCAATTTGTGAATTTCCTGTGCAGCATCCATATTATACTTCCAAGCTTGCTTAAACTCGTCTTGTGAAAGATCCCCGTCCATCTGTAAGAATACTAGTTCACCTGAATTAGGCATTATTCCCATAGGAAGATCGGCCTCACCGTAGTTGTCCTCTTCCTTGTTGAGGTCGCAAACGACTACGTCATTGATCTTACCGCTAGCCACGCTGACCACCAAGTCCGTCATGGGTATTCCAGCATCTGCTAGTGCCACGGATGCAGCCGTAAGGCCCACGCATCTTGTTCCAGCCTCTGCAGATACAATCTCAATGCTCACCCTTATTTTCGAGCGTGGGTATAGCTCGAGAAGAACAACGCTCTCAAGTGCATCCTGGGTAACCTTACTGACCTCTCTGCTTCTACGATTGAAGCCGGGCCGCATTCTATCAGTTGTCGAAAAAGGTGCCATGTTGTATGCTACGTCCAAAACAGCACGATCTTGCCTTTGGATCTTCCTAGGATGGGCCTCCATCGGCCCATAAACTGCGACAATGGCCTCATTAGTGCCCCAAGTCATTCTGCATGATCCATCCGCAACAGGTACGACCCCTGTTTCAATTGTGATTGGTCGAATGTCTCCTGGGCCCCTTCCATCGGCTCGGACGCCGTTTTCATCGATCATCTGAACGTCTCCATACCCCCCCATCAGTTTCTACCCCCTCTACTGTCTCTGGAAATTGCGGATAATCTATTGCGGACATCCAGTATTCCATCGAGTTCGCCGTCTATCCACATCCTTCCGTTGTCGGCCACAACGATGCGGCACTGCGTCTCAGCTTTCATCCTTCTGAGAGTCTCGCCCCCCTTTCCAATTATCCTTCCAAGCAAATGTGGATCGATTTCTTCAACCACTCCGGAGCGAATCTTCCGTAGTCCCATTCCCTTCATGGTGACAACGCTTGAGTGCGTTTCTTCTACTTCCTGGACGCGACATAGAACAGCATCGCCGATATCCATTACTGATCTAGTTCCTCCGAAGTCCACCTTCCCCGGTCCTAGACTCATTGGGAGAATTGCATTAAACGGGGCTCCTAGTTCTATGAACCATAGATTGTTTGTGCATCCTTCTATGAAACCAATTACCAGATCTCCCGGTCTGGGGATATATCTGGTGTGTATGGGCTCAATTGATATTGATTTGCCCTTTTCCCTTAGCTTTCCTTGCTTTAATGCTTTGAGCCTGCCTGACATGACCAACACGCCATGTCCGGCTTCAAAGCCCTCTGAGTCGCCCAGATCATCACCGGGCACTACGAGGTTCTCCCCTCGCTTATTTCCTTGCGGCCCTGCCGCACCTTTCTTTTCCGTCATATTATCGAGCCGCGCGACCGGCCCACCGTTCATAACCGTTGATGCTGCAAATATTCGCTCAATCAGTCTAATTCTCTGACTTCTACATCGGGCGATCTGGAAGCGACTTTGTCTATAATGTCATTTTTCATCCCACCCGGAACAGAGACAACGCATGCCCAATTTCCATTACTCATCCATTCTTCCTTCTGTATTGAGTCCCTGAGCAACTGACTTACTGCTCCGTAGTCCTTGCCTTGGACCATGAAAGCCAAAGTGACTGTGATAAATTGTAGTGGGATAACCGGTCTTAGCAATTTAACAGCATCTCCCACCTGACTTTCTATTGACTTGAACGGGTCAATCGAGAATCTAATCTCATCCAGAGCGTTTTCTATCCTTGTTCTGGGATGGGGGAGTTTAGTTTTAGGGTCTGTAGCCGTTGAAGCTATCTCATTAATTATCTGGCGTTTCTTTTCATTTACCATATTCTTTCTCTGGGATGTAGTTAGCTGGATGCTTCCCCTTTCTAGAATAGTACTAGCACAAATGGAAATATCAGTTGTACCAAACGTTCTCTGGAGAGCCTCGCTGGTAGGTCTCTCTCCTGCCCTGGCATCAGACCAGACTTCTTCAATAGCGAGTAAATCTGAGATTTTGACTGACTCGTTATCTATTTTCCAATTTTCTACTAAATGAGGATCTACAAGAATCTCGTACCTACTTCCTCCCTTTTCGAGACGTGCCAGAACGGCATCATCAAGACTCACCATGGGATACGATAAGGCCGTTGGCTTATGATGGTGAGGTATCAGGAGAGCTTGCCTAGGTGCTTGAGGGTAGTATCCCTATCCAATTTCTCATAGCCGCTCTTGTCGATGCAACCGATTTCTACAGTATCTGGGTTCAAATCTTCCTCTAGAGAGTCTCTTAGTGCCTCTAGGCCCATCTTAATGGCGACATTCTGGGTCATTCCCTTCTTCCACTTATCCTCGAAGTAGTCTATTGCTGTCGCCTTTCCTCTGCCTATTGCTCCTGCATTGTAGGACTGATAAGCACCAGAGGGATCGGTTTCGAAAAGATGTGCACCTTCGTGATCGAATCCGGCTATCAGTAGGGCTGTTCCGAAAGGCCTTGCTCCGCCGTACTGCGTGAAAGATTGCTTGTAGTCGCACATCTTCTTGACTAGTGTGGAGACCGGGATATTGTCACCATATGTCATCCGATTTATCTGGCATTGAACTCTCGCCCTGTCTACAAGTTGGCGAGCATCTGCTACTAGTCCTGAAGTGGTAATTCCCACATGATTGTCGATTTGGTACATCTTCTCGATTGAGTCTGTAATGACCAGTTTACTTTGCACCCTCTTATCTACTATCAAAACCACGCCATCTTTGTACACCAATCCTACTGTGGTAGTGCCTCTCTTGACTGATTCCCGAGCATACTCGACCTGGTATAGCCTTCCATCTGGAGAGAAAGTGGAGACGCCGTGGTCATATCCTCGTCCGCTTGGCTGCATCGTAATCAGTGGCTTGTCATATGCGACTCTTATCAATATTGGTCGGCGGAAGACTCAATCGAGTGGCCATTCTGAGAGAAATAACAGGTGTGACCATGCGAGTAGCAGTTCTGGCTTCAGGGGGAAAGGACTCAGCTTATGCCTCATGGTGGGCACAACTACAGGGATGGGAAGTTGTTTCGCTAGTAACGGTCTTGGTAAAAGGTGATGATTCAATGATGTTCCAGCTACAAAACACTTGGATTACAGCATTTCAGGCTTCATCATCGGGCGTCCCCTGGAAGCCAATCATATCATTTGGAGAAGAGGAGGAAGAAGTAGGAGATTTAGAGTCTTCAATAACTGCTGAAGGATATATTCTCGATTTCAATGAGATTTTCCCTCCAGGAATCGAGATTCCTGAGAATTTGGTGATTCACTCCGGCCCTCTAGATATAGACGGACTAGTAGTAGGTGCACTTCGCTCAGACTATCAGAAGACCAGGATTGAGAGGATGTGCCAAAGACTAGGCATTGCTTCATTCAGTCCACTCTGGCACAAAGACCAGGGAGAACATATGCAGTCATTTCTGGAACATGGGTTCGGAGTGGTATTTACTTCTGTTTCTACGGAAGGAATGAGTGCGGACTGGGTAGGAAGGACCCTTGACGGGGAGTCTCTGAACGAATTGAGGGATCTCTCTAAGAGGCATCGGTTCAACTTGGATGGAGAAGGTGGAGAGTTCGAGACGATTGTAGTTAGCGCCCCCCACATGAGAAGGGACGTAATACTCGAAGGGGAAACTTTCTGGAAAGGTTCCAGGGGTTCATTGGAGATTCTTTCGTGCAGGCTCTCTTGAAATCGCTAGGCTCAAACAGGAGACCTCGGTCGGAAGACTCGTAGTTATGCCGGTCTCTCCTTTGGATTACAGGTATGGAAGAGATATTGCCAAGGAAATCTGGTCCAGGGAGGGGAGACACGCGAGATCTCTTGAAGTCGAAAGAGCGTTGATATGGGCACATAGCAAGATGGGCAGGGTTTCTCCAGAGGATTATGATGCAGTGGCGGAGATCTCTGATCCGGGAATCGTCACTGCGGACAGGGTGGACGAACTGGAGGCAGAGACAAAACATGACATTATGGCACTTACAAAAGCCATGGCAGAGGCTGCAGGAGATGCGGGGTGGTGCATCCACCTCGGAGCGACTAGTAATGATATTGTGGACTCTGCTGTAGCCCTGCAGATAAGGGACAGTATAGACGTCCAAAGACAATCCCTCGTCGGACTGATTCTGAATATGTGTGAAATCGCTGAGAGAGAGTCTGGGACAGTGATGCTCGGAAGAACGCACGGGCAGGCTGCGGTCCCTATCACGTTCGGCCTGAAGGTTGCGGTTTGGGTGGATGAGATGAGGCGACATCTGGTTAGGCTAGAGGAAATGCGCCCCCGATGCATAACAGGGAAATTCCTAGGAGCGGTAGGAACTGGAGCAGCGCAGGGAGAGGGAGCACTAGAATTGCAGAGTCTGATTCTCGGTGACTTGGGTTTGGAAGTCCCCGTCGCCACTACTCAAGTGGTCGGAAGGGACAGGTACATCGAGTGGGTCGGGTGGATGGCAAATGTCGCTACTAGTATTGAGAAGATCCTCCAGGAAGTCAGAAATCTCCAGAGGACTGAGATAGGAGAGGTTGCAGAGGAGTTTGACTCGGAGAAGCAGGTCGGTTCTTCCACTATGGCTCACAAGAAGAATCCCATTACTGCAGAGAATGCATGTGGCCTCGCCAGAGTAGTCCGTTCCATGATCATACCATCTTACGAAAATGCACTCTTGTGGCACGAGAGGGACTTGGCTAACTCCTCAAGCGAGAGGTTTACTCTTTCCCATTCGATGATTCTTCTTGATGATGTTATTTCAAAATGCAACAAGGTACTTTCAGGTTTGGTTGTCGACAGAGAAAGAATGAGGAAGAATATAGTGGATCAAAAGGGGCTGATCATGGCAGAGAAGGTAATGCTCGAGCTGGTAGATCGTGGCATGCCGAGGGATCTAGCTCATGAGGAGCTAAGGTCGGCTTCCATGCAGGCAGTCGAATCTGGTTCTAATCTACAAGATATTTGCAGAGAATTAGATGGAATAATGAAGTTTTTTGAAGAAAAAGAAGTCGCCAACCTTTTCGAACCGGAGTCTCATCTTGGCTCGTCGGAACAGATAGTTGACAATTCGGTTTCATTGGCTAGAGAGCTTTGCTCAAAATACTGATGGCACTAGAAGCAAAAGTGCAGTAACAGAGGCTACAGCAAAAAGAAGCATAATCATGGCGTGGGGACCATACTGGTTGACGTCATCTAAAGCGACACTCAGGAATCCTTTCTCCATTACCCCTGAAATGATTGAGGAATCGGAATGGTTGAATTCCGGAGGGGGTCTTCTTGGAATCCGCTCAACAGAGTTATCTTGTCTCACAGTTGTTTCTCGAGGCAGAGTCGTAATTATCATTGCCCCTATTCATCTTCTAACACGGAGAAACCGGCCCTTTCCATCAGAGAGTCCATATCTTCTAGTGCATCTGGATTTGGATTGTAGAGAGCTGCCGGATCCTTCGCATCCCCACTATAGTCATCCTCTCCTTCTAACGCGAATCTGAATCTTCGATTCCGTACAACTAGGATTGTACGGATTAGGAATATGGAGATCCCCCCCATGACTAGTGTTAGTATCAGCTCTGTTGCAGCGACCATTATCGATTATCCCCTAAGCGTTTCAGTTTGTTAAGCATTTCAGTTTGTTCCCGGGAGACCCTGAGATAGTGGTCTTGAGAGATGCCGGCGATTGGATGGGGTTGGTTCTAGCCACCTGCCTGTAGGGTATACGTGTATATCCTCAAATTGAAGTGAATACCATGTCTTTTTCTCCTTTCTTCCACAGGATAGGCACCTAAGTCCCTGATTACGCCCAGAACTTCGCATTGTCCTTCTACAACACATCGGCCTACTGAAAATCCTTGGACTAGCAGAATCTATCCTCAAGCGTTCTAAGTGTATTGAACCGTCAGGAGAACTCAGTCCTACCCATGTGATTTTGTCTCCTGGCTCTAATGTTCTGAGGAGTCTGTTAACAGGCCCACCTTCTTGGAAAGCAACAAGATTGAGAGATTTACCGTCAGAGAATACTGAAACTCGGGCGTGCCCCCCCTTTGTCTCTCTAGGTTTACAAATAACTGACCCAGAGTGGATTGATTCTATGTGGTCGTCGCTAATCTGGTTCGAACGATGGATTGCATAGGATTCGCAACTCTCCACACCCTTCTCCGATTGTAGCCAAATATGTGCCTTTTCAACCTCGGAAGATGAAGATCCTCGAATCCCATACAGGACAGGGCATGGAGTTCTTGGGGCAATCAATCCCTTACCCTTTGTCGGATCCCTATTTAGAAAAGTTCCTGGAAATAGGGATCCGAGTTGAGATACTGATCTTGGAGATACTCTCCTCTCGGAACCTAGCGATGATTCTTTTCTCCAGGCGATCAGTTCCCATGAAGAGTTTTGATTACTCTCCCATGAGATTGCTGCGCAAGCACCGACAACTCCAGAAATTTCATTCTTCAGAAATAGAATTACCCCGGTGTTTCCTGCTTCTCGAAGAATATTTTCGGGTTTTACATAGCCCCTAACTGCATCCCAGTACCAATGCTGGGGAGCTTTGTCAAATGAAATGGCAAGGCACGGGGATACTGGAATCTTTGAGGGCGGGTACCCGGCGACTTTGGTTAACAGCCTATCGAACCAATCATTGCATATTTTCTCTAGTAAAAGTTCGTCTTTTTCTGAGATATCTATGATGGCACCAAGTGCTCCGTTTCCTCTTGTTCTCCTTTCGGCGAAGGGCCATAGTCTGACCAGTCTCCTCTCGAGGATATCACAATTCATTGCTTCTTGGATTTCTGAGAGCAACTCATCAAAACTAGAAGTCGTACATCCTTCATCGACATGATCCGTGTCATCAAGACCCAGTCGGCATCTCAATTTTGACCCTCCAAATCCGGCGGGATAATCATGTCAATCACCCCTGCTATTCCAGTTTCAGGACTGCACTGTATTCCTCTAACTCCGAAAGTTTCCGCCGCCAAAATGTCCGACTCGCGGTCTCCAACGAGAATAGACTCCTTTTCACTAGGCCGATTATTCCAATTTTTCCCGTATGAAATGGAGATTGGTTGGCCGGGGTTAATTTGTGAATTCTCTATCACCTGTCTCCCAGCCTCCAGCATCCCGGGCCTTGGTTTTCTTGCCCATGCTCCTTGATCTGGTGGGTATGGACTGTAAAGTATGAGATCAATTTCTGCATCTTTGTCCTCATTGAGCAATTGTTCTTGTAAACTGTCGTGTATTAGTGACAATGTTTCATGCCCCCATATTCCCCTTCCGACGGGAGACTGATTTGTGACTATACAGACTCTGAAACCTTTTCTTCTTAGGAGACCGACGGCGTATCCAGCACCGGGTAGCAACTCTAGCTCATCTGCGCTGTTGACGTAGCCTTCCCTCCATTTGTTCAATACTCCGTCTCTATCCAGATATGCTATTTTTCCTGACCAATCAGTATTTCCTGGGAGGTTGGAGAGTCTCAAGGGTTCTTCAAGAGAAGATCGATGCCTGTGAGGGGGTAGCATTTTCATCACAGTCCATTATTGGACTTGACTGCCTCTTTAATGATATGATTGATAACCAATTGGACGTCTTCAATCCGCTCCATAGACTCAGATTGAACTAGGATTGTAAGGTCGGCGATTTCAGCTAGTTTGCCCCCGCTCATTCCTAGATAGTTGCCTGTGATTGCAACTGTACTGCATCCATTATCTTTGGAGTACTGAATACCGTTAATCACATTGGCAGAGTTTCCTGATCCACTGAAGCCAATCACCACATCACCCGGAGACGCAAAAGTCGACAGTTGGCCCACAAAAACATTCTCAAAGTCTGTGTCGTTTGCCCATGCAGTCAGAGCAGGAGAATTATCTACATGAGAAAGCGTTCTCAATGACAGCTCTTTGGACCAATCTCCAGCACTGTGAGAGGGAGTTCCCGCGCTTCCGCCGTTTCCTATGAAGTGGACTGTCGATCCCTGCTCTCTGGCTCTCTCGACAATTTCCCATAGTTTCCTCATACTGGAAAATGGGAGTTTTTCTAGTGTATCCGTAAGCGAGGCGGCGTATGACTCGGCAAATTCTGTGAAGTCGAAACCCATATTCCCATGTAACCCGGTGAGGGCATCCTATTTACGGGTTGATGAAAGCAACGTGAGCATGCAGGACCCGGTGGCATCCTTCGTAGGCTCTCTCGCGGTATTCATGGGAGTCTCAGATGTGACGATGCAACTGATAATCGGGACAATCGGGTTGGTTCTTATGGCAATCTCATTTCATAGACATTCCGACAGTAAATCGGCAGTCTTTGCTATTGCTGCTTGGCCGCTTATTGGCCTCTTCTTTTACCTGTATTGTGGATATTTTGTAGAAATTTCAGATCCAGTTCTGATATTTATGACTGCAGCTGCTTTACCCGCCGGTATAGCCATGTCATTCTGGGAGTGGAAGATAGATGGTGCAAATAAAGACACGAGGATTTGGATGAGAGGTTTTGTTGTTTGGTCGATGGTTCCCTACTACCTAGTTTTCGGGGTTCCATATCTGAACATGGCATTCGTTCAGTTCACGGCAGTAAGTGCGGACTTGATGCTAGATTTCGTGGGAATAGGAGGATATGAAATAGGCCCAATGATGATTGAGAGGCATGAGAAATATGCTATTCCTGTCTCTGAATGGGAGGGGAACAGGTTCATCCTAACTGAGCCCTTAGGAGAAGGTGGCTTCTACGCGCCTTTGGTAAATGAGGACGGCGAGGCCGTGGTGGCATTCGTTCTTGCCTGTTCAGCTTTGCAATCTATGGCGGTATTCATAGGTGCCATAGTTGCCCTAAATTCGGTATACTGGAAGAGGAGGGCTAGAGCATTATTTATTGCAATTCCAACAATTCATATTCTAAACGTTTTCAGAAATGCCGGAATAGTCTGGTTGACGGATACATATCCAGAATGGAGTCTTTCGGGAATTGGAATTTTTGACTTCGCACATAGCTATGCTGCTAAGGTGGCTAGTCTATTCGCGATGTTCCTAATGGCAATCGCTCTGTTCGACCTTCTCCCAGAGCTTCACCGGCATATCATGAGGATTCTCAGGCCACTTGGATTCCGAGGTAGGAGGGAGGCCTTGCCCTCAGACAATTCGTGAACGAATCCTATCGAATAGCTTCCCGGAAAGGGGCATGTCGTGCTCCCATGCAAACTCTTTCATGACTCTTATCGCTTCTTTTTCCAATTCAGAGTCGCCTACAAAGTCAGTGAGCTCTATCTTGTCGTTCCTTGTGTTTGCCTTGAATGCCGCAATCGGCTCCTCCTTATGGAAAACTAGGTACGCGGAGCCAAAGCCAAACCTCTCCCTTAGTAAGCTTCCAAAGTAGTGAATCAGGGGATCCGAGGGAGGTATTACTAGATCCCTTGTACGACCAATCTTGCCCATCCCCTCGAGCATGTCCAGCCTGCCCCAGCATATATCCTGCAAATCATCTACAAGGAATCCCTTGATCAGCGTCCCATCTGCTTCGAAATCATGCATAACATCGCTAATCTCTTCTGGTGCAAATGAGGCTCCTGCCAGCCTCTCTACCTGTTTCAAAGTGATTACGGGATAGTCTTCGACTAATTTTCTAAGGTAGTTGCGCTTGACCTCCCACAAGTCTATTTTTCGTAAAGGCTCAACGGTTCTGAACCCTCCTCTGTAATCTTGTATCAGGTGTCCACTCCTAACCAGGGGGGAAACTAGCTTCCTAAACTCAGAGCGAGACATGGCGTTCCTTTCCATATACAAGTCTGGATCATTTGTGTCCCTGAAGAACTGAAGGATCTCCTCGTCTTCGGGTTCAGTGGGCACATTACGAATGGAAAGTAGGCGTTGAAAGTGCTGGTATCGAGCCCAAACTAGATGCCCTCGGAGGTTCGAACCTTGGTGCAACTGGTGCGCGGCCACCATTGAGTCAAGATTGACTCTAAACATCTCGCATCTTCCCCTCAGTGAGAAGTCGTCGCGCAGCTCAATGGAGTTCTCCAGTGCTATGGTCTCGTTTTCCCATCTACTATTCTGATGGATGGAATGATGGAAGAATAGTAATCTGTTGATTTCCTTCCTCGATCTAGGTTCAACCACTCCCCCTCTGATGTATCGCTCACCATCCCCCATAGAAGAGAATCCGAGTTCTGAAAGAATCTGCTGTATATTCTCATCGCAATCATGGACAGGGACCCCATTGAATGCATGTAGTACAGAGACATCGATCAGCCTGTCTCTGTAATTCTCTAGCAATTCTGCGAATGTCTCCTTGAAGTCATCTAAGTAAGAGTGGGGGATATTGATGTCTTTTATCTCAAGGTAGTCGTTAACCACGAACATCAGGACTCTACCAATAGGGTCGACTCCCTTGAAGACAGGGTAGTACCAGCCCTGCTTTAGAAGAAGGCGGACTTCCTGGATGAACCTGCTACTGAAGGGGTCTGATTGTGCGAGGATACGCATTTTCCTATCCTCCTGCATAGGTGAAAGTAGCCTCTCAGCATCCTCGTGTGAAGAGTAGTAGTCGGTTGGGTCTGGCTGCAGGCAATCCTGGATATTAGCTCGGTTAATGCCTTGTCGAATGGGAGTGGTTTCACCTTACCGTGAAGTCGCTTGAATATGGCCATTGATCTCTTTCTATTTGGGACGTCTACGAACTGCTTAGCAACCACAAGCTGCCTTTCCATGTTTGACAGGGCTGATTTCAGACTTCTCTGGATGTGAGCATTGTCCTTACCCTTAGGGTAATCGGAAAATAGGTCGTTCCTAGATATCCCCTCTTCGGGGATTTTCTGGATCAACTCCTCCTCTAGAGTCCCGAACCACGGCTCTCCCCTGAGCCCCATTAACATCGGAAGTTTCTCACTCAGTGTGTAACCAACTCTATTGTGTAGGAGTCTACCGTTGTATATGTCTGAGTCATGCTTGATATCCTTCCAATCGCGGAATCTGTAGTTCTCGACTCTGTGGAGTAATTCCTCTCTCCTCTGAACGAAGGTTAGATTTCTGATTGCATCTGCAGGTTCCTCGAATTTTGAGAATGATTTGTTGAGGATTAGTGTCTGAAGGGTTCTGTAGTCAATGACGTTGAATTCTCCACCAGTAATTCTGTATTCATCTATCCTCAAAATGAACTCGCCTTCGTCTGTTTGTGTGAAGAAACCAATAGATACTAGATTCCTCATCTCGAGCTCTTGCAGAATGGCTTCCACCTGAGCTGTCGGGAAAGGGAGGCGTTCACTGAGAGAGTCGATAGTCTGTGGGCCTTCCGATCCGAGCATATCTAGCAGCTTCAATCTGAGACAGTCCAATGGGTCGGAAAGTTGCTTTTCCTTCCATTTTGACGGTTCCCCTCCCACAAATCCGTCTCCAACCTCGTAGCTTAGTCCACCGGTGTACAGTTCCCTAAGGTCGTCCATTTCGGCAGCTCCAGCCACAGCAAGGCACCCCAATGTCCCATGGACTTCGGTCATCCTCATAGAGAACCATTTGTCGTCAATCTTCTCTTGTCCGGTGCCTCTAACCTTAGTTATCAGGCCCCTCTCTGCTAGCTCGTGGACCCAGGTCCTGAGGGTTTCGAATTCGATGTCCTTTAGTTTGTCGCTGTACAACGGGTGGGTGAGTTGCCTCTCCAGGCCTCCACCCATATCCATTAGTCTGAGGAGTTCGTTGGCATTCTTTGGAACTGAGACCTTTGACTGATAGTACTGGGAGAGCTTTTCTCTATCCAGCTCGGTAGCAAGGGAACGAGCGCCCAATAGTCTCCTCAAAATCTCCGGGTCTACGTCCTTGATTAGATAAGCTCTGGTCCTAAGAGAGAGGAGGTCCTCGAAAGAGGACATGAAAAGAGTTAGTCCCAGGGGAGATGGTATCTTCACCCTACGATGTACGATTCTTACATCCTCGCTAGCCATTCTCTGCATGAATTGTCGAAGCTGGCCCATCTCTAGATCGGTGGTTAGGATTTCGCTCATGGCCTCCCTAACAATTACTGAGTCGTCCATAGTGCGGTGACGATTCATTATCTGCTCGGCTTTGAGTTGAAATTGCTTGGGACTTACTTCCTCGGCCCCTATTCTTCTAGGGTTTAGCATACTCCTTGAGGAGACCTCTCTGAATCGTTTGGCAAATAGTTGTGAGTCTATCAGATATTTATTCAGAATTTCCTCACTCCCTCTGCTACGAAAAACCTCGGGAATAGAGGAGATCTCAACCTCATGACTTAATTTGGCCATAAATCCATTCTCATCGAATGAAAGTTCGTGAACCGTAATCTCGTCCCTAACTGCCATACCTGCGAAAAGGTATCCTAATGCGAGATTAAATGCTCGGCCCCTACAGGTAGTTACGACATAGGTGGGCAATGGAGCTTCGACTTGTTCCACGAGGATTCTATCTTTGGAAGGTACTTGGAACGTAGTTGCTGAGTGCTCATCAAGAAATTGGGAAAGTGCGTTTGCTACTGGCTTATTCAGACCCAAGACATCGATTAGGAAAGGAGTAATCGAGTTGCCCCTCCTATACTGGACAGTAAGGATACTGAGCAGTTCTAGGACTTCGAAACTTAGCTCGCTGGTCCTGCTCATAGCCTCTCCTGTCCATGAAGGGATGGTGGGCCTGAACCCTGTCGCAGGCGTGACATTTACCCTAGTTCCAATTACACTTGAGACCCTGTAGGTAGATCCTCCGAGGAGAAATACATCTCCATTCCTCAGACTTGAAACGAAGGATGAGGAGAGTTGTCCGACCAGCGTGCCATCAGATGTGAATACTAGGTAATTGTTGTCAGGAGATATTGTACCTATGTTGGTGTAGTAAATCATCTGGGCGTATCCTCTCTTTCCGAAACGATTCTCCTCCCAGTCGACCCATATTCTCCTTTCTTCCTCTAACAGGTCTAGAACCTCAATGTAATCGTCGTATAGAAGGTTCCGATATGGCCAAGATAACTGAACCAATTCGTAAGCCTCATCTATGTCCCATTCTCGTATGATAGTTAGCCCGATCAAGAACTGAGCTAGAACATCCAGGCAATTCTGTGGGAACTTTAGCAAGTCCATATTGCCAGAGAGGATCCCATTCTGGAGGGCTACTATCTCAAGCAAGTCGTGCGAGGAAGTCGGGAGGAATCTAGCTCTGGGAAGACCCCCTACTTGGTGCCCAGCCCTCCCAATCCTTTGTAGAGCAGTGGCAATCGAGCCTGGGGAGCCGACCTGAATGACAAGGTCAACTGATCCAATATCTATCCCCATCTCCAGGCTGGATGAAGAGACAACACATCTCAGCATGCCTTCCTTGAGTTGCTGCTCTACATCTAGTCGGATCGATTTGTCCATTGATCCGTGATGCCCCTCTACTCCCTCCAATCCGGCAACTTTGAGGCGTTGGACGAATGTCTCGGTCATATTCCTGGTATTTACGAAGACAAGGGTGGTGGTATGAGACTCGACTAGTTCCTTGATTCGATCAATATTGTGATCTAGAATTTCCTTTACTGGTATCGATGTGAATCTCGGAGTAGGCAAGATGATGTCGAGGTCTAGTTTCCTTGATCCGGAGATCTTTGCTATGGAGACTCTCTGGGTATTTCCCTCATCCTCCCTAGAATCGCTTGCTACCAGAAATTCAGCGACCTCGTTCAGGGGTTCCATTGTCGCGCTAATCCCGATTCTCTGAACATCGGATTCCACGACAGAATCCATCAATGCTAGACTCAATGAAAGGTGAGTCCCTCTTTTAGTCGGTACAAGGGAGTGCAACTCATCCACAATCAGCCATTTCAAGTTATTCAATAGGGGACGAAATCTTTTGGATGCCAACGCAAGTCCTAGAGACTCGGGGGTCGTGATTAGGATATGTGGCGGTTTTCTGAGCATTCTCTCTCGCTCTTTCTGAGGGGTGTCACCCGTCCTAAGTCCCACTTTGATGTCCTGAGCTCTTCCGGGGAGGAATCTCTCTTTGATTTCATTAAGTGGCCCTATCAGATTTTTCTGAATATCATTTGCGAGAGCCTTGATTGGAGAGATGTAAATGCAATGAACTGTATCGGACAGGGATCCTGCCATCGATAGGCGGACTAGATCGTCAATTATCGAAAGGAACGCAGTCAGGGTCTTTCCTGAACCAGTGGGGGAACACAGTAGTAGATGCTCGCCAGCAAGAATCTGAGGAATCGCCACTTTCTGGGGCTCAGTAAAGTCTGGGAACTTGTCTAAGAACCAATTTCTCACCGGCGCGGAAAGTTTGGACAGGATGTCCTCAGATTCCGAAATATCGGATACATACTTTATTTCGGGCATTTTTTTCTAGTCACCTTGCGACTCAGGCAATCAATTGGATAAATGAATGCTTCTCTATTTTCAGCTTTTTTAGTAGGCAAATGCTGGGGAATCCCCTATGGTCCCACAATAACAACAAGGTCGCTGTATACTAGGATGGCTTGAAAACCACGTTGGTTGTGGTAGGTGTGTGGAAGACAGAGAAAGGATGTCTAGACTTGTCTCACTCCTACGGCGGAGAGGATTAGTTCTTCCATCATTCGAGATTTATGGCGGAGTTTCTGGGCTTGTTGACTATGGACCTGTTGGTGCGAGTATAAAGAGAAGAGTAGTTGATGCCTGGATTGGACATTGGGGCAGCATAACAAACGTTGTAGAAATAGACTCTCCTACCATCACTCCGGAGCCTGTGCTTGTCGCCAGCGGACATGTTGGAGAGTTTAACGACAAAATGTCAGAATGCATATCTTGCGGTGGTGCTTTCAGAAGCGATCACCTTGTGGCTGAGTTCCATGAAGCTCCAGACACTCTTAGCTCCAGTGAACTCGATGATCTGATTGAAAGAGAGGGCGTACGATGTCCGAGTTGTGACGCATTCGACTGGAAAAAGCCAATGCCGATGAATCTGATGTTCCAGACCAGTATTGGAGCAATGGGCGGATCAAGGACTGCATTTCTGAGGCCGGAAACCGCTCAAGGAATGTTCATGCTTTTCCCTGCTCTGTACAGGCACTTCAGACAGAAGTTGCCCTTCGGTGCGATGCAGACAGGGAGGGGATACAGGAACGAAATAAGTCCGAGACAGGGCATGATTAGACTAAGAGAATTCAATATGGCTGAGCTTGAGTACTTCATAGATCCAGATGACCCACCAATTGACGACCTCAGCAAATGGCCAGATAGAGTTTGCATGATCCCCGATCCTGATGGCCCGCATCCCGGGGAATTTGAGATGTCATTCAAGGAAGCATTCGAGTCTGGAATTGTAAAGCACCCCACTGTAGCGTGGTTCTTAGCGATGACCATGGAGTTTCTCGAGTTTGTAGGGATAGATAGGGCAAAAGTTCGATTCAGGCAACATGCAGGCTCGGAGATGGCTCACTATGCATCTGATTGCTGGGACTGTGAGCTTATGGGAGAGCATGGTTGGGTGGAAGTCGTAGGAATTGCCAATAGGACCTGCCATGATCTGGAATCCCATGAAGAGCACTCTAAATCTAGTCTTCTACGGGCGTGGAGGACATACGAAAAACCAGTGAAGGAAAAGTCGGAAGTTATCAAGCCCGTCGGTTCGGTGATTGGTCCAACCTTCAGAGAAAGGGCAGGTGAGGTTTCTTCTGCCCTGTCTAAATTACAAGCGACCCCCTCTACATTCCCGTTTGAATTGGAACTCCCGGATGGGACCATCGTGCATATCGGAGAAGATATGGTTAATATCGCCGTAGAGGATTCCATAGTTTCTGGAGAATATTTCACGCCACACGTTATCGAGCCAGCATTTGGGATTGATAGGATAATATGGCATATTCTTGATCATAACTATATGGAAGTGGACAAAGAGGGCGAGGGGTATACGATCTTGTCACTAAAACCTGAAATTGCCCCGTTCGATCTAGTTGTTCTCCCTCTTTTCGATAAAGATGGAATGGACAAAATGGCAAGGGACATTCTGACGCGAATAAACTCATTAAGAGGAATCATCGCAGAAATAGATACCAGCAGATCGATAGGAAGAAGGTATGCTAGAGCCGATGAAATTGGGATTCCTTGGGCCGTGACAATTGACCACCAATCATTAGAGGACAACACTGTTACAGTCAGAAGAAGAGATGATCAAAGGCAAGTTCGCACCGATCTAGACGGTTTGATTGGTGGTCTAAAATCGGGTTCTTTATCCTCGATGTTCTAGGCTAATCTTCATGAGGCGCCGCGTGAATTTTCTCTCATGGAGCATGGCAAAGAGGATGATGACTGGGCGGAGAGGTATCGCCCTTCCACTTTGTCGGATATGGAAGGTAATGGAGATAAGATAAGAAGAGTGAGGATATGGCTGGAAGGATGGGAGTCAGGAAAGACCCCTAAAAAGAGGGGTTTACTTCTCTCTGGCCCCCCGGGAGTAGGGAAAACTACGCTGGCACATGCAAAAGAGAAGGGTTGGTCGATTGTAGAATTGAATGCATCTGAACAGAGGAATGCGGCCGCCATAAGATCCTCTGCAACCAGAGGTTCGCAATACGTCTCACTAGAGACCTTCTCCGCGGGATCCGAAACTACTGGAAAAACTGTGATACTCCTAGATGAGGTAGATCACCTTAGCGGAGGCTTCTCACAGGTATCAGAAGAAAGAATCCACACTACCATGGGGTCAGAAGAAGGACCAGTACTGAAGGGGGATTCGGGCGGGAAGGCTGAGTTACTCAATCTACTCAACAAAACCGAAAATCCGGTAATTATGACCTGTAACGATCCGATGAAGCTCTGGGGCAGGGGGAATTGGAGGAGGAATAGGGATAGAGTAAACAGAGTATCTGAAAACATCAATTTCGAGAGAGTCGGGACGACAGACCTTAGGAGGATAGCACTAAGAGTTCTCGATTCGGAAAGTGTAGGAATTGATCCCGAGGCTCTAGATGCTCTAATACAAAGAAATCCCGGAGACCTCAGAGCTCTCGTGAAGGATTTACAATCTCTATCTGTTACTGCAAACGGGCACGTAGACATGGCCTCGGTGAGTGAGTTATCTGGGTCGGTACTCAGGGACTCACAGATTAACGTGTTCGAATCACTGAAAAGAGCCTACAATTCTGATTCAGGCCTTCTAGCATCAGAGGCCATCCTAAACTCCGACAAGGACCCAGACGAAATTCTAGCCTGGCTCTCCTGGAACAACCAATCGGTGATTAGCAGCAGAGGTCTTGAGGAGATATCTGAAGCGATGTGTAACTCCGATTCCTATCTGGCTGCAAAATTCACCAATCGAGCTTTCAGATCATGGTATTGGGGATCATCACTGCCCACTCAGGCCATTGCAGCAGTCTCTAATTCAAAGAACGATGGGGGCGTTTTCATTAGTTTTCCAGAATTCCTAAGAAGGGGGGGTGAGACCTGGAGGAACATTGACTTGATTGAAAAACTAGCGGAGTCATTTGGAACTAGCAAATCATCATTTAGAGAAGATCTATGGCCTACTCTTCTGGCCATTCACGATAAGAGCCTCGGAGCGTCTGAGAGAGACTTTACTGTGGCCAAGAAGATAGGGATGACAGGGGAAGATCATCTGGCGGTTCTAGGTATTCCCAAGACCAGCAAAGTTGGGAAGTCAATACTGGAGGAGTTCGGGCAGGTTGAAGAGAAGTTCGAGATTGAGGAGATTGTATTAAAGGAAATAGTGGAGCAAAGCAATGACGAGAGCCAATCCACGCTAGATAGTTTTGGTTAGTCTGAATCCCAAGTTCTTGGATGGAGAAGAACGAGTACTGTCAGAAGTTCGAGACGACCGAGCCACATCAATATCGTAGAAGCCAGTAACGAAGGGACACTCATCCCAGCCCATGCAGCAGCAGCACCGGAAGGTCCGAATTCCCCCAATGCGGGGCCAGTATTACCAAGAAGGGAGATGGATACAGAGAGTACATCTGTCATAGTCAAATCTGGCTCTAGGAAGGAAATAGTGAGCATAGACGCTGTAACTAGGACCATCCATGAGCTAACCATTCCAAGAATTATCCAAACCCGCTGCTCATCGACAACGGATCTATTGAACCTAATTGCAACAACCTTCCTTGGTTGAATTATCTTCATGACCTCCCTCTTGGCAAGTTCGAATGCAATGCGAATTCTAAGCACTTTGAGTCCGCCACCAGTAGATCCAGCACTGGCCCCGATTATCATCAGAAGTAGTAGAACAAATTGACTGAAGACTGGCCACTGGGAGAAATCTGCACTAGAGTAACCGGTACTGGTGATTGAGATTGCCTGGAACATGGAGTGTCTGATGGATTCCAATATCCCATAATCTAAATCGCTTGAGCGATATATATTGGCTGCCATGGCAATCCATGCGATGAAGACAATTAGCAGATAGGTTCGAAGTTCCTCGTCCTTCCAAATCTCATTCGACCTTCCTGAAAATGCGAAATACAAAAGGCTGAAGTTAATGCAAGTTAGAAGCATGAAAACCATCACAATCGACTCTATAATGTAGTCATCAAACTGCATTATTCCAGAATCAGTTGTTCCAAAACCGCCGGATGGCATTGTTGTTAGAGCGTAGTTGACTGCATCGAATGGACCCATACTAGTCAATTGTGATAGGAGTATAACTTGTAGTAAGGTGAGGCCTACATATATTCCCCAAAGTTTCCTAGCAGTGCTCTCGAGTGTAGTTCCAAGGTTCGAAACTGATGGCCCTGTCAACTCTGCTCTCGCCAATGCCATGCCTCCCCCTAGGGCCCTTGAGAAGATGAGAAGCCCGAGCATGATGACTCCCATCCCGCCAATCCATTGAGAAACTGACCTCCATAGAATCAGGCTTTTCCTTTGACTGCCAAGGCAGTCACCATTGAAATCGTTTAATGCGGCGGCACCAGATCCGCAAAGAGGGCTAGTTGCCGGATCTACGATGGAAGCTCCAGTAGTTGTGAATCCAGACATCGACTCGAACCAAGAGTGGAGTAGTCCAAACGCCATCTGGGAGCTTGAGTTGGCTCCTCCTGGGTTCCAGAAATCTCCGAAGGGGCCGTGAAACATACCTCCTAGCCAAAGAGGGAGAGCCCCCACTACGACCACAGGAATCCAACCAAGAGCAACAGAAGCGAATGCCTCTCTATCTCGAACTAAGGATGATGGTTCGGAAACACCTGAGCGGGAAATCATCAAATAACCAAATAAGAGTGAAATAATAGTCGGAAAAGCGAAGGTGCGTATAGCTTGTTCAAATCCCTCGACATAGAGGCTGTAAAGACCAACTAGGACTAATGGTATTGAGACGAGCCCTATAGTCCAGCCGAGAATTAGGCTAACTACTCCCCAACGCATGTTAGCTCCGCAATATCTCCTCGGCCTTGCCTACATCATCTATCTCAAGGATCAGATATAGCCTGTCGCCTTCTTGGATGGTTCCGATGTTTTCCTCGATTATGTTGTTGAATTTTCCATCATTATCGAGTCTCTCCAGCATGACTAGGTTGGCCCCAATTATGTCCTCGACTTCTGGCAATTCCTTCCCTTGTAGTCCGTTTCCGGAGTTTATCTCGGCAGACATAGATACCAAAGATGGGATTCTAGGAATTGGCTCGTATAGACCTGGGACATGCATGTGGATAGCTTTGAGAATCGACTTTATTGCCACTCTTCGCTTACTCACCGGCCTGAGCCCAATACGCTGAATTGCCTCGACTAGGGCCCTATCCTTGAGGATTAAGCCAGTTCTAGAAACGCCTTTGTCGAATGTTCTCATAGCTATCGAAATATTTAGATTATCATCACTGAGAGTAGAGATTGCAATATCGTGATCTTCCACAGCGAGTTCTCGTAGAAGATCTTCGTCCTGAGGATCACCATGTATAACGTCTAACCTCTTATTGACCCCAATGCGAGATCCAACTATTGCGTTAGCTGAGTCTAGATCGGGTTCAATGATTACTACGTTCGAACCCATATTGAGGTAGTGCTCCGCCAGTTTGCTACCGAAGTTTGTTGCTCCAAAAATTGCCACGGTCGGTTTGTCTGGCATCTCAGAATTCTTATCCCCAACTAATCGTGCAATCTCACCGAAGAATTTGGTTGAACCTGTAACAAAGACCAACATGTCCCACTGTTGGATTATTTCATTACCTGAAACTATTCGACCTTTCTTGCTACCTGCTTTCATCGCTATGATACGGGGATAATCCGGGTCTTTTGTGGAGTTTGAGTTAGCATCTTCGATTGTTGAGCCAATCATAGGAGAGCCAACTGATACAGCAGATTCGACAATCCAAGCGTTATCTCCCATTGGGATGATATCAGAAAGGGTGGGGGATACTAATCCAGAAATTAGCTGTTCTACAACATCTGTCGATGGTGAAACAACGAAGTTTGTACGAGCCCAATTCTCCAGCGGCCCGGCACCCCTCGAAGGGTGAGTAATCTCTGAGTCACGTACATTGGCGATAGTAATCAGCCCGGAAGCAGTTCTGTCGCCCACCTGTTCGCTGAACACTCTCTTCGCGAAAGCACATCCTAAGATGTTGACATTGTCATCATTGGTTGCGAAGACTATGATCTCAGCATCATTGATTCCGGCTCTGACTAGAGAGTCCCTTGAGAGGGCGCTGCCCGTTATCAGTAAGCAATCTAGAGATTGGGAGTCGCTAATTGCATTGGGGTCGGGATCGATCATCGCAACTCCTCGCTTCTCGCCTCGAAGCGCTGCGGCAACACCCCGGCCGACCTCGCCGGCACCTGCGATAATCACTCGCATTCAAACTGATGAATATGCAGACTGGATATAATCCTGCGCCATATATGAAAAAACCCCTAAAGTGTGCCAGACCCTTGTTATTCCTCTGATTCCAAGGTTTCTCCCCTAATTCTGGTTTGTGCTCGAGACCTGTTGAGGACGGATTGCCGAAGTGTGCGCCTGTATGCCTGTCTGGCTGCTGGAGTCATGCCAGACGGCAGCCAAGACTCTTGGGCTGGAAACCAAGACCAAGCAACGAATGGGACCAAGAGAGCGATGGTCAACGGAAAGAAGACAGAAAGCACAGTCACTAGGATAACGGCCATCCTGGCGAACGAGGCATATACAAGAGGGCGAAATCGCTGATTAGCCAGAATTCTATACCCTTGCCAGGAGCCTATGGATGCATGCGCCATACAGGTAGTAATTGTGAGTAAACATGCTAGAGCGATGTTTTGGGCATTGAATCCGGTACCTTCCCAGACTATTGGATCGAAAAGACGTACGTTGAGGTGGGCTGAGCGCATTGCACCGAAACCCAAACCTAGAGTCCATCCATAAGGGGCGCATGCCCTCAATCCAACAGTTCTTTTTTTACCGAGAAGAAACAGTACGAATGACGATTCAGTCAGAGCGATCATGAAAGCTATCGAGCTAAGCGAGATGATGTTCTGAGATTGATTCCTAACATCGGCGAGAACTAGTGCGTCAATTGCCGAAGCTGCAAGCACCCCTGAGACGATTCCAAAGAGCAATGACTTTGCAGCGCCAGATAGGTCATAGAAGCCGGTCATCCGGGCTATGGTTCCTCTCCAGCCAACGTAGATACCCAGCAACCCTATCGCAAAGGCCAATTGCATCTCCCACATCTCAATAGGAGCGTCAGCCACACTCTCCCCATGACGCACACCCTTTCAGTACAGCGGATAATGAAGTGTAAAACGACGCATATACCCAGATAACGTTCAAACGGCACGATTGCAGCCGGTCAATATGGCTCTGGAGGGGTTCAAGCGTAGAATTCTCGGATCAATAGGGCTCCTGAAGGGAAAGAGGAAAGTCGAACAAGACACCGTCAAGGATCTTAGTAAGTCACTCAGAAGGGCCCTACTAGAAGCCGATTTCAACGTCAGACAGGCAAAGGAGCTGACCGAAAGGGTAGAAAGGGGAATTTTGGAAGAAGAACCGCGGCCGGGAGTTAAGCTCGAAACTCATGCTATGAACCTGGTATATTCGGAACTAGTAAGGATTCTAGGGCCGCCCAGGGAGATCAAGCCACACAACCAAACAGTTCTGATGGTAGGACTCTATGGCCAGGGAAAGACCACCACCACCGCAAAACTGGCAGACTGGTGGAGGAGGGCTCACGGAGCAAAGGTTGCGGTTATCGAAGCGGACGTACATAGGCCGGGAGCGTTCGAACAACTCAGTCAGATGCTTGAGGGTACGGGCATTGAGGTATACGGGGAGCCCGGAGAAAAGGTTGCATCCCAGATAGTTAGAAATGGCCTCAACAAGGTTGGAACCGCAGACATCGTGATTATAGACACCGCAGGCAGGGACAGCCTAGATGGAGAGCTAAAGGAAGAGCTACTGGAGATCGCAAGCATTGCGAACGCTTCAGAACGCTTCCTAGTAATTGACGCTCAAGTCGGACAGGCTGCGGGGCCTATGGCTGAGACCTTTCATGAGTTGGTAGGAGTTACTGGGACAATTGTGACCAAGTTAGATGGAACTGCGAGAGGAGGAGGGGCACTAAGCGCGGTTTCTACGACAGGTGCGCCGATCGTCTTCTTAGGAGAGGGAGAGAGGATTGGCGACATAGAGAAATTCGAGTCTGATCGGTTCATTTCCAGACTTCTTGGGATGGGCGACATCAAGGGCCTCATCGATCTAGCACCCGAGGACCTGGACGACCAGGAGGCATTGCGCCTGACAAAGAGGCTGATGTCAGGGAGGTTCACTCTCACTGACATGTATGCGCAGATGGAGATGATGAGCAAAATTGGGACTCTGGACAAGGTCCTATCCCACCTACCAGACGCAATGTTCGGAGGAATGGGCAATATGGGAGTGGCTCAGAAGAAGCAGATGCAGTCCAACCTGGATAAGAACAGGATAGTAATGGACTCGATGACCCAAGAGGAGAAGGACGACCCCCTGCTCCTTAAATCGAGTAGAATAAGGAGGATCGCTAGAGGTTCTGGATGTGAGGAAAGAGAGGTCAAGGAACTCATTACTCAATGGAACAGGAGCAAGAAGATGATGCGGGGATTCAGAGGAGATAGGAAGATGAGGCGTCAGATGCAGTCCATGATGGGGCTCGACGAAGAGCTCGATCTGGGGTGATCTTCTGGAGAGATGGTTCGCTATCATCGGCCATAGGGCTCCAAGCGAAGGTACTCTTAATCTGAACGACCTTCCTGGATCTGGAGGCAGGATGGACGTCCTTGTTAGAGCCGTGAATGCTGCCTTGTTTGTCTCACATGGAATTCGCGATGATTGCCATGTGATTCTTCACCTGATGGGAGGAGGGGGTCCGAATAGGAGGATATGGTTCGATGGCACCAGAATAGGGGGAGTCAGGCCTGATGAGAGATCAATTGCTGGACAGATTAAGGGAATAAACAAGCTTCCGGTTCCTCCGAGGGATCGATTCAAAGAGTTCTCGAGTGGGATACTGCACTCTGGAGGGGATATCAATCAGACACTGCATGATTGGGATGATAGAGGAATCATCCCCGTATTGCTAGATGCTGAAGGGGAGGGCTTCAATTCGATACAACACACAAATCATTTTGGGTTCATTCTATCGGATGATCAGCCCCTGTCGGTTCAAGACAAGGCCAGTCTTCACGGTCTAGATTCGCTCTCGCTGGGAAGAGAGTGGTTGCAGGGGCACTCCTGCATATCCATAATCCATCATCTCCTTGATGAGTCCTAGATCCATGAAGGCATCCCATCGGCATCCATCTCGGTAGAAGCTTGCATTATCGATTGCGGGACTCCGAGCGGGTGATTCTGGGGCCAGCTTGCCAAAGGTGTGATTGAGGCGCTCCCCGTTGCGATGGCATGGCAGTCGGTCATTTCGATTTCCTCGTCGACGATTCTGGCTGCCCCGACCTCAAAGGCCACTCCCATGGATTTCTGATCTATCATGTCAGTAGCGTTATGGTACCATCTAGCACCCAGGGGAACCGTCTGAAATGTTCCGTTCCAGTTTTCAGGGATGTTTAGGTTCAGGAACATGTTCCCCTGCATGAACCATGATCTGAGAGAGTTGGTGCCAGTTCCACTAATCGGTCTCATCCTCGAACCCTCTGGCCTCAGGATGTTGCTCGGTTCTGCTGTGACCAGGTGAGATAGTCTTTCCACTAGGGCCAGTGTTGCCTCTATGGATTGCGAGTAGTCTTGGTGAGAGTAGGTGGCTAGGCTTACGGAAAGCGATGGCAGTCCATACAGGGATGCCTCGCGAGCGGCTGAAACAGTGCCGGAGTGAAGAACGTCAATGGAGAGGTTTGGCCCCCGGTTGATGCCAGAAATGCAGAGCCACGGCCTTATTTCTGGTGCCAAGGACCTCAGCCCCCCGTCGATAGCAACGATGACGCAGTCGCAGGGAGACCCAGCGAGGGAGAACGCGCGCAGGGGGACTGACTCGTCGGTCCTGATTTTTTCAGCGATATCGGTATGCTCTTCGAAGGCCATGTCATCCCTAAGGGTGAGCTTCATCCCTACCGCTGACTGCTCTGTAAGGGGGGCTAGTATGGCTATCGGGTGTCCAAGAGAGTTCAATGACGATGCCAGGTGCTGAAGTCCGGGGGAATTAATGCCGTCGTCATTGGTAAGTAGAATAGGGAACCTTAGCATGTTTTCCGCACGACGGTGTGGTTAAGAAACCGATTCACCCTCTGATTTCGATTTTCCTTGTAGAGTCACGTGCATCGCTCCTGTCATCATCATCAGACCACCTATTACTGTGGGTAGTCCGATCAAGGTATCTCCAGTCCAGACATAGCCGATTATGGCTCCTATCACGGGCTCCAGAAGCATGGCGATTGAGACGATTATCGGAGGCATCCATCGGAGAACAGTGTTGAATCCCGTATGCCCGCAGAGTCCAGGACCTAACGACAGGTACCCCACCCAAACTATCCAGAATGGGTCTGTCCAACCGAGTATCGAGGACTCGGGATGCAAGGAAGTGACGGCTGAGCCTTCGAACAGCACGGTTCCAAGGGACAGCCAGATTCCCGCGCCCAAGGTCACGGGGAAGGCGTAGACGAAAATCGGCATTTCCCTATTAGACCGCAGCTCCCTTCCGACCAGTATGTAGCCGACGATCGTTAATGCCCCTAGGAATGCGGCTAAATCCCCCATCAGAGTTACTTCCCCCCCGTCTCCCAAGTCGATGAGGGCGATGAGAGCTCCAGCGAAGCCAATGATTACACCCTCCAAGTGTCCTCTGCGTACTACTTCTCCCATTATTGGCATCAGTGCGACCACGATTAGAGGGTGCGTGTTCACGAACAGGAGGCTATGGACTAGGCTGGTGTTGTCCAAAGACCATACCCAGCTTCCGAAGTGGATTGCCAAGAACCCGCTGGAAGCCATGATCAGAAGCCATTCGTTCATGGTCAGAGATGATGACCCCAGTCCTTTGAATTGGTACAGGAACCCGGGAAGCAGTACCAGTGCCGTACCCTGCATCCTCCATGAGGCTCGTAGGAGAGGCTTGACGTTGGACATCTCCTGTAGGACTATCCCTGCGCTGGAAACTGCGATTACCGCCACAGAGAGTATGAGCCACGCGCTTGCCGGGATCGGTGACGCGGATGATGGTCACGCCCTGAAGAAAGCTCGAG
>LURZ01000023.1:28925-33225 GCA_001629255.1 Marine group II euryarchaeote REDSEA-S42_B7
GTCCAAGGTGACCCAGGAAGGTACCTTGGGCGTTTCGGCCTTTGTCTTAGGGGGATTCTCATTGGAGCCTCCCCCTATGATTCCGGCCTTTCTGAAGAGGACGTAAACGATCATCCCTAGTAACACATTGATAATTACGAAGCCTGCTAATCTGGCCAAGGGCCACCAGGAGTACGTCTTGAGCAACTCCCCTCCCAGCGAAATCTCGTCCAAGACCGCTAGTATCGCAGCCTCGACACCATAGAATGCCTCACCGGTCAATGCCCCCGCTGCGATCATGAACGTCAGGAGGAGCATTCTCGCACTCTTCTTCTCTGCAGCAGCGTTCCCCTCCTCCTTCCTGACAGACTCCACGATGGGCTTGAGCCTCCGCTCCTCCCACCAAGAGCGGTATGCGCCGCCGATCAGCATCGGAAATGTTGCAGGAGTGGGAAGGTACATTCCCAAGCCGAATGACGTCCCCATTCCTGTGGCCCACTCGGCGAATGCTCCGAGGGCCATGCCGAGAAGCAGGGCGCTCCAGTTTCCCTGGCCCTCTGCTAGTATAGTTGTGAAGTATGCGAATGCGTTTGCCTGGGGGGCTAGCAGCTCTATTGTGCCGTCAGCTAGGAGCTTGGATAGGAATATGGCGACTCCAGCGCCAAGAACGGCACCGGGCACTACTCCCATAATGTTGCCCTTGGAGATGTGGTATGGCCTGTTTCCGATGTATAGGCTGTTCTTGTAGTCGCCCACAACGGTTCCGCTCATGCTGATCGCAGAGGCGAATACCGTAGTCCCCACGAGGGACATCAGGATTGATTCCTCCTTGTTGAGCCCTACGTCCAGGTTCAGGAAAATCATCAGGAGAATAAGGAGGACGATGAATGAGGTCCCTGAGACTGGCTCGATTCCCGTCTCCCCCATCACCCTAACTGCTATCGCACCCAGTAGGAAAGTAGTCGATAGTAGTACGACTGAGAATATGAGCGAAGGCAACACAGGGTACCCTCCTATGACGAAGATGACGGTGATTGCCACAAGCGAGATAGCCATGAAAATGGGGATGTGGTAGAGCGGCCATTCGTACCAACCCTTTCCTTCCACGTATTCCTCCCCTTGCTCCCCCGAGAAGGCCTGTGTTATGTCCCCGAAGATTCCGATGAATGTCGGGGCCATCTTGAACAGCCCGAGGAATCCCCCTCCGAGGATCGCTCCTATCGCAACAGTGCGTATTATCGAGCCGAAGGCCTGCCATTGGACGATGGGGCCCATCTCTGTGATGTCCCTGTAGACGCCCTGCTCCGGGTCGTAAACCGGGACGTCCTGAAGCACTGCAAGGGGGATAAGCCAGAACCATGCTAGGATTGCCCCCAGGTTTACCAGTAGGGCTGCTCTGAACTTCATGAACCAGCCTATCGCGAATAGGGTCGGGCTGATCTCTACGCCTAGGAATGTGTAGGACATGGGGTTCCCCTCTTCGTAGGGGGTGATGCCGTTGTAGGGGGCGTACTTGCCCTCGACCAGCTCGCTCGGCTGGTGGATCCACCTCTCTGTATAGACCGATGCGAGGCCCCACTTCTCCCCGGACAGCGTCATCGCGAACCAGTCAGCGATGCTGCTGGGAACCCCTGCGAGCTTCTTTGACCAGCGAATTGGGTAATCGATTACGAACATGATCCCCATCGTCAGAACCGTCCACACCCCCACGGTTCGTAGGGAGTCGCGTGCTGCATCTGCCGAGCCCGCGCTAACGTCCGAGGAAATGTCCAGCATCTTGAGGGTGGCCTCGAACCCTGGCATGGGGAGTGGGTCCTCGACCAGCCAGACTCGTCTGAATATGATGAAGTACCTCACACCCAGGAATCCTGCGAACATCGAGGCTATGATGCCCACGAATGCTAGATTCAGGGTATCGATGGAGCTCAGGAGATGTCCGTCACCGACCCTGTAGTCGTCGGAGTAGGCTAGTAGGAAGATGGCGGGGAATGTGAAGATGAAGCCTATTGAAGCGTTAGTCGCACCCGTGGTGGCGCTCGTGGCTATGTTAACCTCTGAGGGGGACCACTGGAGGGCCATCCCCAGCAGGTATGCCACGTACCATGCTGCTGAGACGGCTAGCCCTATCTTGAGGCCGATATAGGCAGTTACTCCGCTGAAGACGGCCCCTACAAGGATCCCGATGAGGACCTTCCGAGTGTCCCAGTGGCTTACCTCGAAGGATTCGGAGAGGTTCTTCTCCTCCAGGTACTGCTCCAGGACCCCTGTGTTCAGGTTGTTGTACATGTCCTCGTCTAGCCAGGTCAGCGTTCCGGATTCTATCGCCTCCAGTCCGGAGGCAGTTACTGGTTGCCTGTAGGCCGATCTCTCAACGTCAGACATGTCTCTCATGGTGAGCGCATGAGAACGACGCTTATACTTCACGTGGGCAAGGGGTACTGAGGACTGCAAAACGCGACTAGTGGTCCCTGCTGATCTTGTACCTGCCCATCGCCTCCATCCACTGGATCTCACCACCGGACTGCAGGTTCATTCCTTCCTCGACCGGTAGGATAAGGGTCTGGTAGGTCTTGTTGTCCATTGCGTGGACCTCGTTGCCCTGGATGTGGGTGATTATGGCGGATCCCTTCTCTATCAGTGGGATGTTTATGGTATCGGTGACGGTACCGACGTGTGACTTCTTCTGGCCTGTGAAGATGTCTTCCAGCTCTATCCTGGCCTTGGCAGAGCCGTGCTTGCCTGGTTTGGACTTGGACATGCTTAGAATCTTGTACGCGTCTTCCTCGATCGCTACGTATCTACCTATCTTCAGCGTCCTTATCTCGGCCCTGGTCGTGCCCGGCATGATTCCTCTTGTGATATGGGGGACTTATCAGCATTGGGTTGTGGCCCCGGGTCGGGTGCCGGGTGGCCCCCGGCCCGGGGTTACGTTGTCTTGATCCTTGTAGGATCAGTCCTCTTCGCGTCGTCCTAGTGCGGCTGCGCCTAGTAGGGACACAACTGCCAGCACGGATGCGAAGCCTGGCGTGAAGCCTGGTGACTCCTGGACCACGTCTGGTGCGGCTCCGGCTCCGGCCTGTCCCCTGTTGTCCTCGGGGTCCAGGGCGTCGCATAGTCCGTCGCCGTCGAAGTCCGATGGAGCTGAGTTCGAGTCCTTCGAGTCAGTTCCGCAGGAGTACTCCTCGTCGTCGGAGTAGGTGTCGCCGTCGTCGTCGGTGTCGGCGTTGTCGCCGGTGCCGTCACCGTCTGTGTCCATCCACTCTGCAGAGTCGAGAGGTGCCCAGTCGTCATCGTTCATGACCGAGTCTCCGTCTATGTCGGAGTCCGAGTTGTCGCCGATGTTGTCGCCGTCGGTGTCCAACCACTCATTCTTGTTCAGCGGGAACGCGTCCTCCGAGTTCAGGTATCCGTCCTCGTCCTTGTCAGGATCGGCGTTGTCGCCGATCCCGTCTGCGTCAGAGTCCCTCTGCTCAGTGGGATCGTACGGGAAGTCGTCCAGTCCGTCGGGTGTCTGGTCGTTGTCGTCGTCCGGGTCGGAGTTGTCCCCAACACCGTCGCCGTCAGCGTCTGCGCTCTCGCTTGCATCCAGAGGGAATGCGTCGTCAGCGTCCGCGGTTCCATCGTTGTCGTCATCGGTGTCTGCGTTGTCACCAACTCCATCGCCATCGGTGTCATACTGCTCGGATGCGTCCAGAGGAGCCCAGTCGGCAACGTCGGGCACGCCGTCGTTGTCGTCGTCCGAGTCGGACGCGTCGTCGACGCCGTCTTGGTCGTTGTCCGCGGCAGCGTTTGGATCGCTGTCGAAGTCGTCCTGGTCGTTGTCGATTCCGTCACCGTCTGTGTCGTTGTCGGAGTTGTCCCCGATTCCGTCACCGTCTAGGTCGGCAGACTCGGTTGGGTCCAATGGGAAAGCGTCCAGTCCGTCTGGGACACCGTCATTGTCGTCGTCTGTGTCCGAGTTGTCGCCCATTCCGTCCATGTCGGTATCGGTCTGCTCCGATGGGTCGTAGGGGAACTGGTCCCAATCAGTCGTGTCCTCCGACCAACCTGGGTTCTCGAAGTCCCAGTCTTCCTCGGTGTCGTTGTTGATCTGCCAGAACTCGTCGAAGCTCAGGGAGTCGCTGCCGTCAGCGTCCCACTGCGAGACCCAGTCCCAGAACTGCATGTCGAACTCGTCCATGTCGTCTTGGCTAGGCCATGCCTCGGGCTCCTCGGGCTCTTCCATGTCGTCGTGGCCGTCGCCGGTGCCGTTCTCGTGGTCGTCGCCATGGTCGTGGTCGTCGCCGTGGTCGTGGTCGTCGCCGTGGTCGTGGTCGTCACC
>LURZ01000024.1 GCA_001629255.1 Marine group II euryarchaeote REDSEA-S42_B7
CATAAAATACTCTCCTGTTGGACTATCTTTTTGAATATTACCAGCTGGAGAAATATGATCGGTTGTAACCATGTCTCCCAATATCAATAAAGGTCTTGCGTTTTTAATCTCTTTAAAACCCTCTGGTTCATCACTAAGATTTTCAAAAAATGGTGGTTTTTTTACATATGTAGAATTTTCATCCCAATTATAAATGCTACTTTTTTCTGTTTTAATTTCTTGCCATTGTTTTGGTCCCTCAGAAACATTCGAATATCTCTTTACAAACATTTCTGCATTAAGGGAACTCTTCAAAGTTTCCTCAATTTCTTTATTTGAAGGCCATATATCTTTCAAAAAAATATCTTTACCATTTTTGTCTTTTCCAAAAGAGTCTTTAAATAAATCAAATTCCATATGACCTGCAAGTGCATAAGCCACTACAAGTGGAGGAGAAGCTAGATAGTTCGCTTTAATATGAGGTGAAATTCTTCCTTCAAAGTTTCTATTACCTGACAAAACTGAGACAGCATATAAATTTTCTTTTTGAATTGCTTCAACTATATTATCAGCTAATGGACCTGAATTACCAATACAAGTCGTGCAACCATAACCAACTAAATTAAATCCTAATTGATCTAAATAAGTATTTAGACCTGCTTTCTCTAAATAATCAGTTACCACTTGTGATCCAGGAGCTAGAGATGTCTTGACCCATGGTTTAACATTTATTCCATGCTCAACAGCTTTTTTTGCAAGTAATCCAGCACCAATCAGAACGTTTGGATTTGAAGTATTGGTACATGATGTAATGGCTGCAATTAGTATTGAACCATCCTTAATTTCATAGTCTGTATCTTTAACCTTGGAAATTTTGTAATCTTTTTTATCTGTAGCTTCTTTAAAAACTTTTTTAAAATTACTTGATGCATCAGTCAAAAGAACTTTATCTTGTGGTCTTTTAGGGCCTGAAATAGTTGGAACAACTGTTGACATATCTAAAGAGATTTTATCTGTAAACTCAATTTCTTCACTTGACCACAGACCTTGTTCTTTTGCATACCTTTCAACTATTGCAACTGTTTGTTTATCTCTTCCAGAAAATTCTAAATATTTTAAAGTTTCATTATCTATAGGAAAAAATCCACATGTTGCCCCATACTCAGGTGCCATGTTTGCAATAGTGGCCCTATCTGGTAGACTCAGGCTAGAGAGTCCGTGGCCATGGAACTCCACGAATTTGCCGACGCAGCCATGCTCCCTGAGCATCTCAACTATTCTCAGAGTCATATCAGTCGCTGTAACTCCTGGTTGTAGCTCCCCTCTTAGTTCGAAACCTACAACCTCTGGAAGCAGCATGTAGATCGGCTGTCCTAGCATCACCGCCTCTGCCTCTATTCCACCGACACCCCAACCAAGAACCCCCAATCCGTTGATCATAGTAGTATGGGAGTCGGTTCCCACTAGGGAGTCTGGAATCCAAGTTCCATCTTCCTCCCTGGCTACGCTAGCGATCCATTCGAGATTCACCTGGTGCACTATTCCCCTTCCAGGCGGGACTGCCCGGAAGTTGTCGAGGCTCAATTGCCCCCATTTTAGGAACTTGTACCTCTCTGAGTTCCTCTCGTATTCTATCTCCAAGTTACGCTCTCTGGCATCCGGAAATAGTCCAGATACATCCACTTGGACAGAGTGATCGATTACGAGATCTACAGGAACTTGAGGGTTCACCTTCGCCGGATCGCCACCGAGTTCCTTCATAGCATCTCTGAGTGCTGCAATATCCACTATTGCAGGGACTCCAGTGAAGTCCTGTAGAATGACCCTACTGGGGCTGAAAGGAATCTCCTCTGGCTTCATTTCTGGTGACCAAGAGGCTATTCTCCTGACATCTTCCTCGTTCACGAGGAATCCATCGCATTTTCTCAGAGCGGACTCAAGAAGTATCCTGATGGAGAATGGGATCTCATCCAATTTGCACAATCCCATTTCTTCGAGAGAATGCAGGTCCATGAATCTGGCCATCGTGCCATCGGACTTCTCGAACTCTGACCTGGCACCGAATGGATTGTCACTCCCCATAAACTCACCAAACTAAACCGCTAGTCAGGAGTACATGAAGTTCACTAAGTGAAGTGATTCAGTTGATCACGCTAGCAGATAGGATTCTGACTGGATCCACTGGTGTGGTGCCGTCTGTTTCCACCTTACTGATAGAGTCGACGTGGTTCTGTCCTTCGGTTACGTAACCATATACTGTATGGCAACTCTCCCCGCTGCCCCTGCTGCAGTCCTTTCCGGCCTCCCAATCGAGATGGCCAGCAGATCCATCGGACGGTATGATGTAAAACTGGCTTCCATCTGTGTTTACCCCTGCGTGAGCAGCAGCCAGTGCTCCAACAGTGTGCTTCAGACCGTTCTCGTGTTCTTGTGGTACCGTGTAGTCCGTCTTATCGGGGCATTGTGAAACGGGCATTTGCTCGCCGTTGCACCAACCATAGTAGTGTGCAGCATATCCTCCTAACCCTCCCATGCTCTCGATATCCCCTCCCTGAATCATGAACCCTGACATCACTCTATGGAACTCTATTCCGACATATGCGCCGTTCTCAACGTGGGTCAGGAAGCTCTCTACGTGCATAGGAGCCTCGTCCTGATAGAGCTCGATTTGTATTTCACCAGTAACTGTCTGACCGTTTTGGACGTATTGCACCTCCATTGAAACCAAAGGATTGTCGGTGGCGGCAAAGAATTCAGAGACCAGCTTGACTGAGACCAGTAGTCCCGCAAGAGCGAGAATCATCACTAGCAATCCCAAAGGAGTGGGATTACCCTGGTCAAACATCTGAAACCCGAGCCCTAGTGAAATTGACTCCTCGTCCATCATCGAAGCAAGTTTGTTCATCTTTATTCGCGTTTCTTTGTTCTTTGAATTTATTGACAGTGAATTGTTGTAGTTTCGATACGCCTTCTGCCAGTGGGACTTCCTATTCCTGCTGTCTATCATTCCTAGTTCGGTCCCTGCATCTGCGGCCAATGCTAGTGTCTTAGCCCTCTGAGTCTCGGTTTCGATACTTCCCCATGCGGCTCTTAGTGCTTCTAGAGCTCCTTCTGGGTCTTTTTTTTCCTCGACAAAGGTCACTGCATCGTCCCAAGCCCTTTGTAGTTCGGACGGAATAGGCACGAGTCTGCGAAACCCCCCTCATTCAAAACTTCAGCGGAAGGGCTCTTGCAACAAATTGGTTGATTCTTGGATGGTAATGCATAAGACCCAGAGTCATCGCCGGTACCTTGCGAGTAGCCGTTTTGTGAGAGTACTGGGGACCAAGAGAGCAATGGAAAAAATCGTTAATGATTTCGTAATTAACGTCGCAACCGCCAACGGAACGGGGTCTCAGTCGTCCAATCTCATAATTCTGCATTCAATGTTCGAGATGGGAGTGCCCGTCAGTGGTAAGAACCTCTTCCCTAGCAACATATCTGGCTTGCCGACATGGTTCATTATCAGGGCTAGTGATAGGGGATATCAGGCTCCAGGCGATGGCACGAACATTCAGATTCTGATGAACAAAGACACATGGATCAAGGATCTTGAGGGCCTTGAGCCTGGTACGATAGTGATTTACAACGAGGACGTGAAAATGCCTGTCGAGAGGGATGATTGCGTCCTATTGGGAATGCCAATGACAAAGATGGCCAGGAAGATAAACCCGAAGCTTGGGAGGCTGATAGCAAACATGTACTACGTGGGTGCAGTGGCACACCTCCTTGGCGTAGAGGAAGATGCGATTGAAAAGGCGGTTAAAGCACAGTTCAAGGGAAAGGAGAAGGCAGTTGAGCTCAATATTCAGGCTATATCAGAGGGAAGAGAGTACGCCAATGAGAACTGGGATTTCGATTGCCAGTTCATCGTGGAGTCGAGGGATAAGGATCCCGACACGTTCCTGATTGAGGGCAACGAGGCCATCGCCCTAGGTTCGATATACGGTGGGATCAGTATGCTCTCGTGGTATCCTATTACACCCTCTTCATCTCTCGCTGAATCGGTAATCAACTGGCTTCCAGAGCTTCGGAGTGACGGTGACGGAGGGAGTACCTGCGCTGTAATTCAAGCAGAGGACGAGCTAGCAGCTGCTGGGATGGTTCTAGGTGCTGGATGGGCAGGAGGAAGGGGGATGACCTGCACTAGTGGACCGGGGATCTCCCTGATGTCTGAGTTCATTGGATTATTCTACTTCTCTGAAGTCCCCGGAGTAATATGGGACGTCAACAGGGTTGGACCGTCTACCGGGTTACCGACTAGAACACAGCAAGGGGACCTTTCGATGCTATACGAGGCTAGTCACGGGGATACGCAACACATCGTACTAATCCCAGGGACTGTAGACGAATGCTTCGAGTTCGGGTGGCGAGTATTCGACTTTGCCGAGAGGTTCCAAACTATGGTTTTCGGGTTCAACGACCTCGACTTGGGAATGAACCGCTGGAAGACATCCGGATTCACGTACCCGGATTCTCCCATGGATAGGGGGAAGGTAGTCAGGAGCCAGGAAGAGATGGACTCCATACCCGAGTATGGGAGATACCGAGACGTGGATGGAGACGGTATAGCATACAGGACACTTCCCGGGAGCGGCCTCGACCCAATCCTCTACAGGGGAACGGGCCATGACGAGGATGGTGTATACTCTGAGGACCCCCAGGTATACCACGATGCTATGGCTAGACTGAAGAGGAAAATTGATGGTGCGAGAGAGCACCTTCCTGCTCCTGTCATAAGGGAGGAGGAAAAGAAGGATCTTGGAGTGATATTCTATGGCTCAATGGAGAATTCCATTGTTGAGATAGACGACATGCTAGAGGAGTCTGGACTTTCCGTCAGCACATGCAGGGTAAGGGCGCTCCCACTGCATTCAGGCGTGGAGGACTTCGTGAGAAGGCACGACAGGACCATCGTTTTAGAAATCAATCGGGACGGACAGCTATTCGGCATAATCCGAAAGGAGTTTCCCGCTGAGTTGATACCCAAGATACACAGCGTTTCCTACAGTGACGGCATGCCGCCAAGGGCAAGGGTGTATTCTGATATGATTCTAGAAGTTCTGGAGGGCCTGTGATGCTGAAGCTTAACGTCCTAGAACTAGAGAAATCCGAATACACCGGTGGCAAATCCTCGCTTTGCCCTGGGTGCGGGCATGACCAGATTTCGAACAACATTATTCAAGCGGCATGGGAGAACGGAATCCCGCCTGAGAAGGTCGCGAAGATGAGCGGAATAGGATGCTCTTCAAAGACTCCAGCGTACTTTCTTGGGAAGAGCCATGGCTTCAACACAGTCCATGGAAGGATGCCCTCCGTAACCACTGGGGCCAACTTGGTAAACAAGGGTCTGAGCTTCCTGGCAGTCTCTGGTGACGGCGACACGGCGAGCATTGGAATTGGTCAGTTCGTACATGCCATCAGAAGGAACCTGGACATGGTTTACATCGTCGAGAACAATGGCGTCTATGGCCTTACCAAGGGACAATACAGCGCCACTGTGGAGAAGGGGTCTAAGAAGAAGAAAGGGGTTGCAAATCAACAGGCACCAATAGACCTATGTGCAATGGCAATAAACCTCGGCTGCAGCTTCGTCGCACGATCCTTCTCTGGAAGCAAGAAGCAGCTTACGGCGCTTATTAGAGCAGCCATGAGCCACAGGGGGATGGCTTTCATCGACGTTATCTCCCCCTGCGTCACCTTCGCAAACAACGACGAGTCGTACAAGTCCTACAACTACGTGAAGGCCAACGATGAAGTCCTGCATATTCTGGATTACATCTCTCACTTCTCCCCAATTGAGGAGGTAGAGGTCCCAGAAGGGGAATATCAAGAGGTGAGCCTCTTCGACGGCTCTACCCTCAGGCTTGAGACACTGGCCGCAGATCATGACTACACAGATGCAGTTTCTGCCCTAAGCGCGATTCATCAGTCCGAGAAGGCGGAAAGGCACGTAACCGGACTGCTTTACTACGACGATAACGTTCCAACGGCTACAGACACCCTAGGGCTGTCCGAAACACCACTGGTGGAACTCAGCGAAGACCTGTTGCGACCTAGCCCAGATAGTCTAGAGAAGGTAAACTCAGGTTTCAGGTCATGAGTTGAGAAATTGGATTACTCGGTTCTCTTGAAATAACCGGGCCTAGTCCGTGATATGTCAGTCCCTTAGTGTAGCGGTCCATCATATGGCACTCTGGATGCCATGACCCTGGTTCGAATCCGGGAGGGACTACCATTTCGCTAAACATACTGGAACATAAGTTGAGACACCCAGCTGACCATCATGATGATCATGAACCATCCTAATGCCAGTTTGACCCATCTCGTAGGTTCCTTCTTTCGCGGGAAGGGGTCTATTCCAGCCTCCAGTGCCTGGGAGATTATCTCCAGTTCCTCCTCGATAGTCTCCGGGGGCCTGATATCCATACATCTCGAAGGACAGCATGCATATTCAATCGTTATCATAGCGAGGTTGAAGCCTCGAATCCCCTCGAATGGCTGTGGACGAGTTACCGGAGGGGGTAGATATTGCCAAGTCAGAGTCCCGGCCTCACATCCCATCCGCGTCAGTGATGCTCAGTAGGGTTTCTGGAGATGGTCATGAGGTCCTGCTAGGGCACAGGAGTCCAGAGCTACCAGCCTTCCCTGACCTCTGGTCCTTTCCCGGAGGAGGGGTTAGCAGAGTCGATAGAAAGGCGGCGGACACCCACCCAGAATGGCTGGCAGATAAGACCGGAGATAGACTTTCAGTTTTCACTCTCCTGAGGGAGATGCTGGAAGAGATAGGGGTAACCCCTGATGGTAATGGCGGCTTCTTGGAGGTGAGTGACGAAGTAAGAGAAATCGTCTGCAAGGACAAGTCCGGATGGCTAGAGGTGGCCGAGGCCGGAGATATCTCAATCGAGGAGTTCGATTGCCAGGTCATCACTAAGAGGATAACCCCGCCACAGTCTCCGACTAGATTCCAAAACACATTCTTCCACGTCGCATTGGGGGAATCGGGGGTGGAGGCGACCTTCCCGCCAGGAAGAAGCGAATTCGATAGATTCCAATGGTGGAGGCCAGAAGACGTAATCGAGGCTTGGGAGAGCAACCAGCTGCACCTCCCGCCCCCGATACTTACTATCTTCAGGGACCTGTTGGAGGCGATGGAAGGCAGGGACCTTATCGCTGCATGCAATGTGATGGCCGAGGACCCCCCCTCAGGCCCTCATAGGTTCGAGTACGGTCCAGGAGTCGAGTGCATCCTAATTCCCACCCTAACCCTTCCTCCATCTACACACACCAATTGCTTCGTACTAGGTGAGAGAGGCGGGCAGAGGGCGATAGTCGATCCGGCAATCAGAGACGAGGATGGGTACAAGCTGCTGAAGGACAAGGTAGAGGAGATACGAGGAGATGGGAGCGAAATCGTTTGTACTATCTTCACCCACAGGCACCAAGACCACATAGGGGACATGGATATGATTTCCCAGATTTACCAGGCGCCTGTTTGGGGGAGTGAGGAGACCCTGTCGGCCCTTCCAGAGATTCAGGAAACTAGGAAACTAAGGGAGGGGGATGAGATTTCCATCTATGGGCCCAGTGGTAGGGTGGACTGGGAGGTTCTAGAGACTCCAGGTCACTGTCCCGGGCAGATTTGCCTAGTTGGTGAGCCGGGAGTAGTGGCAGCGGACAACTGCACGATGGTGGGCACCATACTAGTGCCATCTAGAGATGGAGACATGGGGGCCTACATCTCTGGTCTGGAGAGACTGAGAGACATTAGGCCGCATACTCTCTTTGCAGGTCATGGCCCTCTGATTCCAAACCCTGAGAGGATGCTCACACAGTATATCGAGCATAGAAAGGCTAGGCACGAAAAGGTCCTGCAGGCAGTTAAATCCGGATGCTCAAACCTCTCGGATATTGCAATATCGGCATATTCTGACTCTCCTGGTGCCAATCCAGCTCTAGCGCAGGACCAGGCTCTTTCGCACCTGAATGAACTAGTCCGAACAGGAGATGTCAGGAAGACGGGCGAACTCTTCTATTCTGAAAATCCCCCCCATTAGTTTGATGGCAGTTCTGAAGGATCTAGTTGGAGAAGTGAAATCAAAACTCCCTCCACCCCCAAATCGGACTTTTGTCGTGTCTACCAAAGTAAAATCACCATAGAGAATGAGATTAAGCTTAGCCCGGACAATTGAAATTGAATCTCTGGGTGTGAGATACGTGAATGAGTACTGGAGTGGCGTTACTGAACTGGACGGAGCCGATGCAGAGGAACATTGGTTTGCAGTAGAGCCAGAGGTTTCAATCAGAGTAATGATCTGGAAACCTAAAGGGAGGGGTGAACCCTCCAATGGGACGATCGTGATGGTCCCCGGGTGGGGTTCGATGTTCGAGGGATGGCGTCCCCTTGTCTCAGAGTGGGTGAAGAGTAGGCAACTGGTCTACATTGAGACAAGAGAGAAGGCTAGCTCGAAAATCAGCAGGAAGATTTCAAAGTCTGACTTCTCGATTGAAAGGCACTCCAAGGACATAGCAACAGTCCTAGAGATACTGAATATCGAACATTCTAGTATTGACTGGTACTCCTCTTCCCTTGGTTCGACTCTGTTAATCGACGCATACCAGAGAGGTGAGTTGGGTGGCAGGAGCTCTGTGCTGCTGGCTCCGAACCCCGATTTCAAATTCCCACTGTGGTCCCGAGCGATTATTTACTCCCCCCTCCCCATGTTTGCATTCAGGAAGATGGTGGGCTTCGTCGCCTGGGTCGTAGACAAGCGAACTGAAGAGGAGGGTCAGAAGATCCGTTATCGAAGGGCATTACTGGCGCAGGACGTACCTAGGATGCTACTTTCAGCGAGATGGAACTTGAGATACAGCCTGCCCGAGGATCTCTCTGGGATAGAGATGCCATGCGCTGTGATTACTGCCAGTTCAGACACGCTACACGATTACAGCAAGGTACAGAGAATCGCGGACTCGATTCCGAATTGCGAGATTATAGAGGTCCCCTCAAACCAGTATGCACATGAGCCAGAAGTCCTCCGAGAGATACAAAAATTCCATTCTTCGATAGAATAAATCGCCACTTCTTCCATCGATTGTCTGATGAAGGAGGCCGGTCCGGGCGGTGTCGAGAAACATGCGCGAACAGTCGTCTTCGTTCGAAATCGCACGTATTGTGCGAGAGTTGTCAGAAATGGTCGGAGCGAGGGTCAGGAAATCATACCAGCCGCACTACGAGCAAATTGTAGTCAGGCTGAACCGGAAGGGAATGCCATCTACTGACCTAGTCATCGTTAGGGGGCTCAGGGCTTACTGCTCGAATCGAGATAGGCCCATGCCCACACAGCCTTCTCAATTTGCAATGATCCTGAGAAAGCA
>LURZ01000025.1 GCA_001629255.1 Marine group II euryarchaeote REDSEA-S42_B7
CTATGATGGAAAGCACAAAAGTAGCAATTAATGGGTTCGGAACGATAGGTAAGCGAGTAGCAGATGCGGTAGACGCACAAGATGATATGGAAGTGGTTGGAGTTACCAAGACTGGTCCCAGCTTCGGTTGTGAACTGGCAATAAAGAAAGGCTTCCCACTTTACTGCACGTTCGATGATAAAGAAAGAATATCCCTCTTCGAGAAAAAGGGGTACAGTTGTTCTGGAGGGCTTTCCGATTTGCTTTCGATTGCGGATGTGGTTGTTGATTGCGCTCCTGGTAAATTGGGAGCTGAGAACTTAGAGAAATATCGCTCTGCAGGAGTAAAATATATTTTTCAAGGAGGAGAAAAACACACTCTGACCGGTCTCTCTTACACCTCTTCCGCTAATCACAAGGAAAATTTGAATGCAAAGGGCACGAGAGTAGTTTCTTGTAATACAACTGGCCTGTCTAGAACACTTGTGCCGCTATTCGAGCACTGTGGCTCGTTGAAAGTTGAGTGTACAATGGTGAGGCGTTCGGCTGATCCGGGGGACTCTGGCAAGGGTCCGATTAATGCTATAAAACCCGTTCTCAAAGTTCCTAGCCATCATGGGCCAGATGTCATGACGGTAAAACCCGAGATTGAGATAAACAGCCTTGCCGTCGCAGTCCCCACCACAATAATGCACGTTCACTGTATTATTGCAGATTTGCCAAAGGGCCACGGCCTATCTACAGAGTCAATAATCGAAATGTGGTCGAACACTCCCAGGGTGATCATCATGAATGGTGCCGATGATCGAATCCCCACTACCGCAGAGGTGATGGAGATGGCCAGAGATATAGGTAGGAAGTGGGGAGACTTGCATGAAATATTCGTTTGGGAGGACGGCGTGAAACTCGTGGGAGACCGGCTATATTACTTTCAAGCCATACACCAAGAGAGTGACGTAATCCCGGAGAATGTAGATTGCATCAGGGCACTAATGGGTATTGAAGAAGACTGGACGAAATCTGTCGAAAAGACCGATTCAGCCATCAGTACTTACTATTCTACATGAAATGTGTGGCTTGCTCGGAAATAGTCAATAGTCAAAAGAGGCCCTAGCCTCCGAAAATCGAATGGCTTCTTCAAAATCAATTTACTTTGCAGTTTTATTGATTTTGCTCTCACCCATTTCTTCTACGATTTCGATGGAAACTATTGACGAGGAAAGGGCACAATCTATGTCCTATCCTACAATAGAAAATAATTGGGTAGTTCTCCATAATCCATCGATGGGTGATCATCCAATTAGTGAAACTTCTGGACTAATACACTCGCCATTCGGAAAATTCGATCCTCTGACAGAATCGCCACCAGCAGGACCATGGGAAAAGCTTGGCCTATCCGAATACAATGATGGAAGGCTATTCATCGTACAGTCACAGAGCTCCGATTTACAGGAACTGGAGGACTCGTTAAAATTACTGGGAATACAGATTATTGATCATTTTCCTGATGATTCCGTCCTCATTAGCATTGAGCCATGGAGAACAGGCGACCAAATTGACACCATCCAGGAATGGAATCATGTTAGGTGGGCCGGTCAGTTTCCTGCGACCTGGAAGATTTCCAATTCACTGTACCCGTTAATGGATCTCGACGGCACCCTAGTCGACCTCGATATCACACCTTCTCCATCTAACTCTCCCGACGACCTATCGAACCTCAAAAGGGAACTTTTTGAGAAAACGGGAGAATTACATCTGCAGTCTCACTGTGACAAATATCTATGTAAGGTAAAATCCGCTAAAACATCTCTAATCTCCTCTCTTGCTACCGATTTCCGCGTTCTAAGGGTGGAGATGGGTCCGGTTCTGACAATACACAATTCAAATGCTAGCATAATCTCGGGAGTGGACTATGCAAGATCACTATCTGAATTAGATTTACGTGGAGAGGGAGAAGTCATAGGCATTTCAGACACGGGTCTTGACGTAGATCACGGTGACTTCGGCAATCGTCTCCGAAATCCGATCTACAACCTATTTGGCCCAGATAGCTCCGGTGCCGACTCAAATACTGGCCACGGCACCCATGTTACCGCCACTCTTCTGGGGGACGGGTCGGGAGACTCAAATTCTACGGGTATTGTCCCCGAGTCTACATTTCATTTCTACCAATTAGAAGTGGATAGTTCTGGAATACTCGCGCGGTGGGGTTCCCTGTACGATATGTTCGAACACTCCTTCCTGAACGATGCAAATATCCACACAAACAGTTGGGGTAGCGAAAACCTGGTCGGCGAGTACACTTCCGATTCCAGATCAATTGATTTATTCGCTAACGACTATCCAGAAATGTTAGTTATTTTCTCATCGGGGGATATGGCAAACTCGGGTGTCGCGTCTCCGAGCACGGCAAAGAATTCTCTCACTGTTGGTGCTTCCACAACAGGTGCATTCGGTTCTGAACCCGCAGGCCAGGTCTCCGACGAATCATCATCAGGACCTACTTCCGATGGCCGAATAAAGCCTGAATTGGTTGCACCAGGTGTTATGATTTGCTCTGCTAGAGCACAAGAGGCCGGCCTAACTGCCGGAGGTAGTTGCTCAGAGTCGATGCATACAGATGGAACAACTCCACTCTACATGACCCTCAGCGGGTCTTCTATGGCTACTCCGGTGGTGGCAGGTGCTTCAGCAATGGTCCGACAGTTCCTGAGAGAGGAAGTCGGACTAACGTCCCCAAACTCTGATTTGATTAGAGCAATACTCGTAAACGGTGCCGAAGATATTGGAGAATTAGATGTCCCAAACTCGCAAGAAGGTTGGGGGCAACTAAACACCTCAAACAGTATTTTCCCCCAAAGCAACGGCATAAACCAAACGCTATTTTTGGATCAGGATAGAAATCTCCTACCTGGTCATAGTTTCATCTATACCTTCGAAGTTTCCGGGAATAACGCGCTTGATGCCACTCTGTCTTGGAACGACAGGGAAGGGTCCGCATCAGCAGACCAGAATACAAGTCGGCTAGTAAACGATCTAGACTTAGTAGTAACCTCGCCTTCGGGAGAGCAGTTCAACGGTAACGACTTCGCAAGCGGATTTAGTCAATCAACTGGCAATATCGACATTTTGAACAATCTAGAGAGGGTCAGAATCGCATCTACTGAATCAGGAATTTGGACAGTCAAGATAGGGCATTCAGGAGGATTCTCCCAAGACTACTCACTGGTTGTTTCTTCTAATGCAATCGAATTGCAAGAGGCTGACTTAACAGTAGTTCCCAATTCCATATTCAGTTCGGAAACCAGCCCTCTTAAGGGGGACACAATTTCAATGCAACTTTCCTGGATAAATCAGGCTGCAGCTCCAACTGGACAGTATTCAATATCTCTTGAAGATGTGACCGATGGAAACGAAATAGGGACATACTCAATGCCCTCATTACCTGGGGGGCAGATAGAGACCTTCTCTGTTTACCACTCCTTCCAGTCGACCGGGACTCACTTGGTCAGACTAACCCTAGATTACCTTTCACAAGTTGATGAATTGAACGACGAGACCATCGGGACGAATAACAACATCTTCGATCTAGAATTCAACGTTACAGAGATTGGTGTAAGAATCATACCCCTAATGGCCGATGGGTCTTATCCTACTGATTTCGTCGAGTCTCAGTCTGCTAGGAATAGGGACATCAACCCCAGCACTGAGAGCTGGGCAAACTTCCAATTGGAGTTAGTTAACGAAGGAACTTCGGAAACCACCGTGGAACTTTCGATTTCTGCGGTCCAGGAAATAGGAGATTCAGGAATCATGTCGTCTCCTCAGGATGAGTGGTCCGAGACCCTTAGCGATTCAGGACCATGGGTTCTGTCTCCATCGGGAGAGTCTGGAGACAGAGTGCTAATTTCTCTTAATTTAACAGACGAAGATGCCGACGTAGAGAGTAGATTCGCACTTCCCGGCCATTTCGTGACTGACCTGATTCTATACGACAAGATGGCACCAACAATTTCGCATTCTGTTCGACTTTCTGTCGATATAGACCGGGTCGAGGGACTCTTCACTGTTCCTGCTGGGACAGATGATCTAGGGGCTGAACCAAACGAATTCGCGCTTTTCACACTCTCAGTTAGGAACATAGGAAATGGCCCCACTGAATACGGAATTACCTGTGAAACAGAAGATAGATGGATTGTTCACGTAGGAAGCAGCCAGGTTCCCGAAGTAACAATTGGTCCGCTCAGCAGGCTCCAATTCGTTCCTGTCCCGATTCGCGTAAAGGTCCCCCCAGCCTCTTCTGGTATCCTCGCAGGAGCTACAAATCTAGTGACCTGCATCACAACTTCGGTTAATGATCCAAATCTGCAAACTACGGAGACAGCCACAGTCGAAGTTCTAGAGAGCAGGGCATTCTCAACCCAGATTTCAGATATGGAAGGAAACGAATTAGGGCCCGTAGCCATAACTGAATCTCGTGCAGTACAAAATGGAGACACAATTTCTACAATACTGACAATTTCCAACAGGGGAAATATTCCACTAAATTTCGAAGTAAGGGCACTATCATCTAGAAATACTTGGCCAATGCAGGTTTATCTGTACGACGAGGACCCTCCATTGGGAGAGGTCACAACAATACAAACAGATATCGATCCGAGTTCAGAATCTAAAATAATTATCAGGACTATTGTCCCCCTAGCTTCAGTAAAAGGTGACAGAAACACCGTGACTGTCAAGACTACTTTAGACGACAATATCGTCACTAATGCGACGGTCCTAGAAGTGAAAGAAATCACAACTCTGGACATACGGGCTGAAGAAGGATTCTCAATATCTTTGGGTAGGGATGGGAATGCCAATATTTTCTTGCACAATTCCGGAAACGTACCACTGCTGATTGAACTCACACTAGGAACTCTTCCTGAGGGTTGGTCCGGAGGATTCCTGACAGGAAGCACTTTCTCCATGGAAATGAATCGGGATTCTGTAGTCAATGTCGCCCTACAGTTACCTAGCGGCACCCCTCCAGGAAATCTGTCGAATAAGGTTCCAGTAATAATTAAGTCCACATCACCTAGCCTCTCCACTGAAACAATCACATTAGATTTGGATGTAACAGTTCTACCCTCAGTTTGGCTGGAAATTCAATCTGAGACCCCCAGCATTCAGGGAATTGCCGAGGGGGAGGAAACAACTCTGGTATTGGAAGTGCAAAACAAGGGTAACACCGAATCCCCGATATTAATGAATCATGAAGAACTCGACGGTTGGACCGTAAAATACCAATGGCCAGCAGAGGAATTAGCTCCAGGGGAAAATTACGAAATTACAATCTCAATAACCCCTAGAAAATCGGCAGAGGACGGACTCACTCAATTGCGATTCTATGCCAACTCAACATCTCAGGACAGCATGGCAACTTTGACTAACTCGTCTTTTGTTTTTGATGTCAGCAAATCCAAATCCTCCAATCAAGGGGGCATATCTGGATTGTTCGAAACTTTAGGCCTACCAGCTTGGACTCTAGCAGTACTGTTCGTGGTTGCATTGGGTGCGCTAATCTCACTTGGGATTAGGGCCAGACAGGAATTCTCCCCAGTTGATTCGGATGAAGAACTGATTCCTCGAGGATCAGCCCTCCAGGCAGGGACAAAGGAAGAAAGAAGAGCGGCTGCTCTCGATACCTACACAACAGGGGACGTAGTTACCGGGGGGGTCTCGGAGTCAGAAATCAATGAAACGCTTCAGGCAACTGTCCCCACTCTCCCCACTCACCAAGTTCCCGAAGGAGCAATGCCGTTACCAATCACCGGACTTCCAGATGGGTGGTCAATGGAGCAATGGGCAGCATATGGGCATCTTTGGTGGGAACAGAACGGTCCCTGAGCCGGTTCATTTTTCTGTAACTTCTCGCGCCGTAAATTCATGAGAGGATCAATAGTATTGTTTGGACCTCCCGGAGCGGGCAAGGGGACTCAGGCAGATAAAATCGTACAATTGACTGGCAAGCCTCAGGTTTCAACCGGGGATATGCTTAGATTGGCCAAGACAGAATGTATGAATCTGATGCCAGGAATGGGGTCTTATTCGATGGGTTTCCGCGGACAATTCCTCAAGCAGAGGCCCTTGAATCGATTACTGAGGTATCGGCCGTCATCTCCATAGAGGTTCCAGATGAAGACATAGTAAACAGGATTGTAGGCAGGAGGATGGACCCTGAAAACGGTGAAATCTACCATATCACTTTCAAACCCCCTCCTAGTGAAATCGCACACCGTCTTGTCCAGAGGAAGGACGACAACGAGGAAACAGTGAGGATGCGGCTATCATCCTACCACGAACAAACAAAGCCACTTGGCGATTGGTACATGGAAAAACGAATACTACACGCCGTAGAAGGGACTGGGTCAATTGAAGAAGTGGCACGATCCATTTCCAAGATATTGACTTATCTTTGAGGTCGAAAAAATGGCCAGACGGAGTCGAAGAATTAGGCCCAATAAAAGTGAACAAGCCAAGGAATCCGTGGATTTCCTAGAGAAAATATTCGAACGATCTCTACCTAACGATTCGCAAACCTCCGATACGGCCGCTAAGCACATACTGGCTGTCGGGAAGAAACACGGAAAAAGACCAAGACGTAGTGTAAAAAAAATGATTTGCCGGTCTTGTAAGAAATCTCTATTGCCAGGACAAACATCTAGGATTAGAGTGACATCAAAAGTTATTTTCAGAACATGCCTTAGGTGTGGGCGAGTGAATCGCGAGATTCTGAGTATTAATGGTGATAAACAATGAAGAAACGACCACTGTCAAATCTCCTTAAATTGGCCAAAAGCGAGTCGTTGCGAGTCTCCATTAGAATCGGAAAAGATGGAGTTAATACCAGTTTGATTTCTGAATTAGAGAACCAACTGGAAAAAAGGACTGTCGTTAAGCTCAAGATAAACAAAGGAATGGCACCGAATAAGGAGGATAGAAAACAGATTTTCACCAGAATAGCGGATGAATCTAACTCTTCTGTGATATTTCAAAGAGGCAATGTTGCAGTCTTTTGTAAGGCCGGTGGCCAGTAGCGTTCATATCCTCGATATCAGAGGGGCATACAATGAACATCTTCAGTATAGCGAGAAGTCGCATTACTTCGGCGACCTATGCCATAATTTTGTTAATCATTTTCCTACCATCTGTAATGGCTGCATCCTCTAGCTCTGGAATATGGGAGCCGCCAGAGATGCCCAGCTGGGCAGTGCCTGCATCTTTCGCTATTCTAATCGCGGTCTACACACTGATTATTTTCGAGGTCGTCCACAGAGCCCTTGCTGCAGCTCTAGGAGGGATAGCGGCTGTTGTAACCCTACACGTCGTTGGTGATGGGCCCGACCTGGGAACTATTGTTACCTGGATCGATGAGGAAACAATCGGTTTATTGATCGGTATGATGGTAATAGTCGACATACTGGGGAAAACAGGGGTTTTCGAGTGGGCTGCCGTGCAAGCTTATGCTCTCAGTGGAGGTTCCATATGGCGGCTTTCGGTCATACTGTGTACGATAACAGCGGTGTTTTCCGCCTTCCTTGACAACGTAACGACAATTTTGCTAATCGTTCCGGTTACCATACAGATTGCCAAGGTTCTGGACTTAGAACCCGTGCCACTCATTATCGCAGAAGTAATGTTTTCGAACATTGGGGGAGCAGCAACACAAATCGGGGATCCTCCAAACATCATAATCGGCGCCCAGCTATCTACACAGGCTCTATCTGGAACCGGCTTAGCAGATCAGGGCATCACGTTCCTTGATTTCATCGTCCATGTCGGACCAGCTGTGGTAATCGCGATGGCTCCTTCCTTCTGGTTGCTATCTAAGTTGGAGTCCGATGGACTATCGGGAGAGAAACATCGGAACGTGGATTTACTGAGGCTCAGGTATGGAATAAAGGATGAAAAATTGCTAAAGAAATCAGGTGCGATTTTGGCATTAGTCATCATAGCATTCTTCGCGCACTCCGCATTCCATCACCCATTACTTACAGTCGCTACAATAGCCTTAGGGGGCGCAGTTCTGATGCTTCTGGTAACCTCGCCTCACCATGTAGAGGAACAATTAGATGGAGTCGAATGGACAACAATAATTTTCTTTGCTGGATTATTTATCATGATCCACGGTCTTGAAAACATGGGGATGATTGACACTATAGCAGACGGAATTTCAGATACGATAAAGGGAGCCTCAGAGGAAAACAGACTGATGATTTCCGTACTTCTGTTACTATGGGTGTCCGCCATCGCTTCTGCTTTTATTGATAACATACCGTATACGGCTACTATGGTACCTGTGGTAATCAAGCTAGCAGAAGATCCAGAATTAGGCCTGCAACTGGGGCCTCTTGCATGGGCATTGGCACTGGGAGCCTGCTTGGGTGGAAACGGCACCATAATCGGGGCTTCTGCAAACGTTGTTGCTGCTGGACTCGCGGAGGAGTCTGGTCATGACATATCTTTCAATAGATTCTTCAAAACAGGTTATCCGATAATGCTTCTGAGTGTAGCACTGGCGACAGTTTACTGCATTGTCAGGTACGCAATTCAATGGGATAATGGACTCATTCCGGCGACTATCATTGGAGTGATGATGTTGGCATCTTTATCCCTAACTCCAATGATATACGGGCCACCGCCAAGAGAGTCGAAGATTGATTATGAGTTGGAGTGATTAGATGGGAGATCGAATAACCATTACATGCGATGTTTGTGGGATAGAACTTCCTCAAATCGGAATATGTCACGCTTGCGGCCATAATCAAAAAACTACTGAAAATCAAGAAGATGACATCAGATACGAAGAGTTTGACTTGCCATATGGCATTGAGTTTGCTCCTCCAGCACTAAAAGAAATACGCATACCATATGGAATAAATCACGCCCCACAACTGTAAAATTCCGTTAGTTTGTACTGTTGTTCTGCTTTGTCCGATGTGGCTAGTCTCCCGTCTTGTTCAAATACCATAGGTTGGTCGGAAGCTTGCATTGTGCGCTCTGATAGATTGCCTATCAGGGTAAGTGGTTGAGGCTGCTGCGCCCTGCGGGGAGACGTAGTGGCCCGAGAAACCAGAATTGATATGCCTGGACACCAGAGGCCTCACATTAGTGAGTACAATAAGAAATAATGATGCTACAACCCAATTGGGGGATGGCTCGGCTCGAGAGCCGACGAAGGTCGTGACAAGCTGCGATAAGTCGCGGGGAGAGGCATGAATCTCTTTGATCCGCGAATTGCCGAATTGGACCTCCTGACAACAGTCATTCCTCGTATTTTACGTAGGAAGGGGAACCCCCCGAACTGAAGCATCTCAGTAGGGGGAGGAAAAGAAATCAATAGAAATTCCGTGAGTAGTGGCGAATGAAAACGGAATAGGACAAACCGAATCTCCTTGGGAAACCTTGGAGAGATGTGGAGTATGGACACTTGTTGCCTAAGTCCGTGAAGTAGAAGTCGTCCTGGAACGGCGCACCATAGAGGGTGAAAGTCCCGTATACGAACCGGATATGGCCATGAAGTGGATCCTGAGTAGCGTGCGTTGGATATCGCGCGTGAATGTGGGAGGCAGAGACTTCCAATCCTAAATACTACTCGAGACCGATAGTTGACAAGTAGCGTGAGCGAAAGCTGAAAAGTATCCTTAGCGGGATGTGAAAAGAACCTGAAACCAATTGGGAACAAGCTGAATAGGCGTGAAAGCGAAGATATGAGCAGCGTCTATTCGTGCGTTTCGAAAAATGCCCCTGGGAGTTCTGATCATTGGCGAGGTTAAGCAGTAGATCTGCGTAGCCGTAGGGAAACCGAATAGTCCGCAGCCGTAAGGCGAGGGACTGGGTGTGCTCGCCCGGAGTCAATGGTGGGAGACCTGAAGCCCGTCGATCTATGCCTGACCAGATTGAAGCCCGGTGAAAACTGGGTGGAGGATCAAACCGTTGCTGATGTGCAAATCGCTCGGATGAGTTTGGTATAGGGGTGAAAGTCCAATCGAGATGGGCAATAGCAGGTTCCGCGCGAGACTACTCGTAGGTAGATCTCTGTGAAGGTAGAATGCGATGTAGAGCACTGATTGTATGTTTAGGGGGAGCAATCCCTCGGCACGCTGTCAAACTCCGAAGTTGTGTTCGCCGTAGAAGCAGGGAGTGAGCCACGGTGGGTAAGCTACCGTGACGAAAGGTGAATAAACCAGCTCAGCGTTAAGGTCCCAAAATTTCAGTTAAGTGTTAATCACAAACGGCGTCCGTGGCCGAAGACAACCAGAAGGTGGGCTTAGAAGCAGCCATCCTTGAAAGAGTTCGTAACAGATCACTGGTCAAGCTTGCGGGCCCGTAAAATGGACGGGGCTCAAACTGAATACCGATACGCTGACCCTCCGAAAGGAGATGGGGTAGCGCGGCGATGTGCTCGGGTAGAAGCGAGGTCGTAAGGTCTCGTGGACCGTGTACATATGAGAATCCAGGGAAGAGTAGCAGCATAGTGTGGTGAGAATCCGCACCACCGAAGGGGTAAGGGTTCCTCGGCAATGTTTTTCAGCCGAGGGTTAGCCGGTCCTAAGGGCATTCTTAACCGAAATGTCCGAATGGGAAATGCGTTAATATTCGTATGCCCCTCTACAATATATGGTGACGGCTCGGGCTAGTTCGTGCATTCCTGTCATGGGATGTCGAAGCGTTCGATAACCGATCTGAGAACCGTCATGGTGAGAAGATTGGGAAGGCGTGAGCAAAAGACGAATGATGCCTGGGTCCCATGAAAAGCCGTAGAGGTGACCGTACCTAGAACTGACACAGGTACCCAAGGTGAGTAGCCTAAGGTGTGACGGGCAAAGTACCGCGAAGGAACTCGGCAAAATCGCTCTGTAACTTCGGGAGAAGGAGTGCCAGCTTAGAGATAAGCTGGTCGCAGTGACCAGAGGACTCCGACTGTTTAATAAAAACATAGGCGACTGCTAGATCGAAAGGTTGTGTATAGTCGCTGAATCCTGCTCAGTGCTGGTATCTGAAATCGGGTTACAACCTGACGAAGGACCGGTAAACAGCGGGGGTAACTATGACCCTCTTAAGGTAGCGTAATACCTTGTCGCTTAATTGGCGACTTGCATGAATGGCACAACGAGAGTCCTACTGTCTCCGCGGTACGTCCGGCGAAATTGACATTACTGGCGCACAGTCCAGTAACCTCAACCTGCAAGCGAAGACCCCGTAGAGCTTTACTGCAGCCTGGCGTTGTGCAGTCGCACATTACGTGCTGAGTAGACGGGAGACGCTAATCCTCGGGACGCCAGTTCCGAGAGTAGTCATCCATAGAGACACCGTCCTTAGTGTGTAACTGTACTAACTCTTCATGAGAACACCGCTTGGTGGGCAGTTTGGGTGGGGCGCCACGCGCTCGAAAAAATAACAAGCGTGCCCAAAGGTCAGCTTAGGTGGTTCAGTCTCCACCGTGAAATGTAAGGGTAAAAGCTGGCTTGACGTGGATCGGCAAAATAACGATCGACGATGCGAAAGCAGGGCCTATCGAACCAATGTACCTCATTTCTGGGGGTCATTGATAACAGAAAAGTTACCTCGGGGATAATTGAGTTGTCACCAGCAAGAGCACATATCGACCTGGTGGCTTGCTACTTCGATGTCGTCTCTTCCCAACCTCCTGGTGCAGCAGCTGGGAAGGGTGGGGTTGTTCGCCCATTAAAGGGGATCGTGAGATGGGTTTAGACCGTCGTGAGACAGGTTTGTTGCTTTGTGGTTGAGGCGTATTGATGCGTGATCGGAAGGGCCCTTTAGTACGAGAGGAACGAGGGCTCGGGGCCACTAGTTTACCAGTTGTCCGGCAGGGCAATGCTGGGTAGCCACGCCCTATGTGGATAAGAGCTGAAAGCATCTAAGCTCGAAGTCATCCGAAAGACGACGCATCTCAGGGGACTCGTAGAAGACGAGTTTGATAGACAGCGGGTGTAAGTACCGAGGTTCGCCGAGGTATTCAGCCCAGCTGCACTAACCCCCCGAGCATCTAAATTTCGAGATACACACTACATGTGAGTCTCTGTCCAAAAGAGCATATCAATTCACATTCGAAGGAAGAGTTGTGCACGGCCATAGCGGAGGGGCCCTACCCGGTCCCATATCGAACCCGGAAGTCAAGCCCTCCTGCGTCGGTTCCGGTACTGTGGTGCGAAAGCCCACGGGAAAGACCGTCGCTGTGCCACTCTCCTTCACCTCCCCGCAACAAAATTTTAACCGTAGACGTAGTAAATTCAGGTGTCAATATGCCAATTTCAACCGGCGATATACTCGGGCACTCCCAGGTTGGAGTTTACTTAAGTGTCGTCGGTGACGTTCTATTTATGCCCAGTACATTGGAAGACGAGATTGCAAATGAGATTGAGTCATCATTTGATATGGAATCTCATAGGATTACAATCGGCGGATCCGCCCTCCTAGGGAGCCTGATTCGGGGAAATAAGAAGGGAGTGGCAGTGGCAGATATTGCAACACAGGATGATTTGGACGAATTATCCAGTTTCGGAGATGTGGTAATTTTGGAAAGCGGAGTCAATGCCGCCGGGAATCTAATCGAATGTAATGACAAAGGAGCCATAGTAAGCCCGACAATCCCTATTGCTGGAGCGGAGATGATTTCTGACGTGTTATCCGTGACAGCAATTCGCTCCCAGGTTGCAGGTCATGGAACAGTTGGAAGCATGATGGTGGCTAACAACAACGGAGTCCTGATTCATCCAGACGTTAAGAGTGCAGAAGCCGAGGCGATAGAGCAAGCAATGCAGGCTCCTGTTATGGTCGGAACCGTGACCTTCGGCTCCCCGTTCGTCGGCGCTGGATGCTGTGCTAGCGATACACACGCGTTGGTTGGCTCAGGCTCAACCGGTCCGGAACTAAATCGGATTGAGGATGCACTGGGGCTCATTTAGAGAATACAGAGTAGTCAACATTATTCTTATCAATCGAAGAAACAACCTCTGGCATTGGGTATTTCAGACCAGTCGCCGTGTTGAAAAGGACTACAGAATCTTTCGTTGAGACTGAGCCAGTCTTGATACATTCCCTGTACGCGGCTATTACAGCAGCACCCTCTGGGCATAGTAGGAGTCCTTCCGTCCTCCCAACTTTCTCTTGTATTTCCAAAGTCTCTTCGTCAGACACCGCCATCGCTAATCCTCCTGATGATCTTACAGCGTCTAAGATCAGGAAGTCACCGAGAGCGGATGGTACTCTAATGCCAGAGGAGATCGTCTCCGCATTTTCCCAGAACGATGCGAATTCACTCCCCTCTTCCCATGCCTTGACTATTGGCGCGCATCCTGTCGACTGTACTGATATCATCTTGGGCAATTTACAGTCGATCCACCCGAGCTCTTTCAACTCGTGAAAGCACTTCCACATTCCAATAATTCCAGTCCCCCCTCCCGTGGGGTAGAAGATTACATCAGGAAGATTCCAATTCATCTGCTCAGCGAGCTCAAGTCCCATGGTTTTCTTACCTTCAATCCTATAAGGTTCTTTTAGAGTCGAGACTGCGAACCAGTCTATTTGGTCCATTCCATCAGAGATTATACTTCCACACTCTCCGATTAAACCATTAACAATATGGGTAGAGGCTCCTTGAATCTGTGTCTCCCTTATGTTGATCTCTGGAGTATTGTCCGGACAAAGAACTGTGCAACGTATTCCCGCCCTGGATGCGTAGGCTGCCAAGGCAGATCCCGCATTCCCATTGGTTGGAATTGAAAGATGCTTAATCCCCAGTTCTTTAGCCATTGAGACTGCCATACCAAGTCCTCTAGCCTTGAATGAGCCAGTAGGTAGCCTCGATTCATCTTTGATGAAAACTGATTCAGCCTCGAATCCTAAAATCATAGAGAGATTTTCAAGTCTGATCAGAGGAGTTATTACCTCTCCGAGAGAGACCATGTTCTCCTCAGATGTTACAGGTAGAAGTGGCGAATACCTCCAGAAACCGGGTTTTTTAGATTCTTTAATAGAACTTCTAGTGATCTCCCTAGATAGTCTCTCTAAATCATATTTTACGATTATCGGCTTCCCCATTGTGGATGTCGTGTGGACGATTCCACTAGCAAACCTCTCCCCCGAATATGCGCATTCTAGGTGACTTACGTAACTCCTCATGAATCCCAATGAGTAAGGTGTTCGATGAATATGCCGCTCTAAACCGCAGTCGGAGCAACGTGATCCTCATTTTTTGAACCAGAACTCCTCACTCTGTTCCAGGCTTCTTTCATTAGATTATCATGGCAGTCCCTGCAATAATTGAATCGTTCGTATGCCTCTCTGAAAGAATATGCCTTCTTTCCGCTCGAGACAAGATATCCATCTGGGGAAAGTCTGCTAACAAGTGTTGCTTTGGAAGAGCAATCATCGAAATCGCAACTAGCCATCATTCATCCTCTTTTTTGCTATCCACAATTTCCATCAGAGGTACATTCGCCTCAATTCTCTCTCCCGGTTCGCACATGATCTTCTCAACCTTCCCATCAATGCCGGCCTTAATTTCGTTTTGCATCTTCATCGCTTCGAGTACAATTACTACACTACCACTGTCTACTTTATCACCCTCGGAAACTAGTATTGACACTATTTTTCCTGGAATCGCTGAGGAGATAAGTCCTGAACTTGGCCTCCCTCCTCTGCTAGAATCTCGCTTCTTCCGCTGGCCTCGCCTCGATGCTTGATCTATCTCGACTTCGTACAAATTTCCATCTATGGAAACCTCCCATTTCCCATCATCAAATTGAATTCCCACCTGGTACTCTATTCCATTAACACTCACTTTCCTCTTCTCAGACAAACTAGTCACCTCTTAGAGCTCCTGCTTGATTTGGAGTTTAGCAATGAGGAGTTTCCCGAAGCCATTTTTCTATGCGAAATCGACCAGTTACTTCCAGGTTCTCTCCCCTTAGAAGGAGCAATTGCCTCTCCCAATTCTCCGCTCAATAGTACTGCTGAGATAACCGCGACTATTTCCTCAGTCTCTAATTTCACAACACTCATGATCTCACAACGGGATATTTCCATTCTTCTTATCGGGCCTAGGCTCTTCTTTCTCCAGAATTGCTCCCAATGCCTTGACTAGGGCTAATCTAGTTTCAGAAGGCAGTATAACATCGTCTAGATAACCCAATGCAGCAGCCTTGTATGGGTTTGCAAATGACTCTTCATAATCGTCAACTAGCCTCTGTCTCTCCTGCTCCGGATTTTTCGAACTATCTATCCTCCTCCTATGGATAATTTGCACGGCCCCCTTTGCGCCCATCACTGCAAGTTCAGCAGTCGGCCAAGCAATGTTGTAATCTCCTCTTATGTGCTTCGATGACATCACATCATAGGCACCACCATACGCCTTCCTCGTGATAACCGTCATCTTGGGAACTGTTGCCTCTGCGAAGGCGTAGAGTAGTTTGGCACCGTGCCTGATTATACCCCCCCACTCCTGGCTAGCACCCGGTAGAAAACCTGGAACGTCAACAAAAGTCAACAACGGGATGTTGAATGCGTCGCAAAAACGCACAAATCTTGCTGCTTTAACTGATGCATCGATATCTAAACAACCTGCTAGATGCATTGGCTGGTTTGCCACAACCCCTATCGACTGCCCCCCAAGCCTGCCTAGTCCAATAATTATATTCGGAGCGAAGCCATCCTGAATTTCAAGAAAACTATCCAAGTCTAGGACCTCCTGAATTACCTCTCCCATGTCGTAGGGTCGACTGGGGTCCTCGGGAACAAGCGAGTCCAGAGAATCACAACTTCTCTCGAGTGGATCACTAGTCTCAACCGAAGGGGCAATGTCTAGGTTGTTGGATGGAATCAGTGATACTAGCTCCCTAACTATTTCCAGTGCTATATGATCATCCTTTGCGGTAAAGTGAGTTACTCCTGATTTTGTTGCATGTGTGGTTGCCCCTCCTAAATCTTCGAACCCTACTTCTTCATTCGTAACGGTCTTGATAACTTCTGGACCAGTAATGAACATGTGAGAGGTCTCTTCGACCATCACAACGAAATCAGTAATTGCAGGCGAATATACTGCCCCTCCAGCACATGGGCCCATGATGACAGAAATCTGCGGGATGACCCCGCTCGATCTGACGTTTCTGAAGAAAATCTCCGCGTAGGAACCCAAACTGGCGACCCCCTCCTGAATTCTCGCACCACCACTGTCATTCAGACCAATTACTGGGGCTCCTGTTTTCAGTGCCATATCCAGAATCTTGCATATTTTAAGCCCGTGCATCTCACCAAGGGATCCACCATATACAGTGAAATCTTGAGCAAAGCAGTAAACTAATCTTCCATCAATGGTACCATAACCACAAATTACCCCATCTCCAGGGATTACATTCCTATCCATATCAAAGTCTCTACACCTGTGCTCAACCAAAGCATCAACTTCAGTGAAAGAGTCCTCATCTAGTAATTCTTGGATCCTCTCTCTCGCCGTCATCTTCCCTTTAGCGTGTTGCGCCGAAATCCTCTTTTGGCCCCCTCCAGATTTTGACTTCGCCTTCCGACGTCTGAGCTCGTCGATCTTGTCGGAGTTTCCAGTCACGAAGGGTAATGGGAATAGGCCGCACATGAGCATTCCTGACAAAATAGAATTTCATATGCGGTTGCTTGAAGTCATAATGCCACTTGCAACTTTCATAAACATGCGAATTGTAATTGCTAAACCTGGACTAGATGGACACGACAGAGGAGCAAAAGTAGTCTCCAGAGCATTGAGAGATGGAGGGCATGACGTCATCTATACCGGCCTCAGAAAGACTCCAGAGGAGATTGTACGCATTGTGAACGACGAGGATGCGGAGGTTCTCGGGCTATCCACGCTCTCGGGAGCACATGATTCCCTAATTCCAAAGATTTGCGAGCAACTAGTAGAAAATAGACTAGGAAGCGTAATTGTTTTCGCAGGAGGAATTATTCCGGAAAGAGATTTAGAAGCCCTATTTCAATCGGGCGTCAGAGCAGTCTTCGGGCCGGGAACTCCCACTTCGGATGTTTTAGATTTCTTGAATGAGGCTCTGATTCGAAAACAAAACGGTAATCCAGTTGGAGTCGGGGATGATTCGGGGTGGAATTGGAATGGCTGACATCAGTGACCTGTTTGAATCAGCAAAATTAGGCGATCGAAGAAGTCTATCAATGCTCATCTCTGTGATTTCTGAATCCGGGGACCAACCCAGTATCAACTCAACGACAAGCTGGATTCTCGGAGTCACAGGGCCTCCTGGATCGGGAAAATCAACCCTTATCGGACAGCTGGTGAGAACATGGGCTTCTTCAGGTGAACGTGTCGCTGTAATTGCACTAGATCCCACATCTCCGTTATCCGGCGGCTCTTTGCTTGCTGATAGAATCAGAATGGAGGGGGACGACCTGAGAG
>LURZ01000026.1 GCA_001629255.1 Marine group II euryarchaeote REDSEA-S42_B7
TATTGCCCTGGACTTCCTAGATTTGCCTACGAAGGTAATCCAAGCTGTGGCAATAGGTTCTCTTGTCGGTATTCTAATTGGGCTGGTCACTGAGTACTACACTGGAATAGAAGATGTGTTCTTCTTCAAGGTACAGGCCATCCCCTACATCGGGGAAGCAAGCAAGACCGGGAGCGCTACCAACGCCATCGCAGGATTGGCTGTAGGGATGCAATCGGTATTCATTCCAGTCTTACTGATGGCCGCAGGAATCTTCGGAGCGAACCATGTGATGGAAGGCGGCGATCCAGGACTCTATGGGATAGCAATGGCGGCTATGGGGATGCTAGGCACGGTTGGCGTTACGATGACAGTGGATGCCTATGGCCCTGTAGCCGACAACGCCGGCGGAATTGCAGAAATGTCCGGTCTAGGCGATGATGTCAGAGAGATAACAGATGGGCTCGACTCAATCGGGAACACGACCGCAGCAATCGGCAAGGGATTCGCGATTGGAAGTGCTGCTTTGACTGCCCTCGCTCTTTTCGCAGCATTCAAGACCAGTGCTGAGCTTGAGGCCGCAGATCTGAGCCTAACCGAGCCAATGGTGGTAATCGGACTCCTAATCGGGGCTGCCCTACCTTTCGTTGTCGCAGCTATGACCATGAAGTCAGTTGGTAGAGCAGCCGAGGACATGATAACCGAGATTAGGAGACAGTTCAAGGAAATTGACGGCCTTCTGGAGGGTCGCGAGGGAGTCGAGCCAGACAGTGCAACCTGCGTGGACATCTCCACCAAGGCAGCCCTTAGGGAGATGGTAATGCCGGGCGTAGTAGCCGTATCGAGCCCTGTAGTCATTGGCTTACTACTAGGTAGCGCAGCACTGGGCGGAACGCTAGCAGGGGCTACTGCTAGCGGTGTCCTGATGGCACTATTCATGGCAAACGCAGGAGGAGCATGGGACAACGCCAAGAAGGCGATAGAACAAGGTCATATTGAGGGCGCTGCAAAGGGCGACGAAGCCCACAGTGCTGCTGTAGTGGGAGATACCATCGGAGACCCATTCAAGGACACTAGCGGCCCATCTCTGAACATACTAATCAAGCTGATGAGCATAGTCAGCGTTGTTATTGCTGGAATGCTGACAAAGAGCGGGGAACTAGGGACTCTGTGAGACGAAACTAAACAGCGTCAGACTCTTGACAGGTCGGCTCTAGCGTGCACCATGGGTCCGCACCGCGCGTTGGCAATGACCGTGGTTATTCTTTCGTTCTCCCTTGCAGGATGCACCGGGGGGCCCTCAGGAGTGGGCAACACTGGATCCAACGAGATTGAGGTGCCAACGTGGGAGACGGGAGACTGGTGGTTGTACACATTCTCAACCCCAGACTACAGCGACGATACTGCGAGGTTAGTTGTAGCAAGTACTAGCGAAGAAGATGGGACTGCATACATGCTAGCGATTTCTAGCCTGACTGAAGCCAGGAGACATGCCGTACTGAACCACAACCCTTTCCTTGGCAGGATTACCCACTCTGATCTGGGTGCTTTCGAAAACGGAGCGCCCCAGCAAGTGCTCAATTTCCCAATAGAGGAGGGGGACTCGTGGACATTCACCCTATTCTCAATGGAGTGGAGTGCTTTCGTTTCCGATATAGCAGGCAGTACTGCAATAGTAATCGCAAACTCCGATGATGGTTCTAGGCTGGATTATGTTTTCGACAACGAAGTTGGATTCTTCCAGTCATTCACATGGAAAGATGCTTCGGGAACCTCGAACCTTAGAATGATGTTGTCGGACTCGGGTTCTGGGCACACTGGTGACGTCTATTTCGTCAGAGGGGGGGACCTCTTCAGCGAAACATGGGAAGACCCGGGTAATGACATTGAGTTTAGGGACACTATCCTCGTCAACGATCATCCTAGTGATGGAGACTGGGATGAGATGATCTACTTCATGGACGCAGAATGCGGTTCTGGTTCATCCATTTCCTTTACGCTGAGGGATCATATGTCAATCTCAGTACTTGAGAGGATTTGGGGCCCGGGAGCCAGTGAGATGGGCACCCTGGGCACCATTCCATATCCTTCTGGCGAATATACCCTAACCGCGACATTCACAGGTGGATCGACGTTCTTGAGAGTCAGAATTGCCGGTGGAATCACACAGTCCTGGACACTCTAGAGGTATTCTAGAAGGTTGTCTGACCCTCCCACGAATACTGGGGCGTCTCCCCGCATATCGAAAACAACAGGTACCGTCCTATGACCAGTCTCCATCACGACTTCCTTTCGAAGGCCTTCGAAGTTATCCAGATTCACTTCGGAGTAAGTTAGTCCCTTGGAATCTAAGGTTCTGAAAGCCCGAGTGCAGTATGGGCATATTGTCTGTGTGAAGACTAGGAAGTCTTCATCCGTACCTTCCAGAATTTCATACACTCGCGACAGGCTGCTCGCCCCCTTCTTCCGCATCCCACCATGGGGATTCCCCTAACTCATCGAATTCATCGTCACCGTCCCATCTACCTTCAAGCACTCGGTCAGTCTCATTCTCGTCTATGAAGAGTAGGAAGAAGGTGGTGACTAGGGTCAGAGCAGCGCCAATGTAGATTGCAGATGTATAATTGAAGACGGATATCATCTTCTCTGTCAACGTGTATGCGAAAACGACCGAGGTATTCAGGATGGACATGTATGCTGTGAACTGGGTCCCTCCTACCTTGCTCCATGTCAGCCTCATACACAGAGAAATAATGCAAATCAGGGCGATTCCAGCAACGAAATACTGGCCTATCAGGTATGTTGTCATGACCAATGTGTTCCCCCACATGGGCTCAAGGAAAGCAAAGGTGGCATTCGCCAGGGCCAGTACCAAGAAGGAGACCATCGCTACTCTGCGGATCCCAAACTTGTCTCCGAGGATCCCACCGATTATCTGCCCCGATACTGAGCCGAGCAAGGCAATACCTCCGACTATCCCATTGTACTTCTGTTGGGACCAGCCCGCCTCATTGATGAAAATGTCAACGTAAATCGGGCTGGTGAAATAATACAGCTCACCGAGGAGGCCGGCTACAACCAGCAAGAAGGCGGACCTGACTGAGAAGGCCTTGGTCAGATAGAAGGATGTTCTTGCTACTGTTTTACTGACAGACTCTGGATCGAAACGGCCGTTTCCAGGCAGATAATTGGATATTACGCCAATTGGAGCGAGGATCAGCAGTATCGGGTTTGGCATAGCATCCTCGGATTGTGGTGAAATGAACCTTGACCTCCCCAACGAAATCACTGATAGAAGAATCAGCGCGAGGCTGATTCTATTCGTCCCAGACCACGGCCTTAGGTCAAATCCGAGGATTTGTTTTGCTTCTAGGGCAGGGAAGCCTATTCGGACGTTCTTACCGAAGCCCCAGTCTACCGTGAAGACATCCATCACGAAGCCGATTAGCCAGATGCAGACTCCCGAAACCGCGAGGAATGAGGAGATTGATACTCGCTTGTTGGAAATACTGTAGCCGACTATTCTTGCTACTCTGAACTCTTCCTCTTCCTCCCATGGAGCCTCTTCCGAGTCATCCACCACCTCTGCAACCAGTGCCCCTGAGTCTGTACTTGATTCGAGCGAGTCAGTGACATCCCTAGTTCTTGACCATGGGAACAGTTGAACGCCTGGCCTCTCGACCATGAGAAGTGGCACCATTATGATGAATGCGAGCATCACTAATTGCGCGGCTATTACTCCAGAGATCCCTATCTTTGTGATTAACACCCCTAGAACCGCCCCTCCGAAGATGATTCCAACCCTCTTTGCGGCGAACATGAGCCCGTTCACCCTGGCTACCTCATCGGGCTCGAGGACCTCCACTGCGAGAGCATCGGTTGCCACATCCTGCAGAGACGAGAATATGTTGTGGACGAATAGGATTCTTGCAACTAGGTCGATCTGCCCATTCAGGTCTGGAACCAGAAGCAAGGAGCCAAGTGTCAATGCCATTCCAGTCTGGGCGAAAACGATCCATTGCCTTCGGGGTCCATACTTCTCGATGTATATCGAGTCAACCAGGGGCCCCCATATCCACTTGAAGGTCCAGGGGAGAGAGACAGTTGCGAAGAGGATCGCTATCTCGGGTACTGAAACCCCATTTGCCACGAGATATGCTGCAAAGGTTACGCTTGCGAAACCCTGTGGCAACCCCTGGGCGAAGTAGAGTAGACAAAGCGTTAGGACTCTCTTGATGGAGTTCTCTGTTATTGCCCCACCCTTGCCTAGCTCAGATACGTTTCTTGACATCCTCTCAGACCAAGACAGGGTTTCCTCTGGCTCAACCGACGAAGTCGGATCTTCGTGATTTTCGACGATTGGAGAAGTCGCGTTATTGAGCCATTCTTCCCTCCTTCCGACGAACAAAACCAAGGCTATTGCCAGGAGGAAGGGTACGAAGAAGGCGAGTGGTCCTAGGTTGGTCAATCCCGAGGAAGACGATGAGCCAGAAAATTGGGCATCTACCAGAATTACCCTTCTTGCATCCACTGGGGAAATGCTGTCATCGGAAACTACCAACCTCGCATAAATCGTCGAGTTACCAGATTTTTCATGCGGATCTAGTTTTATGCTCCAAGATGACCAGTCCCCGTCCTTGGATAAATCGGCAGCTCCCGACCAAGGGCCTCCGCCTAACTTAACCTCGACCAGACCGGTGCCCGGGGCTGCTCCACTGGACGTGCCTGTGACATAGCTCCCGTTCCCTATTTCTTGCAGGGTGGAGACTCCCATTGAGACGTTAAGGGATCTGTCTATACTCCCAGCCGCCTGTACAAAGGCAGTTGGGTCTGCTTGACCAAAACCGAACTCGTTGTCGGGGCGGGTTTCCAGGAGGCTGCAGTCGTTGAATCCGGGGTCGTTCAAAAGTTGGATATCTCTCTCAATGGAGTGAGCGGAGATTATGTCCTTGAACTCTGTCGGAGTTAAATCTGGGTTCGCTTGCACCATCAATGCTGCGATTCCGGCCATAAGTGGAGTGGCCATACTAGTGCCCGACTTGCTCGTGTACCCATCCTGAGTCGCTGCGTCAGGAGCCATTATGTTGGAGCCAATCGCAGCCACATCCGGCTTGACTCGGAGGTCCGAGGTGTACCCACGACTGCTGTAAATCGCCAGACCAAGGTCCTTGTCCAGGCTAGCCACTGTGACTGGTAGCTCAGCATCACCCGGGCTGTCGATTGTGTTGCACCCAGCAAGGGTCGCTCCGCCGAACTCATTACCTGCAGAGAGAGTGGTTATGATTCCGGCCTCGACGACCATGTCCATCTGACGGCTCCAAGCTGAGCTTCCATCATTGTCGATGTGAACCTCGAACTGCTGTTCCCCCAAGGAAGAGGTGACTATGTCGATTCCGTACTTGTCCCTATTATCTATCGCCCACTGGGCACCTTGCATCACATCCTCGATATCGCCATCGCAACACGCTAGGATGTTTATCAGGTAAGCTCCAGGCGCGGCACCGACATATCTCTCACCCGTTCCAGGGTCTGTCTGGCCCCCGCCCGAGCCGGCAGCAATTCCTGCAACATGAGTACCATGGGTGCCCGAATCGTATGACGTGGAAGGATCTTGTTCGTCATCGGTGAAAACAGCATCAAAGAAAGCGATAATCTTCGGATCGCAGTCGGAGGGAATTGGCTGTGGCTCTGGATCCAGTGGATCTGGATCCGGAGGGTCCTCGACACAGGTGAAGGGGTCGTCGTCCATGTCGTTTAGTCCCTCGTGATCGCCACGAACTCCAGTATCGAGAATGGCAATTACCGAGCCTGTTCCGTCTAGTCCGAAGTCATTCCAGACATTGTCAACCGCCATGTTTGGCACGGCTTCGTTCATGTTTGTCTCAGCCAGTCCAAGGTCCTCAATCATCACAACCCCGTTGAGTGATCTAATCCCATTTTCATCCAATATTGAGGATACAGGCGAGGTTGCCGAGACAGTATTTAGGTATCCAAACCTGAAAGTAACTTCGACCCCCAGTGACTCCAAGGCAGAGATATCGGCATCAGTTGGGTGGTGGTCGTAGTCTACGAAAATCCTGGCATGTCCTTCCGGAGCTCTCCTCCACCAATCCCTCTTGACTTCCTCCGGTTGCTCAATTAGCCATTCCAGTCTGTCGTCAATGGAGTTGGAATCCTTGTCTCTGCTCCAATGTGTCCACCATTTCCAATGTATCTCTGACTCCACTGATGAGGCCCACTTTCCTTCGGCATCATAACCACCGTTAGGTACTTCCTCCACCCAGATAGAGGAAGACGCCATGGGGGCAATCAGGACCAGTATAGCCAAGGGCAAGATCATCGAGCGGCGTCCGGCCATAGTTCCGCGGACAAATGGTCATGTTTGAGAGTTAGTACTACAATATTCGTTAAATAACCTGTACTCCTTGATTATCGAAGTCCCATTCCAGAATTTGCCAACCCTCGTCCTCGATGTACTGAGTGGCATATTCCTTGCCAGAAGGTGAGCAAAGCAAAGCTGAGCACCCCCCTCCACCGGCCCCTAGCGCCTTCCAAGCCACAATCGATCCTGACTCAATAAGAGGCATGACAACACCTCGAAACGGATCGTGAATGGTGGGGTCGATCATATCGACTCCCTCGCAGACTCTCCTCAATGAAGAAACTACCAAATCTCTCCTATCCTGCTGTAAACCGTTTGCCATTTCTCTCGCGGAACTTCTTATTTTGTGCAAACCTTGGATTGTTCCCTCGCCCCCAGTTAAGTAACTGGACCATACCGATTCCTGGATTTCCCCTGAATTCCTACTGCTTCCTGAGTAAGCAATAAGCAGGTGCTTCTTCAGCCAATTCAACGAGGACTGCATTGGCTCGAAAGGCATTCTCTCAACCGAGTCTCCGATAAATAGAAGGTGATTGAAACCACCAAATGCAGAGGCCCAATGATCTTGCCTTCCACAGCGATTCGCTTCTGACTCTGAAAGGAATGCCTCTTCGGCTAATTCATCGAGGTTCTCTAATAGGCTGGACGAATTTAGCGCTGCCAGTGCAACATTCAACGCTGAACTGGTTCCAAGACCGGAACCACGAGGAACTGGGAAGTCGAATTCTAAATCCGAATCTCCCAATATCTCACTTTTCTTTACCCTAACTCTATGATTTATCGCGAAATTTACTACCTCTCCACCAAATTCTGTTGGATAGGGAGGAACATCGGTCCATCCTCCCGCCAAATCTACCCTCAATGGGGCAGAAGATTCTGAGTAGCCGCTCACAGGATAATGCGAGGGGCTCGAAGACATCACTTTTTCTAGACCTAAAATGTCGAGTATCTGTGGCCTCTCCGCGTGACATGGACGGTGAGGTAGGGGAGGCGATATCTGCCTTCAAATCTGGAAGACCCGTGATGATATACGATTCAGACTATCGAGAGATGGAAACTGATCTGCTGTGGCATGCAGCAGCAGCGACACCAGAAGTGATTAGAAGGCTCAGAAACGACTGTGGTGGCCTCCTATTCCTTGCAATAGGTGATGAAATTGGAGAAATGTTCGGCCTTCCTTGGTTACAAGACATTCACTCTCACAAGTCTTTGGTGGAGGAAAATCCTGTACTCGGACATCTGGTAACGAATGACCTCCAGTATGACTCAAGATCGGCGTTCACCCTTTCTCTTAACCATAGGGAGACGTATACGGGAATTACAGATAGAGACAGATCGCTAACAACGAGAAGATTTGGAGAATTATCCGGAGAACTGTTGGAAAAGGAGGAAAATGGAGCTGGGGCGAAGGAAAGGCTTGGGAAGGAATTCAGAACTCCTGGCCATATCCCAGTATGCAGAGAGTCCCCCGGTGGTCTAAAGACGCGCCAGGGCCATACCGAACTCGCCGTTTCAATTGCGAGATTGGCGGGTTTGACAGCTTGTACGATAGGTGCGGAGATGCTAGAACCAGAAGGAGATGGCGCTTTGTCCTTGGAAGGTGCCAGGGCATACGCGGACACGCACGGGATTCCAATGATAACCGGAGAGCAGATTTCAGCAATTTTCAACGAAAAAGGTTAGGCGAGGCATTTGAGGAGGATACATGATGACTAGGGTGATGGCAGTTGGCATCTTCGATCTGCTACATGCCGGCCATCTGCACTATGTTGAGCAAGCCAGATCACTTGGTGAAGAGTTAATTGTGGTAATCGCGCATGATGAAACAGTGAGAAAGCAGAAGCACGAGCCAGTGACAGGGCAGGACTTGAGAAGAAGGATGGTTGAGGGACTGAAACCGGTGGATCAGGCAATAATTGGGAACCCTCCCGGAGTCCCCATATTCGAGATTCTCGGGCAGATAAATCCAGATTTAATCGCACTGGGCTATGATCAGAAGCACTCTATCGATGCAATTAGGAAAGGATTAGATCAACATGGTTTCGAAGATGTAGAAGTGACACGGGTAGAAGGACTATCTGACGACCTAGACGGAACTAGGAAGATTATTGCAAGAATCCTTGACCTATGGCCAGGAACAGAGGGTGGACCTTACGAGGAGGATTGAGGATGTTTACCGGAATTGTAGCAGGAACTGCCCCCATAGTGGATATCGGCGGTGATGATTCAGTACGTACGTTTTCTGTGGATCTAAACGGATTCGATAGTGATCTCGAAATAGGTGCAAGCGTATCATTGGACGGAGTTTGTATGACAGTGGTGAACATAGATAACGGGATAGTCTCCTTTGATGCGATTTCTGAGACATTGGACAGAACTACCCTTTCCAACAGGATGGTAGGAGACTTGCTAAATGTAGAGAGATCTCTGCGCCTTGGGGATGAGTTAGGCGGCCACATCCTCTCTGGACACATTATTGGTACTGCGGAGATTCTGAAAAGAGAAGAGGTTGGGGACGGTGTTGATTTCCTGATTTCCATTCCAGATGGCTGTAACCAATTCATTCTAGAAAAGGGCTACATCGCAGTTGATGGCATGTCTCTTACAGTAGGAAAATGCGAGGAAGATTGTTTCTTCCTGCACATTATCCCTGAGACGCTCAGGATAACGAGCATTGGAAATAAGTCCGAGGGAAATTTGGTGAACATAGAGATAGACTCTAGGACCCAAGCAGTGGTAGAGGCAATGATGAGAATGGGTGTTGAATCTTGAATCTAGGTATTGTCTGCGGATCTTTCCACAGGGAACATGTCGAGAGGATGCTGAAATTTGCTATTGATGAGGCTAGTTCGAATAATTGGGAAGTTTCTGAAGTCGTATGGGTTCCAGGTTCGATGGAAGCCCCACTGGCAATAGATAGGATGCTTCAGAGTACCGAGATACAAGGGGCGGTAGTGTTGGGAATTATCGAGAGAGGACAAACCGATCATGGCCTAGTTATGGGGCAGTCGGTCACGAAGTCCATAATTGAACTTCAAATTAAGCATAACAAGCCTATAGGGTTGGGAATCATAGGACCAGGAGCGGAGCCTGAGCATATCGAGCCCAGACTTGAGCCGCATGCCAGATCAGCAGTTGGCGCGGTAGCGGCAATGTCTTAGTGAAAGAAGGCTTTACTCGCCAGGAAGGCTCATGGAAGGCAATTCAGTCGAAGTAGCTTCGTCCATATCCTCTACGGTGATAAGAGGTGTCAGCTTTCCATTGAAGACTCCGGATGCTCCGACGTGGAGAGAGAACTTCACGGCCGTTGCCTGCGGGATATCGGCAATCATCACGAAATCCATCTCGCCGAATGACCAATAGTAGGCTTCTAGGGACCCTCCCATGGCTTCTACTATCCTCATCGCTTCTTCCTTCCTTGCCTTGCCCCCGTCTTTTAGTAGGCCTGCAGCACCTTCCTTAGTGTAGTTTCCAGAATACATGTATTTTGGCATGAAACGCCCCCTCGATGGTTGTTATATTACGATTTCTTTGTCTATTTTTTCAAAATCGAGTGGGATTTCTGACTGTCAAGATTCAAGGGATGCCTTACACCTGGATGACTTATGGGAGAGGATGTCAGGAGCGTAATCATTGTTGGTTCTGGCCCTGCAGGATATACTGCAGGACTTTACACGGCTAGAGCCCTGCTGGATCCATTGATGTTCGCAGGCTACATGTCCGGCGGTCAACTAATGTTAACATCAGATGTTGAGAACTTTCCCGGATACCCAAAGGGAATAGGCGGACCCGAAATGATGATACACATGAGGGAGCAAGCCGAAAGGTTCGGTTTGGAGGTCCATGACAAGAATGTCGAATCAGTCGATCTTTCCGAACGGCCCTTTCGGGTTTGGGTCGAAGGAGAGGAGTACAGGTCTCATTCACTGATTATTTGCACGGGTGCAGAGGCAATTTGGCTTGGAGCAGAAGGTGAGGAGGAGCAGAAAGGGCGCGGCATTTCCACATGTGCCACATGTGATGGTGCTTTCTTCCGAGACGAAGAGATCATTGTTGTTGGAGGAGGTGATTCGGCGATGGAAGAGGCCACCTTCCTGACTAGGTTTGCGAGTAAGGTTACTGTTATTCACCGGAGAGATGTTTTCAAAGCGTCTAAGGTCATGTATGAAAGAGCAGAAAAGCATCCTAAAATAGAAATCAAGACATTTAGGCAAGTGAAAAAATGGATTGCAGGCGAACAAGGCCTTACTGGAGCGGTCCTGGAGGATCCTCGAGATGGATCGGAGGAAGAGATTAGTTGCGCTGGTGCATTTATTGCGATAGGTCACAAACCAATTACTCAATTCTTAGGAGAGCAGATTGAGACTGACTCGGAGGGATACATAGTCCACAAGGAGAATACAATGACTGAGGTTCCTGGAGTTTTTGCTGCAGGGGATGTTGTCGACAAAAGGTATCGTCAAGCGATTACAGCTGCTGGCATGGGGTGCCAAGCTGCGATTGATGCAGAAAAATGGTTGGAAGAGCAAAATTGAGGACCGAAGGTACCTTGATTGGACCCCCTTTCACGGTTACAATGTCAGACCATCTTAGTCCGGAGCAGAGGGATAGATATGCACGACACCTGGTCCTACCAGGAGTTGGTTCTGAGGGACAGAAGAAATTGCTGAAATCATCAGTTCTTGTGGTAGGGGCAGGGGGCCTTGGGTCTCCGGCGTTGATGTATTTGGCCGCTGCTGGAGTGGGCAGAATAGGGATTGTTGACAATGATAAAGTCAGTTCATCCAATTTGCAGAGACAGATAATTCACAGTACCTCTTCTATCGGAAGTGCGAAAGTTAAGTCCGCATCAAATTGGATTTCTAAATTAAATCCAGACATAGAGATAGAAGAAATTGAGATGAAGCTAACTAGTGAAAATTCGATTCAGATAATTTCCCAATATGACGTAGTTATTGACGGTACAGACAATTTCGAGTCGCGATATCTGATTGGTGACTCATGCGAGGTTGCAGGTAAACCGTGGATTTTTGGTAGTATTCACAGATTTGAGGGACAGGTGTCATCATTCAATCTTGACGGCGGCCCCAACTACAGGGATTTGTTTCCATCTCCCCCGCCACCAGAATTAGCGCCTAATTGCTCGGAGGCGGGGGTTCTTGGAATTCTTCCCGGGATTGTCGGAACCATCCAAGCTACTGAGGCGATCAAGATCATTCTTGGTGTCGGAAACTGTCTGTCCGGAGAATTGCTAGTAATTGATGTCCTGACCATGGATTTTAGGAAACTTGAGTTTTCTATGGACGCTGGACGAAAAAAGGTAACTTCTCTCTCAAAAAAGGAAGAGAAGGGTTTTTCTGAGATAGGTGCTAAGGAACTCTCTCAAAGAAGAAATGAGGGGTGGACCCCATTCCTACTCGATGTTAGAAGATCCGATGAAGAACAAATTTCCTCAATTAGGGGCACTGATTCTAGAATAATGCACCTAGAAATACCTTCCAGATTGGAAGAATTGCCCTTGCAAGGTGATATTGTGGTTTATTGCCGAAGTGGACAAAGGTCCGATGCCGTAGCCAGGTTCATTGTGGATTCCGGATTATTCAACGGCACAATCTACAACCTATTAGGGGGCATTAATGCCTGGGCGGATGAAGTGGATCCTACCTTAGTTAAATATTAATGTGGTATATTTTACCTCAATATGTCATTTTATTGTGGTAATATATCATTTATTTTGTTTAATTATATATTTATTCAGTAAATGTGGTAATAACAAACCTAGTATATCGTTTAGTTGTGGTTAAAATTCTATTTTCAACTATCTAATACCACATAATATTACTTATTGTGGTGAAATATGAAAATCTAAGCCAATATTGTTGTACTAGGCTCATTCGTGGTTCAAACAATATGGCGAGAGTGGGAATTTGGAAGTGTCCAGAATGCCAACTTCACCAAACCTGGAAGACTAGGTCAGATAAGTCAAACAAATTGGATCGTAAGTGTACGGGATGCGGGAAAAGGGTTCGAACGACCCTAGATAGGTCTGTCTCAGGGAAAGGCAGGGTGAGGAACGTCAAAATTTGGGAAAGGAATCCAAGGGATTGGGCATTTCTGGAAGAAGAGATTCGGAGAAGGAATATGGGGTCTTTTTCAGAACCCATACTATCTGTTAGTGAGAATGGTAATGAGAAACTGCAATCCAATATTCCAAAAATTTGGGGTGTAGGGTGGATTCCTCCAAACGCATTGATTTTTCCATCAAAGCTTAACTCAATAAGAGCCAAAAAGAGTTTGCTAGAATTTGTAGCAGAAAGACACGATGGTCATCTGAATTCCATTTCAGAATGTTGGGATTCAATGAAGTGTAAAGACAAAATGACGGGTGAAGAGTTTCATGAATTCTCTCAGGAATTGATGAGAGTTATCGAAGAAAGATACCTAGAAAGGACGTTGGAGCCTGACCTTGCTGGGCTTGCGAAATCAGAAATCATACCGATGAGGCAGGGCGAAGTATTCCTAAAGAGGAGATTGGATAGGCTGTTAATTGATCTGACACTTTGCATGAGAAGGATTGCACATTATGCTTCGATTACTGTTGAAAATAGAATAGAATGGCAAAGGAGAATGATTCGTACGAGATTAGTGGATGAGGAGTTGAAGGACCTCTCTACGAATGGTTTGCCTACCCCAGATGGAGGTAGTTTTGGTGGAAAGGGTTTCAGATCAACCTGGCAGGAAGGAGTGGTTGCCTGCGCTACGGCTATGACACGCGCAGTTGATTTGCCGGAAGAAAAACGTCACAATGCAGACATTATAGCCCCGATGATCAGGGATATGGGCCTAGCACTCGCAATGGGACAGACCCCGATCGAGGTTTTTTCTGCCCAAATGGGCAAGGCAGGATCCTACATGGACGGTGGCATTCAAGGAAGCGGCGGTAGAGATCTGCATATAGGGAACTGGGAGAAAGGAATCCTCCCCCCTACTGCACCATTGCCTATTGCAAGTGCAACAACCACGGGGGTAGCATTAGCTGCGAGTAGGTTGGGGATAAGTAGATTCCACTTAGCACCTGTGGGAGAGGGTTGTAGCAGTAGCGGGGAGTTCTGGGAGGCAATGAATTTCGCTGGAGTTCGTGGTTTGCCGATTTGCTTCATGATTCAGAATAATCAGATAGCACTTGATACACCAAACTCTGCTCAATCGGGAGCGGAGACTTTCGGTGATAAAGGGCATGCAATGGGGATCCCCGCCTGGACTATCGATGGATCCGATCCAGGGCTATTCTATGCATCTACTGCAGCTGCTAAGGAGTTCGCCAAGGATGGATGCGGAGCAACCCTCATCCACGTGGAAACAATGAGGGGTTGCGGGCACGCTCATCACCATGATGATTTGTATCTTGGAGCATCGAGCGGCAACCCCCCGGGTTATGTTGATAGAGGGTTACTGCGATACTGGTCCGAGAAAGATCCTTTGCCAAACCACAGGGAGTTATTGATTAAACTCGGAGTGGGCGAACAAAAACTCAACCGCATTCAGATGGAAGAAGAAGACAACGTGGAGTCAGCCAGAAGCCAACTGGAGAAAATGGAGTGGCCTGAGGGGAATTCGGTTGTAAAAGGAGTTACATCAATCTCGGACGCAACAAGTCACGAGAATCAACTACGGAGAATTGACGAGGCAGGGGCTATTGTGAGTACCGGTCTAGGATCTGGGGAGCTTTCAATAGAGTTCTCCGATGCCCCTAATTCTTGGAGTTACAGTAGAGCAATTCAGAATGGCATGGCGGCACTTGCAGACCAATTCGGCAATCAGATGGTGTTCATGGGAGAGGACATGGAAATAGCAGGGGCATTCGGAATGAATCTAGGGCTCAAGGCTAAGGGTCATCAATCAAAACTTCTCGATATGCCGCTATCTGAGGCCATAATAATCCATTCAGCGACAGGAGCAGCCCTAGGAGGGATGAGGCCACTGGCAGAGATACAGTTCGGAGGATTTGCAGCACTAGCAATGAACCCCCTAGTTAACAATGCGGCCCAATTGAGATGGAGATGGGGCGCAGAGGTACCGATGACAGTACGAATTCCCCTGGGAGCCAAGACTAGGAGTGGGCCATTTCACGCTAACATGATTGAATCATGGCTAACAAACGATCCTGGATTGATCATTGTGACTCCGAGTAATCCTCAGGATGCTTATGATCTGCTTATTGAGTCACACCATCTACCAGATCCTGTTGTCTACTTAGAGCATATTGGGCTGTACGGACTTAGAGGAGGCATAACTGGCTGGGGCAAATCAATCAATCAAATAGTGGATACTGAGGCTGTAATGAATAGACTGGATAATGGGGATAGTTCGATTGGCAAAGCGAGAGTAGTCAGAGGAGGCGAGGATCTCACGATAGTCACCTGGGGTGCCATGGTACACGTTGCCCTTGATGCAGCAGAGAATATGTCGAATAGGGGGGTTGAAGTCGAAGTCGTGGATCTGAGAACTCTCGTTCCCTTTGACTCTGGCGCATGTATCAACTCGGTTCTCAAGACTGGAAGACTAATCGTTCTACAAGAGTCGCAGTGGACTGGTGGTTTTGGCCATACAGTCTCGAGCAGAATTATAGAAGGGGCATTCTGGAGGTTAGAAACCCCTCCCGTAGTGATTGGAGCGTTGGATACTCCTGTTCCTTTCTCTCCAACACTAGAGGACCATACTATACCAAGTATCGAAGTTGTTTCCAGGCATATCGAGAGAGCATGTGCAAAATGAAATTCAACGAAATGTCTGGAAAAGAGTAAATTGTGAAATGTCTCAGGAGTAGAATATGGATGAGACTGTGGTTGACGTAGGTTTCGTTCTTATTGGGTTTGCTTTGCTAATGTTCGGGGGAGAGGCTCTGGTTCAAGGAGCTACTAGGATATCCCAGAGTCTCAGCGTATCACCTCTAGTAGTGGGTTTCACAGTGGTAGCAATTGGAACATCGCTACCCGAACTGGCTGTTGCGATTGAGGCTATTGAAAATGACGTACCAAATATTGCAGTTGGAGGGGTCCTAGGTTCTAATGTCGCAAACGTGATGTTGGTCCTGGGGGCGGCAGCTGTCTTAGGTGCTAAATCCGATACAGAGAAAGGGGTAAACAGAGATGCGATGGCAGTAGTGGTAGCCACTTTGTTCATGGCAATATTCGTTATTTATGGAGAAGTTCCTCTTCTAGGAGGCGTCTTGATGTTGACATGTCTGATTGGTTACTACTACTACACCTATTCAATTGCAATTTCAGATGAAGATGAGTATGAGTTCGAAGACTCATGGCTACCAAACAAACTGTCCCTTGCTATCCCCTTCTGTTTTATTGGTGGTGGGATGATATGGTTTGGTGCTGAATTACTTGTATCTGGATCAACTGGTATTGCTGAGACTTTCGGAGTCTCGGAGGCCGTTATTGGTCTGACAGTGGTAGCACTGGGGACTTCATTGCCCGAACTGGCTGTTACCATAGTAGCTGGCATTAGAGGGCAAGGAGGGGTTGCCGTAGGAAACGTACTAGGTTCCAATGTGATGAACATCATGGGGATAATTGGAATAGCGAGTATTGTTGGGAGTGGGATTCCTGTCGATGTGGAGTTTCAAAGAGACATCATAGTTGTGATAGCAACATCGGGATTCGTAGTATGGATGCTCTTATCTAGAAAGGAGTTCACCAAAAATATTGGAACTATGATGATCATAACTTACCTATTCTACATGACATATCTCGGTGGTTTCCTAGACGGATTATTTTAGCGAGATAGGCTAGTTTGGTACTGGGAGAGATAGTGTGGAGTGCGTCATTCTTGCGGCTGGTTTAAGCCGTAGGCTTGGAATGGATAAGGCATTGATTGATGTCGGTTCTCAACCGCTCATCAGTTGGATTTCACGAAGATTATCGAGTCGTGTGGCTAATATCACCATAGTTGCAAATGAGTCAAATTTTACAGAGATTTCCAAAACGGTCACTAATGTGAATGTAATACTAAACCGAAATCCGCACAAAGGGAGAACAGGCTCTCTTAAAGTGGGAATTGACAGTATAGATTCCTCAGGAGCAGAGGATTACAGATTGCTTGTTGTTCCCGTAGATCGGCCAGGATTCTCAGATTCAACTCTGGAACGTCTAATTTATTCGCAAGAGACCTGCTGTCCTATGAAAGAAGGAAAAGGGGGGCACCCCCTTGTGCTGACTTTCGAAGATGTTGACAAGGTAAGGAAAAGTTCAGCAAATTCACCATTGAGAGAAATAATCAATGCAAGTAGATTCGAGGTTTTAGATAGATTTCTAGATCTAAACATAGATACCCCAGCGGATATAATCAATCTAAAAGATAAGCTAAAATCGATTAATGAATAGAACAGAAATCACTCATTTTAATTCTGGGTTCTGGACTAATTGAATTTGTTGAGTCCTATTTCAGAAACGAGAAAATGGAGTATCGGACTCCTTCATACTTAGATGTCAAATGATTTATACGAACTTGGAGTGGAATGTGTAATGCCAACCTCTGCTGAAGTAATCGAAGTGGTAGTTGTGAGCATGCGAGATGCCTTTCTAGCCGTGACCGTATTTGTTGCTTCGATGGTTCTGCTCTTCAGTTGGTTACAGTACATCACCGCTGGAAAGTTCGTAGACGTGATTCGATCGAAAAGGAGGTGGCAGCCGGTAATCGGCGCCATTATGGGCATCACTCCTGGTTGTGGCGGTGCCATTGTAATCATGCCAATGTACACCAGGGGTTTCGTGAGCTATGGAACCGTAATAGCCACTTTGATCGCGACCCTCGGGGATGCTGCGTTCGTCTTGATTGGTGCTGCTCTCACTGACTCCTCTTTCGTGGCTCCCGCAGTGGCGGTGCATGTCATCTCTTTCGTGACAGGAGTAACATGGGGATACCTCATTGATGGATTAAACATCACGCCGCAGAGTCCTTTAGGCGGATTTATACAAAGATTCGAGTCCCCGAAGGAACAGGAACTAATCAAATTAGACGATTTTGAAGATACGCAAACAGTCTTTGACGATCTTGGAAGAGAAGATGAAAGTGGCCCGGGTTATTTTCTTCTTCACCAAGGTTATACCCTCTGGTGGATAGTTACCTCGATTGGATTATTTTTCGCAATAATGTTGCTTTATTGGAATTCTCAAGATGCAGATTTCGAGCTTTCAATAGAATATAACCCGTCTACATTAGATGGTTTCATAACTTGGATAGGTTTGATAGGAACAACTTTGTCAGTAATTCTGTATCTATCTCAGAAAACCTGGATTCGTGACGATACAGAAGCTTCAATCGGAGACAAGCTCTATTCGATGAGAGAGACATTAATACACTCTGCAAGTGAAACCGCATTTGTCACGTTCTGGGTCATGGCTGCTTACCTGATATTCGAGTTTACAATGTTATTCTCAGGTGCTAACGAAGCAGACTTGGCCAAGTATGGTGATGGAATTTTTGCAGTTGTAGTCGCCTCTTTCGTTGGATTAATACCCGGCTGTGGGCCTCAAATTATCGCCATTACCGCCTACACAAAGGACCTGATTTCGTTCCCAGCTTTGGCTGCGAATGCGATTAGTCAAGACGGAGATGCTCTTTTTCCACTCTTGGTTAGACACAGGTTAGCTAGCCTTTGGGCTACGCTACACACAACTGTTCCTGCCCTAATTTTGGGAAGCGCGCTTTTGATAGTGGACGTATCGTTCTAAATCCGAGAGATGCACAAACATATCTGATCATCTGCACAACTCCAAAGGCTAGAACCCCGACGGGGCTTTGTGACTGTGGCAGTCCTTAACTGGGCCATCAAGAGAGTAGAGGCTGGAGAAAGAGTCGCCATCGCATCTGTGGTTCAGGCCAGCGGGAGCGTTCCCGGGAAACCGGGAGCAAGGCTAGCAATCAGCTCCTCGGGGGAAAAGTTCGGGACTATCGGTGGTGCAGGATTGGAGTTAAAGGTGGAAAAGGAGCTTCAAGAAATTCTGTTGCGAGATTTGTCTGACCTGAGAAAAAAAGGAGGAAAGGTTGAGTCATTCCTCCTAAACAGAGATGGCAAAGGAAAAGAGGCATCTGCCCTCGACAGTCTTTGCGGAGGACAGGTGAAAGTAGCTATGGAAGTGATTACTCCACGACCTCACATCTTGATTGCGGGAGGAGGTCACGTCGGTCTTTCAATTGCAAATGTGTGTGATTCTCTGGAATGGCTGTATAGCGTATTCGATGTAAGAGAGGAGTATTGTAACCGGCAGCGTTATCCAAACGCTGAGGGTAATTTCTGCTCATCTGTCGAGGAATTTCTCCAAAAAGAAAGTAGTGATTCTATGACTCGTTTTTCAGATATTCTACTATTGAGTCATGACTGGTCGGTTGATGAAGAGATGCTAATTGGATTACTACAATTATGCAAAGAAGGAAGGAGGCCCAGGATTGGGGCAATAGGATCGAAGAAGAAATGGTCTGCTTTCGAAAAGAAGGCTATTGAAAATGGGGTTGAGAAGCGGCTGATAGACTCCGTCAGATGCCCTATTGGCCTAGACATAGGGGCGGATACTCCGGAAGAAATTGCAATTGCGGTTTGTGCGGAAGTTCTATCCCTTGAAAGGAAGAACATTACTACCTAAGTATCAAATTTGGTGTTGAATTGGGGAAGTCATGAAGATTCTGTCGACCCTGATTTCCATATTGATAATTTCTGCAAGCTTAGTCGGATGTGTGGGTGAGAGTGAGGAGGAGGAGGATATCTCCGTAATAGACGACTCTTTCGGAGCTTTCAGTGTCGTAGCCCCGATAGATACTGGGATTAACGTATACCATAATCACTTCTCTATGAACGAGTCTTACCCTCAGTGGCTGCTTGATCAACTAGGAGTTAACAAGGTTTGTGAAATTAGCAAAAATGGAACATGGGAAGAGCGCTACGAAGCGGATAGGGAAGATTGCTGGGACGTGATTGGTTCCGACGACATTGTATGGTTCAAGGGTTCGAGAATAATTGGCACTACCCCCGATGATAATACGGACATACCGATCCTCGACGACCCTAGCGACGGACACGGGACCGCAGTAACTGGTGCGGTAATTGATGCGAACCCGGACGCGGTGATTTTTTTCGTCGAGGGTTTCAGTGATGCAGCTGTTCTGGCTGCTGCGAACCAACCTTTGGTGGATTTGATTACGACTAGCTTCGGACCCATACTTTCGGTTCCAGTCCCTGGCATCGAGGATGCGACCAAAGTCGCAGTTGTTGACGAAAAGAAGATCCATACTGGTGCTGCGGATAACTCCCCCTCTCCTGCCATTCAAGACTCAACGGCTGGACCTCCGTGGAGTATTGGAGTTTCGGGATATGCTGAGGAGGATGACGATCAGAAGGAGACCATGAGCGGTTCTTACCCCGATATAGCTGCAGACTGGACTCAATTGCTTCCCAACCATGACGACATTGACGGATATCATCAGACCTCGGGAACCTCGTTTGCAACACCAAGGACCGCTGGATTGCTCTCCAAAGTGCTCGTATCTCTAAGATCGGAATTCGGGGATTTTTCCTCCGGTGCCGATCCTGTGGATAGGATGGGGCTAATGGTGAACGGATCGAATTTCACACTCACCAACGATGACATCAGAGATGCTTTGAACCTCTCAGCATGGTATCCATCATTTTCCAGTTGGGACCCTCTGTCGGGAACAACTCCAATTTCACCTGTGGCGCCGTGCACACAAGTGGGATGGGGAGTAGTGAACGAAAGCAATGTCCTCCCTATCATTGAGCACCTAAATGGGAGCAGTGCGATGTCCCAGAGGCCCTTCGATGTGGAACTCTGTATGGAGTCCAATCAGGAGATTAGAGAAGCATATTGGAACTAGGGTTTTCTCTAAATAACAAGAAGGGATTCCAACATTATGAGGAAGGTACTCCTTAGATGGAAAGTTTCCTCGCTTTCCGGAATAGATGAGATTGACAAACTGATGGAGATTTGTCACAGAATAGAGGTTCTTGGGCACCTTTCTACTGATACCGGAGGGGTTACCCAACTGGTAGAGTTGGGGATCAACAAGGGACGGAATCTATCCGAAATCTCGGATTTGGAGAGTTTTGATGTTATTGAAACACATGAAGAGGACGAAAGCGGCGTGTTGGTTAGCATTCGTTGCACGCACCCACTAGCGCTTTCTGCTGTACAGTTGTCGAATATCTATGTATACCCCCCATACGGAATCGATTCCAAGAGCGGTCTGGAGTTCAGAATCTTTGGGATTTCAAGCTCCATACGAAGTTTCTTGGAGTTTGTCAGAGAAGTGATGCCACCGGATACAATTAGTGTGCAGACAGTAAAGAACGGATCTTCTAAGGAGCTCGATTTCCTAACAGAAAAGCAGAGAGAAGTACTAGAACTGGCTGTGAATAGAGGGTATTACGAAGATGGAGCGCAAATAACGTTGAAGCAACTCGCTGATGAGCTTGGAATTGCAAGAAGCACCACAGGAGAGCATCTGAAAAGGGCCGAGTCTGAAGTTCTGAAAAGGGCCATCAATGATTTCAATTAGACACCACGGGGAACCGAATGCTCAAAGGATGGGCTCGATTGGTAGTAATATGGTGCAGTTCCGGCTACCTATGCTACCCCCTTCCGATGGGATTGAGTGGAACGCCAAGGTAAATGGTGAAGAAGTATCCATATTTATTGAGAGCAATGCGATTCTTCTTGACGTGCTTAGGGACCGTGTCGGGAGCCTGGGAACCAAGCGTGGATGCGATATGGGGACCTGTGGATGCTGTTCTGTACTAGTTGATGGGGAGCCTAGGTTATCTTGTCTTACTCTAGCTGTAGATACTGAGAAAGCCGACATCACAACAGTAGAAGGATTAGCTGATGGGCACCACCTGCATCCGATACAGCAGACCTTCGCGGAGTGTGGTGGCAGTCAATGCGGATTCTGCACACCCGGTTTCTTGGTGGTAATTTCGGCATTACTATCTGAAAACACCAAACCTAACGACCAGGAAATAAAACAAGCAATAGAGGGTAACCTATGTCGTTGTACTGGATTCCAGCAGATAGTTGACTCAGTCAAAGCCGCTTCGAAAATCCTAGTCTCGGGGGAAGCAGTTAGCGACTCGACCCTATCAAAGAGTGATCCTCATCCGGGATTTGGTGGAGATTAGTATGTCTGAAAAAGAGGATGCTCCGAAGGAGATAGTGGGGTATAGACAACAACCCGGAAAACTACCCTTTTCCAGACCTGGTTCTGGGGGTAAAGGAAAATTCTCAGAGTCTACTGATCAAGAAATGATTCCTGAATCTCAGGGAGGGAAGCTTGCTCAGGAATGGGGCCCACATAGGCACGATGAACTCATTAGCGGCAGAGTGATTGGCAAATCTACTGCGCTTGTGGATAGTTCTTGGAAGGTAACGGGGCAAGCGCATTACGGAGACGATGTCAGGCTCCCGGGAGAACTGATTGGAAGGATTGTTCGTTCACCTCATCACTATGCCAGAGTTCTATCTATTGATTGCACAAAGGCCCTTGAGTTGCCTGGTGTAGTCGCAGTTGCAACTGGCGATGATGCGAAGAATAGGTTCGGAGTTCTACCGGTGACAAAGGACGAGCACGCGATGGCCGTAGAGAAGGTTCGGCATGCAGGCGATCTTGTTGCATGTGTTGCAGCGATTGATGAGGCTACGGCTAGAGAGGCGGAAAGGCTAATCCAAGTGGAGTACGAATTGATTGATCCGATTCATGACATGAGGGAAGGGCTCGAAGACAGTGAGGAGCCCATACATGACAGAGGGGACTACCACATAGGAGAGTCAAACGTCCAGAAGAGGGTTTTCCAAGAATTCGGAGACGTAGAGGGAATGAAAGAAAAATCTGTCGCTAGCCACAAAAAGAATTGGATTTTCGCCGGAGTTAACCACGCGTTCACTGAGCCACATGCAGTAGTTGCGCACTGGGAACCAAATGGAAGGCTTACGCTCTATACTCCGCAGCAGGTTCCACACTACGTTCATAGGGCGCTAGCCGATGTATTGGAGATTCCAATGCATCAGATCAATGTGCATAGGACCTTCGTCGGAGGGGGTTTCGGTGGTAAGTCTGACCCTTTCCCCCACGAAATGTGCGCTGCGATTCTCGCGAGAAAGTCAGGAAAACCTGTTCGTATAACTTTCGATAGAGAAGAGGTTTACTGGGTAAATAGAGGTCGTCATCCTTCGCGAATTGAGATGAACCTGCATGCTGATGACGAAGGGAGAATATGTGGAATTGAGACTGATGCTCTGATAGATGGAGGAGCATTCGCCTCTTTCGGGCACGTGACAACATACTACAACGGGGTCCTCCATACTGCTCCCTACGAAATTGGTGCTTTCCACTACACAGGGGCTAGGGTTTGGACGAACAAACCCGCCAGTGGAGCTATGCGTGGCCACGGAGCGGTGAACTCTAGATGCGCAGTAGAAGTAGGACTGGATGACCTAGCAGAGAAGTTGAGCGTAGACCCGATATCATTGCGTTTAGCGAATCTCCTCCCACCACACTCGGCTACAATTACCGGGTTCAGAGTAACAAGCATAGGGATGAGGGAGTGTCTAGAGAGGGTCAGAGAAGAAAGTGGCTGGGATAGAAAATTCCGCAAGCTTCCTCTTGGGAAGGGAATCGGCATTGGATGTGGTTTCTTCATTTCAGGAAGTGGCCTACCCATTCACTGGGACCCGAATAAGTTCCCACACGCAACCGTTCATCTGAAGATCGATATGGATGGCGGGGTCACAATCCACACAGGAGCCGCAGACATAGGGCAAGGTTCTGACACGGTCGTAGCCCAATCCGTGGCAGAGGTACTCGGGCTCCCACTAGACATGATCAGAGTGAAATCGAGAGATTCTGATACTTCTCCGGTGGACTTGGGCTCTTACTCCTCCAGAGTGACCTTCATGAACGCCAACGCGGCTGTTTCGGCAGCCATGAAAATCAGGGAGGAATTGCTAGATGCTACGGTTGAAATCACAGGAGCGGAAAGGAGCAGCTTGATTATCGGGGATAGGAGAATATTCCTAAAAAAAGATCCAGCGGTTGGGGTATCCTACCTCGAAGCTCTTCACAAATCGCAAGAAGATAGGGGAGCCTTAGTTGCGTCTGGGGCATACAGGACACCCCCTATGGGGAAGATGCACAAGGGAGCAGCAGCTGGACTGGCTCCAGCGTACTCTTTCTCTGCTTATGTGACAGAAGTTTCTGTCGATGTGGAGACTGGTCAAATCAAAGTAGACAAGGTATGGGCAGCTCACGACTGTGGAAAGGCTCTGAACCCATTGGCTGTAGAGGGGCAGATAATTGGATCTTGCCACATGGGCATGGGACAAGTTCTCTCCGAAGAGATGAGATATGGGAGAAGTGGCAACCTAATGAATCCAGATCTCCTGGATTACAAGATCCCAAGCGTTCACGAAATGCCGGAAGTAATTCCGATAATAGTGGAGTCGAACGATCCAGAGGGTCCATTCGGAGCCAAAGAGGCGGGAGAGGGCCCTCTTCTCCCGATTCTTCCTTCAGTTTGCAACGCTGTCTATGATGCAATAGGGATCAGGACCTCCGAGTTACCGATGTCTCCAGAGAAGGTGCACAAAATGATTGAGAAGCGTTGCAGAGAGGAAGGGTTATCAGATCCGAATAATCTCACTAGCCCATCCCTTCAGCATTCACCTCTCCAAGGAGTTCTAGAAAAAAGAGCTAACGAACATGGTATAAGGGATAAAGATAGGAGACTTAATCAGAACAGATCGGATTATCACAATGGTGCATTATTCGGCCTGGACCCCACGATCCCTCCGGATGAAGTTGACCCTAGGTGGTCAGTGAGAGTAACTCCCAAGGAGGAATATCTGGAGTCTCCTAGACTCGCAGGTAGTGCTTGGAAGCATGCAGAAAGAAGGCATTCGGAGGGTCAAAAATGAGGATGCCACCCTTCCGAGTACTTTCGCCGAAGAGTTTGGATGAAGCACTAATGATGTCTAAAGAACTTTCAGAATCTGGAGAGGAGTTCGACTGGGTCGCTGGAGGTACAGATCTGCTTCCAAATTACAAGTGGCACATCAATGTGAAGGGGACCGTTATCTCGCTTTCTTCTATAGCCGAGTTACGAGGTATAAGCGAGGCAAGTATTGGCGCTATGGTCAGTATCAATGAGTTAGCCGAACACGAGTCTACCCACCCTGTGTTGGCCAAGGCAGCACACTCAATCGCGAGTGTAATGATCAGGAGGTCCGGGACAGTTGGAGGAAATATATGCCTGGATACTAGGTGCTACTGGATAAATCAGTCGGAAACATGGAGGGAGTCAATTGACTGGTGTCACAAATGTGATTGCGGCACTGGGGCCGATTGCAGAGTTATTCCCAATCAAAACACGCTGTGCGTTGCAACCTATCAAGCTGATTTGGCTCCTGTATTGATGTGCCTAGGTGCCACAATCCATCTGGCATCACCCCAAGGAAAGCGTTCCATTCCACTAAGTGATTTCTTTAAGTTAGACGGAATGACTAGGAATATACTCGAACCCGGAGAAATGGTCACCCACATCACTCTCCCTGAAGACGCATCAGATTGGAGCGGAGACTATCAAAAGTTAAGGCAGCGTGAATCTTGGGACTTCCCTGAAGCGGGCGTAGCTGTTCTCTGGAAAGTAGAAGAGGGAGATGTCCCATCAAGTCTTAGAGTAGCAACCACTGGCCTAGAGTCTATTCCTAGCTTGCATTCAGAAGAAGCGGAGGACGCACTCGAGAATTGGAGCGGACTTGAGACCGTCGAAATTCTATCAGAGTCGATTAGAAAGGCAGTAAAGCCTGTCCAGAACACCTGGTTCTCCCCGTCTTACAGAAGAAAGATGGTGAAGGTCTTAACGAAAAGGGCGTGTAGGAAGTTACTGGTGAGTTAATGGGACCGAGAGTTCGCTCTTTGACTATTGGGATCATTCTAGCTGCATCTCTTGTGGCGGTTCCTCCTACATCGGGACAGGACTTAGAGTCCTGGGAGTTGGGAATCAAATATCCTGGAGAGGATCCAACCAATTCTTTCGTCTTGTCTGATGATGGTTCGACCAAAGTAGAGTTCTTCGTTGAAAATTCAGGACTGACGGAAATAACGGTGCAGTTTGAATACAATATCCCATTCGGTGGAAGTCATGACGGCCCTGAGGAGGAGTCCATTTCTTCCGGTTCGAACGAGACGTTTGAACTGAAGATTAGCGGAATAGATGTACTATCCCAAGATGCGGAAAAGAAAGAGACATTTTCAATAACTGCGACTATAACTTCCAGACAAGGTATTCCTGATCCTCTATCTTCTTCTCAGAACAGAGAGGGAGACTTGGAGATACCCTCGATATTTGATCTAGTCGTGGACATTTCTGAGCCATTCGGGCCGATGAACGCAGGCACTGAAACCATACTAACCGTGACAGTGAGAAACAACGGAAACGCACAGGATGGGGTAGCCGAGGTGGACGTCAGGGATGATTGCCCGCTCTTGACGACCGATAGTGGACTAGATGCCCTTCTAAGCGGCAATATAGAATCTGGAAGAGCCAAGGATGCGGACCTCAGGATTACTGCATCTGAAAGCCACCCAAAGAGACACTGTGACATCACGGTATCTGTTACTTCGAAGAGAAATGGAGCGACAGGCACATCGGAAGACGAGGTCAGGGTTACAGTGGAACCGCCTCCAACTGGAGATCAGGGCTCTGGAGGGCAGGATAATGGTGTCAGCGAAACAAATGACTCGATAGAGTCTAACCTCTCTGCACCGGGTTTGGGCGTGCTATCTATTGGATTGCTCGCAGCATTGGCATATACTAATAGGATTGAAGATTAAAACCTTCAATCTTCATTTCAACAGGATTAGCGAACTATGCTCAGCAACATATAACCGTGAATTAATTGTCGGACGGATGTTGCTTGGGCCTACGGCCCAACTAAAAGGAGATATGAAACCATGGCAACTGACATGGATAGTGAAACGAGATTCAACAGGAACGTTTTGTATTCCCTGGTAATTACGTCAATATTACTCCTAGTGATGCCTATGTTCTTCGTTGTCGGAAAATCGTCCAATTACTCTGCTTACGATACAGATGGTTTAGGCCAGTTATCCGATATGAGAGATAGCTTCGAGGGAGAGTATGTTGAGAATAGGGACTCTGGTTACTACGTGGCAAATACTATGTCCACACCAATGCTTGTTAATGACTGGAAGGATCCTCATCGAACACTGCTGACGATCATTGCTCCTGAAAAACCGATCGATCAGACAGAGGCAGACGAAATTTTCAGATTCGTTACTGAGAAAGGCGGAAAGGTAATAGTCGCCGCTGACAATACTCAGGCACATAATCTGGCAATACTATTCGGAGTCAGATACATGGACGCACCCTTGCTAGACGACAAGCAGCATTGGGTATACACGCAACAGGGCCAACAGGAAGTCGACTGGGGCAATGTTTGGAGCGCATCACCGGTAAATCAGGACATTGGAGATATGTCCCCTGGAGCACTGATGCAAGGTTGTACTGCATTCCAAATTCAGAATCCGGACGGACTGAACGATTGTAGACTTCCAGTAATGTACAGGGGCCCGACAGGAATGATGTTCGAACCAACGGACAAAGACATCGAAGATCCTAATCATAGAGACATAATGACACTTGGAACCGCTTCGCCCTCTGCATTCATTGACAGGGCCGGAGATGGTGACCCTACCAATCCGGCTAACCCTGCCACGGGTGATCTGAGGCTAATGATGAGATTCGATTACCCAGGGATAAAGGTCCTGGACAAAGTGGCGGATGAAGGAAGAGGGGCCTTTTCAGCTGGTTTAGGAGAGCTGGAAGTCACCGGAAGTATTGTGTTTGTAGCAGACGATTAAGCTTTCTCGAACATGCTTTGGGAGCTAGCAGTCGCAGAGGATCAAGGGCTCAGCAAAGACTGCTCCGCGATTGGCGATTACACGCGAAATAACTGTTGGACGCAAGAGATACTCAACAACAACGATTGGGACGGGAATGAGAGATACTTCAGACTACTCGTGTATGATATGATGGAGTTCGACAATGTAGATTTAAATGCGCCTATCCGAAGCGATCCTTCGAACTTTCAAGTCGTTTTCGACGAGAGCAGGCACGTAACCGGAGTCGTATCCGAACCATTCGTCCAGACCATGGGGACTGTCGTCCTACTTACCTCAAATCAATTCCTGAAGTGGCTTGTGGTTCTGAATGTCACACTTCTCCTCCTCGTTGCTATGATGGTAGTACCTGAAAAAGAGAACTGGAGGCACGTTTTTGATCTGACCAAATTCAACCAGCGTCCGGAGAAACTCGACCCTGCCACGTATAGAGACAGGGTCAGGAAATCGCTGCTAACGAAGGTTAGGATACACCATGACCTTACCAGAGATCAGATGGCGATGACTCCCCCGCCTGAAGTTCAGGCGATGATCGGGGATCCACGGCTCGTGGAATTGGCTTATAGCCAAAGCCGGACGTACTCACCGCAAGAGTTGCGCAAGTTGATGCAAGCTATTCGCCGATGGGGAAAAAATAACTAATAAAATGGAGTGAAAAAAATGAGTGAAACAGGACCACCAAAAGGGATGCAAACGCCGAATACTGGCACACAGGACGCGGCTTTAGCCAAGAAAGCGCAGGAAGCCCGTGGATCGAGTAAGGTAGACGAGGTTTTGGCTGCAACAGGTGCCATGGGACAGGCAATCAGTACTGAGGTACAGAAAGTAATCATAGGAAAATCACACGTTATTGACAACGTAATGGTGGACATTCTTTCGAATGGAAACCTACTGTTCGAGGATTTTCCCGGATTGGCGAAGACTTTGATGACAAACACGTTCGCGGATGCCCTGGGGTGCGACTTCAAGAGGGTTCAATTCACTCCAGATCTTCTTCCAGCAGACATAACTGGCACTAATATTTACGATGCTAAGAAGGGAGAGTTTACTTTCAAGCCAGGTCCGATTTTCTGCAATCTCCTGCTGTCTGACGAGATAAACAGAGCACCTCCCAAGACACAGGCTGCTCTTCTAGAGGCGATGCAGGAGAAGCAGGTGACTATCGGCGTAGTTACACACAAGCTACCCTCTCCTTTCCTGACCATGGCAACTCAGAACCCAGTGGAGCAGGAGGGGACTTACCCGCTTCCAGAAGCACAGCTCGACCGTTTTATGATGAAGATGATGGTAGGATACCCTGACAGAGCAGATGAGAACGAGATCCTACAGAGGAGGATTAACAGAAAGACTGACGATGTCGAGGTGAACAGTATCACCGACCCAAGTATTGTGGTCAAGATGCAGAAGTCATGCGAGGAAATCTATGTTGACAGGTCAGTCAGAGAGTATATGGTGGATATCGTGGCAAGGACAAGGGAAGATCCGAGAGTTCTCGTAGGTTCTTCCCCAAGAGGTTCTCAAGCCCTCCTGAAAACCAGCAGAGCGGTTGCGGCCATGCGAGGAAGAGACTTCGTGACACCAGACGACGTGAAGTCGATTGCAGAACTGGCAGTGGCTCACAGGATTATTCTGAAGCCAGAGCACCAGATTAAGGGACTCGAGACCGGCGAGGTCATTCGAGATATCCTACATGGTAAGAATGCCGCGAATGTCCCAACAGTCTGATTTTGAGGTGTAAAGGTGGCCTGGAGCCGAAAGTCTGCGATGTTCGCATCTCTTTCGGTTGCGATGTACCTGCTAGGACTAGTGCTTCGAAACCAACAGTTAGTAACGGTAGCAGTAGTTCTTCTTTCATTCCTAACTTGGGCAGCCCTCAGGACGGCGCACGGGGACGTAGCCTCCTCGGGCAGGAGGCTCGAGGAAGCAGTGTTGGACGAGGGAATCCAACTCCAGAGTATTGTGGCCATGAGGAAGACCTCCACATCCAGAGTTTTCGAGGATGGCGAGATAGACGTCACCCTCAGGATCCAAAATAGATCTGCAATTGCAAAGGTCTTGGAGGTCAGGGATAGGGTGCCTGAGGTAATGAGAATCAAAAAAGGTGCGAATTACGTACTGATGGAAATAGGGCCAAAAAGGGAGACTGAAATCTCCTACACAATAGAGACCCCTTTGAGAGGTTTCTACACCATAGGCCCGGTTTGCATTAGGGTTCAAGATGAGTTAGGACTCTTTCACAATGAGAAAGAGGTGCAACTGTACGACGATTTCCTTGTTTTCCCGAAGATGGAGGACATCAAAGATGCAATGATCAAGAGTAGGGTTCCAAAGATTTTCACTGGAGCAGTGAATATCAGAAACCCCGGGGAGGGTTCGAACTTCTACAACCTTAGAGAGTACTTGCCAGGCGATCCGATAAGGAAAGTAAACTGGAAAGCGACGGCCAGACAGGATGGCAAGATGATGGTTAACGAATTTGAGAGAGACGCTGTAAGCGACGTCATTATCCTAGTTGACAGTAGGGCAGTGAGTGAAACTGGACCGGTGAGTAGAAACTCTCTGGTTTACAGCACCAGAGCTGCAGCGAGCCTCACCCAGCACTTCCTATCCAGGCGTGACTCCGTGGGGCTCGTGGTTTATGGGGACGAGATTGTTTCCGTGGACAGAGATACGGGGAAGAAGCAATTGTATGTGATACTGACAAAACTCGCGGGCGCTATGGCAAAAGGGAATACACCGCTGAAGATTGTGACTACTCGAATCATGCCTCACATTCATAGAGGCAGTCCCATCATAATCCTATCACCGTTGGAGGACGATCCGACAATAGTCGATGCTGTCAGGGACCTTAGGGCTAGGAACTTCGAGGTTACAGTACTTTCACCGAGCAGTTTGGAGTTCGAATTCGATGCGAGGAGAATAGACAGAACAGGCTACGAGGTTCTTAAAACAGAGAGAGACATTCTGATGACCGAGCTTAGAGGACTTGGGGCGTATGTGATGGACTGGGAGCCGGATATGCTCCTATTCACAGCCCTAGCAGGGGCAAGGGGATTCTGAGGTGTAACTATGGAAGAAGGCAAGGGCCCAGTAGACACATCTCATCTTTACGAGGGGAAGGTAGTACGCTCATCGGCCCCTAGCAGGAAAAGGGCCGCTGGAACACTGAAGGCAGACAGCGGTATACCCGATGATGCGGTTCCAGATGTCGCCATCCCAAGTTGGATAGATGCGATCTTCGGAGGCCCAATTCTGGTCAATAGAGAGTTCGTATCACCAAACAAAATGGTTCTGAACCTTCAGATGGGGGCGATAGGTTCGCTCTTGGTCCTCGGGTTCCTTACTTTCATGCTCACGCCAGTATCCGGAACTGCATGGTTCGCGATATCAAACATGATCGGCTTTGGCTTCCTGGGACTATGGCTCCATCTACTGATGATGCTTATTGGACTGATAGCTGGTTTCTGGGGGGTTTGGCAGAGAGACCAAAGGGCCATACTGCTGTCTTACGTCATGCTAATTCTGGTCACTATCAGGTTCGCTGGAAGCAAGGTTGAGTTCGGACTGAGCTTTTTGCCGGAGAACGAAATAATGCAGAAGTTGCTATTGATATTGTACGCAGTCTTCCTAGTCGTTTACATCGAGGTCTCAAGCGCAGTAATCCGTTTCTCTATGCTCGATACCTCGATAAGAACCGGAGAGGTCTACGTGA
>LURZ01000027.1 GCA_001629255.1 Marine group II euryarchaeote REDSEA-S42_B7
GGTGGGAGCACGCCCTCTTCGAGTTCATCCACTTCTCCGACAACCCCTGGAACGCATGGCCGAGCCTGCACATCGTCCACTCCTACCTGCTCGCACGCCTGATGACGGTATGGGCATCGAGGAGGGCCGCGGAGTCGAGCGCCTGGAACCTATTCCTGGTCGTGCTCTGGGTGGAGTGGGCCCTGCTCTGCATCAGCATCCTGACCACCAAGCAGCACTACCTGTTCGATCTGGTGACGGGGATAGCAGTCGCCCAGTTGGCCTGGATTTGGACTGCCCTACACCTAGACAGGATAGATGACATCGGAGCTAAAAAATTCTCAATTGAAGTAGGCTGGGAGAAGCCAAACGAATAAATTCTGCCAGGGGTAACCGACCAAAATATAATCAAAAAAATCTATATTGAATATTTATAAAACACAATTTTACGTATATATCAGGCCTATACTAGAATATCAAAATATATATTGCAGACTTTTCTCCGACTTCTATGAAGATAGACAAGCAGTCCAAGTCAGAGGTCAGGAGACTACAGCTCACCGGAGGCTCAACCTACATTGTTAGTCTTCCCAAGAAGTGGGTATCGGTACACGGGCTCGCAGCCAAGGATCAGGTCAGGATCGAATGGAGGCCGTCAGGAAACCTGAGAGTGACTCCAGAGACTACTTCCGTAATTCGAAGGAGGGAGGTAGAATTAAGCATAGAGGAAATAGGCGAAGAATTCCTCTTGGACCACCTAATCGGGGCATATCTCTCGGGGGCACAAATAATCAGGATCAGGTCGAAGTCGGGATTCTCGAGGGCGCATCGAAAAATCTTCAGATCTTTCATTCAAACCACCCGAGGGATAGAGATTACCGCTGAATCCGACAAATCATTAGATATGCTCAGCCTACTTAACCCATCAGAGATGCCGCTCCTTTCCAGCATCAACAGAATGTATCTGTTGGTCTCTAGCCAAATTAGGGACATAACAGATGTACTAACTGGGAGTGATAGTGAAATCCTTGACGACGCAGAAGAAAGGGAGAAGGAAATCGACGCACTGAGGCTGTTAATCGAGAGGCAGGTGGGCCTAATTCTGGAATCGTCCAGGCTCGAAGACTCAATGGGAACAAATCGCTGGGAGGCTTCCGAATACTCTCGGATAGTCCGAACCTTCGAGAGAATGGGAGACCACTCATACAAGATTTGTAAGCTAATTGAGGAACGAGAGACGCCAGAAGTTCTGTCACCCGACTCTCCATTAATCGCCTGCATCCCAGTTTGGCATGCCTCGATGAAACTATTGATCGCGAACCTTAGGAGGTACAAGATAAGCGAGGTACATCAAGCAAAACTACAGCTGCAAGGCGCAATAGAAGAATTAGTTAATTTTGAGAATGGTCTCTGGGACGAAAAGATTGGGAGGGTAAACGCACTGTTCATGGACAGATTATCCGAGTCCCTGCGAAGGCTTTGCGCTTATTCGACGGACTTGGCTGAGATCTTAATCAACATCCATAACCACAGAAACTCAATTGAAGTCATGTTGTAGAACAATCCTCAATAGAATAGCCCCTAATTTCCATTGGAAATTCCCCAATCCACTGTAGATTAGTGTTTTTTTCGTTATACTGAGTAGCAATTATTCAAAAATATATAGAAAATATAAGGTATCACCTACTATTGTGAATCGGGAGCTCCGATTCATTGAGGGAGTAGTTTTGGGCATGAAATAACGGAGATGAAACTCTAATGAATGGAAGAAAAAAGACTTTGATGATGACGATACTGATGCTGACGATGCCAATAACTGGCTGCATCGGTGGAGAAGACGACGATGACGAGCCAGGAGCAGTGGATAATTCGGGTTGCACCGATCCACTCGCAAACAACTACGACTCGTCGGCTACAACGGACGACGGAACGTGCACCTATGATACGGACAACAATGGAAATAATGGTGGCAGCACCCCAACTGTTTACTCGGGTTGCATGGACGAGTCAGCGACTAACTACAACCCCGCAGCCACAGAGGATGACGGAACCTGCGAGTACGATGAGGACGAGACCTCGACAGACTTCGCAGGGATCTCCGGATTCGACTCTAGCTCAATAGAGTGCGGTCCGACCGGTGACATATCAATAGCCGGTTCCAGCACGGTATTCCCTGTAGCGAATCTATGGGCCGAGGCATATCAGAAGTATTGCAACGGAATCGCAATCACCCTCGAGGGCGGTGGCAGCGGTGCTGGCGCAGGTCGAGTGTGCGACAACTCAGAGAAGGGAACCGCCGTAGATATCGGGGACATGTCCAGAGAGTGGAAGTCCTCAGAGGCATCTGTCAGATCTGATGGGTACACATACGACTGCCTGAAGGGCGACACCAGTCGCTCAGCAGTACAGATCAGCATAGCCGCAGACGGCCTCTCAGTGGTCGTCAAGAAGGGTGGCGCAGCTGAGACTTGCATCTCAGGCCTACCCGGGGGCGGCCTATCCGTCGATCAGGCTCGATGGATATGGAGCGATTACACAGCAGCCGAGCTAACCGCTTCAGGTTGGGACTCCAGCGCTCTGGCCAACAGCGACAACGACGACTCCACCCACCTGTGGAGCGAACTAGACGCCAGCTGCCCAGCATCCGAGATCAAGATAGCCGGTGCCGACTCAGAGTCAGGTACCTACGAGTTAGGTTGTAGTCAACTACCTCGAGTCCAATGCGGACTCAATAGGTTACTTCGGCTACGCCTACTACAAGGCCAACCAAGACAAGCTAACTGCAATCGCAATTGAGAACTCTGATGGAGATTATGTCGCTCCATCTCCCCACTCAGTGGCCGACGGTTCCTACAACCCCTTGGGGAGATTCATCTACATGAATCTGCTCAACGACGCGCAGTCTCTGCAGAAGACAGCGCCTTTCCTTGCTTTCGGGCTCTCCGATAGCGGCGCTGCTCTAGTTGAGAACGTCGGATACGTCCCAATGACTCCTACCTTGGTCACAGTAATGCTGTCAAGGGCCGGAGCGGACGGGGGGGTCGACCTTACATCCGTGAACTGCGGACCAACAGGTGCCATCAGCGTAGCAGGCTCCTCGACTGTCTTCCCCGTGGCTAACCTCTGGGCAGAGATATACCAGACGGCTTGTGACACCACTCTGACCATTGAGGGCGGTGGCAGCGGTGCCGGAGCAGGTCGCGTGTGCGACAACTCCGAGAAGGGCACAGCGGTAATGATCGGGGACATGTCCAGGGGATGGAAGTCCTCTGAGGCATCAGTCAGGTCGAACGGATGGGTGTACGACTGCCTGAAGGGGGACACCTCTCGCTCAGCAGGACAGTTCCCAATCGCTGCCGACGGTCTCTCCGTCGTCGTCAAGAAGGGCGGAGCAGCAGAGACCTGCATCAATTCGTTGGGGGGCTTGACCCCGGACCAGGTCCGATGGATATACAGCGACTTCACCGCAGCACAACTGGCTGATGCAGGTTGGGACACCAACTCTCTGGCCAACAGCGACAACGACGACTCCACCCACCTTTGGAGCGAGCTAGACGCCAGCTGCCCAGCATCCGAGATCAAGATATCGGGAGCCGACTCAGAGTCAGGTACCTACGAGTTCTTCATGGACGCAATGCTCAATGGAGGGGACGGTGGCGAGACATTCGACTTACAGAGACCAGACGGTTACACCAACAGCGCCGAGGACGAGGTTGTAGTCAACTACCTCACATCAAACGGTGACTCGATCGGATACTTCGGGTACGCCTACTACAAGGCGAATCAAGACACCCTTACTGCTGTGGCAATAATGAACGATGCGGGAGAATATGTAGCACCCACTCCCTCGACGGTAGCAGACGGCTCGTACAACCCACTAGGGAGATTCATCTACATGAATCTGCACCTAGACTCTAACGACCTGGCACTGACACTTCCCTTCCTTGAGTTCGGATTCTCCAGTGCTGGCGATGCCCTAGTTAACCAGGTGGGATACGTGCCGCTCACAGCAGGACAGGACGCTGAAATGGAACTACAGAGGTTATCCTGGATGTACCACACGTACGTATGGACGGATGCCCAGAAGGACGATTACTGGTGCGGCACCGATCAGACAATCACCGTAGCCGGTTCTAGCACGGTGCTCCCAGTAATGCAGGGCTGGGGCGAACTTTACTCGGATCCCGGAGGCCTCTGCCCCGGATACACCCTGACAATAGAGGGCGGCGGCAGCGGTGCCGGAGCAGGTCGCGTGTGCGACAACTCCGAGAAGGGCACAGCGGTAATGATCGGGGACATGTCCAGGGGATGGAAGGCAGAGGAAGCCACGTATCACGGAAACGGAGTCTACCACTGCCTGAAGGGAGATACCTCAATCAAGGTGACGCAACTGCCAGTCGGGTTAGATGGACTTTCAGTAGTCGTGAAGAAGGGCGGAGCTGCGGATACCTGTGTTTCTAATATGGGTGGCCTGACCGTTGATCAGGTACGCTGGATATTCAGCGACTACACCGCGGCAGAGCTAGTAGAAACCGGTTGGGACACCAACTCTCTGGCCAACAGCGATGGCGACGACTCCACCCACCTGTGGAGCGAACTAGACGCCAGCTGCCCAGCATCCGAGATCAAGATAGCCGGTGCCGACTCAGAGTCAGGTCAGGCCAGACGGTTACACCAACAGCGCCGAGGACGAGGTTGTAGTCAACTACCTCGAGTCCAATGGCGATGCAATCGGCTACTTCGGTTATGCCTACTATGTCGCAGAGCAGGACAAACTTTCCGCTCTTCCCATACAGAACAGCGCTGGAAACTTCATCGCTCCGAACGCAGAAACGATAGCGGATGGGAGCTACAACCCGCTCACTCGTGCCATTTACATCAACGTAAACCACGAGTACATGGACGAGGTATACAACTACCTCAGATATGCATTCAGCGCCCTCGGCGACGAAGTCGTCAACACCGTCGGATATGTCCCACTATCCGCATCCTCATCCGCATGGCAGGACACTTGGATGCGAGTAGAGGCAGTCATCAACAACTCGTGATGACTTACGTAAACTCAGCCCGCCCTCATCGGGGGCGGGCTGAACCAACAATATAGAGTATATATTTTGACACTTAAATCAAAACATACCTGGGTTAGCCTGATGTCCGGAGAAGGGAATACAGGTTTCGATATCCGTAGGCTCGCATCCAGGATAGAGTCCGGAGCGCCGAGCACGGTCCTTTTCTCACTAGCCATTTCCGTGGTACTGGTAACTGCGGGGATAATCTATGTCCTTGTGGTCAGAGCTGCGCCTTTCTACTCTGCTTTCGGTTGCGGAGCTGATGTCTTCAGCCCCCCTGACGATTGGTCCGATTCAGTGAAAGAAGACCTATGGGATTCGGCAAACTATAGTGACGGCTCCATAATGGATCCCCTGTGGCTAGACTCTACATGCATCGTATCATACGATAATGAATCAATGATCGGGCTCGATGAGCCACTGATAGTTTTCGAAATGGACAGAGACTCGCTGGGAAATCCACTGGAAGATCCAGAAGGACACCTCGGTTACTCCGGTAACTGGACCGTTCATCCGAATAGGCAGTATATCTGGGCATACCTCGATGAAAATCCCGAGGACAACTACTCTGTTGCGGAAGGGGAGTCTCTGAAGGATGCCCAGATACCACTGGGGTTGATGATAGAAACAAATCCCCAGACCAATAGGGCTAACGAGGGTGCACTGATACTCCACAAGTCGGATCCCGACCTCAAGAGAGACTGGTTCGTGATCACTTGGGCGATGAGTGACAGATCACAAGTAGACGTAGACGGGGATGGCAAACCCAATATCGGGGTGGATGAGAGGGGCACGGACCTAGATACCGACATAGATAACGACGGATTTGACAATGATCGTGACGACGATATGGACAACGACGGGATACCAAACGCTTTCGATCCGGATGAGCGGATTCCTAATGTCGACTTTTTCGGCCTATTCCTTGGCTTATTGACCATAATTTTCGTGATTATGAATGTCTTCGCACCTATGTGGTTGTCCAGGTTCGATGATGAAGTCATCGACTCCACTATATCCCCATTGAACTCATTCTCAGTGGTAATTCTGATAATCTCCTCCATCGGGCTAATCTACCCGATGTCCCAATCCTCCATCTCGTACCTCCTACTAGCAACGATACTGTTGGCCATAATCCTCGCATGGTCCTCCAAGAGAACACCACTCGGGTCGATTGCAGCAGCATTTGCACTACTGTGGCTTTCCATATTACCCACTCACGCGATTCAAACAGGCCACCTGATGGCCCTAGGACTCTCCCTTCTGCTACTCCAAGTAACGATGTCTGATACGAGGAACCGAGTAAAACCAGACTCAACTCCCCTGGTAATTTCATTTCCGCTGTGCAGAGACAGTTGGTCCCCAATTTCAGAAAGATCCCTCGGAGATAATGCATCACAGAGGGCTCGTAACATCGCCAGGTTGGGGATACTCCCATTGGCACCCTTGCTGGATTTTTCCCGCAGCCTCAGGAAATTCGCTACCCCTCGCTCGTCTTTTCTGGACAGGGACTTCAAATCTCTTCTTTGGGTAGTCGCCACAGTAGCCTTGGTTTTATCCTTCTTGGATCTCGTAGCAAGGATCGACGGGAGCATTGGGGAATTCCTGACCCAGACACTGTGGCGAACTGACATTAGGACGGTATCAATAGTCACCGTCTCAGAGAATTTGTCCATTGGCGTGAACGCACTATTGCGGACAACCCTACAAGTTGCACTTGGAGCCCTAGTGATCGCAATTCCCCTTGGCCTAGGGACTGCGATATACCTTTCCGAATATGCAGATCCAAGAACTTCAAACCTAGTTAAGCCAACTCTCGAGATCCTAGCAGGGATCCCCTCCGTCGTCTACGGCTTCTTCGCTTTCGTGGTAATTTCCCCGATAGTGATGGATGTAGGCTCGCAACTTGTAGAATGGGGGTGGATGGCCGACGAGCCCCAACAGTTCAACCCTATCAACGGGGCCATAGTGGTCGGAATCATGATCACGCCTCTAATCGCCAGTCTATCGGAGGATGCTCTCAGATCTGTTCCAAATAGCCTCAGAGAGGCATCATACGCACTAGGGGCGACTCCGGTCGAAACCACCTTCAGAGTGGTAATCCCATCAGGACTCTCGGGAATCCTCGCTTCGATTGTATTGGCATTCTCCAGAGCTATTGGGGAAACAATGGCCGTAACTATCTCCGTGGGGACAGCCGCGTACTACACAAGAAACATGTTTCTGAGTTCTCAGACAATGACTGCGTACATTGCAAAGAAAATCCAGGGGGACCTTCCCGCGGGAACATCTGCATACTACTCAATGTTCGCAGTCGGACTATATCTGTTCATAATTACCCTAGGATTGAATATGGTCGGCCAGAGAATAATGCATCGCTTCAGGGAGGCATACGAATGAATGGAGAAAACCACGGTTTCAGCCTTTTCGGAGTTAAATCGCTGCCTCAGAAGTCTCGAAAGAAAAGAGATAGAATAGCGAATGCTGGAAAAGCAACGTTCATCCTGATTGCTCTGACCTGTGCAATCATACTATTCACAATGGTGTCTAGAATATACTCTGAAGCATATGTCCCTTCGGAAGAAACCGAGGTTAGCGGAATAGGTGCCAATAAGCCCCTGTCCGAGACAGTAAAGTCTTGGAACGTAGAGACGTGGAACGAGGACTGGTCAGTCGACGATCCTCGAAGAGAAAGGACAAACGTCACCCTAAGGGCCGAGTGGACGGAGGTCAAGTACGAGGCTTACAACCAAAACGGGGTATTGGGAATAACATTCGATCGATACGAAGACATCCAGAGATATCTTTGCGATGAAGGGATTATGGCGGACTCATTCGCCCCGTACGAGTCCTGGAAACCCAAGCACCTTCTCCCGGGACAAGACAGAGAACCTGCGTCGTACGATCCAATCTCTGACCAATTCTTTGACATTTTCCTTCGGGACACCCCCCCTACCGCTGGAATTGGAGACTTCTGGATAGACTCCTCGGATGGAAACATTGCTCACATCTGGAAGGGGCTGAGATGGGAAGAATTAGGCCCACAGTCTTCGATGTTCTCCGAGATTTCCCAGAGATATCCTTACGATGAGGGGTCCCGGGATCCAATATGGTCCGATCAGAAACTCCGCGTTTACTACAGCCCAATAGAGCCTCTGTTTAAGTCGTCGGGGGACATTTGGATTGTCACAGACGAGTCCGGGGACAGAATCGATTTCAGAACCTACAATTACACACTTTGGAAGGAAAACCGCTACACATCAGGATGGGGCTGGGAAAATGGCAGCCTGGAAGAATTACCAAGCATTCTCCCCTTGCCGGAAGAACTTAATGAAGAAATCCATCCGGAATTCTGCTCAAGAGCAGAAGTGGCCGTCTTCATCCAAAGAAATGGACTCACCGGTTCTTACGAGATTTACCACATTTCCCATGATGAAGGATACTCTTTCCGAGTGAAGCCGGGATCCACCAAGGCCATTCACAATGACCTGGAAATAGTCCTGTCCAATCTCTGCGAAGGGTCTTTCCACAGCTCAGGGATCAGAGCGGACTTTTCTATACCCGAAGGAGATTTCTGGTACAATATCTCTTCATTTCCTCCAAATTACGGGGGAGCGGGTCACGTAGGTGAAGGGGACTATTGGGTCGATTCCGATTCTTCCAGCAGCAAGGCATACCGTTTTGAGAACGGCTCTTGGAAGGTCGACTATACGATTTCCCCGCCCATATACCCGTGCGATAGAATGACTCTAATGATTAGGGCTGACGGAGAGTTCTCGTATGGCAACATGACTCAATGGAACAAATATGGAGTCAGACAAGACTCCAGCTTCTTCTACGACCAGGAACCGAATGAAATCCAAACAATCACCCTTCATCCTGCCCAGATAGGCCAATCAGGCTTGGGATCATTGTGGTTGGAGCACACAATGAATTACACCGTAACCTTCACTCAATTAGAAGGCCCTCCATCCGATGCCAGGGACGGCTCATACAAGGAGGTCGACGACTTCATCCTCGGTCCGATGGGCGATTGGCTGAACTCTAGAATCTTCAATGACGGGGACCAGGATAACGACGGAATTTACGATGTCTGTGATGATGACATAGACGGGGACAACATCAAGAACCCAATAATGGGTGGAGACCAAGGCGACCCCGAGTCATTGGAAAGGGCCCTGAGCCAATGTCCCCAAGCTGTTCCTATGGTCCTAGAAGACGGCCAGATCAACGAAGAATGGATGATCGACACAAATTCTGATGGGGTCCATGACGACACCGAGGACGATGACATAGACGGGGACGGGGTGAAGAACCTTGTCGATGGCCAAGGACACAATCTAGCATCACTAACAGATAGCGCAAGATGGGGGTGGCCCGAAGAGGGAATGACATCCTCGGAGGCGATTGAATTCTACCAATCACTCGACCCATCCTCCTCGGACAAAGGCCTAGAGTCCCTGATAGGGATCTGGGAGGACGCCAGAGACTCCGAAGAAAGGATGTGCGATGAGTCATACAAGAACAAGTTCCCATCACTCGCAAAGGATGACTGTAGACGCTCTACAGAGTTCAACGCTAACCCTCCAATGGATGCAGACGAGTGGTGCGAAGGGGCAATGACGCTATTGCAACCAAGAGTCTGGTCTTCCTACTGCGGCATCTCGACATCTTTGGAGACGGGTATCGATGAATATCAGGATCCCTTTCCGCTGGAAGAGATATTTGCATACGCCCTCCTCATTGCAGTCTTCTTGCTGATGATCTCCCCCGGGGTGGTGGTTCTCCCTGCAAGCAACTTCCTTAGGAGATTCGATGGCGATATGACAGAGTCAAATCCCTCCTGGTCCAGAATATCCTACCTGTCAGAACTCCTAGGGCGGCTAGTCTCACTTGCTATGAGGTCAATATTGCTGATCGTCGGAGCTTACATTCTGTCACAAACACTGGCATCGCCGATAGCAATCAGGATCTTCGTATTCACCATCGGAATCTCACTAACATTGATGTCAGGGCTGGCTGTATTAACCTCAATATCATCAATCATCAAACTCAGGCCAGAAGATGGAGTCAGGCCGTCTGAAGGGGCAGTAGAGGGGACCTTCCTCCTTCTAACATTGATAACATGGTTAGTCGTAGCCGACTGGGTAATCGATCGCGGAATCTTGTCCGGGTCAATCTGCCTACTACTAGCACTGTCTGCAACAAAAAGGATGGCGGCCGGTGCATCGCAACTGACTCGAAGCCAGAGTATCAACTCCGACAGGGTCAAGAGAGTTGTGATGGGAAGAGACGGTTGGATAATAGTAGCCTCAGTCTTCCTCATCGTGGGATTCTTTACTATCCCATTCGAGGTAGTCAACTCCTTCATTTTCTCCAATTTCCCCTCACAGCAACCATACCGGGCGGGATTGAGGGCCGCTTTCTGGGGGAGCGTGTATGTTGTGGGTTACACAATGATATTCGCCATCCCCGTATCCATAGGGGGGGCAATCTGGCTGGAAGAGTACGCTCCAAGAGGGAAACTTCAGTCCGGGATACAGACCCTGATAACCAACCTAGCCGGAGTCCCCGCCGTAGTCTTCGGTTTGTTCGGCCTTGCATTATGCTCCTCAGACCGAGGATTCGGAATGGGCCTAGGGGGGACCATCCTCACTGCGGGAGTGACAATGGCGACAATGGCAATGCCAACCATAGTTATTGCAAGCCAAGAGGCACTCCGAGCAGTCCCTCCATCATTGAGAGAGGGAGCATTCGGAATCGGTTGCACGAAGTGGCAAGTGGTCAAGGACCACGTCCTCCCACACTCCATGCCGGGAATGATGACGGGCACCATACTTGCAATGTCCAGAATTATGGGCGAGGCAGCACCTCTGATACTAGTAGGTGCGGTGACCTCAGTTTTCCAAGAACCAGACCCGCTCTACTACGTAGACTATACCTGGCTCCCCACCATCGATGGATTCTTCCAATGGGTGCCGGGCTTGGAGTCTAGGGTATCAGAGATGCCTATGTGGGCAGATAGGCCAATCATGACTGCAGACCCAACTTCTTTCACAACCTGGGGTTCGAACCCCGGTGGAAAATACACCGTCCTACCGGTCCAGGTATACACTTGGACCGATCAGCCAGAGGAGGGATTCAAGGTCGCGGCCGCAGGTGCATCACTGGTGCTTTTGGGAACGTTGGTCATGGTCAACTCCGTGGCAATCCTCGTCAGGGCGCACTTCAGGAGATTCTCACAGGCTTAAGGGGGAAAAATAATGAAAAAAGAAAACGCAAAGAAGGAGAAAATCAGGAAATCCGTCCTGGAAAAACTGAGGGAGATTATGGAATCAGACGGCGAAGTCAGCGATGAGGAGCAAGTCAGATTCGATAGTATGGAGAGGACACTGAACGACTTATCCAGAGAACCATCCAGAAGCGAAGTCAGACTGATGCTCACCTCGATGTCCAAGGTAGACGGAGTGGCAGATTTCGCAGAGTCAGCAATCATCAAGAAATTCATGGAGTCGCTCCCAGAGGAGAAGCCGAAGGACAATGAAGGTGAGAAAGGGGATCTTTCAGATAACATCAATCCGGACACTCTCCAATCAACCAGGGAACTCCACATAGATGGCGAGGCGCAAATAGAAGTCAAGGATCTTAACCTAAGATATGGCTCAGCACAAGCTCTATTTGACGTCTCAATCCCAATAGAGAAAAACTCCGTAACCTCTCTAATCGGACCATCAGGTTGTGGGAAGTCTACATTGCTCAGATGCCTGAATAGAATGAATGACCTAATCCCCATCTGCAACTTTGACGGTAGCATCGTTTACGATGGCGATGACATCAACAAGTCAGGCACCGACCTTGTAAGGCTAAGGAGAAAGATAGGGATGGTGTTCCAGAAGCCCAACCCATTCCCCAAATCAGTATTCGACAACGTATCATACGGGGTTCAATTACACTACAACCCCTCAAGGAGGAAGATGAACGAGATAGTCGAGAAGTCACTCACCAGTGCCGCTCTTTGGGGAGAGGTTTCGGACCGCCTGCATGAACTAGGGACCAGCCTTTCAGGAGGCCAGCAGCAGAGGCTCTGCATAGCCAGGACCATCGCGGTCGAGCCAGACGTAATTCTGATGGACGAGCCATGCTCCGCGCTAGACCCCATAGCCACGGCCAAGATAGAGGACTTGATTACGCAGCTGAAGGAGCACTTCACAGTGGTCATTGTCACTCACTCAATGTCCCAGGCAATGCGAGTCTCGGATTACACCGCATTCATGTTCCTTGGCAGATTGATAGAGTTCGACAAGACGGAGAAGATCTTCAACAACCCGGGCAATGAGCTGACAGAGAGATACATTTCGGGAAGGTTTGGCTGAATCGTGATCCGGGCACTCGGAAAGAACTCCAAAACCCCAACAAATTAGTTATATAAAATATATAGTTTACATAATAACTATAACCTGTACTGCGATAGCGCTAGCGATGGCTGGTAACTCGAGGGTCTGGGCCCTGATCGGAATCTCGATCATTTCCCTAGCTTCATTGACAGTCGCGGCAACAAACTCGATCGCCATAGAGAGGGGGGAGGTTTCGGCCCTCGGTTCAAACGAAATCTTCTGCATCGCCGACTCATGCATGACTTCTGAGATAGTTTACATTGAGGGGGACGAAACAACATATCTCGTATACATGCCACCAGGATTAGATTCCAACAAGAAAGTAGGAACGCAATATTACGGGCTAAAGATGAGCCTGGGGAGGTGAAGAAATGAATGAAGAAGTGATGGATGTGGATTTGGATAGCGTAGAGAACTTCGCACTGCTTAGACTCAGAGTGAACGACGAGTCCTTCGCCCACATTGAGGTCAGACCCTGTTCCGGGGAAGGTGTTGTCCTGCAAATCTTCCAGATAATGGGGGACAATTCCAGAAAGGCCGTAAAATGGATTCCAAACATTCCAATTAACTAGGTCGGGGCAGTGTTTCCACTGGCCATAGAATATGGTAATTTTGAGACCTCTTGATTACTATTGTTCAATCTTAGATTATTTGGAAACTGGATATTCATTGCTATCTACGCAGGGCTTTTGAGTACTATGACAAAAGCAGGTATGAACAAGGCTGGAGCAATGACGCTCCTAATGATGATTGCAGCTCTAGCGGGCTGCGTAGGCGGAGAAACCGATGTCGATTTCGACCAGGCTCTGGTGGATCTTCAACCCGCATCGAGCAACGATTGCGAGGACGGGGGGACATGGGTCCATATCGGACTGGATGCAAATAAGAACGGTAATCTCGATACATCCGAGATAACCGAATCGGTCGCAGTATGCAACGGCCAAGACGGAGATCCCGGACCCCAAGGGCCACAAGGGCCCCAGGGAATCAGGGGTGCTTCCGGAGAGGATGGTACTGACGGGGCAAACGGCGACTCAGGACTGCCCGGACAAGATGGCGAACAGGGGGCCACTGGGAACACCGGAAGTATGGGTCCAGTAGGACCTACTGGGCCTGTAGGGCCCGCTGGGATGGACTTCGTCCACTGCCTTGCAGGGGATGGAGCAGCGTCTGTCAATGCCATGGTGGAATACTGCCCAGATAGCACGACTATCCTCGCTCAAGGCTCTTCTTACACATGGTCGCTTGTAGGGAGCTTCCACTCAGCGCCACTTGGTTGCGACATGGGGGGGGACGAGTGCGAGGGGTACGCGGAGGTACCAGCCTACGACGCAGCGTCACAAAGGGCCTTCGTTGTCAATGCAGAAGACAGCTCGGTCGACATCATCGACATGAGCACTCCTAGTGATCCAACTCTGCATTTCCGACTAGTAATAACCAATGGAGAACCAAACAGCGTTGCCGTCAGCCCTAACGGACTAGTCGGCGTGGCCGTTGCGGTCGACCCAAAGCAAGACGACGGCCTCGCAATGTTCTTCGATACCGATGGGTCACTCGTAGGCTCGGTCACCGCTGGCGCACTGCCAGACATGATCACCTTCACGAACGACGGAACCAAGGCTCTCGTCGCCAATGAGGGAGAGCCGGACGATGACTACGACATCGATCCAGTCGGCTCGGTCACAGTGGTGGATGTTTCGGATACCACAAGCCTGACAGCCACACAGGTCGGATTCACGTCCTTCAATTCGCAGATGGCTACTCTAGAGGCTAGCGGAGTCAGGATATTCGGGCCCGGTGCAACAGTGGCCCAGGACCTAGAGCCGGAGTACATCGCCGTTGCTGGTGACGACTCGACTGCAACAATAGTAATGCAGGAGAACAACGCAGTCGCTACCCTCGACCTATCGACCAACACCATAACAGGAATCCATGCCCTCGGGTTCAAGGATTACTCAACACTATCACTCGATCTTAGTGACAAAGACGGAGGAGTCAACTTCCAGAGCTGGGACAACGTCAAGGGCATGTACCAACCTGATGCAATGACCTCATTCGTAGCTAGTGACGGAATCACCTACTACGTCTCTGCCAACGAGGGCGATGCAAGGGACTATGATGGATACTCCGAAGAGGAGAGAGCCGAGGATCTAAATCTAGATGCGACTGCCTTCCCGAATGACGTTTCTGATGCCGATCTCGGCCGCTTGAAGACGACCACCGCTGATGACTGTGGAGACACAGATGGTGACGGGGACATAGACTTCATTTGCAGTTACGGAGCTAGGTCATTCTCTATATGGAAGTATGACAGCAACGGGGACTTCGTACAAGTCTGGGATAGCGGCGACGAAGTCGAGCACCTGATGGCAGTGAACGATCAGTGGTTGAATTCATACACAGCAAAAAGGAACGACGACAAGGGTTCTGAACCTGAAGGCGTCATCACTGGCGAATTCGCAGGCAAGACCCTCGCATTCGTAGCTTTGGAGAGATCAGGCGGAGTGATGATCTATGATGTCACTAATCCCGCCAACCCGTTCTTCGTCCAGTACGTGTACATGCACGATCACGTCTCGCCAGAGGCAATGGCATTCGTATCAGGGGCAGATAGCCCCAACGGAGCACCAATGCTGATCGTGGCAAACGAGGTAAGCGGTACGGTTGCCGTATTGCAACCAATGGTCTGAGACCAATGAAAATGGGCAGGGGGGCAAGGCTCCCCTGCCCAAACATTCTCATTTGTCAGCCGACAGATAGTTAGAATCGGCACCGCGGGGAAATGTAATGGAAATCCTCCTATTGGCTTTCATAGGGACCTTTTTCGCCGCAGCGCTGACTGTCCCTGCTGGATTCGGCCTCTCAACAATGCTGACTCCGATCGTACTTCTGATGATGGGCCCACATGAAGCAGTGGCAGTAGTTGCGGTCGTCCATGCGGCTCACAATGCTGGCAAATTCATCGCCCTGAGGGATAGCGTGGACTTCTCAGCATTCAGGCGCTATGGGGTATGGCTGGTATTCGGCTCTATCGCTGGAGCACTGCTGCAGAACCGCGTTCAACAGGAACCGCTATTGGCTCTAATCGGGGCCTTCCTGATAATCCTCCCAATATTGACCCTAAGCGAGTCATGGACTGGGTACAGGATTCCCGAGGCCAATGACAGGCTCGGCGGCCTCGGATCAGGATTCATGGGGGGCCTTTCAGGACACCAGGGTGCACTAAGGGCGATGTTTCTGACACGTCGTTTGCCAGACAAGATGTCCTATGCAGCCACTGCGAGCGTTCTAGCCCTCTGCGTCGATCTCTCAAGGGTCCCGGTTTACATCCTCTCTCGGCCCGAAGAAGTCTACCAGCACCTACAGCTGACTGCGGTACTGGTGATTTCCGCGCTGATAGGGGTCAGGGCAGGAAAGAAGTGGTTAGTGTCACTGAAAAGCGCATGGGTCAATAAAATGGTAATGTCGGGAATAATTGCCAGCGGCGTATTCTATATCTACATGGCACTTCATTGATTTTGAGAGTCCCCTGGATATACCACAAAGTAATACGCACCAGTCTACTCGAATATCTGCTCGTTAGAATTCAATTGGAGGTTTTTTGATGGTTCAGAATGGGATTTTGATTGCTGTCGAGGGCATGGACGGATCCGGGAAGAGCACGCAAGCAAAGCTGCTGTACCACTGGCTGAGGGCCAAGGGGCTCCCGGTCTTCCACACCGAGTGGAACTCCAGCAAGATTGTCAAGCAAGCGACCAAGATAGGGAAGAATACCCGCAGGCTCCTACCGATCACGTTCCACATGATACATGCCGCAGACTTCGCAGACAGGTGGGCACAGCAGATAGAACCGGTCCTGGAGATAGGCGGGATAGTGATTTGCGATCGCTACAAGTACACGGCCATGGCGAGGGATGGTTCCAGGGACGTCCCCCGGGAGGTCATCGAGGACACATACTCATTCGCGAGGGAGCCAGACCTTACCCTGTACTTCGACGTCCCAGTGGACGTCAGCTTCGATCGCATCGCCAAGGGACGACCGAGCCTGAAGTTCTACGAGGCCGGGTTGGACATGGGCTGGACAACCGACCCTTTCGAGTCCTACAGGATCTTCCAAGGCAGGGTGTCCGAGATCTACTCTGGGCTGGTGGAAGAGGGCAGGATTGAACGACTCGATGCCGAGGGAACCGTGGCGGAGGTCCAGTCCAGGGTGAGGGAGACTTTCGACAAGCACATCGACCTCTCTGAGGTACAGGTCATCGACCAATCGGACAGGCTGGCGCAGAACCTCAGCGAGTCCGACATCGACTGGCTAACATACTCGGAAGGTGATGGGAAATGAGTCACGCGGGCAAGCTGATAGTAATCGAGGGGCCGGATAACGTAGGAAGGAGTCTGCACACACGCCTCCTTTCCGCCAGGCTGAAGGCGCACGGCATCGCAACCCACATCATAGGGCTGGCCCGCTCGGAACTGATGGGCGAGATAGTGAAATCAAGAACCACTGACATCCACCAGCTGAACTGGCGCACTAGGTCGCTCCTGTACGCCACAGACCTACACGACCAGATCAAGCACGAGGCCGAGCCGCTGCTGGACGCCGGATTCGTGGTCATCGCGGATCGGTACACACTCACTCCGAGGATCAGGGAGCAGGTGAGGGGCGGGGACGGGGATTGGATCGACTCGCTCTACTCCAATACCCCCAATCCCGATGCCATGATCGTACTGCACGCAGGACCACGGCGACTGTTGAATCGAATCATGTTCGGGGAGAGCTTGGAGGCGCTGAACCACTTCGAAGCAGGCATGGACCTCGCTCTCTCCTCATCTATCACCTCGTCCTTCCTGCAGTACCAAAAGATCCTCAGGAACGAGTTCCAGGAGGCTGGGAAGGAGAAGGGCGCTACCCTGATTCCAACCAGGCACACGGTGCAAGAGGTCCATGACAGGATATGGGACTCGGTCAGGCCAGTGGTCGAGCACATGCTGCAGCCGATCGACGGGAACTAGCCGATCATTCCCGCAACGATATCCGGCTGGGTCAGATAGGCGAGTAGCCCGATGCCTGCGAACATCATCATCCAGGATCCTGTTGCCTTGACCAGGGGGGAGTTCCTCCTCAGCGAGTCGACCATCGCCCCCCTCCCCATTCCGACCATCGAGGTGACTCCGATCATCAGTAGCGAGACCGAGATAATCAGCCCGCCCATGCCCATCAGGAGGGCTCCCTCCCCGACCACGGCTAGCCATGCGATGAACGGGAAGACCGCTGCTGCGGTGCAATCCACCGACGCGGCGCTGTAGCCGATACCCCACAGGTACATGTTCCGCCTGGGGGTGAACCTGTCGTCCTCCTCAGTGGTCATGTGCCTGTCCAGTAGCCTCTGGATCCCGGAGAGTATGTGTGCCGTCCAACCCAACAGCATCAGGGCCCCGAGCACGACCAGGAGGAGCGCGATCCCCACGGCAATGTCATGCAGTACCCCTGACAGGTTCAGGAACTCGTCCAGCCCGAAGATCACTATCCCCACCGTTCCGAAGAAGGTCAGCTGCCCCAGAGCGGCGAACACCCCCACCTCGAAGGGGCTGGGGGCGGTCCCCTCCAACTTGCCTTCCTCGCGGAGCTCGTCCTCCCTGACCCCGAGGCTGAGGCAGTAGCTGATGTAGGACGGCAGAACGGGGAAGGCGCACGGCGAGAAGTAGACTAGGACCCCGAGGAAGAGGCCGATCACGAAGACCCCGGAGAACGACCTGTCGGCCTTCTCGATGCCGAACCTGAGGCTCCCCGCATCCCCCTCTATCGCCCTCTCAACTGCCCGGTCGAAGGCCCTCCAACCGTCGAGGGGGGTACCCGTCCCCTCCTTGGCCACGACGTACCCCTCGTGGTCGATCACGTACACGAGGGGGAGGTTCTGAGCCGCGTAGTACTCGACGATATCCCCCCTTGTCCCATTCTCGAGCATTATCGAGTCCGAAGCGCCGTTAGCCACTGGCCAGGGCATGTGCTTGCTGGACGAAGGGTCGCCGAACGTGTCGTTGATGCGTTCGAACGACTCGTACCGGTACCATGACCCGATTGAAAGCGCCACTAGGGGGTATTCCGAGCTCAGCGACTGCCAAGAGCCTAGGTTTTCCTCCATGTGGCTCTGCACGTAGTGGCAGTTTTGGCAGTCTACAGCAGTGAAATCGAGGATGACTACGCTTCCTCTGAGGTCGGAGAGTTTCACCATCCCATCTTCGAGAGGAATGGAGTCGTCTATGCCAGTCCTGTTCATCGTCACCACCTCGAAATCCGGGACTTGCTCTGCATCCTCAGAGACTCCGTAGATGGACGAAGACAGCCCGAATATGGATAGCGATGCATAGGCAATGATGCAGAAGAGGACGATGCCGATGCCGAATGCCTTCCAGGTGTCCCGCTCTCTCAGAACCCACGTATCGAAGCCCTCTGCCACGGGTTTCCGAGCCCTTTGCCTCTTATGACCCCCGCGTGGCGATGATGCCCCTCCGTCACCAATCTTAGGCGCGGGAGATTGCTGGCGAAAAGGCCGGGCTCGTGGTCTAGGGGTTATGACGTCGTCTTCACACGGCGAAGATCGCAGGTTCAATTCCTGCCGAGCCCACCAC
>LURZ01000028.1:0-6389 GCA_001629255.1 Marine group II euryarchaeote REDSEA-S42_B7
GGTTCTCACAACTTCACATTCCTATTCCAGGGTGAGTTCCTTTACCTTCCTGCTGAATCACAAATGGAGGTATTCGCCCTATCTGACGTCATTATAGAGATGCAGCCGATTACAAACACAATAGTGAGGGGAGACTCTTCCCCTTCACGATCGATAATGCTCCAGGGCCTGATAAGGGAGGTCGGCGGAGACTCGGAAATTTTTGATAATCTCTCCATGTCCCTTTTTTGGGGTGAAACCGAACTCCCCATGACTTCGGGACCTTGGGGCAATCCCGATACTATGAACTTCCAGATTAGAGCCAAGGCACAGGAGTTCATGACTCCGGGAGACAATATGGTTACGATTGTCGTGGAGTCGAATCAAGCAAGCTTCCTGAATGGGGGGTCCAAAGAGATAGAGATCCTTGTCATGGTCGAGGTCGACTTCGAGTACTCGGAAATAGAACTATCCGATGGGCAGAGAATAATCAGAGGCTCGGTGAACGCCACGGCAAGGGACACTGGAGCTCCATTGGAAGGCCTCTCTCTGAGTGCTAGCCTCGTCAACGGCAGCGTCACCCACTTCTCCGTATCCAAACTGACGGGGGCGGATGGGGTCTTCGAATACGAGTTCAAGTCAATGGCACCCCTGCCTCCACTTTCCTCGCAATCCCCCCCTCCCGAGGGATGGGGGGTGCTCGCCGTCCTGCTGATGTCCGAGTCGGACTTCATCGAACCTGGTAGCTTGGCTCTGCTCCCTTCTTCGGGAATCCAAATCGTCTATGAGAAGCCAGAGGAGGCATCCTTCCTGGATAGGGCAGCAGTAGCCATTGCAGCCATTGTTGTGGGGGCCATTCTAGTAGCGATGGGTGCCATGGCCATCAACACTAGGAGGAAGTCCACCATCAAGGAGCTGGCCAATATTTTCGGACAGACGGTTGAGATGCTAGCGTCCGGTGACGAGTACAGGCGAGCAATCTTCCTATGCTATGAGAACCTGTGCTCCGCCCTCACACGACGCGGGTTCCTGCGTCGTAACTTCGAGACCGTCAGGGAGTTTGAGATGGCTATCCGAGGCGCACTGCCCATCAGCGAGGCGTCATTGGTTTCGCTAGACAGGATTTTCGAGGAAGCACGGTACTCCAGCCACGTCCTAGGAGATGCCCATAGGGACAACGCCCAACTGGCCCTGTCATCAGTAGTTGATGAGATTGAGGAGATTCAGGACATTCCGAAGAGAGGTCCGCTCGAGTTCGAGCTAGAAGAATGACTTAGTCCAACCTGATGGAGACGATATCCCCTTCCCACTTGGCTCCCTCAACCCTCATACCTTCCGGTAGGCGGAATGATCTGGACATGCCACCGAACCTCCCAGCCGAAATTATTCTGACTAGTTGAGCGTCTCCGTCTTCTCTAGTGCCGATGGAGAATCCATCCCTCTGAACAGGGGGGAGGGGAATCCGGATGTCATTGCCAGACCATTCGCCCCCTATCTCCGACACGAATTCCCCTAGTGATGAGACTTCATCGTTCAATGCCCTGGACTCTATTTCCGAAACTACAGATGAGTGCATTTGTTGAACATCAGATAGGTGAGGCAGGCCCCTCATGAACTCCCGGTGCATGGATTCGGCATCGGTGTCAAGACCGACCTTGAGATCTGCCAATCCACCGGCTTCCTCTATGATATCTTTGTCTGACTCAACATCTATGCTCGTCCATCCCATGTAATGCCCAGATATCCGACCCGAATGAACCCATTGATGTTCACATCTGAAAGAACGACTTTACTCTCTCAGCCGTTCTTGTCGGGCTGGTTGTTTGCATCCTCTGCATCTCTGGGAAGCAATTACGTTCCCTTTGACCCAACAACCTCTTCTCAAGTAACACAATTATTGCTCGATCTTCCTTCTTCCTAATCGGCCTCCCTAGTGCTTGGAGTATACTATTCACAGCAGGCTGCAAACTGGCATATTTCCACGCTTTATTCCTATCAAATTTCTTTGTGTAATATTCAATTAGAGCATCTTGTCTTGCGCTAGGAGGTGGCAAAGGTAAGCCTACGCAGACTAGGGAATTTAGGATATTATCGGGATAGTCAACCCCTTCTGATAACTTTCCACTGAGAACACCAAAAAGCGCAGCCCCTCTCATATTTCTTTGTTCTCTCAACCTATCGATTATGCTCTGTAATGTTCCCTTCCTCATTCCTTGATCCTCTTTCAGAATCAACTTGCCCGTCCATGAATTATCGAAGTGATCATGAATTTCATTCAACATCGAATAGCTAGGTGCAAAGATTGCAACATTTCCCTTGGTGTTGATAATGACCGATCTAATATGTTCCAATATTCCCTCCATAGACTCTCTTCTCTCTGTGTATTTTGTGGTGACATCATTGGCTATCAAAACAGGTCTATTTCCAAGAGGGAAACCGGATGGGTACTCGACACAATTGGCCCTTTCTGATGGGATGCCGAGTATTTCGGAATACATTTCGGGCGGGAATAATGTTCCAGACATCAGAATTGAACCTAAACACTGGTTGAAAATCGGTCCACCAACTACGCTCGGATCTAGAAGATGACTTGTTATCCTAGGGTCTTGACTAATCTCCTTTTTATCGAAAACTAATGCCAATGCATTGTTATTTTCGTAATTGATGCAAATCTCGAGGAACTCAGCTAGTCTTGTGCAGTCATTCTTCTCATCATCTTCAGAATCTTCCTCTTCATCGATTTCTACTGCCAATAAACGACTAACCATGGCTCCGATTCGATCTTTTTCTCCTAGATCTTCTTCAATTACTCCCTCGATTGATTTTGAAATCACATCGAGGAATTCTTTGGTTTGAACCCTGATATCGTCACCTCTAGACTCGCTATTTTCAAACTCCTTTTCTCTGAACCAATTTGAGATTCCCTCATTCATCAAAATTGCATTAATCTGCTTCTCGAGATTTTTTGCTTCCCTTACCCTTTTCGACTCGGGAATATCCAACTCGGTTTCTGTTTGTTGAAGGGTTTCCCTGTATTCAACGACATTGTCAAGAGCCCACTTGAAGACTTGATCATCAATTGTCCTTTCGAGGCCACTCCTAATTCTATCTGGGAGGTTATGGGCTTCATCCACTATGATTATCGTATTTTCTAATTCCACCCCCATTACAGGAAGTGATGATTCTCGGACGCCTTCGACGAAAATGTGATTGTAATCGCATACGATTATGTCTGTCGATCTTGCTGCATCTCGTGATGTCGCCCAAGCGCAGATATCTTCATTCTCTACTTTCTTAAGTACCTGATCTACATGCATGGGTTTCGAATGAATGAACTCTTCCAAACCCGATCTAAGGAACCTCCTCTCCGCTTCAGTCACCCCTTGTTCACAATCACATCTTCCTTTAGAGTCTACATTCTTACACATGCTTCTTCTTCCAATGATATCAACCAATTTAATTTTAGAAAATCCTTGAGGAATCCGATTGTTAATTTCGCGAATAGTATCTACAACGATTCTGTGTTGTGACTGTCTGCCTGTAAGGAACAAAATCTTCGGAATTTCCTTACCGAAACTGTAGTGATTAGCTACAGTTAGCGAAGATGCTAGTGCCGCGGCAGTCTTCCCAATCCCCGTCGGAGCCGCAGCCAATAGGAATCCTCCCTCCTTTAATGTCTCAATTCCATCGTCAATCATTCTTCTTTGAGACTCTCTCGGAGTTTCATGTGCGAAGAACAACTGTCCATTCTCCAATTCTCCCTCCGACATGGAATCCTACTAGAGAATTGACCGTCCATAAGTTTGCATCCCCGATCAGCATTTCATCTGGGCAGAGTAGGGTTGCCCCGCACGAGGCGTGCGGGACGGTGTGTGTGTTGAGTTCTATCTCTGTTCTGCTTTCCTTTGGGTTCGAGGGGCATCTTTGGAGTCGTATCCGACTGCGTTGCTTAGCCTCCTGGCCCTATCTCTGATCTTCCTCAGACCGGTCTCGAACCTACCGGTTCCGTTTGATTTGTGGTTGGGGGAGCGGACATGCCGCTCCCCCGATTTCTGTACGTGCATCCCAACATCGTCCATATCTCTCTCACTCCTAAATGTTTGAATCTTCATCATGTCTGGAGCGCAACTCATCCATGCGTCTCCTCAATAGGTCCACAACAGTGGCTCCTTCGACCATCTCCTTGCGGATCATTTCCCTAGCAGATTGTCTCAGGACTACATCCGCTGACTCCCCGACTATCTTGCAGTAGTCCCTGAGCCTGACAGTAAGATCCGGACCTAAGTCGACCTCTATCCTATCTCCCTTGCCAGGAAGTGGGGTAGCAAGCATCCTCCTGACAGCCTCTCGGATTACATCAGACCTGTTTCTCATGCCATCGAAACCAACCAGCCTGTCTAGCTCCAGGAGGTGATCTTCTGGTATCCTTAGCGAGACCATTGGACTGTTGCCGGCCACCTACATGCCCCTCCTGAAACTGCGAGAGGAGCGTACAGGATATAATTGTATTGCAATTGAAATACAATTGAATTACAATTTGACTTTAATGAAATGCCGCGTTTCAATCCGGCAACGTGCGTTTCAAGGCACATGACTGTCCGGCATTCTTTGTGATACTGTGAAGGTCATCAACGATGCAATCCACGGCCAATTCAAATTGGGTGGCGTGACAAAGGACCTTCTTTCAACCCCGGAAATGAATAAACTCAGTCACATCAAGCAGTTGGGGCTCGCTCATTTGGTATTCCCGGGAGCGCATCACACTCGCTTTGAACACTCGTTGGGGGCCTCTCACATCGCGGGAAGGATGGCAGAATCTCTTTCAATGGACGATTTAGACAAGGATACCCTACAAGTTGCAGCCATGTTGCACGATGTCGGGCATGGCCCGTACTCGCACACTCTGGAGCATATCCTCTCGGATAGAGGAGGCCTTGATCACATGGAGGTCACCAAAGGGATAATCCTCGGCGAATATGATGTCATAGTCGAGGGTGAAGGCGAATCCCTAGATAATAGGAAATCCATTCCTGATATATTGGAGGATAGAGGTCTAGATCCAAAACTCGTCTCTTCGCTGATCACTGGTCCCGATGCGTCCGGAACCGAGAGGTCCTTGCTAAGCTGGTCAGAGGGGCAATCCGATTTCTCTGGAGAAGATAGGACCCTTGCTCTCCTCGTACATGGTCCTGTGGATTGCGATCAACTGGACTATCTTCTCAGAGATTCCCACTTCACTGGAGTCAAGCATGGAGTAGTGGACCACAATCGCCTCATAGAGTGCCTGAGAAGTCAGAGCGGCGACATTGTTGTAGAACAAGGGGGGCTATCTTCTCTGGAAGGGATGCTAGTCGCAAGGGGGCTGATGTACAGTGCTGTTTACTTCCACAGGGTCACCAGAGTTACAGAAGTGATGCTTTCAAGAGCAGTCGAGCGAGCGGGAGATAATCTCCCTGACTCCTTGGACCTCCAGAGAAGGGTGGATGCCGAGATATGGGCAGAATTGGACAATGTCGGGGGATTCTCGAGAGATATGGTTACTAGACTCAAGTACAGGAATCTTCTGAAAGTTTGCCTGAGCAGGAGGAAAGAAGATATGACCCAAGAGCAGGTAGAAAGGCTAGCAAAGGCGGCCAATAACCTGTCAGAAAGAAGGGAGTTGGAGGACGATATTGCATATAGGGCCGGTCTAGAACCTGGATATGTGGCGATTGACGTTCCTAGCGTGAAACTCCTACTCTCCGAGCCGCGAATGGCCCAGGTTGATGTAAAGATCCTAGGGGATGACGGAAAAACAAGGTGGCTGAAGGAGGTAACCCCAATGGCCGAGGCTCTCAGGAGGAGGCAGGTAAGCCAAGAGGCAGTATATGTGATGACAACCTCAGGAAATGAGCGTAGAGTCTCAGAAATCGCTCAAAAAATACTGTTCGAATAACCTCTCCATTTCGGTATAGGTTCTTGGAACATTGAAAAGGGGGACATCCGCAGGGGCGCCCGCCCGACCTCGGGATCAACATAATCGTTGGTGACCAAATGGACAATGCGATAAAGACAGTTTACGAGACAGTGATAACGAGAGACCCAAACCAGCCTGAGTTCCATCAGGCAGTGGAAGAAGTACTAGAAAGCCTCGGACCCGTGATATCTGAGAATCCAGAATACATGGAAGTCGTACAGAGTATGGTGGAGGCCGAGCGAGTAATTCAGTTCAGAGTACCATGGTACGACGATGAGGGATCCCTACAGGTGAACAGGGGCTACCGGGTCCAGTTCAACAGTGCAATAGGGCCCTACAAAGGCGGGCTAAGGTTCCACCCAAGCGTCAATCTGTCCATATTGAAGTTCCTAGGATTTGAGCAGGTGTTCAAGAATAGCCTAACAGGGCTGCCACTGGGCGGTGGAAAAGGAGG
>LURZ01000028.1:6462-8854 GCA_001629255.1 Marine group II euryarchaeote REDSEA-S42_B7
CCCAAAGGGAGAACAGACTCCGAGGTCAAGAGATTCTGCCAGTCTTATATGAGTGAACTTTGGAGGCATATTGGTGCTGATCTCGATGTGCCTGCGGGAGATATCGGAGTTGGAGGCAGAGAGATAGGGTACATGTTCGGTATGTTCCGGAAGTTAGCAAACGAGTTCACTGCCGGAGTATTGACAGGAAAAGGACTCTCCTACGGGGGTTCGCTTATCAGGCCAGAAGCAACTGGCTACGGTTTGGTATATTTCGCAAGAGAAATGCTGTCCACGAAGGGTAAGTCATTCAAAGGTGCCAGAGTAGCAATTAGCGGATCCGGAAACGTAGCGCAGTTCGCCTGTGAGAAGATCCTGGATCTCGGAGGCAAGCCCGTTACAATGTCAGATAGCGGCGGCTACATTTATGATGAATCTGGAATAGATAGGCAAAAGCTTGCATGGATTATGGATCTCAAGAATAACAAGAGAGGGAGGATCAAGGAGTACGCTGATCATTTCGATGGAGTTGAGTACACCGAATCAAAGCCCGAGCCAAATCATAACGAACTGTGGGCGACCGAAGTCGATGTTGCCCTCCCTTGCGCTACCCAGAATGAGGTTAATGAGTCAGAAGCTAGGATGCTGGTCGAGGGTGGAGTGATTGCTGTAGCGGAGGGTGCGAACATGCCATGTACTCCCGAAGCAATCGAGGTATTCCACGAAAACGGGATCCTATTCGGACCTGGTAAGGCCAGCAATGCTGGAGGGGTGGCGACCTCGGGTCTCGAGATGAGTCAGAACAGCCTTCGGATGAGTTGGACCAGGGAGGAAGTAGACCTGAAGCTAGAGAACATAATGATCAACATTCACAAGAACGCATTCGACACTGCGGAGAAGTATGGCATGCCTGGAAACTATGTGGCTGGGGCAAACATCGCCGGATTCCTGAAGGTTGCAGAAGCTACAATGGCTCAGGGAGTTCTCTGATATTCTTCGTCCTCGACTTCCTCTTCGGTGTTTGTGTAGATCGATAGAAGGAAGTAACCCCCTATGCCTGCTGCCACGAATAGTGCAACTAGAGCCGGCATCATGGTCGAAACCTCCTCGTCCTCGGCTTCAGTCCATTCTATGCTATTGCTAGAAAACTGGCCCCCTCCGAAAGAGAACTCTTCCACTAGTTGAGTGGGGGTTAGAATCCTGCACCTAAGGGATTCAGTGCCTTCGACTGTTACTCTCCAACTGAATGGAATACTAATTTGTTCTCCTGAGCTAATGATGGCATTGGGGAAGGACGGTGAAATCTGTGCAGTAGATCCAGTGCTAACATCCTCGCAGTTTATTGCCAGAGATGCGGCAGCTGAGCCGGTGTTTTCTATCACTGCAACCATATTTGCGGAATTGCCAACAGAGATATTTTCAGTGGGATTCCCACCATCATCAACGGCACCCAAAGAAACCCACCCAATACTTGGGGTTCCACTGTCAACAACAACTTGATTCTCCCATTCGAGAAGGAATTGCCCACCTCCGTAGTCCCCTATTCCTGACTCTTCAGGATTCCATGCAGTTCTGTAATCTGTAATTGTGACGATCGCTTGCTCGCTCCAAATCCTTTCAGACTCCCAAGAGTTATCATCCGACCATGAAATCTCTACGACCCTCTCCCTTCCTCCATCAATGAACGAAATCCCCATCTCGTTACTGAAGTTGGAATAGCTGGGGAACCTATGCATTCCTGTGATCTCGTAGGTAACATACATGGCATCAAATGAAAGACTCTGACCAGCTAATCTCCTTTCCCACTTGTCCGTTAATCCACCAGAGCCGATGACATCATCCCCCCACCCAATGGTTGAGAAACTTCTAGCTCTAACATCGTGGTCGTCGGTGCTGTTAGTGAATTCAGTGTTGCCTCCCAAAATGATTGCAGAATCGTCTTCCTCTAGAATTATCGGGCCAACCCTGTCAAGTTTGGTATCGTTTATGCTCAGTGTTCCCGAGGCACTAATCGTCCCACCGAAAATGGATGATCTGATCGACTCCATGTGCCCATTAATCTTGATGGTAAAGCCAGTATCTCCGTACACCATCATATTTCGATGCTGGACATCTGCAGCACTGCGCCAAATTCTTTCCTGACCAACCCTCTCGATGCTAATCTCACTCAAAGAAACTGGATGACAGAGGGGGCCGGTTAGACCCACCCAAACGTCAACAGGGCCACTACCTAGTGGTACGAAATCCTCCTCCCCACTAAGCTCCTTAGTCTCGTTTCCAAAATGTGCCGTGGCTCCGTCCAGAGAAAATCCCTGTATTGGTCGAATGTACATCCTTACATTTTGCTCCGATGCAGTTGTCGCTCTGACTGCCGACATATTCGCTTCGTCGCAGTAACCGAATCCTGCTAGTC
>LURZ01000029.1:0-9609 GCA_001629255.1 Marine group II euryarchaeote REDSEA-S42_B7
ATACAATCCAGAGGATGATGAAATTCTGACAAACCAATGGAGCAGGATAATTGTCCATCTGCCATATGCATTTCAGGGGAAGAGGATGTTCCCCGATGTCTTCCGCCATGATCGTAGGAACCTACCTATGTGGGAGGGCATTGTTGAGGAGATTGGTCCTGAGCCTTTACCTTCAGAATTCCCTGATACCCCAGAGGGGATAGAAGAATTCGAGACCGCGAATGACGCCTACAGAAGGCTCATTTCCAAGACTCCGGAGTTCAAGACCTTCGTGGAACAAAGGATCGAGAAGACACAAAGAGCTTCTAGCCTGATCGGAAACCAATATACGGGGTCAATTTTCCTTGCACTGATGTCAGCAATGGAGTCCGATTACATTGAGAATGTAGAGATGGAGGGAAGCCACATTGGTCTTTGCGGATATGGCTCGGGGGCCAAGGCTAAGGTTTTCGAGGGAATCGTCCAACCAGGTTGGAGGGAAATAGCCTCTAGATTTCACCTGTTTGAGAGACTATCAACTCGTCACGCCATCAATAAGACGGTCTACGAGGCTTTGCACATGGGCAAAAGAAAGCGTTCGGTCGTGAAGCCCAGTACAGAGTTCGCCTTGGTTAGCGTCGGTTTAGAAGGAGATCTGGAAGGGCAGAGGAGATACCAGTGGGTGGAGTAAGGCTACTCCAGGATCTCTCTTACAGATTCTAAGAAGAAGTCTACCTCCTCCATCGAGTTGTAGTGTAGCAATCCTACTCTCAGAACCCCTTCGGGCTCAAGTCCTAATGCCTCGGTTAACTCCAATGCGTAGAAATTGCCTGCCCAGACAAATATTCCCCTCTCAGCGAGCAAGGAACCAATCTCGCTAGCTGCCATCTTAGGATGAGTGAAAGATACGGTGGGGGATCTTTCCGTAATTCTCTCTGGATCGGTTATACCCCAGATTTTCAATCCGTCGATATCTGTCAGACCACGTATCATTCTTAGACACAATTCTCGCTCATGATCTTCGATAGCACTGTATGCTACCTTCAAGGCCTCTCTTCTCCCTAGTCCTTCGTTTTCCGAGATTTCTCTCCCAATCCAGGCGATGTGGTCAATCGCAGCCTTGGTTCCCGCCATTCCTTCATGGCTCTGAGTCCCCGTCATCCATCTGAATGGGACTTCCTCTGTCGATACTCGAAGCTTTGCGACAGGAAGCTCTTCCATTCTACCCCTCTTCCCCCAAAGAATCCCCTGGTGGGGGCCGAAGAACTTGTACGGGGAACATAGTAGGAAATCACACCCTATGCCTTCCACATCTATCAAAGAATGAGGTGCAAAGTGAACCGCATCAACAACAACCTCTGCACCGAAACCATGCGCAATTCCTACCAGTTCTCTGACGTTATTAATCGTCCCAGAAAGATTCGAAGCAGCCCCAACTGCTACGAGCACGGTACTGTCGGAAATCGATCCAGCCACCGATTCCATGTCCAGAGTACAGTCATCTGGATTTACTTCAATTTTCTTCAAGGAAGCACCGGACCACTCTGCCGCTAGTGACCAAGGCCTGACGTTCCCATCGTGGTCTAGTCTGGTTACTACTACCTCGTCGCCCGGCCCCCATGTCTTACTAAGGGCGCTGGCTAGTTGGATATTCAGACTGGTCATGTTCTGGCCAAATGCGATCTCATTGGGGTCGGAGCACCCCAAGAATTCGGCACAAGCACCAAGAGTTTCGGTGATTATTTCATCCGTTTCCTTTGAAGTAACAAAACTCATTCCAGTGTTTGCATTGTGGTTCAATAAGTAATTGCTGACTGTATCTGCTACGGATTTTGGGACCTGGCTACCCCCAGGGCCATCGAAGTACACTGCTTCCCTTCCATCGATTTTTCTACCGAGGGATGGGAAAGAGCTCCTAATCTTCTCTAGTGGGTACATCCTGAACTACCCGTTAAGGAGAAATTGACCTATTTATCACAATTCTCTGTACTTCTTGGGTGCCTTCGTAGATTTGAGTAATCTTGGCATCCCTGAAGAATCTCTCAACTGGGAAGTCCGTAGTATACCCATACCCTCCCAGTACTTGCACTGCTCTTTCGGAAACCCACATCGCAGTGTCGCCCGCGAAGAGTTTTGCCATACTGGCATCCATTGTGTGTCTCGGCGCACCTTTCTCATAGTGGAGCTGCTTCGAGAGAGATGCTTTGTAAACCATCAATCTGGCTGCCTCGGTTCTAGTTGCCATATCCGCTAGATAATTTCCTACACTCTGATGGTGGGCTATAGGCTTCCCGAATGCGACCCGCTCATGAGCATAATTCAGAGCAGCCTCAAATGATCCTTGGGCTATTCCGAGTGCCTGTGCGGCTATCCCAATTCTTGAATTATCCAAGGCATTCATTGCTATGGGAAAACCCTCTCCTACTCCCTTCAGCACATTCTCAATAGGCACTCTGCAATCCTTTAGAATCAACGAGCATGTGTCACTGGAGCGTATTCCCAGCTTATCCTCCTTCTTCCCTACTGTGAATCCATGGAACGACTTCTCGACAATGAATGCCGTAGTTCCACCATGCTTCTTATCTCCAAATTCAGGGTGATCTATGTCCTTGGCGAAAAGGACGTAAATGTCAGCGCTGGCACCGTTCGTCACCCACATCTTCTCCCCGTTGAGGATGTAGTGGCTACCGTCTTCACTGATCTTTGCCTTACACCCCATGGCCGCCGCATCCGTCCCAGAGCCTGCCTCTGAAAGGGAATAAGCACCAATCTCATTTCCCGCAAGTCTTGGAAGGTACTTTTTTTTCTGCTCCTCATTCCCATGCAGAGCGATCGTCATTGAACATAGTCCGACGTGGACGCAGTACATTACTGAGAACGAGGGATCAACTCTGGCCAGCTCTTCCACGATTATTGACTCAGATATAGAGTCCACATGGTTTCCACCGTATTCGTCTGGAATTGTTACTCCCTGGAGTCCTGTAGCGTTGCAGAATTCCAACCACTCCTCCAGAGGTGCTCGCTGCTCTCGGTCACGTTCCAGGCACGTGGGTGCCAATGTTTCCTCGGCAAACCCCCTCACCATCTCTCGAATCATGCTTTGCTCTTCTGTCTCTATGAAGTCCATGCTCTCGGTAACCCGGAGTAAGAGGATATTGTTAATCTCTCTGAGAAGAGGAATTCTCTATCAATCGAATAGTTCAAATCAGAAACTGCCGCGCCGGCGGACGATATAGATGAGTAGCGGCGATTACTTTGAATTCAGCATTGCCCATGACCGGAAATATACTTTGGACCATTTATGGGTCCAAGTCCTTGATGATGATGAGGACGACATGACAGTCAAGCTAGGGATTAGCGAGTTCATTAGGGCCGAATACGGAGATATTTTGCGTGTTGTTCTCTCAAAACCAGAGGACGATAGTGAATTCCAAGTTGATACGGACGAGGGAGATTCACAAAATGATGATGACGCCCCTGCTGCACCTATTTCCAGGGGGGACGAACTAGATACAGATGATTTGATGATCACAATCAGAACCATAGAGGACAGAGTCCTGATAAATGCTCCATTTCCTTGTAGGATAGTGGAACTTAACGGGGAGGTTGAGGATAATTCCGATCTTGTCAACGAGTCAGAGTACATAGAGTACCTGAACGAGATTTGACTAAGGCCAGGAAAGTCCTTGCCACTCCTCAAAGTCAGAATTTTTCCAATCAAACTCCGCCAAAAGTTCGACTACTTCCTCTTCGCTAGCCAAATCCCTTTCAACCTGAATTCTGTGCAACCAGTGCTTCAGTCTGCCGAGCCTTTTTCCTCCCTCTAGTCCGGTTATCTCTGAAATCAGAGACCCATCAACAAGAGGCCCAGAACCTGCCTTTAGAACGGAATTTTGTTTTAATTTAGACTCGAAATCCTCCATATCAGCGCCCAATCCCCGCATGTAGTCAAGAATCTGAGATTTCTGTGTATCAGACATTGTGGCTGAGAATCTTCTAACACTCTCTACCGAAGGGTCCAGGTCTATCTCTCTACACTCATGTAGACTCGACAAAGCAGAACTCTCTTTCCTTGACAGCCTCAAAAGAGATGCAATTTTATCTGACATCTCGGCTCCACCGGACACTTCATCTCTGCAGATTAATGCTAGATTTACGATATGATCGTTCGACATACTGGTATTCGTATTTATCGAGATCCCCGGAAGAATCTCCTCGAATATTCCGTGCTCTACCATGGATTCAACTATTAGCATCGAATTCGAACATGAAAGGATTCTTTGAAGTTCATTCCAGATCCTTTCTCTAGATACCTTGCTCAGCATCGGAATATTCGAAGATATTGCGATACTTAGTTCTGGATCAAACTCTCTAAGGCCTCCTTCTCCTTGGTCCAAGAACCTGAATGCTCTAACCATCCTCAGACCATCTTCCGCGATTCTCTCTTCCGCTTGGCCCACGGTCCTGAGGAGCCCGGATTGAAGATCCTTTACTCCCCTGCCATCCAGGTCAATCAGTTTTCCAGATGGAGATTCTTCACCCAATAGTCCATTCATCGGCTCTATCGCCATCGCATTGATTGTGAAATCCCTCCTTGCAAGATCTTCCGCTATGTCGTTCCCGAAGGTTACGTTATCGGGCCTCCTGCCGTCAGTGTATCCTCCATCCTTCCTTAGCGTGGTCACCTCGCACCGGAATTCCCTCCCTTTTGAGTCCTCTACACGCACCAATACAGTCCCAAACTCTTCTCCCACCATGATTGCCTTTGGAAACGCACCCTTAACCTCTGAAGGAATTAAATTGGTTGCCAAATCTAGGTCTTCACTATCCTTCCCAGCTATCTTATCTCTGACCCAACCGCCAACTATCCAAACGTCCCCCTCCTCTCCAAGTCTGTCTAGGACTATTCTTGCCCCCTCGCAAAGGTCACCTAGGTCAACATCCAAGCTCTACGCCCCGGTTCTCCCAATAGGAGCAGATATATTGAATCACGGCTCGTGGCAAAGTCATGCAGGTCGATTTGGTCCCCATCGAAATACTCCTTCCCCATGAACTGACAATACCCAAGAAGGTCGATGAATTAGAAAAAATGACACATCGCTGGAAGGCCTACGTCCTGCCGTTGGTCGTAGACAGGAATACGGGTGTAATCCTCGATGGCCACCATCGTCACCAGGTGGCATTGCGAATAGGCCTGAAATGCCTTCCATGCGTTTTGGTCGACTATCAAGGGGATGACTCAATCGAGTTAGGCGTGTGGCCAAATTGTGGCAGGGATTCAGTAACGAAAGAAGAGGTGGTTCAAGCAGGACTTAGTGCAGAGCTCTTCCTTGCAAAGACTAGCCGTCATAGACTATCTGACCACCTCCCGCCAATCTCAGTTTCTCTGGATAGGCTTCTTCTGCCAGCAGTAGAAGAGTAGAACTTCAGATTAGGGTATCAGATCCTCATGACCGCCAGCGAAATCGAGGGGCTCTTCGGGAGAACCTGGACTGGCAAGGTCTATTGAGAGAAACTCGCTGAACAGTGGCCATAATGGCCCCAACCACTCAATTTCCGACATTAGGAGGTCTACTACAGGGTGTTCCATTATCTCCTCCTCAGAAGACTCCTCGTCGACATATGGCACATCCGGTGGCATCTCTCTTAATGCCATAATGAGATTCCTAACTCTAGCGCAAGTGCTTTCTTCAATCTCGATCATCCCGCCAACCAGATCAAATGCATCCTCGATGTGATTGGCTAAGGAAATCGGATCAAGAGGACTGGTTTCAGACTCTCCAACATCCATTGGTCCGAAAACTACTCCTCCTAGATCGGTATCAAACCAGTCACCGCCCTGCTTCTCCCTCTTCAATAGCCTCTGGTGGACGGGTCCGCCAAAAGGACCTAGTACGAAACCGCCATCTATGACTAACTCTCCGATCGAATTCGGAATCTCTCTTACTGAGCCGGTAATCAGGACCCTTTCGAAGCCTCCAGAACTATGCTCTACTGCACCAACGTCATTTGGTCGTAGAACCCTGATCATTCCAGAGCATAGATGGCTCGCTAGCCTATCTTCGGTGTGGAACCTTACCTCTTCGTGAGGCTCAACGATAGTAACTGTTCCTTCCTCCCCAACCATCCTATCTATTATTGCAGCAAGGTATCCTCCTTTAGAACCAATTAGCATGATATCTTGTCCCTCATTGATCTCAAGATGATGGAGTAAAGTCGCTATCATATGGGGTGCTGAGATGGTTCTAGTTGCTCCAAAACCAGTGAATAGGAAGGGTATCGGCCTGTCATGCCAGAAAACTTCTAAATCGTAATCTGTGAAATGTCCTGGATCGATATCAATCATGGCAGATTTAGCCAAATCGCCTATTGGTATTCCTGCAGCCTCGAGTCTTTCAATCAAATCGGACATCGACATTCAGAACCCCCCTCAAATTGACATAACCACCATAGAGGATTTGAATGCATTGCTCTTCGGACCTCCCGGGGTCCGTGGTCTAGGGGTTATGACGTTGCTCTTACAAAGCGAAGATCGCAGGTTCAATTCCTGCCGGACCCACCAAATAAACATCGATAGTGAGGGCGCTTTCCGTCTCCAAATTTACAGAAAAAGGTCAATAGTGTGTGCAGAGACAGAATTACGTGGTCGAAGAGGCTGCTGCCCTCGCTTCTAGGTTAAAGCACCGGCTAATCAAAAAGAACTGGACAATTTCCACAGCAGAATCTTGCACTGGTGGAATGATATCATCACTGCTTACCGATATTTCCGGGGCTAGTGCCTGGTTCAAACAAGGTTGGATTGTGTACTCCAACGAGTCAAAAATGAGGGAACTGGGTGTAGAAAGCCCCGCCTTTGATGAGGGGGGTCATGGGGCAGTCTCTCACAAGGTAGCAGTTCAAATGGCCCGTGGGGCACGTTACAAGTCTGGATCAAACATCTCTATCGCAGTGACAGGAATCGCTGGCCCTGGCGGGTCTTCAGAGAATAAGGAAGTCGGAAGGGTTCATGTGGCAGTAATTGCCGAGGACTACTTCTTGGTCAGAAGAATGGATTTCGGAGACAATGACCGTCTCGATAACAAGCGCTCATTCGCTTCGTTCGCTCTAAGATTGGCATTGGAGGCTATCGATAGGCTAGATGATGGATCAAAGAAGGAGACCTCACTAAGTAGCGATCCCGCCGGAGTCAAAACGGAAGAAGACCCAGGAAGCCAGTCATTGTTGGGTACGGACGAGTGGGAAGGGGGGATTTCATGGGGTTCTGAGAAGAAAACTGTCTCTCAATCCCTGAAGAAGATTGATCTTGCATCACTAATCGATTGGGACGAGTAATTCATCTGGAAGAATCTCATCGATAGATACTATCAAGGGCGTTCACATATGAGGCCCTTCGTATGCGCTCGCCGAGTTGGGAAGATATGCACAACCAACTTTCCTCTGCTGGGTTGATCGTTCAGACTAGTGCGGTAGAGAAACTGGAAAAACTACAGAATGTACTCCCTCTCATAGAAGCAGCTAATTCATCAGGCGTAAGGCTACTAAACGGTGCAACGGTAGATGAGTTACTGGCCATCTCTTCAACTCCAGCAGAATCCCCCGATGAAACTCCAAAATCCCTCTCTCAGTCGACTTTACCCAGGCCCGAGCAAGATACTCCTCATGGGAGGGTCCTTGCCCCCATCCTTCCTGCCCCAGACAAAACGATCCCCAGGCCCAGATTGTCTTCAGGATTCAACAGCTCAGACTTCCCACTGGAAGCAAGAGAAGTTGATTCGGACATCGAGATTCATTTCGATATAACCGGGCAATCTTCTACTGAGGGCAGAATCTCGGATATGCAATCCTGCTTCAAAAGTAGACTCGCGCAGATTAGAAGCATGATGATTTCTCACGGAGTTCTTCCTAGAAGGCCGATTAGCAACTCTGAAGCATGGAGGAATCGCCGGAGACTAACAAATAGAGAATCAGAATTCACAATCATTGGACTATCAAGTGATGTAAGGTGGACCAAGAATGGTTGGATGAGCTTCGTTTTGGAGGATGAGAGCACCCAGATTAGGTGCATGATTAAACCACCTTCCGATGCCTCTCCATTACATCCATCTCTAGACGGACTGATGGATGACGAGATAGTCGGAGTTAGTGGCAATTTCTCTTCCGGTGAGAGAGAACCCATATTGTGGGTTCAGAACATACACAAACCCCCCTTAGGACAGCATTCCAAATCCCAAGCAGGGGAGGAGTCGGCCGTCTCCGCAGCATTCCTGTCCGACGTACATCTGGGAAGCAAGACCTTCCTCGCACCTCAATGGGAGAAGATGGTTCAATGGTTCAAGAACGACCCTCTGGCTAAGACCGTCAAATACTTCGTTCTCACAGGTGATGGAGTAGATGGTGTAGGGATTTATCCCGGTCAGGAGAGGCATCTAGCCATCACCGACTTATTCAATCAATACGGGGAGCTGGCGAGGATGTTAGAAGATATACCCGATTGGGTCGATGTAGTGATGCTCCCCGGAAATCATGACGCCGTCCGACCAGCAGAGCCCCAACCAGCCCTAGATCCAGAGGTACAACAGGACTATTCCAATACCACATTTGTTGGAAATCCCTGCGACTTCAGCCTTCATGGCGTCAGGATACTTTCCTACCACGGAAAGAGCATTGACGATTTCGTAGCAACGCTTCGGTCAGTCACCTATTCCAAACCAGAGATGGCCATGCGCGCCATGCTTGAGAGGAGGCACCTCGCCCCCTCTTGGGGCGGCAAAACGCCCCTTTCTCCTGAGCCAGAGGATAGGATGGTTATTCCAGTAGTTCCAGATATTTTCGTGACCGGGCACGTGCATGGGCATTTTGTCGGGGATCACAAAGGCACACTCATGGTGCATAGCTCCACATGGCAGGATCAGACAGATTTCCAGAGAATGTTGGGATTCCAGCCGAAGCCATGTATTCTGACTGTGGTTAACCTACATACTTTCGCGACGGAATCAATCGATTTCGCCTAGCTAAGGTATTTCCTCACCAGGGAAAATTAAGGGCCATATCAGGCTCAGGTTTTTCTCTTCAACTACAGGGACATCAGCTTCCATGAAAGCCTCCAGTGCCCTCTTTCTTCTTGGATTGAATCCTATGAATTTGGACCCCTCGATCCTCATTGACAAGTCTGTGCTGGAATCCCCCACAGAGACGATTTGAGATGGCTCGAATCCGTTTATTCTTGCTAATTTTTCGACCATAATCCCCTTATCGTGAGTTAGAACCCTTGTTGGGAGGCCACCCAAAAGCCACCCTTCATCATCCCATTCGAAACCATTTGCAACCCAGTCGTCAACCTTCAGCATGTTTGCGATAGCACCTACGAAGATGTCCACTCCAGAGGAAACAATTGCCACAAAAACCCCTCTTTTCTTCAGGTTTTCGACAACCTTTCTGGCACCCTCAATAAGCCCTACACCGCTGTAGCAACGCATGATGTCATCCCTATGGATATCTGGACGAACCTCCCTCCATAGTTTGATATCGTGAGCAACAAATTCCTCCTCCGAGATTTTACCATCCAAGAACATCTCCAGAGCCTCCTGGTGTTCTCCACCATCATCTTTCCCAGAATCTGGTTTTGAAGTT